>JBGCFV010000067.1:0-121125 GCA_045107075.1 Gammaproteobacteria bacterium
AGCCAATGGAGGTGCCTCAAGCGATCAACCAGCGCTGGTCGATGGACTTTGTGTCGGATCAGTTGAGCGGTGGTCGTCGTTATCGAGTGCTGAACGTGGTCGACGATTTCTCACGAGAGATGGTGGGTCAGCTTGTATCCGTATCGATCAGTGGTCGCCAGGTAGCCAGATTCCTCGACCAGCATATCGAAGAGCGTTCGAAGCCCAACAAGGTTATTTGTGATAACGGCACCGAGTTCACGAGCAAGGCTATGTTTTTCTGGAGTCGAGATACGGCCGTACAGCTTGGATTTATTCAACCTGGAAAGCCCACACAGAACGCGTTCGTCGAGAGCTTAAACGGAAAATTCAGAAACGAATGCTTAAACAGACATTGGTTCCGAACGATGGACGAAGCACGATACGAAATTGATCAGTGGAGGTACCACTACAATCATGTGCGGCCTCACAGCTCATTGAACTACGTACCGCCCGTTGAATTTGCAAGACAGGCGGCATAAATTGAAGGAGATCTCATCGCGGGAGTGGTACTAACTTGGGGGATAGGTCAGTCTCTTGGGCTGAAGCTGAAGTCGCAATAGCTATTACCGAATTTGGCCAGAAGAAATTTTCTACTGCTATTTCAAATCATGAAGATCATATAGCAAGAGGCTCCTACGCTATTTCTTTGGTGGTTGCACTTATTGAAGAGGGGCATTCTGTTGAAGCGCGAAGCTTGGCACAGCAGTATGTTGACGGTACAGCAGTATCTATTGGCAAGCACATTCATTTAGGCAAGGATTTTCATGAATTGGCAATCGAATGGATCGACGGAAACGCAAGTGCCGTAGACTAAACCGACCGACGGAGGTATGTCATAATAAACGTATCGTCATCAGCCGCGGCTGATTTTAATAGTTATATGCACTTGTCCCTATGATCCGGCGCCAAGCAAGTCTGTACGTTCCCGAGACCGATCGCAACGAGATTGAACGCGTGCGTGAACTTGCTGACCCAGTTCAATACAAGCTCATTCCGGCACATGTAACTCTTTGCAGAGAAAATGAGGTTCTAGACTGGACGAGATTTTGCGAGAAAGTCAGTCGTTTGGGGAGCTTTGATCTTTCGCTTGAATTTGGCTCCCCAATAGAATTAGATAACGGATGTCTGCTGCTACCTTGTGTAAAAGGTAAGTCACGTTATAACGAGCTCAGAAAGTTACTGCTAAGTTCACGAGGCGAGGAGCCAAGAGTATCCGAGCCGCACATTACTTTGCGGCATCCCAGGAATCCAACTCCAAATCGATCAGTTGGAAGGCTGTTGCAATCACTAAATAATATGCCACCAATTGAATTCAAGAGCGTGAATATTATTGAACAACAAGGCAATACGGAATGGAAAATATTACATGAATATTTCTTGCATTGAGGCGTCGTGTGCTAAATCAATGCAGGCAGCGGTTCTATGTGTGATTCCTCTCCAATGTGATTCAGCCGTGGCCGACCTTAAAAATCATATAGGTATTCAAAGATAAAATGGTTCCTCGTCCTATATCCCTAATTCTAAGGTTACTTCTGCTGCTAGCAGGGTTATTTCTAGTCGTTTGGTCTGTCGTTTGGGCACGTCTCACTTATTCTCCGAATGAGTTTTTATATCAATTTGGAGGTCTTCTCTTAGGAAATTGCTTAATACTGTTGGCCCTAACACCGAATCGGCTATTAGATGGTGATAAATAGATGGCAGTGAAATATATGAGACCAAATTCATATAACAAACTAATACCACCGCCGGAGCTGTGCTATTGGCTGTAAAATATGTACTGCGAGGGTCGACCTATCTTAAAGCGTGCTTTCATTCTCCTGACTTGGGTACGAAGAGACGCGGATTACAAGGTTTAAGCCATTTGGGACTTTACCTCTGGGAATTCACGGGGATTACTGAAAATGCAGGAACGCTCTAGTTGGCTGACGCGAGACTAACAACAATCAATGCGACCGACCGGGGGAGATTGATCTTAATGAACTTCTCGTCAGCAGCAGTTGATCTTAATAGTTGGGTAAATAGTTGAGTTTCTTGCGAGATTTCTTTCACCGGCTACGGGGTACATACCACGATCCAGACCTTGACTACGAACTCAAACAGAAAGGGTTGGTAGATTTACTTGGTCCGCTTCACGGGTTTGTGGGGCACGCAATTGTTCCTTTCGAGCTGGGGGGCGGTCGATATGTACTACTTCCCACAGCCAGATGGCAGCACGGCAATGGCAACAATGGAATTGCTGGACAACTGCGGGGAAGGGCCAAGGCCGAGCAAAATTGGAACGTACGAATTGGTAGGTTATTCTAAACACTCAGTTTCGAATAAAGACGACAGTTCGTTTGAGAAAACCGAGCGTTTGCTTTGCGGAATATTTACTGCTTTGGGTAACTATTGTTCGCATGCTGAGCTCAATCCTAAAGAGACTTCCGAAATACCTTCCGATAACTGTGAAACGAGGTATGTCATTTTCGATCAATTTTCGGACGAAGCTAAACCACTAAAGATCGGCAAACGACTACATGGTCTCTTAGTGTGTATCGCTATACACCCTAGCGAATTACAATTCGCCCGTTCGCAAGGGTCTGATGCGTTGTTTGAGCTGCTCAGAAACAAGGGTTTTTATCCGTTTAGCGATTTGGATCGGCCACCTGTCGCATGAATGCACCTGACAAGCCGATGCAACCGACAGTTATCCGGTGTTACTTGTTACAGCCTCGTCGAGCCGCGGCTGATTTCTACTGGTCATATGGCATCAATATAATGACGCAGTTACTGACACTCTAACTTGGCTATTTTGGAATTCGCTGGTTTTTCTCCTCTTGATCTGGATCATAAGATGGAACGGTGCGGCAATCCTGGAAGGATGGAAGAGTACTTTCATCCCCGGTTTTAGTGATGTCGCGCCACTTAGTGCCGAGGCGCTCACAATATTCGCCTGGATTCTTCTTGTGCTGCAGGTTTTATGGTTTTCTCTCAGTCTTTTTTTGCCGCAGTTAAGATGGTGACGTTGAATTCTGTGGAACCATAAAGCGATGCAACTGACTTTCACTGTCGCGAATACAACGGTTACGAAATAACGGTGCCAAGGTAGTCAAGCTCATTTCCATTAGAGCATTGGGCCTTGTATAATAGGGACTACACCCCGTCGGGATATAAACTCTGTTTTAAGAATAAGTTACAAATTCTTGACGGAAAAAACACGGGTGCTCGTGCGCTACAGCACCAGTGTTCAGCGACAAGCGCAATCAGATCGTTGAATAGAGGCTCGCATAGCTTTGACCCGAAGTAAAAGATGGCAATTTCTCTCACACTTATAATTCTCACACTTATACTACTGTCCGTTATCGGCGCTATCATCGCTGCACTGATAGTCGGTGTGCTTATATTCTATTCTTTCAACTGGGCAAGTTCCGTACTGAGCCCTGGCAAGGAAACGACACCCCGTGTCGTCACACTGAATATTTTGAAAACCGTTTTGGTGATCTCGGCAATGCTACTGATTCTTTGGTTTTCCGACAGCGATACCTCAATGACCTCTTTGCTAATCGCAGCGCTGGTGGCTTACGGCTCCTGTGTGGCGGGAGTCCTAATCTACGTTCAGTCGAAAAGGTCGGTTAGTACAGAAGGCTGACACGACGGTAAAGCAACATCCGCAAAAGTACGTTGCCACTGCCCGGGAGGTTTTCAAAACAGGTGTAGTCCGCAATGGTTTTACCGACACCTGGCATGCATATGACCCTCGTATTGCATTCGAAAGACGCTGTCCGTCATCCTGGTAACTCCCAACTGTGCTACGCCGAACAGCAAATCTAATTCCGAGGTGAGATCGCGTAGCGATCGAGCGGGTACCCTGAAGTGCATGGCCGTGACGCGTAACTCAAGTTCCGGACCCTAGCCTTTGGCCCGCTCACATCAATATCGACTACCTAGCGTGTTCTGCATTGGTGCGCGAGTAGTACTGTCAATCGTGCTAAATAACAAGTTAGTAAACCGTTGGTTAAACGTATTATTTCTTCCCGAACCGGGATAAGCTGTGACAACGTTTAATCTCTATACACTTAAGTCTTGTTTTTCTGGAGCGGTTAATTGATTACAGCCTTAATATTATCAGCCATCATGATCGGTGCTGCGAAGTTGTTGCTGAAAGGCGATGTGGGCGTCGATTTCTGGAACGTATTTAGTCTTGTATTTGTTTCGAATATTATCTTCTTCATTGCGGTCAGTATTATTGATGCGAATGGTTGGGGTCTAGTGCCGTTGCTGGCGGCATTATTTGGAACAGGTCTGATCGTGCTTTTTACTTCCAATATGATGTACGAATGGGGCTTAAAGAAATCAACGGTTTTTGCTGCTGTGTTTGTGTTCTCATACATTCTCGTGGACATCGGATTTGGAATTCTGGCTGGTGCATAACATAGCGCTGCATTCTCCTAAACACCTTCGTCGCTTCCTGGCGTCCCAAGCCGCGGCTAGTGTAAATAGTGACGTTTCCGGTTACCAGCGATGATCAGCGAGGCTGTATTCGCTGATTACTTTAAGTATGGTATTGAGGTTGGCATTGTTGAATTTGCTGAGGCGAAAGAGTGGGCCTATTCAGTAATAGAGAAAGAAGCCGAACCATCGGTGGAAGTAATAGACGTTGCAATGAGCACTGGAAAGGCTCAGATTTACGATGCTCTTGGACTTGTAAAGGGGCCTTGGCAACCAAGTCTCTCGGGTGCGTGGTTGTTTGCCGCCATGCATAAGATGCTTGAACGAGGCGATAGACCGGCTTCATCATTGGCTGCAATGGCCCATCAAATTGCAAGATCAACCAGTGATGAAAACGTGTGTCTCGAGTTCGATATCATAGAAGACGAACTGGAGCTGGCGAAGCGTGGAATATATGGGACCGAACAGCAATGCATGGCGACTCTCGAAACTGCATTGGAAAAACACGGTATCCCGTTCGGTAGCGAAATATAATAATCGATATAATTGTCGACCATAGTTTCTTTTAGCTTCACACGGCGTACAGTCGCGGCAAAACTTAAGTGTCGGAGAGTGTGTTTGTCTCTCAAGGGCTTGCGTAGCTTCACCTAATGGCCCTGACAAAATTTGGTACGAAAATACTCTTCAAACCGAAAGTTCGACTATCTGGTGGGCTGGGCAAGTCCCGACCGTTGCGGAGCTAAACGCGCTTCTGAAGTAGTCTATAAAATGACATCGCACAATAAGAAAATCCGGCCGTGAGAGGCACATACTAATGCACTTAATTCTCTCTCAGTCGCTGCTGGTCTAACTATTTATAGTACCCGGCGTCGGTGTGTGCTGGCGTTTCGTTACAGGCTATTCACTTATTCTTCTGATTTCTAACCTTGCTGCCACATAACGCATAACCCAATTAATCCCAGTCCAATAGTCGAGAAGTTTTACACATTGCACGTAGAGGTTCAGGTAACTCCCTGTTTTCTGACCGATGGCACCTTTTTTGCAGTTTTTTTGTAAAGCTTTATTAAATCGCTTGGGGGAAAACAATGAAAAAGTACTTGGCCTGCTTGCTGGTATTGGCGTCGCTTTCGGCACACGCTGTACCGGTAACCGTGAATTATGATGCGGAAATCATCTTTGTTGCAGATGACAATTTGAGCGTGTTCGGCGGTCTTGGAATTACCAATGGCGCTCAATTCGACGGCAGCTTTACCTATGACACCGACACCACCGGCGTAGAGAGCGCGGGTGCCGTCTTCTGGACGATGAGTGATTTTACCGCCAACGGTCTGCCGGGGTCAGTCTCGCCCGTCGACATAGCCGCCGTTGAGGATGGATTCAGTGATTTATGGTTACTGAACGCAAACTGGGACGAGCTTCTTGGTTCCATCAACATACAGTTCTTCGGTTCGGGTGACCTTTTTGCGCCTGGTGCTGTTGTCGATGGCGCGCCGGTGGTTGTCCCGGACTTTAGTCTTATCACTGGAGGATCCATTAGCTACTTCGACGGCACAGGCCAATTTGGTCAAGCGTTCCTGTCTGTGGAGTTGTCCTCTGTCCCAATGGCCTCGGTTCCGGAGCCAGCAACGCCTCTACTTATTGGCGTCGCCCTGTTTGCGTTTGCCGTCGGACGAAAAGCCAAGCGTTTTTGAGCGCGCGTAGGAGCTCGCCTGCCTGTTAAGGTCATAGCAGTCACTACTCAATGCTTTTCTTACCACGTCGGAATACTGTGAGATAAACATCGCCGACTTCATCATTGCCAAGTCAATGAAGTCGGCCATTTTTAGCTGCGTTGATACAGGCGTGTGCGTATTGGAGCAACAACACGCGGTTTCGACGGGTGTGCTGCTTGGACGAATACACGACCTGTCTCGTTGCCCGCATCGCGCGCCGTGATCTCTATCTTGTTTTAATTGTCATCAACCGATTGTTTTCAGCGACGGTTGATGTCGTTAGCTTTGTGGTCGCTAACCGAGACTGGAGGCTCTTATAATTGCCCGAGTCTCACGCCGCTCAGCGCGCCCAAGTTCAGGCACGTCTTCAAGTATTAATAGAACGTTCGGGCTGTTGACAGGACATGGCGAAGCTCACGGGAGTTCAAATCGTTTACGTAAGCCCGGTACGCTAGCCGTGGCTATTATATTCGGTGCAAATATTGCTCCTTGGTACCCTGAATGCCATTCTGAAGCGGGCTGGGCTAAGATGCAGGGTATGAATTACCGGTTAGTAGTTGAACCAAGTCAGGCAAACTGATGTCTATGACAGACGAAATATTCTTCGCGGAACTGTCCGTACGGAATGAGCGGTTTTGGAATGGTCAAATTGGGCCGGCTAACTTAAATCGTGCGTTAGAGTCGTTCGGTTTAGTTTTAGAGAAGTGCGTGCTCGTCAAGCTCTTGCCAGATTCCGGTTCGACCTGGATCGTTCGACTGCTGGATCAGGAGGGTGTTTTTATCGAGATGGATATAGATCTCGAGCCCGTCGAGCTACTTGAGAAAGTGGTTCTGAAGGTTCCGGCGAAAGCGAAAGAACTTCGCGAGTACGCTTTTGCCCAACGGCTGTCTCAATTGGTAAGAAATGCCGAATAGCAATCAATGCGAACTACAGAAAGGAGTTTGTGGTTATGAACTTATCATCTTCAGTCGTGACTAATTTCAGAGGTTTTGCTGTCTTGCTGAAAGATTCTATTATTGTCGTGTTGGGCCTGTCACTACTCGTAGACGTGCAGGCCTGTGAGATGAAGACCAATATAGAGAGCGAGTTAAAGTTAAAAGTCGAAATCGCTCAGGGCCAGCTAGATATTGTACGTGCCGCTCGGTACGCAGACCGGGTTGTACTGGCCGTTGCGACGTACACCAAGAGCGACAAGGATAGCTGGACTCTTGGAGCCGAGTCACTGTTCGAAGTCACCAGAGATTTAAAAGGTAGCGGTCCGAAAACAATTATTAAAAAAGCTGAGGATATTGACGAGATTCTGGTTGGTTGTTCTTGTGCGAGAACGTTCAATGATCCGAATACCATACCTGTCGATGTTGAAGAAGAATACATGGTGTATATGAGCGAAGGTGAGGTCATTCGGCTGGCCGGTTTCAAGCGCAGTGACTGTGAGGTTCCGGTAGAAGAAGAGATCAAGCTGGTTAGCCAGTTTCTCCAACAAGAAGATCAAATGCGGCGCTACTATCTGTCTTTAGATGATTAGAAGTAATAGATTTAGGCATCAGCATAGAGAGAACCTTGAGGGCCGGCATTTGTCCAAGCATAGTGACAGTTGTCTCAAGTGTTACTTCACCGCAGCCGATCTTCCTGAATGAATAACCCATATAAAGCACCTAACGCAAAGCTATACCATCTGGAACCCAAGGGGGTTTCTTATTTACTGTTATCGTTCGAGGGTCGAATTAATCGACGGGATTTTTGGATTGGACTCGCCATAGTCTGTATTCCGAGTGTTTCCTGTGGTGCAATTATTGCGTTGCTGCCTCTTGGTTCCTACTTGCCTAATTTAGCACTGTTGGTTTTTCTCTATCCACTTTTTGCCGTGACCGCAAAGAGATATCACGACCAGGACAAGAGTGGCTGGCTAGGTCTGATTTGGTTGGCTCCGTTGGTAGGCTGGATGTTCGCGCTTATTGAGTGTGGGTTTAGCAAGGGAACGCCAATGCGGAATAAACACGGTCCGCCATCCTTCGGTCCTCTTGTCGAGCGTGGAGAGTAAACGTGAACTATAAATGCAAGCTGCTGGCGAGAGCGTGGGTAACGTTTTTTCAGCAAGAGTCGGCTGCAGCACATGATATGCTGGTGAAGTGTTTGCAGCACTGTTGTCAGGAAATGCCAGAGCGAAGTGTACAGTTCGTCCAAAACTCGTCTTTCAGCTTTTTATTCAAGAACAGTCTGCTGCAGCGGGCTTTGGTCTAGACAGTCTGCGCAATATTACCTAACGTTAAATTACTGATGTGTCTATACGCCGCGGTTTAAACCCCCTGCTGGTAGCAGAAAACGAGAGATACAATATGAACAGAACGTCGCCTACTAATTTCTTGCTGTTTTTTACAAGCGGTCTTAATAGCCTTTTGCCAGCTTCAAAAGCGGTCCGTTTGCATAGCCGTGTCGCCTGAATCATGAGTTACTACAGTGCACGAATCGCCGTAATTTGTTTGGTTTCAGGACCCGTACCCGAGGAGGGGTATACGGTCGATATTCAGGTGCATGTTTTTAAGGCCGAAGGGTTTGATCAAGCAAAAGAAACGGCGCTGAGTATTGGACAGTCAGAAGAGCATTCGTACAAGAATCAGTTCAACGAAGAGGTTGAATGGAAGTTTCTTCGCATCGAGAATATTACGCACTTAGGCGACGAACTCAGTCGCACTGAGGTGTCGAGTAGAATGGAAGCTTGGAGGCCTTCAGCTCCAGTAGAGCGCAATTTATCTATGGAAGAGCTGTGTAAGAATGTTGAGTATTTCGATGAAGCGGTAAATTAACCGGGCGCTTCACAGTCAGTGAACGCATCGATTCGTTTACAGCCCGCCGCAGACGCCCCTGGGACACGAATGCAAATCAGTGGCTTTACTTGGCATAGCGCGATGACTAATTCTGACAGGTAGAAGCAGTGAATAACTCTGGCTTGCTCAAAAACCTCTGGAAATGGAGGTCTGGCCGCCAAAATAGCGGTTACGAAAAAATGCTCTTGTTGGCTAACCGGGTAGTACAACCGTTTGATTGCTATTTGCTCCGATACGCTCCGGGCGCTGAGATTGCCGAGCATACAGACCCGGTTGACGACAAAAAGCACTATCGACTAAATATCGTTCTAAAACGTGCGACAAGAGGAGGCGAGTTTAAGTGCCAAGAAGTAATTTTTGAAAACAGCAGAATTAAATTGTTCAGGCCTGATGTTTCTGCTCATTCGGTAGGTCTTGTTAATGCGGGTACTCGATACGTTCTCAGTATTGGATGGACTCGAAAAATAAAAGGAACAAAGTGAATTGATGACTGATGAAACACTGACAGTAAAACAAGCCTATCTCGCGATGTACTCGTTTCTTGAAAACTACTACACGGTAACGAAATCGGACGAAATAGGTGGGCTTCTTGGATCAATGAGTCTTTTGTCAGATGGCGTAACCGCTGATCCAGCGATTTCGCAAGAATGGCAGGAAGCTGTAGCCAAGGTAAAGGAAGACCGGGTAGATGCAATGCTCTCTTTCAAGTAGAGGTTGGCAACATTGAAGAATAATACAGCACTCAGTGATTATCTCGATCTCACCACGGCATCTATTTGCTCTCGCTGGCCTTGGCAGCCAAATATATAACGACTAAAACTATGCGAACAAACTGCGAAAACTGTGGTTCTACACTGGTGCTAAAACGCTACCAAGACATGCTCATGTGCGACTATTGCAGCACTGTTCATATTCCTTCTTTACGCGAAGACGCAATGATCAAGCTTGTCGATGGTGTGACGTCCGATTTCACGTGCCCGGTTTGCACAGAAAATCTAAGCCTGGGTAAAGTGGATGAGTGGGACCTTCTATCCTGCTCTGGTTGCCGCGGACTTCTCATTAAGCAAGAGAATTTTTTGAACATTATTCGCTACGCCCGATCTGGCGAAGCGAGTTTGGCCAGAAAGCCTGGCAGCGCGGTCAGTTTGAATATCGAGCGCGCTGTAAATTGCCCCGACTGTAGTACACCTATGGCGACTCACGAGTACTACGGTCCTGGTGACTTCATAATAGATTCATGCTCCGATTGCAGAATCGTCTGGCTCGACGGCGGGGAGCTTGATACCGCGGTCAGCGCCAGATGGGCAGGCACTTTGTGGAAATGAATGATTCTTCAAAAAAGAGGCTTGACTCCAGTGGTCCTGTCTAGAGGCTCTGTGTCGAGATCGCACCAGCATCTCGAGGCTAAGTATTGTTTAAATTTACAGACTTCGAGTCACGTTGCCCTTTATGCATAGAATATTACCTTTTACGTTGGTGCTGCTGGGGCTGTTCAGCGGGTTTTATCAAATTGGCTCGATTGTCGGTCCCGGACACCTCAATTTTGAGTCTCTATGTCAAGATGGGCTTGTACTTTCCAATCAACATACCAATGCTTCGGACGCCACGCACTTTCAAAGCCGGTGCGACGATTTTGGCAAGAGGCTGAGTGACCGGCGTCGCACTTCGACTATTGCGGGTGTATGTGGCGTTTTGGTTTCGCTACTGTTAGTGATAATGGGTATAAACTTCAGAGTCATTTCAAAGTGGTATTCAAACTATATTTGACAACCAGGTTGGGATAGCCAAGCCAACGATTAAGTCCACTCGGTTTCTCATGCAGGAAACATTTGCCGTCGCCTCAAATGATTAGCTTGCCGAGCAGGAAATGTTCTTTAACTACGAGAAGTACGGGTGTTCAAAAATGCTGAATGACAAACGTATCTGGATCGGTTTTATTGTAACTATTCTGATTTCATCACTAATCGGCGAGCTCAATTCGTTTACCGGGCCGGAAGACTACACCTCATTCATGCTGACTAACGTTTTTTCCATGTTTGTCTCAGCCGCAGCGGGTGCCTTCATTGCCAGACGTATTCAGTTCATGGTTTTCTGGATTGCATACTTTATTTTGGCCAACGCTTTTAGCTACTGGGCTGTGTTTAGTGTTGCCGCCGGAGAAACACCTCTTTTCGAAATTATCGGAGACAATTCTGGATGGGGAGGTCTTTATCTACTGGCAGGCGTTGCTGGTGTCTATATCGGCGTATATTGTTCCAGGGCATTCACTTCTCAAGCCAAAATTCAGGCGTAGGGCGGCGCTCCGGTGCTTTGATAAGCTGTCGGGTTCCTTGAGGCGCACTGACGTACGGACTCATTTGACAGGTGCCGCCGATTCTTGGTTTGGAAAGAAGCCGCAACTGATCCCAATAGTTACGCATTCACGAATGCTAAAAGAGGCTGAGTTAAACTGGTTCTTCGCTCGCGGTCGTTTTATAGCGTTCACCTTGCAATGTCTCTATTATAAAATTATGTGACTGAGAGGAGTCGAAGAAATGACTTATGTAGACGGGTACGTAGTCGCCGTTCCAAACAAGAACAAAGACGATTACATCAAACTGGCGGAAGAGGCGGCGTCAGTGTTTAAAGATCACGGTGCTCTTTCCGTTGTCGAAAATTGGGCTGAAGACGTCCCTGACGGAGTAGCTACTTCATTCCCGCTTGCCGTTAAATGCGAAAGCGATGAGTCCGTTGTGTTTTCCTGGATTACCTGGCCTTCTCGTGAGGCACGTGACGCAGGCAATGCAAGCGCAATGAGTGACAAACGTCTGGCAGGCTGGGATCCAAAATCGATGCCTTTCGACGGCAAACGCATGATCTTTGGTGGTTTCAGTACTATCGTTGAACGATAGCGTCTGACTAACCACCAAGAGCCGAACTTGACGGTAAGCGAGCTTGTATCAGTCTAGACAAATAAAAGACGGTATCCGCTTTAAGCAACGAAATTTCGGTGCTTGTTATTTCGGCTGGTAAGCGTCTGCTCATTGCGTAGATAAATTTTAACGACATATCAATCCATGTATTAAATTTCACTAGCAGGTTCGATAATGAGTACAGAATTCGACGCTTACAGAAAATCGCTTGAGAAAGGAATGCTCGATTTTATGGAGCACGGCGACTACGTTAAAAGTAATGTCGACGAGTGCTTGAGAATTCTCGATTCGTTTTACGCATCAGTTCGAGAGGCCGGCAGTAAAGAAGCTGCAATGCTGTTAGTAAAAGAAGCGGTAGAAGCGCTAAATAAACTAAACTCGCGCTGTTCCGACTCACTAATTGAGACGGGTCAAAGAGAGGATATTTGCATGGCAATCATGAGCGCTTGTGCGGAGTTTGGGTTTAACGATGAAGGTGACGACGTCACAGAAGAATGGCGCGAGTGGTGATGCCGCCTAATCATGAAGCGAGTTTCAATCAAGGCAGCGCATTCGTTTGCAGACACAAGACCGAATTGAGTTGCAGGTCCGGTCCAGGCGGTATTTCTACACTGACAGATGTACGTAGTGCATCGTCGCTGTTTAGGCCGGGTATTAAAGTTCGCTCTTCAGCGTCTAAACCGTAGTGAACGACTGCAAGACAAATTTCGCAATAGGGCTGATGTATGAAACTCCCAAAACTAAATCACTATTGGGCCAAGAGTGTTAGAGTCGACTACTGGAGCAGGGCCGACGAAATTGCACTGCCGGTTGTTGGACTCATACTGTTTAGCTACCTAACCTGGCAAGGCTATAAACTGAAGCTGGTGTTAATGATGCTTCTGACCGTTCCCATTGCGTTTACGTGTCTGATTTTACTCATTGGGGACTTCTATTATTATTGGCGAGATAGACGCTTTGTTGAGAGTAACGAAAACCGGGACGAGTCTGATTATGGCCGTTAATTTGCAACCGTCTGACGTGACACAGAAGCGTGCGCTCTCGAGTGCGCGGGCTAGCGGTAGCGCTGCTAAATAGCTATGCATCAAAATAATCTGCAGGGTGCAATACTGGAAATGTTTCGCGAAATCAGGAGTTACTCTGGTGGTTTCGGTGACCTCGTAACAGCGGGGTTGATAAATCCATTTGCCGAACTCATGAGGAACGACCTAACTGACTTTGAGCGGTTAGGAATGTCTATTTCGGTGTTAGTTTATTTGCAGACACACATTGATAACTCTAGCTATAGTACGGCTTTGATTGACGATCAGGCGATTAACGTAATTTCGCTATTTGAAACCGGACACTTTACCAATCAAACTGATGTAGTTAAGGCGTTGGGCGGATTCTTCGAGAGCGAAGAGGCGTTCACCAAAGCGCTGCAAAACGTATATGACCGAGTTGTCATGTCATTTCTTGACAAAATAGACGTTTCACAAAATTGATCCGTTTTATTCAAAGACTGAATACCTAATATTTTTCTTCCTGGATCACGTAGACTATTTCAAGTGATGTTTATAGCCCGTTTCCTCAGGCCAGTTATGTGTAATGAATAAACTGCTTAAGAGTCGGCTGGATGCTGTAATCAACAGCGAGATACTGAGTTTTATTGACCAGTCTTACTCGGCCGTAAACTCGTTGATTTCCTCCGAGCCGTCTGTCGAAGTCTGGGCTTGTAATTCACACGCGGTAACCCGATTTGTCAAAAGAATAGATAACGAACAGATTTTGGTGGTTTTTCAGATATCACGGAAAATTCTATTCGGTTTTGCGAGCAAAGTTTCGGAGCGCGGATTACTATTTAGCCAAGACGGCCGGGTTCGCGAAGCACACGATACTGAGCTTGAGAATTACGAAAACTGAGTGAGTGAGACAGAAGTGACGCATAAATACATTTCTTCGGGAGCTTCTCTGCCCAAGTGGTCAAACCCCATTAGTCATGCGGTGGTGGCCGGCAATATGTGTTTTGTCAGTGGCCAGCTTTCTGTGAGCCTTGAAGGTGAATACGTACCGGGTACCGTTCGCGAAGAGGCTAGCCGTGCTTTCGCCAATTTCTTTGCGGCGCTTGAGGCTTCGGGTTTTACGAAAGACGAAGTGGTCTTTGTCGATATCGCGTTTGACGACTTAAGCTGTGTGGAAGAAGTCAATGCTCTGTTTATGGAGTTGTTCCCAGAAGGTCAGCGTCCAGCACGTACAATTTACGAAGTCGCTGCATTGCCCTTTGGCGGCAAGGTCAAAGTAATGGGTACTGCTGTTAGGAAATAAACGACTCCCAATGCCTTTGAGAATGGAATTATCGTGACAAACTCTGCGATGGTGAGCCTGGCAGGTGTCCAAAGGCCTCTCGGCGTAATAACGTTTACTCGACACCATACTTTTGGCGATAAGCTATACTCGTCGGCCACGTGCGTCGAGTTTGCTCTCTCAGCGCATACGCCGTCTTAGACCTATTTCCTACAAATCCAGGTGTTACCAATTACATGTCATCCAACGAATTTAAACTCCCGAAAGGGGTCTCAGGTTTTTCAAATAAGGACCAGAACCACGACGTCAGTTTTGCCCGCTTTAAGTCTGCCTGCGTCGAAGCAGGTCGACGAGCAGGCGGATGGGCTTCCAAGTACGTTCAGGCGGGAGTAACGCCTAATTTTCATCAGGCGACTATTAAATACGACGGCAAGAGTCTGCACGTAGTGTGTAATCCAGAGTTTGGTTTTATCGCTTTTGCAGAGGCAACTAACAGCGCATCACTTGAGTTTTTCGACGACGCCGATTTTACCAAGTCGTTTAAGCTACAGGGCTACAAAGTTATTCAGAGTGCCGTGCTGTCGGAAAAACTGGACGACAACAACTGTTCAGAACTTCACGAAACAGAGTTGGAACAAGTCAAATACTGGCGGTCCAAAGTGGTCGGAGACGTTATTTTCAACTGGTACGACTGAAACGGGCAGTAGCCAGCAACCGGCTAATCAAGACCAATGTAACCCTCATATTCAAGCACTCTATAAAAAGAGAGATGTTAAAGGTGTGAGTGTTCAACACGCTCGCAATGTGGTTTAGATCGCTTATAAGCGGATCTTATATAACAGGGCTGACAGCCGTCAGAAGGGGCGCTTATTCAGAGTGCGGCCAGAATTCAAACCGCAACTCGTTGAAAAGCAGAAAATAAGAATAAACAGTGAGGGAATTGATACTCGAACGTCGCCGTTGTGGATAGGGGCGGAACGACTATCGTTAGCCCGTTTCAAATTCTGAAATACTCAGGGAGAGAAATGGTATGAATACCTTCAGAAAAAATATTGCACTACTCATGGTTTGGGTAATGGCAACTCAACCGCTGCTTGCAGCCGTACCAGCCGGTTCGGTTTCAGCAACAGCTGGCTCAGAAAAACAAACTGAAGCCACGGGCTTACAACAATCAGCCGGCGTGGAACTCACCGGTGAACTTGACGATCGTAGCGCAGAGATGCGCGCCGAAATGTATAAAGACCACGAGCCAGGTATGGCAGAAGACGGTACACCCATGCCGAAAGCGGCACTTGCGTCACTTCCGGTGGTCGATACCAAGCTGGCTGAGCGAGCCAGGTCTATAAGTGCTGACGAAGAGCTTCGGGTGCTGATTCATCTGGGCTATCAACCGCATGGTCAGGTTTTAAAAGAGACTATGTTGCAGCACAAAAGCGAGGTTGATGCTCTTGAGTCCACGCGCGTCGCTTTTTTAAAGGAACTGGAACAAGAAAGAAGTCTCGATACCGAGCGTGACAGTGAAGACTACGCCAACATGTTCTCAATGTCGGAAGACCAAAGCACCGCGCTGCGAGCTATGAACGAGCGCAACGAGGCGCTTTCGCACGAGATCAAAGAAGCCGTGACCGCACAGCTGCGAGGCATGATTGATCAGTCGCAAGAGCCTGTCATCGATGCCGTAACCCAATTGGGTGGCACAGTAGAATTTTCAACAATAGCCGGCAACGTGATTGTGGCACTGGTGCCTGCTTCAGCAATTGACGAACTGGGTAAAACGCCCGGTATTATGCGTCTGGTTGAAGACAGCGTAATGGAAGGTCACCTTAACGTGGCCGACCGTGCTACGAACGTAGATCCAATTGATGCCAGCCTCATGGGTCTGTGGGACGCTAACCTTACTGGCGGCATTTACGATCCGGCTATTCTCGATTCTGGTCTCGACCTGCAACATCCTGCTATGAGGGACAGCGTATCGCCACTTCGCGATAACTTCGGCTCATGGTATTTGGTTGCTGCTAACGGCTCAGCCAATTTCGACGACATGTTTACCCAGGACGACCTGCAGGGTCACGGAACACATGTAGCTGGCATCGTGGCCAGTTACGGAAGCCCAGGCTTCACACAGCATCTTGGCATGGCACATGGTGTTGAAAAAGTCGTTAACCTGAAAGCTGGCTGGCAAAACACAAGTGGTACCGCCTCAATGTTTTGGTCCGACAAGTACAACCTGGTTGATCGGGCTATTTACAACTCTGGTGCGCTGCAACCGTCAAACTCGTTCAACGACGACGTCGATGGTTTTAACTTGAGCTACGGTGGAGCTACGACACTCGACGATACAGACGGCTCGCGCTTTTGGGATTCGGTTATTTCAACGGTCTCCGATACACCAGTCACTATTTCAGCTGGAAACTCTGGTCCAAGCAATACGCTGTTCAGCGATCCAGCGATTTCTTACAACGCTATTGCCGTAGCCAACGCCCAAGACCGTAATACGTCTAGCCGTGACGACGACATTATTCGTCCAAGTTCAACGGTTGGTCCTACCGCAAGCGGCCGTCGCAAGCCAGATTTAGCCGCTCCAGGAAGTTTTATTGTTGCGCCTAACCATAACTGGGAAGGCGGAGCCAGCGACCACGTCAGCAAGACGGGTACAAGTATGGCCGCTCCAATGGTACTGGGTGTGATCATGGATCTCATGGACGCAGGTGTGTTCGATGAGTTAGCCATCAAAGCTTTGCTCATTAACACAGCTCAAAAGAACCTTAACGGCCTGAACATTGAAGACGACCCAGACGGTTGGGATCCTCAAATCGGTTGGGGTTACATGAACGCATTTGCCGCTTACTTTCACCGCTTCGATACGTTCTCAGACTCACTTGCACCACGCGGAACGGCCGGCGAATACCAGCTCTATAAAGGCTCAATGCGCGACGAGAACTTCCCTGGAGAAGGTCGTGACAGAGCAACGATGACGTGGAATCGTGCTGCAACGTATGATACTGCTGACACACCGAGCGAGTTTTTTAATCTCTCTGACCTGAACATGCGTTTGTATAACGAGGCGAACAACGCCTTAATAGACAGCGACCTCAGCGGCCTCGACAACGTGCATCAGGTGCGCATTGGTAACAACGCTCCTGACACAGACGTAGTCATTAACGCTTACGCGTGGTCATCGTCTTTTGCAAACGGCAATGATGTTGAGACTTTCGCTCTGGCGACTGAAGACGGCTTTACCCGGGTAGAGCATCCTGATCAATTTCAAGGTATAGCTATTTGGCCGACGAGCGTTGAGCCAAACGAAGTCTTTGACGTGACGTTTTGGCTTCGCAACGACTCCGAACTTGCCAGTCACAACAACATATTCGATTTTGTCGGCAACAACGGGTTCACATTGGTCAGCGGTGCGGCTATACAAAACGTGGGAACTGTTGCGGGCGACGGTGGAATCACAACAATGGTGAACTACCAAGTGCGTGCGCCCGTTGCTCTGGGGGCCGCCAGCTTTGCGATTGCTCACAGTCACAATTCGTATAACGTTCCTTACGGTAATTTTAACTGGAACCTGAATACAACGGTTGAAGTTGACGTAACGTCGCCGAATCCAAATCCAATGTCGTTCTCAAGCGCGCCGGCTCCAACAGGTACGAGCTCTATTGGCATGACGGCATCATTTGCGACAGATATACACGCCGACCCAATAACCTACTACCTTGACTTCATGAGTTCTCCATCTGGTGGCTTTGGTGGTACGGACAGCGGCTGGCAGGAATCTCGCGTTTACTCGGACCTTGGGTTGCAGGTAAACGACGAATATTGCTACCGAGCATGGGCACGTGACAGTGCAAACTCTCCGAACAATACGACGCCTTCGGCAGTAGAATGCGCCTACACGTTACAGGTGGTCCCACCTCAGTCCACCGTAACAACCGTGACGTCTAACTCAGTGACGATGCAGCCATTCGGTACGCCAAACAATCTGTCGCTTGATCAGTCGGGTATTCGTATTGACGAAACCGGTACTGGCGCAACGAGTGGCTGGCAGCAGAACACGGCTCCGTTCGTTTTTGGCGGATTCCAGGGTGCACAAACGGTCAAGTTTGAAACCCGTTCGCGAAACGGCGACGGCATTGTCACAGCTACTCAGCCTGCGGTGGTAACGTTTACGCTGGCTAATCCTCCAGCTGCTAACTCGCTGGAGCCGACTTCTCAAACGGAGATTAAAGTAGCGCTGTCGAACAACAACAACCAGGAGGCTCAGTATCAGATTCAGAACACCACGGCTGGCACGGCCTCTAACTGGTCGTCGTCACTACAGTGGGTGTCTAGTGGTTTAACGTGTGGAACTGACTACAATTTCCAGGCCCGCGCACGAAATCAGAACGGCATTGAAACGATTATTGTTCCTCTGGGTTCTGAATCCACATTCGATTGCTCAGTCGACACCGACGGTGACGGCGTTGAAGACAGCTCCGACAACTGCACGCTTATTGCCAACAGCAATCAGCGAGACACGAACGGTGACGGTTACGGCAACGCATGTGATCCTGACTTGAATAATGACGGAACGGTTAACTTTGTTGATATTAGCTTGTTCTCAGGTTCTTTCCCTGGAAGTGGCGTCGGACTTGACGAAGACTTCAACGGCGATAACCTGGTCAACTTTATTGACTACATTCTGTTTACCACCTTCTTCCTGGATCCTCCGGGACCAAGTGGAGTAGCGCCATAGGCGAAGTGTAAAGTTAGACTTTTAGCCGCGGTACCTCAGGGTGCTGCGGCTTTTTTTATTCCTGCTTAAGTCTGGCAGCTTATCCTTGGCGCGTTTGATACAGTAGACTAAGTTTTACTCCAAACAGGTAACACCGCATGACCTATGCGATATCAAATGTCGAAGGCGATCATCTGGGTTTTATACTCTTGTCCGGTGGCCCTGATTCTGGTGACTGCCTTGTCCGTTCGCAGCCGTTTGACAGCCATGTCAAAGAAACTAATGAGTCTGTATTTCTACGTAAACTTCAACTACTGGGTGAGCTTAAGTGGGAGCGAGTAACGGATGAGTTTCAAATTATGAGCCAGGACGGAGAGGTGCTTTTGGTCGAAAAGGCTGGCCGCATGCGAGGAGCAGGATTCAATTACATGGTTGAAGAAATCAGCTAGCCAACTCTTATAAACTTGAAAATTGGAGAAATTGACTCATGATTAGTGGTCTTAATCATATTACGCTAGCCGTCAGCGACTTGCAGGCCTCACTCCAATTTTACAGTGACCTGCTCGGTTGTAACATCGTGCACAGTTGGCCCGAGGGTGCCTATTTGGAGGTGGGTGGTTTGTGGTTATGCCTGACGGTATGCGTGCACGTCGAGCGACGAACGGACTATACGCATATTGCGTTCAGTGCAACGAAAGACAATTGTGTAGAACTACGCAAAAAACTTGAATCAGCTCAGGTCCAGCTATGGCAAGACAATACCAGCGAAGGTGATTCGCTCTATATTTTGGATCCGGATGGGCATCAGCTGGAGATACACGTTGGTACGTTGGCATCGCGCATGGAGCACATCAAAAAATCAACTGGAGTAGGGTTAGGCTGTGGCACCAGCGTTTGAATAACTTGCTGTGCATTGTGAGTCTAATAAATCACTACGTAAGAGGATTGAAATCAGAATGAAAGAGAAGAGAGACTTTGACGGGCGTCCGTCGTTTTTTTTTGAGGACATTAAAAGTGGTCGCTATTCGCGAATTGCTAAAAATCTTGCGCGCCGATTTAAACTTCAGCCTGAGGGTCGCTTTGTCGACACGACCGATACCAAGCTACAGGAATACAGCTGCCGAAACTTGCTAGTCAGCCTCGAATGGGAGCAGAGCGACGGCTTCAGTGTTAATTCGCGCAACGCCGATTCGGATCAAATGACCGAAGATATCGCTGAGTACGTGCATAAGAAATATCGTGCCTGAATAGTTGGCTGGTATGAAAATGACGTTATCCTGCTGGAGGACAACGTCATTGGGAGTGTCACCAGATAGCTCCATTGCGAGGACTAACGGAGTACGTCATTGGGATGGCTAACAGAGTACGTAATTGAGAGGACTAACAGAGTACGTCATTGCGAGCGCGAAGCGCGCGGCAATCTCTTAAACGATAGAGTCTGTGCTGATTGAGCTCGAAGCATCCGGACGGAGATTGCCATGCCCGCTGTGCGGGCTCGCAATGACTTGATCGGAGATTACCACGCCCGCGGTACAGGCTCGCAATGACTTGATTGGAGATTGCCACGCCCCCTGTTGGGGCTTGCAATGGCTGAGACCCTCTCCATAAAATGATAGTCGTTTCATTATTCGGCATTGTTAAAAGGTACGGTCAACATGCCACACACGTTAGACCAAAAAATACTTCAAAGCGTTTTGACGTTAGGCGGTGACCCGGAACAAATTAGAAGCCGGCAGCTGCCCCAGTACGCTGACGCCGACACGCTGGTCGTCGCCGACGTAAGTCAGAGCGGTATCAAGCACCGACTGGAACCCGTCGCTGCCGCGGCGTGGACATTAATGAAGGCTGAAGCGAGCGAAGAGGGTGTTTCGCTCATTTTGCTATCCGGGTTTCGCAGTTTCGATCGTCAGTTCGATATTCTTAACAGACGTGTTTTGGGTGGAGAGTCAATTGACGACTTGTTTCGTGTTTTGGCACCTCCGGGCTGTAGTCAGCATCACACCGGCAAAGCAGCCGATATTGGCACCATGGGCTGTGAGCCGGCTTCCACACAATTTGCCGAGACGGACGCGTTCCAGTGGTTACAGCGTAATGCTTTCCGTTTCGGCTTTAGCCTGTCTTATCCAGCAGACAATCCCTATGGCTATCTCTACGAGCCCTGGCACTGGTTTTTGGATGAAGCCTGTCCAGAGTAGGGCTGTCGTGACGATTTAAAGTCATAAACATGGCAGAATCTGTAGCCAACAACACTGGCTGAGAGAATAATCCATGGACATATTATTGAACGCGATTCGTTCTGGGCGAGGCCTCTTGTGGCTGGCCGTGATTTGTATCACTGCACCATCAATTGCCCAAGACCATAGAGAAGGACAGCTGCGAAAATCAGAAGAGTTTGAAGCGTGGAGTCAAAACCTTGACCGATGGGTGACACCACTGGAATTCTGGCACGACTTTGCGTCGACAAACGGTGGCTTAACCTGGGGTTCACGAGATTCGTATCCGCCGTACAGCAAAGTCAAGGAGCGGGACTTTATGATTATTAACGTTGCTTCGGGTCCCTGCCTGATGGAGTTTTTCCACACTCGCTGGCGTCGTGCCAACGACGTTCGTCGTTGGGACACACAGTTCAACGAAGTGGGCGGCTGTCCGAACGTGTTCGACTAACCTTTCCCACTAACGCTTTTCCACCACTCGCCGGGTTCTTGTTGTTATGAACATATTTAATCTTGAAAGTGAATTCGCACGTCTTGAGGACTACTGGTCTCCGCGCATCGTCGACCGGGTTAACGACCAGTATGTAAAAGTAGCTAAAATCAAGGGCGAGTTTACCTGGCATAAACACGACGACGAAGATGAGCTGTTTTACGTTGTTAAAGGCAATTTAGTAATACAGTACGAAGACTGTGAAGTGGCGCTGGGTGCCGGTGACTTGCACGTTGTGCCCCGAAATACACTCCATAACCCTGTGGCAGAAGAAGAGTGTTGGGTGTGTCTTATTGAAACGGTAACCACCAAACACACGGGTGACGTTGTATCACCTTTAACCAGAACGCTTGCGGAGCAAGCGCGGTGAAATACGCAAATCCGGGGCACGAACCTCCCCCTACGCTTGAAACCGATCGTCTGGTCGTGCGTCCGTTTACCCACAAAGATGCACGCTTTATATTGACGCTGCTCAATGACAAGGACTTCATAAAGAACATTCAGGACCGGGGCGTTCGTACGCTCGACGACGCACGCGACTATATTTCTAACGGGCCTATAGCGGGCTACGAAACTCACGGCATTGGTTTGTGCTGCGTAGTGGAAAAATCCTCTCAGGCAAGTGTAGGCATGTGCGGGCTATTACAGCGCGCAACGCTACCTGCCCCTGATATTGGCTATGCGTTTTTACCTGAAGCACGAGGCAAGGGCTACGCCTACGAGGCCGGTAAGGCGATCACGGACTATGCCAAAGTGGAGCTTCGCCTGAAGCGAATTTTGGCGGTCACAAGCCACTCGAATGAAAGTTCGAAAAGACTTCTCACCAAGTTGGGCTTTGAGTTTTTGCATCTAGCTCAATTTGAGCCGGACAGTGAGGAGATACCCTGTTACGAGTTGAAGTTCGATACCAAAGTAGATCGATTCGCATGAATCCGGATCACGGATTTCCACCGCTTTCGACTCCGCAAGCCCGTATTTTGATTTTGGGGTCGATGCCAAGTCGTCAGTCGCTGGAGCAACACCAGTATTACGGTAATCCTCACAATGCGTTTTGGCGCATTATGAGTGAGTACACGGACGTGGCTGAAACTTGCGAATATTCTGTCAGAGTCGAGGGGCTGCATGAGGCCGGTATCGCCGTTTGGGATGTGATCAAACAATGCGTACGACCGGGAAGCCTTGATGCCGACATCGATAAGGACAGCATAGAGGTCAACGATTTCGCCGGGTTTTTCGACCGTCACCCGGAAATACAGGCGGTTTTTCTCAACGGCGGTAAGGCCGCGTATGAATATAAACGCAGGGTCGTGCCGCGCCTGACTCAGCGACACGTAGTCATACCGGCGGTGCAGCTTCTGTCGACTAGTCCGGCAAACGCTCGTTATTCGCTGGCCCAAAAAAAGCTCAATTGGTCACAGATTCAGTCGAGTCTGGCACCGCATATTCCGCGAGAAGTCTGAGCAGTCGACTCTGCGAGGGCTCAACCGTTAGAGGCTAGCCGATTTGCTCTTTGGGTTCCGGGAACTATTTTCTACCTTGCGGTCGTCTGATGGAGCTATTTTGCTGTCAGCCACTCAATGCTCTGGGGGTCTAACTCCCTTGCTTATTGTGTTGAATCAGATCTAATTGGTGTCCTCCGTGAAGAATTTGTACACTCCGGGTATGACCGATTACAAATATTTTGAAGCGTCTCCACAAGCCGTAACTTCACGTGCGTTTTGGCCCATGGTGTTCGCGATTCTATTGGCTGACACCAGTTTTTTAGTCACGGGAGTGAAGGGGCTGTCGTTGCTTTCCGGCATCGATAACGGGGTCGAAATGGCTCTGGCGCTATCCGATTCGGCTAAAGTATTCGGAATTTCGCTGATTACGCTGGTGCTGGTAGCCGTATTGGGCACCCGGCGACGTCTGTCTGTGGACTATCGACTGAAAGAAGCGATTGCGGTGATTGGCACAGTGATCGTTTTTGCTGGCGGCGGCGCCATGCTAAACGAACACTTTGTTAAAACGCGGTTTGAAACACCTCGGCCAAATGTGGTGTGGCTCGCTGAGCAGCCTACGAGCGTTGAAATGGGCTTTACCACGGAAGCCTACTATGCCAGAGCCTATCTCGACGATCGCTCAGGCTTTATGAAGCGCGCCGCTTATGCTGCTAACGCAAACGTACCCCGAATCGTTGCCGACCACTGGGCTTCGGAGCCGGGCTATTCGTTTCCATCCGGCCACGCCTACGCGAGTTTTTTCATTGCAACGTTCTTTTTGTTTTTCGCTACGTCGTTCGTATCGTCTTCCCGTCAGCTGATTTTTTACTTGCTGGTGCCGTGGGCTGCGCTAGTGAGTCTTTCGCGAGTGTTGCTACACGTCCACAGACCCATTGATATAACGGTGGGCGCTGTTCAGGGTCTTATTGTCGGGATTTTGGCCTGGCTCTTCGTGCGCACTGTTATTCGAAAGCTCGTGCAATTGGAAATCGGCAGCTAATTTTCAACAGTGTTTGTTTGGCACCGGGCCTAAAACGCTCGCTTCGCCTCTAGCACGAGCTGAACGCTGTCAATGCCTTCGCGACTGGTGAGCGGGAATGCCAAGTCAATGTGAATTACCTTGTTGCTGCCTCCACGCGGGCTGACCAGCCGCAGGCCGAAACCGGCATCGACGAGCAGGTCGTCATTGGTCTCGCCGAGTACGTTTTCTCCCCATACCTGCCCGACATCGACAAACGCGGCCGCTCCAACGTGAAGTAACTGGAACGGAAAGTAATTGCTGTAGTAGCGTTGCTCCGCGGTGAATAATATGCGGCCACCGCCGTTGCGAAACCGTGTCGGATAACCGCGTAGTCCAACTCCTCCACCCAGAACCGTAAACCGATCAAGATCGGGGCGTTCTGAATGAGCGACACTTAGGCTGGTCAGGAAGCGATATTTGTCAGACTGACGTAGCGACCACCTTACATTGGCATTGGCCAGGAGGTTCTGCGGTCGACCCGACTCAAGGCGGGTATTCAGGCTTGCTCCGTACTGCCAAAGCGCTGTTTCGGGAGAACCTTTCGAGCCCGTTGCATTGGCCGTCAGAATGAACGCGGTTCGGTCGGATCCCAGTGAATCGTGTGCCAGTCCTATTAAGACGGAATACTGCGTGCCTAAATAAACATCTTCAACGCGGTCTATGCTCTGAAAATTTCGTGTGGTGACAAAGTCGTCTTCTATCGCGTTAAAAGAAATGTAGGGATAGTACAGTTCCCGGTTTTCTGGTCGTGTAATGGCTAACAATGGGTCGTCCGGTAGCGAAAACTCGCTGCGTTCGCCAGCGACGCCCGCCGACCAGCGCTTGATCCAGCCGTTTTGCCTACCTTTGGACCATCCGCGAAACACGTTAAACGTTGACGAGCGTTGTTCATATTCGCCGATGTCATCACCGTTGCGGAAATAGAGGCGGTTACCGTCAAAATATTGGCCGGTAACACCCTGCGACGTTTTTGTGTCCAGCGAAAAAAACGGTTTTACAATACGCGTCGAGAAGGCGCCGCCGTCGTCGCTTTCGACAATGCCGAGGCCAAAATCGAGTCGTTTAAGCAGGAAGTTGTTATTGCTGTACAGGAGTAAGTTGGAGGTCCTTTCAAGCTCTTCGGCTCTTGACAAGGTCAGACTTGCCCCGGTGCCCAGCACGTTATCGTCTTCGACTCCCAGCCGGTAGAACGTGTCGCCGCCGGTGCTTGAATAGTCAACTTCAGGAGACAGTGTCCACAGATCCCGGGTTGTTACGACCAGGTCGACCACGCCATTGGCGAAGCGTGTGGGTGTGACCGTTGCGTCGAACAGGTAGCGCCGATTACGGAGTATTCGCGTGGACTCATCAATTGACGCCTTGCTCAGCGGTTCTCCTGAAGCAAACAGAAGCTGCGAGCGAATGACGTTTTCGCGTGTCAGATAGTGGAGTTTGTTGGCAAGTTGCTGGAGGCGCCTTACCTCGCCTTCTTTTGGTTCGTCAAACACATTGTTGCGTCTAATCTCGATCGAACCAATAATGGCTCCACGCGCTTCGAGTTCGCTCAAGCTCAGCTCGGTAGCCGAGGTGCTCATGCATAAGAAAGCGAACAACAAGGTAAAAAACGAGCGTTTTTCAGTCACGCAACTCAGCCAGCCCTGATATCAGTTCACAGTATACGGGTAATCACTACCGCTAAGTGTGCTGGAGTTCCTTTATTACGGTGTTTTTGGCTCTGTATTTAAACAATAAGCAAGTTCTTAATAAGGGGGTTGCCGTGGAGCAACAGTTGGGACAAGTCGTGTTGGTGGTGTCAGACTACGACGAGGCGATTGCCTATTTCACCACCGTGTTGAATTTTGATCTTGTAGAAGACGCTCCTCAGGGCAGCAAGCGCTGGGTTATCGTGCGGCCCAAGGGTAGTGGAGCGACCAGTTTACTCTTGGCCAAAGCGAAGAACGAAACGGAGCAAAGTCGCGTTGGAAACCAAACCGGTGGCCGCGTCGCTTTCTTTTTGTATACGGACGATTTCTGGCGAGACTACAACTCGATGAAAGCCAAGGGCGTCGATTTCATCAAAGAGCCCCGTGACGAAGACTACGGATACGTGATCGTTTTCCGGGATCTGTATGGAAACAAGTGGGACTTTATCCAACCTCACAATCACGACAAGAAGGGGAGTCCCAATGAGTGATAAAACGATTACATGGGCCGATTTTGAAAAAGTTGAGCTGCGGGTCGGTACGGTGACCGAAGTGCAGGAGTTTCCAGAGGCCCGGCGACCGGCGTGGATTCTTCATATTGATTTTGGTGACGAAATTGGACAGCGTAAGTCGAGCGCACAAATCACCCGTCTTTATACCCGCGAGTCGCTGTTAGGCCGCCAGGTTATCGCCGTGGTGAATTTTCCTCCCAAGCAAATAGGGCCACTCATGTCTGAGTGCCTGGTGACGGGTTTTGCAAACAATGATGGCGATATTGTGCTGAGTCAGCCCGAGAAGCCCGTACCTAACGGTGCCCGATTAGTTTAAATCACGCTGTTGATTGTTCAAAAACACTGTAATAACAGCTAAATGGGCAAACTTTGGCCGGGTCATGATTTTAATTGGGTACGCGTCGTAATTACACTATCTAACTGCGCCTGAGAGATTCGACTATTAACGGTATTTAGGTACAATCCTCCCCCAACAGAGCATGAGCTTTGTGGGTACTTTTATACTGAGATGAACTATGCCGAACTGCTGTTACAGCAGTGGGTGGGGGGTGATTTCAGTTCATTAACTGGGAGGAATTCGTCATGGGTATGATGAGTGAATTTAAAGACTTTGCCATGCGTGGCAATGTGATGGATATGGCGATTGGTATCGTCCTTGGCGGCGCGTTCGGTAAGATCGTAGCGTCATTCGTGAAAGACGTTCTAATGCCGCTGATTGGCAAATTAATGGGTGGGGTTGATTTCACGTCGAAGTTTATCAATCTGGGGTCGGAAAACTACGCCACGCTGGCAGCCGCTGAAGAAGCGGGCGCGTCAGTGCTTCGTCACGGTAACTTTATTCAGACCGTTGTTGATTTCCTGATTGTCGCTTTTGCTATTTTCATGGTTGTGAAAGCAATGAACAGCGCAAAGAAAAAGGAAGAAGAAGCACCACCACCAGCGCCACCAGCAAACGAAGTCTTGCTTTCCGAGATTCGTGACCTGTTGAAGAAGCAGTAAGCTTGTACGCTTAGATAGACAAGCCAAGAAAAATAAAAAAGCCGGTCACATGTGTGACCGGCTTTTTTTTAAGCCGTGATCTAACTATTGCTGACAGAGCGGGTCAGGTCGCCAGTTTCGTACGGACTTCGATCGTATTGTGAAGCGTTCGATGTACCGGGCAACGATTGGCAATTTCCAGCATGCGTTCTTTTTGTGCCTGCGTCAGGTCTCCTTCCAGTGTGAGCGTGCGCTCAAACACATCAATAGGCGGTGTTTTTTCAGCGCCGCCCTCTACGCTTTCTTTGTGGTGAGTAACTTCACAGGTAGACGATTCCAACGGCCATTTTTTGCGGCCCGCGTACATTTTCAACGTCATTGTCGTGCAGGTGGCGAGTGAGGCGCTGAGTAAATCGAAAGGTGCGGGCCCGGTATTGGTGCCGCCGAAGCTTGCGGGTTCGTCGGCAAGCATGGGATGGCCGCCTGCGTTGACGTAGCTCTTGAATCCGTCTGCTCGCGTGCGAGACGCGGCTCCGTGAGTGCCTTCTTTTGGATAAGGTGACTCGTCTCTGTGCAAGTTCAGAAAGCGGGTGGCCCAGGCGGCGATAATCTCGCCGGCATAAGCCGAATCTTGCGCTCGGGTTAGCAGGTGGTCGGCGTCGTCCAGACTGACAAAGCTCTTCGGATGCTTGGCAGCGGTGAAAATACGGGTAGCGTTTTCAACCTCGACCGTTTCATCGAGCGGCGCATGCAAAACCAGTAGCGCTTTACGAAAGCTGGCCACAGCATCCAGCGCCGACTGTGATTCGATGTCTTCAAGAAACTGGCGTTTGATTGTGAAAGGCCGGCCACCCAGTGACACGTTGGCCACGCCGTGTTCTTCAATTTCTTTGCGCTTGCTGGTCATCAGTTTGGATACATGGCCAGGGTCCGCGGGTGAGCCAATTGATGCAACGGCGACTGCAGAATCAATGAGAGCGGCGGCTTTCAAAACGGCTGTTCCGCCCAGCGAGTGGCCGGCGAGCAGTTTGGGAGCCTCGTAATGTTCGGTTAGAAAGTCGGCCGCAGCGACAAGGTCGCTGATGTTTGAGGAAAAATTAGTGTCGGCAAAATCACCTTTACTGTTGCCCAGGCCCGTGAAATCAAAGATCAGCGTAGCAATACCGGCATTGGCAAGTGAGCGCGCAATATTGCGCGTAGCGGCCAGATTTTTGGTGCAGGTAAAACAGTGGGCAAACAGGGCATAGGCCTTGGTCTCGCCGGTAAGCGGCGTTACCAGACGGCCCGACAGAGTTTCACCGTCTTGATTGTTAAACTTTACCGCTTGCGTGCTCATTGATTGGTTCCTTATATGTGACGGATTAACTGTATCTCTTTACAATACCGCGAATGGACTTAACAGACATAACATCTGGTGATGAAACAATTGTCGCTGTCGCGACGCCTCCCGGGCGGGGCGGCGTGGGCATAGTGCGGGTCTCCGGACCGCTGGTTAAAAACATTGCTGAGCAGATTATTGGCTCATTGCCACAGCCGCGTATTGCAACGGGCGCGACGTTTCGTGACGCCGAACGCGAACCTATGGATCAGGGGCTTGCTCTGTTCTTTGCCGGACCCGCGTCGTTTACCGGCGAGGACGTGCTGGAACTTCACGGTCATGGTGGTCCGGTCCCAATGGATATGCTGGTACAGCGCTGTGTCGAACTCGGAGCTCGTGTAGCTCAGCCGGGTGAGTTTTCCAAGCGCGCGTTTCTAAATGACAAAATTGACCTGACGCAAGCCGAGGCGATTAGTGATCTGATTGACAGCGCGTCTCAACAGGCTGCCCGAGCGGCCGTGCGTTCCCTGTCCGGCGAATTTGCACAGCGTATCCATGAGCTAGTCACGTCATTAACCGAGCTGCGTATGTACGTTGAGGCGGCGATAGACTTTCCAGAAGAGGAAATTGACTTTTTGCAGGACGACGAACTCACCCGGAGAGTTCAATTGGTTGAGCAGCTTTTTATCGCACTTCAGCAAGACGCGGAACAAGGGCAGCTTCTGCGAGACGGCATGGTGTTGGTTATTGCGGGACCGCCTAACGTGGGCAAGTCCAGTTTGTTGAACCGGTTAGCCGGATATGACGCCGCGATAGTAACGGCGCGGCCGGGTACAACACGCGATGTGTTGCGTGAAGACTTACATATTGACGGTATGCCCTTACGTGTTATTGATACCGCCGGACTTCACGAGTCTGACGACCCGATTGAGCAAGAAGGCATGCGACGCGCCCGAACCGCTATTAAGACAGCCGATCATGTGTTGTTAATGAGCGACGCTGCGCGGCCGGAAACGTTTGACCTCAACGTTGCGGAGTTACCGGCAGGAGTACCCGTTACTCGTTTGGTCAACAAAATTGATCTGCTGGAGTTGGCTACGGAAACGATAAAACCTGACTCAGGCGAGCACGTCGTATTCGCATCGGCGATGACCGGAGAGGGTGTTGACGAGCTCCGCAAGCATCTTAGTGAATGCATGGGTTACTCTTCTGTGGATGGCGGTAAAGTCATTGCACGACGCAGGCATTTGCAGGCGATTGAGCGGGCCTTTGCTCACATGGTGATCGGGCGCGAAGCGCTGTTTGAGCAAAAAGCCGGAGAAATCATGGCGGAGGAGTTACGCCTTGCTCAACAAAGTCTTGGCGAAATAACGGGTACCGTGACAAGTGATGATTTGCTCGGACACATATTTTCCAGTTTCTGCATTGGCAAATAGGTCGAGAGTGTTTAACTGCGGTGAGAGCCGAACGGTCCGATAACAATATTAGTGATCGTTTTTTCGCTTTCGTCATCGCTGTTTTCAACAGCCTGCTGGTTGTCCGCAGCCACCTGGTTACGACCCAGACCTTTGGCCTCATATAAGGCAGTGTCGGCCCGGCGTAACATATCTTCAATGCTGTCGCCGCGGCGATACTCGCTAACGCCAGCCGAGAGTGTGACTCTGGAGACTTCGTCAAACGACGCTTCTTCTGTTACTTGTCGAATTCGCTCGGCGCAGCGGATAGCACCGGACAGCTCAGTATCGGGCAGTACAACAATAAATTCTTCACCGCCGTATCGACCAAAAAATCGATTGACATCTACCTGGTCAATCAAATCCATGCCTCGAAGAGTGCCTTTAATTCGCTCGGAGAAAGCCATTAGAACGCGGTCGCCCGCGAGGTGGCCATAGCGGTCGTTAACACTTTTAAAGTGATCAAGGTCCAGCAGGCAAATCGAAAAGGTGGACGAGGTGCGATCAGCCCGAGACTTTTCCAGTTTCAGTGCGTCCATAATGAAACGCCGATTATAGGCTTTGGTTAAGTCGTCGCGGCTTGCCAGATTTCCAATCTCGTCGAGTGCAACGCTCAGGTCGCGATTGCGACGACGGAGTTTATCGCGCAAGTCACTTACGTAGCCCGCAAACAAAGTGGCCCAAATAAGCATGGCCGTTAAGACTCCGGCGCGAAGCAGTTCGCGAGAGGGGTCGAGGCGTTCGGGAAGGAAGGTGTAGTCAACCAGTATCACGAGGCCATAACCGGCGACAGCAATTACGGCGAGTTTGGCCATTTGCTCAAACCGGAATCGAAACAGCCCGAACATCATGATGATCATGTAGAGGCCCAAAAACACTCCGCGGTTTTGAGCGTCACCGAGCATCAGCGCAAGCATCCAAAAGAGGGATGCGCCAAGCTGGGGGACGGTTAGCGATGGGTCGGAAAATGCCTTGTTTCGGCCTGTTCGAATGACGAGATAGAAAAACAGGTTGCTCAGAATAACTCCTGCGATAACGAAGGCCAAGACGCGTGGCGTCATAATGCCGTCACCGCTCAGCGTGCTGAAAATGCCGAACGAAACCCCGGTCGCATAAGACCCAAACGCCATAAAGAAGCGTTTAAGAATAAGCGCCTGTATTGGGTCGTCTTTTGGAAGTAGTCCCTGCATTTGGCTCTATCTTTATTTGATCCCTGATTTCCAGTGGTTAGCATCCCAAGACCCTTGCTTAAAAGGTGTGATGGGGGTCTCAAAGGGGTTCCTGTTACCCTTGATTATGAAGTGTTGGTTCTTTAGTCGACGTTATGGTAACTGCCTGATACCTTTGCGATGCCTTATAAAATTAAGAGGTATATCTTGTTTTCTGTTCTCGTTGGGTACCCCAACGACACGTACTTGCTTCGCTCAGCGGGTCGCAAGGCATCTTGCTGCGAACAAACTCTTCAATATTTGGACGCCGTCGCCTATTTAATCGCGGCTGGAAGCCGTTCTCCAAATCCTGAGACGTGCGAAGAGTTATGTCCTGAAGAATCGTTCGAATTCGGTTTGCACACTCAGGCCAGGCCGCGCTCGCTGCCAATGAGCTGAATAAAAGCGTCTTCCAGCGACTCTTCACCGGTTCTTTCTCGAAGCGTGTCGATGCTGCCTTCCGCGGCAATTTGGCCGTCGGCAATAATCACCGCGTGGTCACAAAGCGCGCCGACCTCTTGCATAACGTGACTCGAAAACAGCACGCATTTTCCTTGTTCTTTTAGTGCTCGAATAATACGGCGCAGTGACCGTGTCGCCATGACATCGAGGCCGTTGGTCGGCTCGTCAAGAAGGATGTTCTGCGGTTCATGAATCAAGGCCCGCGCTAACGCTACTTTCGTTCGCTGGCCTTGGGAGAATCCTTTAGCTCGTCGGTCGAGAATGTTGTCCATTTCGAGCAGTTCACCTAACTCCTCTATGCGCCTTTTAATGACATCAGATTTGAGGCCGTACAGTTTGCCGAAATAGGCAACGTTTTCACGAGCGCTCAAGTTTGGGTATATGCCGGGGTTGTGCGTAAACACGCCCATGCGTCTTCGTGCATCGAGCGGGTTTTTCGTGACGTCAATTTGGTCGATTTTCGCCGTGCCAGAGTCGGGCTTTAAAATGGTATAGAGCATGCGAAGGGTGGTGGATTTGCCCGCACCGTTTGGACCGAGCAGGCCGGTAATGCTGCCGTCTGCGGCGGTAAAGCTGACTTCTTTTACGGCGTTAACTTTGCCAAAAGACTTTTTGAGCTGCTGGGCTTCAATCACGGTTTTGGTCCCGATGGGCTGACAAAAAACGGTGCAGGCTGCTGGATGTCGAGACACTCGATTTCCAGCTCGTCAAGGTTTGCGGTACGTACAAAGTCGGCCAGCAGTTTTGGCATGCAACCAATCTGTATTTGACCGTGGCCTTGGCCGGGCAGTGTTACGGACTTAGCCAGCTCAAGATACCCGGCGGCCAGGTCGCCGTTAGCAGGAGGCGTAACTGGATCCACTTCGCCTGACAAAACCAGCACCGGTGCAGCACTCGCAAAGGGCTGCGTAAAGTCGTCGTCAATTGGGCCTCGTGGCCATATTTTGCAGGTCTCAATCAAACCTTTATAAGCGAGGTCACCCATATAGGAAGCGGCCAAACGGTCTGAATCAATTGCGTCGTGGTCGTAAAACGGAACGTCTTCGGTGCAGGCAACGCTGTTGTGCATGCCAAGTGCCAACATGTCGGTCAGGTTTTCCGAATTGAGCAGGGCCTGAGCCGCCAGCGGTTGATAGTTTTCTTTGATCGCTTCGTCGATCATAAAAGGCAGAAGCGCGGCGGTTTCTGGTGAGTAGCTCATCATGCGAACAGCCATCAGGAGTTCGCCGTAGCCAAACGTCGCCGGTACTTTTTCGGCGGATATCGGATCGTCCAGTATCAATTCAATAGGAGCTTCGCGCGTACGATTAAGTAGCTCGTTAAATTTCTCACTAATGTCGCCGAACGCCAGATGGCAGTCGGACTGACTGACGCATCGAGTAAAAATTAAATCGAGTGCGCGCTGGGCATCTAAAGCAATGCCGGGTCCAAGCGGTACGTTGACCGGCACCACGCCGTCGAGTATTACCGTTCGGGTTCGATCTGGGTAGCGTCGCAAATAGTGTTGCGCCACGCGCGTACCGTAGGAGACGCCGTAAATATCGAGCTGCTCATAGCCAAACGCCTCACGAACGGTGTCGAGGTCGCTAACGGCTGCACTTGTGGTGTAAAACTTGACGTCGTCACCGAGCTTCGCAAGGCAGGTTTCGGTTGCTTCGCGAATGACGGCTGCATCGAACTCGACTTCAATAGAGTCGACTTCGTCGGTATCACATTGCTGAATGCTGGAGCGCCCCGTTCCTCGCTGGTCTACCAGGATGATGTCGCGTTCACGGCGCACCCGCTCAAAAGCGCCACGCAGACTTGTGTAGGCTTCAGTTGAAGCTTGTCCGGGACCGCCCGCGATCAGTGTAAAGGCACTGGCTTCGGCCGAACGTGCCAGGGCTGGCACCTTCGCTACAAACAACGTGATGGTCTTTCCGGATGGGTCCGCGGGATTGAGTGCAACTTCCACTTCGCCACAAAGAGCCTTCACTTTCGAAAAGCCGCCAAATCCTTCGATACGGCATTCGGTTAGCTCTATTGTCGACCGATTCGAGACCTTTTTCTGTTTCGCGCAGCTCCCCGTCGACAGCGACAGGGTCAAAACCAGGCAAACGGATAGAAAAATAACCGAACGGCGGGAGTGGGTAGAGGGCATATAGGCGAAATACGTGGCGAATTCAGCCCGAGTTTACACTACGGTTGGACACTCGGGGTTCGATTAAGGCTAAAATTGTGTAACGAACACTGGCGATTTTTTCGCCATTTTCTTAAACTAGCGCGCCCCGGCGGGATGTGCGGGTTGAAGCTGCCATAACCGACGTTCAATGCGAGGCCGCTTTGTAACGCGAATACGGCTGATCTTGTGGAGTCGTCGTGATTGTGCGGAGATTGCCACACCCGCTACGCGGGTTCGCAATGACAAGCATAACCGCCAGTGCGAACGCGGGACGCGGGTTAAGGTCATTGCGACGGTTGAGCGTGCGTTACGGTCATTGCGAGCGCGTAGCGCGCGGCAATCTCACGACGCTGCGGGTGGCTTTTTCGGACAGCCGTAACCGGACTGGTTTTGAACAGATAGCTTAGTTAAGTGGGTATATAATGAGTCATGCGTTTGATGTAATCGTGGTCGGAGGCGGCCACGCCGGAACCGAAGCCAGTTTGGCGGCGGCACGAATGGGTGCGCGCACGCTTTTACTAACGCAAAATATCGAAACGCTAGGCCAAATGAGCTGTAACCCGGCCATTGGCGGGATTGGCAAAGGTCATCTCACCAAAGAAATCGACGCGCTCGGCGGAGTGATGGCCAAAGCGGCGGACGCCGCCGGCATTCAGTTCCGCGTATTGAACGCCAGTAAGGGTCCGGCTGTGCGAGCTACGCGGGCTCAGGCCGATCGCTCGCTGTATCGTCAGTTCATTCGGCAAACACTTGAAAACACCCCCAACCTGACTATTTTTCAGCAGAACGTTGAAGACCTGTTAATTGATCAGGACCGGGTGCGTGGCGTTCTGACTCAAATGGGTCTCGAATTCGTGGCACCAACGGTAGTGCTAACCGTAGGCACTTTTTTGGGTGGCAAGATTCACATTGGGCGCAGCAATTATTCAGGCGGTCGCGCTGGAGACCCGGCGTCCATCGGCTTGGCTGCCCGTCTGCGAGAACTGCCGTTTGACGTGGAGCGACTCAAGACCGGAACGCCACCTCGTCTCGATGGACGTTCGATCGATTTTTCAAAAATGACTCCGCAGCCCGGTGATACACCGCTTCCGGTGTTTTCATACTTAGGCCAGGTGAGTGATCACCCGCGCCAGGTGCCGTGTTATCTCACCGCAACTAATGAACGCACTCACGATATTATTCGTGAGTCTATTCCAGACTCGCCGATGTACAGCGGTGCAATAGATGGCGTCGGTCCTCGCTACTGTCCGTCAGTAGAGGATAAGATTGTAAGGTTCGGAGAGCGTACGTCGCACCAGATTTTTGTCGAGCCAGAAGGGCTAACCGTCACCGAATATTATCCAAACGGCATTTCGACTAGCCTGCCATACGCCGCCCAGCTTGAGTTTGTGCACAGTATTGTTGGGTTTGAAAACGCCCACATTACGCGTCCGGGTTACGCTATTGAGTACGATTTTTTCGATCCGCGTGGGTTGAACCACACGCTGGAAACGAAATATATTAGCGGGCTGTTTTTTGCAGGCCAGATCAACGGTACTACCGGCTACGAAGAAGCGGCCGCACAAGGTTTGCTCGCTGGCGCTAACGCGGCTCTGCGGGTAGCGGACAAAGAACCGTGGCACCCGCGACGAGACGAAGCCTATATTGGTGTGTTGGTTGATGACCTCGTAACGCAAGGAACGCAGGAACCGTACCGAATGTTTACATCGCGAGCCGAATACCGGCTGCTCCTTCGTGAAGATAACGCCGACTTGCGTCTGACACCGGTGGGTCGTGAGCTAGGTTTGGTGGGCGACGAAAGATGGCAGTCTTTCTGCACGAAGCGCGATGCCGTAGCACGAGAAACGGAACGTCTCGGTGCACTGACGGTTCATCCGCATCACCTGACCGAAGAGCAACGTGATACCTACTTTGGCGGCAGCATGAGTCGCGAGGTCAAGGCGCTTGAGCTGCTCAAACGACCTGAAATGACCTACGAGCGTGTCACGTCAATCCGCAGCGTGGGTTCACCTGTCGACGACTTTCAAGTCGCAGAACAAATTGAGATTCAGGCTCGCTACGCCGGGTACATTGTTCGGCAACAAACCGAAATTGCCCGTCATCGCAAGAACGAGCAGCTCAGAATTCCGGCTTCGGTAAACTACGATCAGGTGAATGGGCTTTCAAATGAAGTGCGTCAAAAGCTCAAACAGATTCAGCCTGACACTCTAGGGCAGGCTGGGCGTATTGCTGGAATGACTCCGGCAGCCTTGTCTTTGTTGCTTGTACATCTAAAAAAATCGGCCTGATCTCAACTCTCAGCACGCCATCAAAGTGCGATTAAGGAGGTGTTGAGAAGCTTGGACTCATTCTAGCTGAATAGCTAAAAACGACGCTTGTGTCGTGTTTTGTCACATATTGTCGAACCTGAGTCACATTTATCTCAAATTTTCAGTGTATTCACTTCGATTTACTGGATTTACCGTTACACCGGCACCGGAAACAGGTACACTGGCGACGCTGGTGGAGGCAGAGGTTATTGTAAACTTGGTCCAAGCCAGTGTTTGTTAATAGTAAGTTGGCTCAGGCCAACTGATAGTTTTTTAAGAGGATAGTATGTCAGATTTAATTACGGGAACCGTTAAGTGGTTCAATGACGAGAAAGGTTTTGGTTTTATCGAGCGTGAAGGCGGCAAAGATGTATTCGTACATTTCAGCGCAATCAACGGCGAAGGTCGTCGCTCACTTACCGAAGGCCAGCAAGTCACCATGAAGGTTACTCAGGGTCAAAAAGGCCCACAAGCCGAAGAGGTTACACCTCAGTAAGAATGGCTGTCTCGACGATACTGTTCGTTCGCAGATTAGTTATGAAAAAGGCCGGTTCCGAAAGGAGCCGGCCTTTTTTTATGTGTTTATGGAAGCCGAATCACTGACTGCAGTGGGTTCAAATTTATCCCGCGTGGCAAAAGTCAGCTACTCAGAGTTTCGTGAGGATCTTGATCATGGCCGAAAATAAAACCAAAGAAACAACTCAGAGCGTTACCGCATTTCTGAATTCGATTGAGCCGGCGCAGAAGCGCAAGGACGCGAAAGCAATAGCCGCGATTATGCGCAAGGCATCGGGTGAGCGCGCGAAGATGTGGGGTGCGAGCATTGTGGGTTATGGCCGTTACCACTACAAATATGACAGCGGTCGCGAAGGCGATTCATTGCGAGTGGGCTTTTCTCCTCGCAAGCAAAGCACTACCGTTTACATTATTCCGGGGTTTAACGGTTTTTCAGGGCTACTGAAAAAGCTGGGGAAACACAAAGTGACTAAGTCATGTCTTTATATTAACAAACTGGACGACGTAAACGTTGAGGTCTTAACCGAAATAATCGAAAAGTCGCTTAAGATTATGAGTAAAAAATACCCGCACTGAGGCGTGTAGAACAATACGTTTCATTGTGAGATGTCTGCCCCGTGCTTTCATGCTTGGCTCTAAGGACCAAGTGCAGTGCGTACCCCAAGGGTACTTCGCCTGCCCCTTCGGGCCAAGTAGAGTGCTCCTACGAAAATCAGGTTCATGATTGAAGCACTTTGCCGCGATAAAATGCGCCAGAGAGAAATAAACGCCAATGACCCATGGCATTAGCTACAAAGAGTTGTCGTGACCAAGAGATAACACAGGTCTGGCAGCCAACTATGCCCTTTTCGGAAATAAAGCGGACCGTAGGGAGCCATTCCGAAAAGGGCATAGTTGGTGCCAGGCCGGAAACCCCGGAAGGCCCAAACGTTAATTCAGAAAACGGGACACGGGAAGACTTGACCCCAAGTGTTAAAACGGAACAGGCACCGGCAGGTCGTTGAGCATAAGAACGCCGTTGGCGTAACTTACTTCGGCGCGATACGCGTTATCTTTCTGCTGTACAAATCCCATCATCGCAGCCATGTTCAGGCTGTTGGTAATGTCGGGCGACACAGCGCTTAGCGCTTCAACCACTGATTCAGGAATAACCACGTTACCGCTGGCTTTGCCTTGAGACATTGCTTCCATCGGCGTCATGCTGCCCGGCGGCAAGTCTACGTCCAGGTCCATGCTGAGCGTGCCGCCTTCAACAGCAATATCAAACTTGTCGAATTTCATGTGCCCGCCTTTTGTCAGCAGAGCGGAGAGCGCAGCGAACAAAGCTTCAGCGTCTTGAGCACTGAGTTCCTGGTTAGTTTGATTTTTACGCGTTTCAACAGTAACGGCTGAAAGCGCTTCGGCATCGACGTCGAAGTTTGACGCTATTTCAATGCCCAGAATATTCAAGTTCGAATTTTCGACGGCACCAATATTAATGTTCGAAGTTACGACGGCGCGCGCTCCGTCTACTTCCAGGTTGCCGTTGGCTTTAAAGTCGTTCAGGACAATCGGCATTTGCCCTGTAGCTGCAGCCGGCGTTACCGTCAACTTTTCCATGGACATAGACGACTGACTCTCGTCGAATGCGAATTTGGTTTTGGTAAAGCTGCCGTCAATATTAATGGGGGATGATTGCAGTCTGGCTTCCGGACTGTCCAGGTCGAACGCACCGATACGTCCGTCGTAGCGGGTTGTCTTGCCGAAACTTGCGGACACGTCGGCGCCTTCCCAGTTAACGGTGCTGGTACCGTCGGGAGAGAGTCTGTTCAGCGGCTCGGCAACCAATCTTGCCCACTGTCCGGTACCAAGAGACGAGTACACCTTTACGGGTAGCGGAACAAGCTCGCCGTCATCGTATTTTAGAGTAATCGTGCTTTCGGTTTGGGCAATAGCCGGGCGCAGGCCGCCTTGCGACGGACTCGCCAGGGGAATAACACCGTGAGTCGCTGTGGTCTCGATAACCAGACTGGGCATGTCGGTGGCGTCGGTATAACCGCCGATAACATGCAAAATCGAAGCAAACTCCGAGTCGGTTACGTCCAGCTCCAACGTTTGGTCGCTGCTAAACCAACCGCGCTCGAAGTTGTTCTCAACCAGCTTGAAAGGGCCTTTTTCGATGGCCTGACCGTAACCTGTTTCGGCTTTATCTATGGATGATTTCACCAGAAACCCGGTCACTCCGGGTGCAATGATAAAAACGACGAGCGCCAACGGGGCAAGAATTTTCAAGAGCCGGGACATGGTTAATTCCATTTTGATTTCAGTAGCGCAAGGATATCACGGGCTATGTGGGTGGGACACGGCCGGATGGCCAGAAATGTGAAGTTGGTCATACCGCATGTGACGCGGATTGTCGTAGCCGTGAGAGCGAGGTAGCGCTACACTGTCGGGCCCGCCGGACGTAGTCTGGCCCCGATCAACATTACGGAATCGCCATGCCCAGTGAAGAATCTATTTTGCCGAAATACACAGGTGTAGGTGAAGGTATTTATGCCATCGACACCGAGTACATGCGCCCACTTATGGACGCCAGTCATTTGATTGTTGATAACGGTCAGGCGGCCTACGTAGACACGGGGACTTCTTTGTCTGTGCCGAACCTGTTGGCGTCACTTGACGACATTGGATTGTCCCCGGCCGATGTTACAGCCGTGTTTTTGACTCACATTCATTTGGATCACGCGGGTGGTGCGGGCGAGCTAATGCAGCATCTACCTAATGCCAAGGCGTATATTCACCCGCGTGGCGCCGCCCACATGCATGAGCCCTCCAAGCTCATCGCGGGAACAATAGCGGTGTACGGGGAAGAACTTTATCACTCTGTATACGGCGAAATTGTACCGATAGAACAGGACCGCATCGTTGAAGTGAAAGACGGTGACCGCGTCAAAGTCGGGTCACGTGAATTCGAGCTAATTCATACGCCCGGACACGCGTTACATCACTATTGCATGATCGATCAATCGGCACGACTGGCCTTTACCGGCGACACGTTCGGCGTTTCTTATCGCGAAACCGACACGGGTAACGGCGCGTTCATTATTCCGACCACGACACCAGTGCACTTCGATCCCGTTGCCGCCCATGCATCCATTGATCGACTGATGAGCTATGGCATTGAGAGTGCTTATCTTACTCACTACAGCCGGGTAACGGACCTGCCCCGTTTGGCCAGTGACTTGCACAGCGGATTGGACCGTTATGTGCAAATTTGTGAGGAATGCGTCAATCACGAGAGCCGCGTTTCAGCTATTCACGAAAGACTGGCGGACTACGTTTACGAGCGTTTGGACGATCATGGTTACGACGGCGACCGCGACGCAAAGAACAGTGTTTTGAACGGCGACCTGACTCTGAATGCTCAGGGCCTGGACGTGTGGTTGAAACGACTTGCGAAACAACGCGCACAAACCGCCTGAGTTTGAATTGTCAGATTGAGGTGGGAGAGCACGATGGAAATGAGTTACACAAAAGAAACAGCTCTGGAGCAGTTGGCCGAGTTTGAGCGGTCGGCGGTACAGGCTCTGGCGACCTTCAGGTCCCACGCCGAAGAGTCGACGAGGGGTGAGGGCCGAGCCACAGGCTGGGCTCCCATTAATGAAATTCTTGAATCGCTAAAAGTTGATCACTGGATCGATAGCGGTGGCATGGACGAACACTCGTTCGATGAATTCCTGCAGCAGTTTATGCAGTACACGGTCAAGTTTCGGGATCCTCGCTACATCGCTCACCAGGTGTCGGTACCTGACTACCCGTCAGCGCTTGCGGCTCTCATCAACGGTGTCTCAAACAACCCGATGGGTATATATGAAATGGGTTCGGCTGCAGCGACGCTTGAATACGCTGTTATCAACTGGATGCTTCGAAAAGTTGGCTGGCCCGAACAGGTATTAACGGCCCAGCCCGACGAGCCTCCAACAGCTGGAGGCGTCATGACGCATGGTGGTTCCCTTGCTAATTTGACTGCGCTGTTAGCGGCACGCGCGCGAATAGCCCCTCAAGCCTGGAAGGAAGGTGTGCCCGGAGACCTCGCTGTGCTTGTTCCGGCCAATTCTCACTACTCAAACGCGCGGGCTATTTCAATCTTAGGGTTGGGTAGCGACGCTGTGTACACTCTGGAAGTCGACGACTTCGGAGTGGTTAGACCTGACCGGCTTGACGATGCGTTGTCCAGAGTTCGTAAGGACAAGCGGCGCTGCATGGCGCTTATTGCTAATTCGTGTTCAACCGCGACAGGGCTTCATGACCCTTTACGACTCATTGGCGAGTTCTGTAACGAACACAATATTTGGTTCCACGCCGACGCATGTCACGGCGCGAGTGCCTTGATGAGTCCGTCACTCAAGCACCATCTCGACGGCATTGAGCTGGCTGATTCAATTGTTTGGGATACGCACAAAATGATGCAGGTGCCCGTATTGAGCGCTGCCGTGCTGCTGCGAGACGTTAACGACTTTGATCGGGCGTTTCACCAGGAAGCAAGCTATCTGGCCTACGGTAAAGGCGCAGAGAACTATGACACCATTACCCGTACCGTCGAATGCACGCGATCCGGGATGGCGTTTAAGGTATTCCTGAATCTCGCGTGGCGTGGGGAGTTTGCGCTGGGTGAGTATGTAAGAGAACGCTATCTGGCTACGCAGCAGTTTTACGATTTAATCAGGCAGCGGAAGGACTTCTCGTGCCCGTACCGACCGGAGACCAATATTCTGTGTTTCCGGTACGGTCACGACGACGCGTTGCAGGAACGTATCCGGGATCATCTGATGCGGAGCGGCCAGTTTCATATCACCTCCGCAGTGATTAACAACAAACGTTACTTGCGGCTAACGGTCATGAACCGTCTCACGGACGAGAGCACCATTACCTCACTTCTGGATGCCATTGAGTCTACAGCGAGAGAACTGCAGGACTGAATCAACTTGCGAGCCCGCGTAGCGGGCGTGGCAATCCCTGTCAGGATGCTACGAGTCAAGAAATTAGAGAGGCCGAAGCAGCGTCAAGAGACTGCCACGCGCTGTGCGCTCGCAATGACGGTGTGACTCACGTTTCTGACACAATGACGGTGCGACTTGTGTTTTCGCCAAAGTGGAGGTCTCACGTTCGTCAGTTGTGGCTTCACACGACATTTATTTATCCGGACTCCTACTCGAATAAGCACTAGGCGAGAATCCGCAGTGTTAGGCTTCTCCATGGCCTGCCAGTGTGGTTTTACTGACGAACGGGTCACCTTTAAATTGACGTAGTCGCGCGTCTCGCTGAGTGCTATTGTTGTGAGACGATGATTGAATTTGATGCTCTGTTCTTGGCAGGGGTTCGTTAAATACACAGGAAACCAATTAATGAAAATTTTAGGAAAAATTCTTGGCGCTGCAGCTGCGTTAACCAGCGTGTCAGCATTGGCTCACCCAGGGCACGAGCACCACGCTCTGCAAAGCAGTGCGCACTACGTAGCTGACAGCATGATGGCTGTGGGCGCGGTCGTGGTTGCGGTGTTAATTGTGCGTGCATTGTTGCGTAGAAACGAAAGCTAACTGAGAACGTTTTGGATCGTTCCAAACGAGAGGAAATTACGATGTTAAAGAAATTAATGAACCTGGCCGAGCGCGTTAACGCAGCACCCGAGGCCAGTGCACACTGCGACGGACCGTGCGGCATTTACGATCCGGCTTCAGCTCGCATCACCGCAGAAGCGGTACGTTCAATGACCAAAAAAATAGTCGCGCTTGAGGCCCCGGCTAGTGGTGACAATGCGGCAATGGCTGCTTATCAGAACACGATGAGTCGCTTTATCGCTATTAAGGAAGAGCAAGCACACGAGACGAAAGAGCACTTGCTCGTGCTTTGGACCGACTACTTCAAACCTGAGCACCTGGAGGCGTTTCCCGAACTGCACGATACGTTTTGGAAAGCCGCCAAGCTGTGTTCATCCTGCAAAGTAGAAGTCTCCCCGCAGCACTGTGACGAGCTTATGGATGCGATTAAAGACATTCACACTATCTTTTGGAAGAGTAAGAATCGCGACGTCGAATGGGTACTGGCAGCTCCTTAAGCCACATTCTGTTGCAAACACTTCCCGGTCGGCTTCGCGCCGTCCGGGAAGTCGTTTTGTGGGCAATGCGTTTGCGCACTCGCCACCGAGTGGTTAATCACAGTATGCAACCTTCGGCGGAAGAGGGCGACTACCTGCTTGTGAATCCCAGGGCTTATCGGCGCTCTCGGCCACAGCCCGGCGACGTTGTTGTTGCACGCCACCCGTTCGACTCTGGTGTTACCGTAACCAAACGCGTCGCTCGCGTTGACGAACACGGCGTGGAACTCGCCAGTGACAATCCGGGCGCTGGTCAAGACAGCCGCCACTTTGGGTCTGTGCCCTTCTCTTTGTTGCGTGGTCAGGTAACGTACGTGATCCGCTAGTAGCGGTGTCACTGAATTCGCGTGTCTCAATCCGAACTAAATAAACGACTCGAGGCGGGACTGGCCTTGCTCACGGCAAATGTAGCCACCGTTAACGATAGTCAGCGCGAACAGCTCATACATTTCCTTGAGCTGTTGATCAAATGGAATAAAGCCTACAACCTGACCGCCGTTAGAGATCCCGAACTCATGGTGAGCCATCATTTGCTGGACAGCCTCACCGTCCAACCGCATTTGTTCGGCAAGTCTATGGCCGATATTGGCACTGGAGCCGGTTTACCTGGCATGCCGCTGGCCATCCTGAACCCGGAGCGCGAATTTTTACTGATTGATTCCAATGGTAAAAAGACTCGATTCATCACTCACGCAGTGGCCAGTCTCGGCCTCAAGAATGTCACGGTTTGGCATGGGCGGTCGGAACACTATGAAGCAGGCCCGGGCTTTGATACCGTAATGTGTCGGGCGCTGGCCAATATGCCGAAACTACTTGAAATAGGTGGACATCTGCTTAGTGAGGGTGGGCGATTGGTAGCTCAGAAAGGGCTTGTGCCGGAAGAGGAGCTAAAGCAGCTTCCCGAGGGCTGGAGTTCGGAAAGTTTTCCGGTGAAGGTGCCTTTCCTGGAAGATAAAGCCCGACACATTATAGTGTTGCACCATCAACCTTGAGCACATAACGTCGCACCTTGCGGCCGTGTTAGCTCGCGCATGATCAGAGTCAGTCAGATGAACAAAATAATTGCCATAGCAAATCAGAAGGGCGGCGTGGGTAAAACCACGACAAGCGTCAATCTTGCCGCTTCCCTTAGCGCGACTAAACGGCGTGTACTGCTGGTTGATCTCGATCCTCAGGGCAACGCAACGATGGGCAGTGGTGTGAACAAGCACACCGCTGAAAATACCGCCGGTGCGGTCATGCTAAACGAAGCCACGATTCACGAAACCATTGTGCACGCTGACAAATCCGGTTTTGATGTGGTACCCGGCAACGATCAATTGACCGCGGCCGAAGTTAATCTGATGAACGAATTTGCCCGTGAGTCGCGACTAAGCAAAGCGCTTGAAGAAGTCAGGGATAGCTACGATTACATACTCATAGACTGCCCACCTTCGCTAAATATGCTTACCGTGAATGCTCTAACGGCAGCTGACGGCGTGCTTATTCCAATGCAGTGCGAGTACTACGCGTTGGAAGGGCTCAGTGCTCTTGTCCAGACTATTGAACAAATTCGTGACGCGGTAAATCCCGAACTTGAGATAGAAGGAATTTTGCGCACTATGTTTGACCCACGCAATAATCTGTCCAACGAGGTGTCGTCACAGCTGATTATGCATTTCGGCGACAAAGTCTACAGTACGGTGATTCCCCGTAACGTCCGACTGGCTGAAGCGCCAAGCTTTGGTGTGCCGGTTATCAAACACGACAAATCATCACGAGGCGCGCTGGCGTATCTGGCTCTCGCTGGTGAAATGAACCGCCGCCACGGCGATCGTCTTCGGGAAACGGCCTGAGGAATTTCTTTATAGAAACTGGGGCTTGAGTCATTCCCGGTTTTGTCTGCTGATTCTGTGAATGCCCGCTTCGGGCGTCAAACTCTTTTTAAGCCATCTATTCAAACCCGTCTTTCCCCGGATCTTCCCTGCACCCAAGAAATTGTTTGCTAAGCAGAATTGTTTTTTGCGTCTAGTGGTAGTTACTCATAGCGGCGTTTTGCTGACGTCGGAGCGTTCGACATAACGCTTGTAATCAAGCCTCCAGATTATGTCGTAAGTCCCAATAAAACCTAAAGGTTTTCGGTTTAACGTCGCTACATTTCTGCGGCAAAAACCAAAAGAACCTGAATGAATAAGTCTGGAAATTACATACTGATGTTGCTTGCGAGCTGGTTCTTCGCCGGTGTGACTGTGGCTCAATCAACGCCTGTTACCCAGTTGTGGGAACCTGAGCTGCCCATTCTTCAGTACAACACGGCAGACGGAATGAGTCAGGGCGATGTGCTGGATATTACTCAGGACACCTCAGGGCACTTGTGGATTGCCACTCACCGCGGGTTGAATCGATACGACGGTACTGAGTTCCTCGGCTTTACCAAGGCTAACGGTTTGCTCAGTAACTCTGCGCTGGCGCTTCACACGACGACAGACGGAGAAGTGTGGTTTAGTGATATTAAGGGCAACCTGATCATGATTGATCACAACGCCATTGATCGCATTATTCCAGTAAAGGGTTTTGAGGAAAACCCGATAATTGAAATTACGCAGTTTGAAGGTCGTTTCATTCTTGCCACGGCGAAGGGCGGGCTATACAGCTTCTCTCCTGACGATGCCCAAACAGAGCCCGTATTAATCAGGTCCAGCGAGGAGAAAACGCGAGACGTCGGTCAGCGTGACGGCGCGTTGTGGTTTGTTCAAGATAAAACGCTTTTCCGCTGGTCGGGAAGCGCTGACGAAGAGCCCCAAGTTGCCCGCGAAGGTGTGTTAGGCAGTTTCATTGTAAATGACGACACTCATTGGCTGGCTACGACGGAGCAAGAAATCGTGCACTGGTCGGAGAGCGTAATCTACAAGAGATACGTTTTGCCCGAAGGCCAGGACTATCTTGACATGGTCGCCGGTGATGACGGTAGCGTCTGGGTGAGCACAGAAGAGGGGTTCTTTGGCTACAAGAACCACACGGATATCTTTGGGCAGCATCAGGATACGTTTGTCAGCTTCGAAAATTTTGGTCCGGCCAATACGCTCTTTATCGACCGCGAAAACACTCTTTGGATCGGCCGCTACGGCGGATTGTATCGCTATTTAGGTGATCGATTTCAACATTACAGAAATAACTATTCCGCAAACTCAAGCGCGATCTGGTCAATAGCTGAAGACGACGCCGGAAACTTCTATTTTGGAACCGATACTGGTATGCGTCGCCTGTCACCCAATGGCGAAACGGTTGACTACATGACGTTACTTGGGTTACCGATAAAACCTGTGCGCGACATAGTCGTTGCTGACAACGGTGATTTGTATGTCGGCTCAAAGGGTGCAGGTGTTTATCAAATCGATACTATTGGTAACAACGCGCAGCTGCTCGCCGGTACCGAAGAGCTCGATATTCTTGATCTCGAAATCGACAAAAAGGGCTGGCTATGGATTGGAAGCGACTCGCAACGAATTGTCAGCATCGATACAGCCAACCCGTCGGATGTACGGGTATACAAAGATACCGAAGGCACCTCTGTTTTTACACTCGCTGCTGATCCGGGCGGTAACATTTGGTATGCGGCTGATGAGCACGGTATCGGTGTGTTCAGGCCTGGTGTGGATGGCCAATACAAGCATGAGTTTTACGGCGCTGAATACGGTTTTGACAAAATGCAGTTTAGCCAGTTGACTATTACAGGTGTCAACGAGTTCTGGGTCGGAGGTGAGGACAGTATTCTGGTTCACTTCGATAACGGCGTGGTTTTAGACTACACGCAAGCATCGCCGATGAGTGATCAAAATATTTACACCGTTTTTATTCAGGGTGACGGGTCCTTGCTATTGGGTGGCGAAAACGGTGTATTCATGTACGATCCTGTTGCGGATGAAAGTCGAGGCCTTGGATTGCTTCACGGATTTTTGGGTATGGAGGTTAACGTTCATGCCAGTTTCGTCGATAGCAATGGTTACTTATGGTTGGGAACAGTTGATGGTCCCACGCGTATGGATTTGAGCCGTACGTTACTTCCACGCATGCCAATTGAACCGCAAGTTATTAGTGCCAAGGTTCTGGCTACTAACGATTTCATCACATCGAGTGAGAAGTTGCCGTACAACCAGCGTGATGTGCAGTTTGCTTTCGACGCGGTGTCTTTGCTGGAACCTTACAACGTCCAGTACAGCTTTCGATTGGTAGGTCGCGATAGTGAATGGAGTGCGCCCGGACGAACGCGAGGGGTCAATTACTCGGGACTACTGCCTGGTCTTTACAAGCTAGAAGTGCGTGCCCGTTATGCAGACGATGACTGGTACAAAAATGAGAATTCGTTCAAGTTCGAAGTGCTGGCACCATTTTGGCGTACCAACTGGTTTGTCGCTCTTGCGATAATGGCTTTCGCGCTGGCTTTGTATTTGAGCATCTCTTTACGTACACGCGGCATCGCGCGGCTTAACAGTCGGCTTCGAACAGAAGTCGAAGAGCGAACTCGTTCGATTGAGGAGGGACGTGCAAAGCTTGTTGAGTCCAATCAGCAGCTGCTGGCTGAGAGTAAAGAGAGACGTCGTGCCAATGCCGCAAGGGCTGAAGTTGAACAACAGTTTAGAGCGGCGTTCCAGTCCACTCCAATTGGAATGGCGTTGATTGACGCGCAGGGTTCTGTTCTTAACTCAAACTCGGCGCTGCGAAAAATGTTTCTCGCCCCTCGCCAACACGATGATCAGTACTTTGAAATAAACGCTTTTTCTTTTGTTGACGATGACCAGAAAGCGAAAATGCGGATCGACTTCGAACGTCTATTGAAGGGAAAGGTCAGTAGCTACGACGCACAGTACAAGTGCCGACGATTCGATGGGGAGTGCCTCTACACCAGAATGTATCTGACAGCCGTGTACGACGACGATGGCTGCTACAAATATTGCATTGCTCAAGTTCAAGACATCACCGAATCGCAGCGCTTGAATGAAGCGCTGGAGTATCAGGCAAACCACGATGATCTTAGCGGCTTGTTAAATCGACGCTCTTTCGAGCTGGCGTTGGATAAAGCTTATGCGCGCAGTGACAAAAGCAAGATACCTTCTTATTTAATGTTTATGGACCTTGATCAGTTCAAGATTGTTAATGACACATCAGGGCACTGCGCTGGCGACGAACTTCTCAGGCAAATTAGTGATTTAATCCGGGAACAAGTTCGCACCGACGATATTCTCGGTCGTCTGGGCGGAGACGAGTTTGGACTTATACTCTGGAACTGTCCGACAAATATTGCGCGTCGCATAGCCGAGTCAATTCGCTCGGCGGTCGAAGAGTATCTGTTCCGTTGGGATACCAATACATACCGGGTTGGTGTGAGTATCGGTGCCGTTAAAGTAGACAGTACTCTTGGCACCGCCGCTGAGCTTCAGCAGTTGGCAGATCAGGCTTGCTATCACTCCAAAGATAACGGCCGCAACCGCGTTCACTTTGTTGAGGAAGAAGGCGAGTCGATTGACGATCAACGCGGTGAAGTTCGTTGGGTGCAACGGCTTCATGAAGCCATGGACAACAGCCACTTCGTGCTTTACGGGCAGTCAATTGCACCGGCTGACCTAGATGCTTCAGAGCCAGAGCGTATGGAGATTTTGCTACGACTACGCGATCCTGAAACACGAAAAATAATTCCACCCGGCGCGTTTCTACCCGCTGCTGAACGCTACGGCTTGATCACCAAGCTGGATAAATGGGTTGTAGAAAACCTCTTGCGCATGCTCTACATACATCAGGCATTTGGCAATAAAGAACGATGCTACTGGGTGAATTTGTCAGGAACGAGTATTGGCGACAAGCGATTCGTAGATTTTCTGATTGACGCGGTCGAAAACTGTGGCCTGCCAGAAGGCATGATTAACTTCGAGATAACCGAGACGGCGGTAATACGCAATGTAGGCGAGGCCGGACGACTGATGTCCGCGTTACATGGCATGGGTTGCAAGTTTGCGCTGGACGATTTTGGCAGTGGCCTCTCTTCTTTTGGTTATCTTAAAAAGCTACCTGTTGATTTTATCAAGATCGATGGCATGTTCGTGCGTGACATTCTGACGGATGAAATTGATAGGGTGTTTGTGAGATCAATTATCGATATCGCACGCACAATGGGCATTAAGTCGATCGCGGAGTTCGTGGAAAACACCGATATTCTGGAAGCCGTACGAGACCTTGGTGTTGACTACGTTCAGGGCTTTGGTATCCATCGGCCAGAATCGGTTTTTGCCGACCTGACGCCTGGTGCCATGCTTAGGTCTGCGTCTCAGCCTGTTCATATTTCGGCTGGCGCGAAATCTTCAGCCGGCAAAGAGAAACTGAGAAGAGAAAAATTGGCATGAGTACGAGTTCTTTAGTGGCACTATCAAAGCGACTTGACGCCGGTAGTTTGGTTTCAACTATTCGCATGCTGCCTCCGCTGCCGGACGTAGCACAGAAGATTCTGGATAAATTTTCGGATGAATTTATCAGTGCACAAGACATCGCGAATATTGTAGAAAATGATCCGGCCATTAGCGCCCGATTATTTGGGTTGGCGAACTCGGCATACTTCGGCTTGCCCAAGCCTGTAAGCGATATGCGCGAAGTGGTAAGCCGTGTACTCGGGCCGGATACGGTGCGCTCAATTGCCTTTGCGTTGGCCGCTGACCAGACGTTTGACCTGTCCGATTGCTCGTCATTTGATTCTCGTCGTTTTTGGCATCGTTCGCTTCATACGGCTGCCAGTGCTCGTCGAATTGCCAAAGCGACAGATATTTTAGACTCTTCCGAGCGAGACTTTTCCTATTTGGCGGGCCTTTGCCACAATCTTGGGCTGCTCGCAGTGGCCTGCTGTTACCCGTCCGACATCAATCGAATTCTACTAAGGCATGCAGCTGACTCGGAAGTGGGTCTTGACGAACTGTGCCTGGACCAGTTTGGTTTTCGTGTTAGCGACATTACGTTTGAACTGGCCTTCCAGTGGGGGCTGCCCGATTCGATAATCGACGCTTACCGCTGCCTGTCCGTTGGTTCAGCAAATGGGAACTTGCTCGCTACGGTTCTGGACGCGTCGATACAGTCGGCTCGTCATCTGGAGCAGACGCCAGATAGTACGACGTTTGATGACGTGGATATGTTCGTTTCAGAACATGTGGCCGAGGTGTTGAAACTAACCCCGGAAAGATTGCAAAAAGCATCTATCGGAACGGACAAGGAACGTAAAGCCGCCGAGTCCACCCTGCGAGCGATGGTGAGCGCCTAGCCCGGTTTTTGACCCTGGCAGTATCCTCGTCTGCCTCGTTAGCGATCCTTCCAGTCTAAGACTTCTCTGTTTTCCGTCATTACGGCCCGTTGAGTCTCAGACTTCTGTAATTTTCGTTACGGTGGCCTATCCAGCCTCAGTCTTCTCTGCTTTTCGTTATGGAGGCCCATGCAGCCTCAGTGATCTCAGTTTTCGTCATTGCGAACCCGCGCAGCGGGTGTGGCAATCTCCGTCAGGTTGTTACTGGCTCAATATGAAAGATAGCGAAAACGTCAAGAGATTGCCGCGCGCTGCGCGCTCGCAATGACGAGTGGATGCTCCAGCGACAAAGGACGGCCGTGTGCTCCACGCTCGCAATGACCACTAAACAAGTCCATCAGTAGCTCGCCACTAACGCCTTCTTCTTTTTGGTAGAGAGCTTCTTAATGGCGTGTTCACGCTGTTGGGCAGAGCTTCGATCCAGAGCCGTTTCGGAATAAACCAAAGACACCGGTAGCCGGGCTCGCGTATATTTTGCGCCTCGACCGCTGTTGTGAGTGGCAATTCTATCTGACAGATTGGTGCTAATTCCGGTATAAAGTGTGTTGTCAGCACAGCGAACGATATAGACATACCAGTTCGATTTCTCGGGCTTTGTTTGAGGAGTATTTGCCATCGCTGACAATAGTAGCATTTTGCCAGCGAGCCTCTTGTTGATTGGTTGACTGATTTGAGGGTAGTGAACGACCGTGTCGCTCATAACTCTATTTGCGCGTGCGTTACAGGAATAGACTGCTATTGCCTGTCGATGACACAGCCGTCGCGTTGAACGCCCGAGCTTCAGCTCACCGCCTGGATCGCAATATGAGGTACTCTACTTTCTTCCTGAATAGCGATAAGACTATCCATGACTGAATTAACGTACACACTGCTAGCCGATGTCGGTGGCACCCACACACGTTGCGCCGTCGCCAATGAAGCGGGCGTTCGCGAAGTTGTCGTTTTTGATAACAAACACTTTGAGTCTCTGGAGTCAGTGTTGCGCGACTACGTCGCACGGCAAAAAGAGCGTCACGGGTCGGTAGACGAAGTGATTTTAGGCGTGGCTGGCCCGGTGACGGGAGACCACGTAGCGCTGCTAAATCTTGATTGGTCCTTTTCGGCGTCTGATATTAGCCGAGCTGTAGACGCTCGTCAGACCCGGCTGGTTAACGATTTTGAAGCGCTGGCTTATTCATTGGCCAGTTTGCCGGCCGCCGAGCTGTCGCAGTGCGGCGGCCGCACGCCGTCACCGTACGCAACCAAGGTTGTGCTGGGTCCGGGCACCGGTCTTGGGGTTTCAAGTGCCGTTTGGACTGGCTCACGATGGTTAGCTCTGCCGGGTGAAGGTGGGCACGTAAGTCTTGCCGCCACCAACGAGCGAGAAGTGGAGTTGTGCCGTTACTTGCGCCACCGTTTCGGTCACGCCTCGGCGGAGCGGGCGCTGTCAGGCGCCGGGTTAAGCAACATTCACCATTTTGTTACGGGAGATACGCTGGAGCCCGTGGACATTAGCAAGTTGGCAACATCACGAGATAAAGGGGCGTCTGAATCGTTCGGATTGTTCTTCGCGCTGTTAGGAAGCGTAGCGAGTAATTTAGCGCTGACTCTGGGAGCGGCTGGTGGAGTCTACGTAGCCGGTGGGGTGGCAAAGAAAAATATGGCTTTGCTGAACGAAGACCGCTTTCGCCGGCGTTTTGAGAACAAAGGACGCTACAGTAATTATCTGGCCAGAATCCCGGTTTACTGGATCAAAAGCGAAACACCTGCGCTGGCCGGTCTGTATTATTTGCGCCATCACGCGCAAATTGAAGCACCCTAAGCCTGAATTTTGGCGTAGCAGCCGCATCCGCATCTTGGCTGTCGTCCATTGTAGTGCGGCCACGGCCAACGAATACGGTGACCGATTACATCTTCACTCTGGTTGTAATCGACGGTTCCGTTTATATTAATCGGCTTATTGGAAAGTCGAGCACGAAATGGCAGGTAAACGAAAAGGCTTGGGCACGGGACTGGATGCGCTCTTGAGCGGCGAGGCTCGCCGCAATCCGGTTAGTAAACCACGTGACGCATCCGGGACTACTGCGAAATCCGCCGGTAGTGAGAACGACGCAGCGACCGGACTCAAGGAGCTTCCGGTCGACCTGCTGGTTCGTGGCGAAATGCAGCCGCGTGTCGACATGCGCCCGGAGGCTCTCCAGGAGCTGGCTGATTCCATCAAGTCTCAGGGCATCGCACAGCCGATACTGGTTCGTCCTGCGAAAGGTGGGAAATACGAGATTGTGGCGGGTGAGAGGCGCTGGCGCGCGGCTCAACTGGCCGGGCTCAGCAAGGTCCCGGCGGTCGTTCGTGAGCTTGACGATACCCAGGCCACTGCGCTAGCCCTCATCGAAAACATGCAGCGTGAAGACCTCAATCCGATGGAAGAGTCGCGAGGCCTGTTTAAACTCAAGCAAAAAACCGAATGTACTCACCAGGAGCTGGCCCAGATGGTCGGCCGTTCGCGGGCGTCGGTGAGCAACCTCATGCGACTAATGGAGCTCGAGGTGGATGTGCAAAAAATGCTCGAATCACGAGAGCTTGAAATGGGCCACGCCCGGGCTTTGCTTGGGCTAAGCGGTCGTCAACAAATCCGCGCGGGGCGAGATGTGGTGGCTGGCGGTCTGTCGGTACGAGCTACGGAGCGGCTGGTGCAATCGCTCACCAAATCAAAGCCTGTGAAGAAAGCTACGCGGACTATCGACAATGACGTCAGGCGGCTTGAGAACCAGCTTAGCGAGACGCTCGGTGCGAAAGTCGCTTTTCAGCAAGGGGTCGGTGGCAAGGGTAAGCTATTGATATCGTATAACTCTTTGGAAGAGCTCGAAGGCATTCTCGCTCACATCAAATAGTCCAAACACCGCGGTACCTGCACGCCCTTTCCGAAGCTGTACGACGCTTTAAAGGACGGTTTAGCACGTCGACAGTCTGAACCAGATCGACTGCACATTCACTCAGGCTTGAGTTCGAGTGAGTTTTAATGCCGTGCGCTGTGAGACACGTAGTCGGGCTACTGTTGGCTTAAAAAACAACTGTTGCCTGTTTCGATGCGTTTTTTACCTGAGCTGAACGAATCGTTAATAAACGGTTTAAGAAGGTAAGTCGCTGATTTAATGGATTGGCATATGCGGCATTTAACTCAATGCATCGACTATTTCGAAGAACACGTAAATTCGTTCAAAGTTTTCGTCGCTCGTTGTTGTATAGCCGCACGCCCCCCATTATAATACCCGCGCTTTTCGCAGGTCCTCCGAGCGTCCTGGTCAGCGGTAATTATTTGATTACTGGTTACAAAACGAGCTTCCAAAGCTCATCATTTGGCTGGTAATTAAACGACGGCTGCCGGAGCGATGGTTAACTATTTTGGCCGTCGGCCTTGCGAAAACAGGAGTGGCACACGTGAATGCGGTGATCAAAATTTTGCTGGCGCAAACGGGACTGACCGTTTTGGCAGGCATTGTTGCCCTGGGGTTAGTGGGTAGGGTCGCCGGGTATTCAGCGGTGTTGGGAGGACTTGTCGGCGTCATACCGAGTGCGTTTTTAGGCGCCCGGATGATGGCTGTAAGCCAGTCAGGCAATCCTCGCAAAATGCTGAACGCCACCTACGTAGGCGAGGCCTTTAAGTGGCTGCTTACGTTTGGTTTATTCCTAATGGTGTACCTGTTGGTAGAGCCGCTTAATGCTGGCGCACTACTGGCCGGATTTATTGTAGTGCAGGCAGGCGTTTGGGTAGCCATCGTCACCGACAAACAAGCACTGACACGCTAGATAAACGAGCTGAAGAGACAGACATGGCAGCAAGCGAACACGGACCCGCAACTTCCGGCGAATACATCCAGCACCACCTGCAGAACCTGCAGCTATGCAAGGCTGACGGTGAGTGGGTGTGGAACCAGTGCACCGGGAATTTCTGGACGATTAACGTCGACTCAATGTTCTGGGCCATCTTTTTGGGCGGCCTGTTCCTGTTCGTCTTTCGGGGACTGACAAAAAAGTCTACCGACGGCGTGCCCACTCGCTTTCAGGCGTTTCTCGAGATGGTTGTCGAGTTTGTCGAAAGCAGTGTCAAAGACGGCTTCAACGCCAAGAGCACGTTTATAGCGCCGCTGGCACTGACAGTGTTCTGCTGGGTGTTCCTGATGAACCTCATGGATCTTGTACCCGTTGACTGGATTCCGGAGCTAGCGCTGAAAATGGGCATACCTTATATGAAGGTCGTGCCGACCACTGACGTCAACGTGACGTTCGCCATGTCTATCACGGTTTTCTGCCTGATTATCTTTTACAGCCTGAAGCACAAAGGCGCTTGGGACTTTGGTAAAGAGTTTTGGGCGCACCCAATTGCACCTCCGTCCAAGGGCATTGGTATAGTGTTTGCGCCGCTGGTAATTGCGTTTAACCTCATTCTGGAAACGGTGGCGTTCATTGCCAAGCCGGTTTCTTTATCGCTGCGACTGTTTGGTAATTTGTACGCCGGTGAGCTGATCTTCATTCTCATCGCCATCATGGGTGCCAACGGCGCCTCAGAAGGCACGGCTTCAATTGTTCCATGGATTGCCATGGCGCTAATCGCCTTGGTTGTTATCTTGCGTATAAAGGGCAAGATCAAGACCGCACCATTAATCATCGGCCTGATTGCCATCATGGTCCTGTCGGTCGTGCTCGGTGGCAGCGCCGCGCTTATTCCCAAAGGTGGCATGATTTTGCACCTGATGTGGGCGATTTTTCATATTCTGGTAATTGTGCTTCAAGCCTTTGTGTTCATGATGTTGACCATTGTGTACCTCGGTCTTGCCAGCGAAAAGAGCCATTAATTAAACGCTTTATTTATTTAAGAAAGCCCATTTAGGGTATTTGTTTAGGAGACAAAGATGGAAGTTGTAATCGGTAACACAGCAATTGCAGTGGCCCTGTTGATTGGTTTGGGTGCGCTGGGTGTTGGTATCGGCATGGGTCTGCTGGGTGGTAAATTCCTGGAAGGCGCAGCACGTCAACCTGAGCTGGCTGCAGATTTGCAAACCAAAATGTTCATCGTCGTTGCGCTGCTCGACGCGGTCGCCATGATCGGTGTGGGTATCGCGTTGTTCTTCACGTTTGCTAACCCCTTCATCGGTCAGCTGCAAAACGCGCTATAGCAGACTCTCTAACAGAGTTTGCTGACCACGGAGTCAGGAGTTCGTATTGAGCATTTCAGCAACCGCACTCGTGCAGATCATCGCACTCATCGCGTTTGTTTGGTATTGCCTGACGTACCTCTGGCCAGGTTTGAAAGAAGCTTTGAAACAACGTGAAGCTGCTCGTGAAAACGAGTTGCGGACCTTGAGTCAAAAGCCAGACTTTAAAACCGAATCCGAAGTTAATGACAGGAGTTCGTTGTGAATATTAATGCAACCCTTATCGCTCAAACCATTGCATTCCTTATGTTTGCTTTGTTCTGTGCAAAGGTTATCTGGCCGCCGCTAATGGCGTCGCTGGATGCGCGCAGAGAAAAGATCGCAGAAGGTTTGGCGGCTGGTGAGCGAGCAATTGAAGCGCAGGCCGAGGCGGAAGCTGAAGCCAAGACGCTGATTACCGAAGCTCGCAGCCAGGCACAGGACATTGTTGAGAACGCCAACAAGCGTGCTGGCGCCATTGTTGAGGAAGCCAAGACCGACGCTATTAAAGAACGTGAGCGTCAGCTGTCAGCGGCCAAATCTGAAATTGAGCAGGAAATTAACCGTGCCAAGGACGACTTGCGCGGTCAGGTTTCAGCCATCGCGATGGCGAGTGCGGAAAAGATTTTGCAACGCGAAATCGACGCTACTGCCCACAACGATTTGCTCTCTAAACTGGCTGCACAAATCTAATGGCTGACTTGAGCACAATTGCACGTCCATACGCCAAAGCGGTGTTTGAACTGGCCAACAGCTCGGGGCAACTCGATAACTGGTCCAGCATGCTCAATACGCTGGCTAACGTGGCGGCTGACGCCGACATGCAGAGCTTTATTGCAAGCCCTAAAGTGACTGACGCGCAAGTCGCCGAAGTCGTAGCGGGTGTGGCTGGTAGTGCAATGAACGACGCGGGCTCTAATCTGGTTAAGCTTCTGGCCGAAAACGGTCGGGTTAACGCGCTGCCAGATATTGCAGCTCAGTTTGAGCTGCTCAAGATAGACGCTGAAAACTCGGTCGATGTGGAAGTAACCACTGTCGAGCCGATGTCAGACGAGCATAAAGCGACTCTGAGTCAGTCTTTGCAGCGTAAGCTCGGTCGCGACGTGCGCATGTCGTACAGCATCGACGCGTCGCTGTTAGGCGGAGCGTTGATCAAAGCGGGCGATCTGATCATTGACGGCACCGTGCGCGGGCGTCTTGAACAGATGACCGGAGTTCTGGCGGACTAAGCTGCTGTTTACGGTTTGTATGACTCTTTAAAGAGTGAGCAAGCCGGTTCAGTTTGAGCATACAGGCGCGTAGCGCTTGGCAAAAGAAAACAAGCGCGGTTGCACAAGCGGCCGCACAGACACATTAAGAGGAATTAACCATGTCACTTAAGGCATCCGAAATCAGCGATCTGATCAAACAACGCATTGAGCGTTTTGAATCTGCTGCTGAAGCTCGCAACGTAGGTACCGTTATTGCGGTAACCGACGGCATCATTCGAATTCACGGTCTCGCTGACGTGCAGTACGGTGAGATGCTGGAGTTCACAGGCGACACATTTGGGATGGCGCTGAACCTTGAGCAAGACTCTGTGGGTGCCGTGGTTTTGGGCGACTACAAGGGCATCTCAGAAGGCGACACGGTTAAAACAACGGGTCGAATTCTTGAAGTCCCCGTTGGTGAAGCACTCATCGGTCGTGTCGTTGACGCCCTGGGTCGTCCAATTGACGGCAAAGGCCCGATTAACACTACAGAAACTGCGCCGATTGAAAAAGTCGCGCCGGGCGTTATTGCTCGAAAGTCGGTTGACCAGCCAGTGCAAACCGGCCTCAAAGCGATTGACGCCATGGTGCCCGTCGGACGTGGCCAGCGAGAGCTGATCATTGGTGACCGCCAAACCGGTAAAACGGCTGTAGCGATTGACGCCATCATTAACCAAAAAGGCCAGAACATGGTCTGCATCTACGTTGCAATCGGGCAGAAAGCCTCGAGTGTTGCGAGCGTAGTACGCAAGCTTGAAGAGCACGGTGCTCTTGACCACACCATCGTGGTCGCTGCTAACGCCGCCGAATCACCAGCGCTGCAATACATTGCCCCTTACGCTGGCTGTTCAATGGGCGAGTACTTCCGTGACCGTGGCGAAGACGCTCTGATTGTTTACGATGACTTGTCGAAACAGGCTGTGGCCTATCGTCAGGTGTCATTGTTGCTGCGTCGTCCGCCAGGTCGTGAAGCGTATCCTGGTGACGTATTTTACCTTCACTCACGTTTGCTTGAGCGTTCAGCACGAATTAACGCTGAGTACGTTGAGAAAATCACAGACGGCAAAGTGAAAGGTAAAACGGGTTCACTGACCGCGCTGCCCATTATTGAAACGCAGGCCGGTGACGTATCAGCCTTCGTACCGACCAACGTGATTTCGATTACTGACGGCCAAATCTTCCTGGAAACAGATTTGTTCAACGCCGGTATTCGCCCAGCGATTAACGCGGGTCTGTCGGTGTCTCGTGTGGGTGGCTCGGCACAAACGAAAATTATTAAGAAACTGGGTGGTGGTGTTCGTTTGGCCCTGGCCCAGTATCGTGAGCTAGCGGCGTTTGCCCAGTTCGCCTCCGACCTTGACGAAGCAACACGTAAGCAGCTGGAACGCGGTAAGCGTGTGACCGAGCTGATGAAGCAGGCTCAGTACTCGCCGATGTCGGTGGGTGAAATGGCCTTGTCTTTGTACGCGGTTGAAAACGGTTTCCTCGACGACGTCGACGAAAACAAAATTGTCGCATACGAGTCAGCGTTGATTGCCTTTGGTAACGACAAGTACGCAAGCGTAATCGATGGTATCTCAGAGACCGGTAACTTCGGCGACGACGAAAAGGCCGGTCTGCAAAAGATTGTTGAAGACTTCGCTAAATCAGGTTCCTACTAAGTCTTAACGTAAGACGAGGCACAGAGCACTATGTCAGGCGCAAAAGAAATACGCACAAAGATCAAGAGTATTAAAAACACTCAAAAGATCACCAAAGCCATGGAAATGGTGGCGGCCAGTAAAATGCGTAAAGCACAAGAACGGATGGCCATGTCACGACCGTATGCACAGAAGATCAGTGCGGTTATCGGTCACTTGAATAAAGCCAATCCCGACTATCGGCATCCGTTTTTAACCGAACGCGAAGAAATTAAGCGTGTTGGTTACATTGTGGTGACAACCGACCGGGGCTTGTGTGGCGGCTTGAACGTTAACTTGTTCAAAATGCTTGTTGCCGACATGGCCGAATGGAACGCCAAGGGTGTTGACGTCAACCTGTGCCTAATTGGTGCGAAGGGTTCTTCGTTCTTCCAGCGCTTTGGTGGCAACGTTCGCGGTCAGGTTACGCATTTGGGCGACAAGCCTAAAATTGCTGACTTGATTGGCACGGTTAAAATTATGCTCGACGACTACTCTGAGGGCGACATTGACCGTCTGTTCCTCGCCAACAACGTGTTTGTTAACACCATGCGTCAGCAACCGACCATTTCCACTCTGCTACCGGCAGAGACGATGGATGCGGCGGAGCTTCAAGATAACTGGGACTACATTTACGAGCCCGATGCAGCTGAGCTCCTTGACGAGCTGTTGCTTCGCTACGTTGAGTCTCAGGTTTATCGCGCGTCACTGGAAAACGTGGCCAGCGAAATGTCGGCTCGAATGGTTGCCATGAAGAGTGCGTCTGACAACGCCGGCGACATCATCGACGACCTGCAGCTTGTTTACAACAAAGCGCGGCAGGCGGCAATTACACAAGAGCTATCAGAAATTGTGGGTGGTGCTGCGGCCGTTTAGGGCGAGCATCTCTCAAAGCATTATCATTAGTTAGTTTATCTATCTATTTTTAGAAACATGGCACGCCTACGGGTATGCAAGCTGAGGAAAACATCATGAGCGTTGGTAAAACCGTTCAAATCATCGGGGCTGTTGTTGACGTGGAATTTCCACGAGACGCCATTCCAAAAGTGTATGACGCACTTAAACTCGAAGATAACGACCTCACGCTGGAAGTTCAGCAGCAGCTGGGCGACGGCGTTGTTCGTACCATTGCTATGGGGTCCAGTGAGGGTCTCAAGCGTGGCATGAACGTGACCAACACGGGTGACCCGATTCTCGTACCAGTGGGTACTCAGACTTTGGGTCGCATCATGGACGTCCTCGGTGATCCGATTGACGAAAAAGGAGGCATCGGTGAGGAAATTCGCATGCCGATTCACCGTACGGCTCCGGGTTACGAAGACCAGGCCGCTACCAACGAACTGCTCGAGACCGGTATTAAAGTGATCGACTTGCTTTGTCCGTTCGCGAAAGGCGGCAAGGTTGGTCTGTTCGGTGGTGCCGGTGTTGGTAAGACCGTTAACATGATGGAGCTCATTCGTAACATTGCTACCGAGCACAGCGGCTACTCAGTATTCGCAGGTGTGGGTGAGCGTACTCGCGAGGGTAACGACTTCTACCACGAGATGACTGACTCAAACGTTATCGACAAAGTGTCGCTCGTTTACGGTCAGATGAACGAGCCTCCTGGAAACCGTCTGCGTGTTGCTCTGACTGGTCTGACCATGTCTGAGTACTTCCGTGACGAAGGTAGTGACGTGCTGCTGTTTATCGATAACATTTATCGTTACACATTGGCCGGAACCGAGGTGTCAGCACTTCTGGGTCGTATGCCTTCTGCGGTGGGTTACCAGCCTACGCTTGCTGAAGAAATGGGTGTGCTTCAAGAGCGCATTACGTCAACCAAGAAAGGATCGATTACGTCGGTTCAGGCGGTTTACGTACCAGCCGATGACTTGACTGACCCTTCTCCTGCTACCACCTTTGCTCACCTTGACGCCACGGTTGTGTTGTCACGTGCTATTTCAGAGCTGGGTATTTATCCGGCTGTGGATCCACTTGACTCAACTTCACGTCAGCTCGATCCGCTGATTGTTGGTCAGGAACACTACGACACGGCTCGTGCGGTTCAGGGTATTTTGCAGCGCTACAAAGAACTGCAGGATATCATCGCGATTTTGGGTATGGACGAGCTGTCTGAAGAAGACAAACTCACCGTTACTCGCGCACGTAAAATTCAACGCTTCCTGTCACAGCCGTTCTTTGTGGCCGAAGTGTTCACCGGTACACCTGGACAGTACGTGTCTTTGAAAGACACCATTCGTGCCTTCCAGGACATCGCAAGCGGTCAATACGATCACCTGCCAGAGCAGGCGTTCTACATGGTCGGCACCATCGACCAGGCCGTAGAAAAAGCGAAAACGATTAAGTAAGTAAGCAATACAGCGCGTCCGCGGCGAAAGCCGCGGTCGCTTTTTAAACGACATAAACGAGCAAATTAGCATGGCAAGTACCATTCACGTTGATATCGTAAGCGCCGAAGGCGCACTTTATGATGGCGTTGCGGCCCGGGTTATCGTACCTGGTCTGATGGGTGAGCTCGGCATCGCGCCACGCCACGCTCCTTTGATCACCGGTTTGAAATCCGGTGAAGTTGTGTTGCGTGACGAAGAAGGCAACGAAGAGTATTTCTTTGTGTCAGGCGGCATTCTAGAAGTGCAGCCGTTCAACGTTACGATTCTTGCTGACACGGCTTTGCGTGCCGACGACATCGACGAAGCCGCCGCCGAAGCGGCTGAAGCCGCTGCCAAAGAAGCCCTGTCAGGTGCCGAGAGTCACACCGATTTCTCACGCGCTCAAGGCGAGTTGGCCGAAGCCGCTGCTCGATTGAAAGTTCTGAGAAGCCTGCGTAAAGCAAAAGGCTAGACCCGTATCGCATTCCTTCGATTTCCAAAATCCTAGGAGCGGCTTCCAGCCGCGAAAGAGCTATTCAGCATTCGATGCCGTTTTATATCGTCGCGGTAATCGCGACAGGATGTCGCTCCTACAGGCATCGCATTATAAATCCCTTCAATTCCTAATTTATTTAATTTAAGTGTTTTAAATCAATGTCTTAAGACGGGGTTGCCGGAACATGAAGAGGAGTCCAAGTCCTTCATTTGGCTATGAATCATGATGTCATGACGGCCTATCAGGCTTGCTTTAACGGACTACTGTGATAAGATATTTTCTTAGATGAACATTGTTCATAAACGAAAGTTCCGGAGCAGCGATGTCCACAAACCCAACATCAGAATACCTTAGCGCTCGAGGTATTGAGTCTCCTGGCGCACTTGATGCAGCTCTGCACCTGGTCTTGGAGGCGATGGAACCGATTGTCCACGAAGGACCAACAAACGGACTTACGCTGGCTGAACAGGCCGTGCTAATAGCAGGCGGGCTCGACCTTCACAGCATTCCGGATCGAGACCCGGTTGCAGAGGGCGCGGTCAAATTTGCGGCCATTGTAGAGAACAGTCTTCCGGCTCAAGGTGTGGCGGAGACTCTTGAACTTACCGCCACACGAGTCAGACAACTGATCAGTTCACGCGAGTTGTACAGCTTTCAGCTGGACGGCAAAAGACTCGTTCCGATGTTTCAAATCATTAACGAAAAATGTGTGCCCAACATCGGATTAGTCAATCAGGCAATGCCAGAACATATACACCCACTCTCGGTGTTTAACTGGTACCACTTACCTAATGCCGATCTGTGTATCGATAACGATCTGGATGTAATGTTATCGCCCATCGATTGGCTAAGTCTTGGCAACGATCCAGATAGCGTCGTGAAACTGGCCGAACGTTTGTAAGCTGAATGCCGAAGTTACCTAGAGCTCCGGACCTTAAACGGTTACGGTCGTATGAACCGGCAACATTCAATTTAAAAGCCGGTAGTGTATGGCACAGATTGTACAGCCGCGGAGGCGATCACCCAACGAGTTGGGATGCCCTTCGATATTTTGGGCCCACCCTTTCACGCTTTGACCACCAAGTTCTGGATGAACACGAAAGACCACACATGCAAAACCGAGGTATCTCTTACTTTGCAGGTGACATCCCAACCTGTCTGGCCGAAGTGTTTCAAACCACTCGAACCATTGACCGTAAAACCGGACATCCCTGGTTAGCGTCGTTTAAATTACAAAACGACATCGCGTTGCTTGACCTCACTGACACCTTTCCGGTGAAATCCGGCGCGTCAATGAAATTGGTCAGTGGCCCTCGAGTATATGCTCAAAACTGGTCGCGTGGTTTTTACGATTGTTTTCCCGAGATTGACGGTCTGTATTTTTTATCGTCGATGACTAATCGACCGTTAGTGGCGCTGTATGAAAGGGCGCTCTCCAAATCCGTTTTCCCTGACTCTCCGGAATTTCACAGACCAATCGATGATCCGCTGCTTCTTCGTCCCCTAAAAGTGGCCTGTCTAAATATCGGATACGATTTGGCACCAGACATCACGTAGTCGCTGCAATTTTGTGAAAATATATTCGTTGTTGGAGGGATGGTAGACGTTCCAATTCTTCTTGATTTTTATGAGCACGAATACCGCTTTTATGAAGGGGTTACGACGACTCTATTGCCTGAATTTGAACGGTAAGCATGCTGATGCATTAACTCTAAAATGTTCCTTCCCTTAAAAAAGGAAATCCAATAACCATAACAGCTAGTCAATTCACCTGAACTCAGGAGCAAAAGTAATTTCGAAGAGTGTGAATGCCATTTCCTTGCGCTGAGTCCTTGTATGAAAATGCAGTCTCACTAAGTTAAGAATATAGTTGCACTTTCGCATTCGTATCCTCTTTGGATATACCCCACTAATTACTATGTTCCGCCATCATAGACCAAAAAAAAGCCCCGCCGAAGCGGGGCTTTTTCGTACCTAAAGGTACAAACTAACCGAAAAGATTAGTTAGATGGAACGTCAGCTCCTGGTCCTGGTGGTGACAGGAAGAACGATGTAACGATCGCGTAATCTGCGAAGTTACAGTTTCCGTCTCCGTTCAGGTCAAAGTCAACGTCACCACATGCGGTGTTGAACGTAGGTACCCAGGCATTTACGTCCAGGAAGTTAACAATACCGTTATTGTCAAAGTCCGGATCACAAATGTTGCCGAAGCCGTCACCGTTGGTGTCACGTTGATCAGGGTTTGCAACCGCTGTGCAGTTGTCAACGTCGTCAGCAACACCGTCACCGTCGGTGTCATCGACACTGACTTCTTCAAGAGTCGGGATCAGACACCAAACGTTAACGTTACCCGGGTCTGCGTCAAACGCATCAACCGCTTCAAGAGTCCAGGTTCCAGCGAAGCTCTCACCGTCAAAGTCAGCAAGTGTTCCATCCGGGTTCAACACGCCGCCCAGAGCAGGAGGTGTCGTACTGCACTCGTCTTCGACAGGGATAGTTGAGTCGTCATCAAACACGACGTCGATGTTGTCGCTGCCACAACCATCAGCTGATACGGCTGGTACTCCGGGTCGATCCATCAGAATGACAGAGGTACCGGTGTCTTCGTTTGTAAGCGTAAACGTAATGTCGCCAACCCACGTGTGGTTTGCTTCAATAGACACAGCCAGATTCTCAATGATGCTTGCGTTCGTTACGCTGATGCTGCCGGAGGTTGTTCCCAGGTCTACAATTGGGAAGCCTTCGACTGAACAAACGGTTGCGTTTGTGGTGAAGCTTGAAATAAAGCTATTGGGTCCGCCACCGCAAAAATTCGACCCCAGTACAACCCAGTAGTAGGTGGTCTCTGTATCAAGCGGTGTCTGAACCGTGTAGCTGTTGGTGGTAGACGTGCCCGTTTCTACAATGTTTGTGAACGCCACATCGGAGGCGATTTGAACTGTATATTCAGCCGCTTGGTCAACCGCGTCCCAGATGAGCTCTGGTGTGGTGGACTGACTGGTCGCGCCGTTAGCTGGAGAAACCTGTACCGGCATCTCTGGCGAATCTGTAGCCAGTACGTACGAAATTTGAGTTCCGCGAACGTTAGTACCGTCGGTGCCCTGTACGAGAACTGAATAGTTACCAGCTGCCGCACTGCCAGGGTTGATTGTGAACACGCTGGTGCCGTCAGGAGTTACCGGATTAGTACTGAAACCTTCGATAGCGCCGGCCGGAAGGCCTGATGAAGTGAGCGTAATCGGACTTGAAAAGCCCTCGGCCTGACCGACATTGATGGTGTACTGAGCGGTGTCAGGTGCACAAACGCTAGCAATGCTCTGATCTGAAGACAGGAAGAAGTCAGGTCCCAGAGTGTTTTTATCGAGGTACGTATCAGGGTCATTGAAGCCATCACGGAAAGCTCGATCGTCAGCCCACTGAATATAGGCAGCTGATTCAGACTGAAGTTGCTGGTCGTAGTCACCGTGGTAACAAGCGGCCAGGCTCGGGTCAATATGAATCGGAGACGTTTCGTCAGATACGCGTTCAGAAGGTAACCAGTTAGCGCCACCGTCTGATGAAACTCGTGCGTAGTAGTCGAGCATGATGTTGTTGTCGTCTAGACGTCGGTCGTACCATGCTGCGACAAAACGGCCGCTCGGTCCCACGCTAAGAGTAGGGAAGAACTGGTCGCTGTCTGTGTCGTCGTCGTTCAACTGAATCTCAGGCTCCCAGGTCGCGCCCTGGTCTTTTGATAAACGGAAGAAAACGTCAACGACGTCGCCAACGTCCTGGCCGTCAGGATCGTAAGAATAAACGACGCCGATGTCACCGTTTGGTGAGACCATGAGTTGAGGTGAGGCAAGATACCGAATGTTGCCAGCCAGTGCAGGTCGACCGCACGCTCCGGTTGGACCAGCCGCCCGTGGAGCAGGCTGACTTTCAAGAGGGCTTGTAACTTGAGTAAAGCTTACGCCACCGTCGGTTGAACGAGATACGTCAACACTTACCGTGTTGCCGTTGAATCGTCCCCACGAAACGTAAACTGTTCCGTCGGCTGCAATTCCAGGCCATGCGCCCTGAACAGGTGATCCAGGAGCACTAACGGCTAGTGGTGCTGACCACGTAGCGCCGCTGTCAGCCGAAAACGTGTTGAAAATTTGGGCGCCTGCACCAAAGTCAATCCAGGACACGTGCATGCGGCCGTAGAAAGGGCTAGCGGGGTTGTTGTCGACAACCAGAATTTCTTTGTCGTCGCCGCCACTGCTGCTGCTCAGACCAATGAAATCGAATGTGCTGCAATCGTCAGTTGATCGCCAAACACCGATGCCGTTGGTGTGCAGTGTCGCGAAGTAAAAGTTCTGGTCGATACGTCGCCAAACAATACTTGGGTCGCCGTTACTGTTGTCACTGAGCGCTCCCTGGTCTGTAAAGGTTACGCCGTCATCTGTAGAACGGGCGAAGCCGGTAAAACCACCCGTAGTTGTAACGCCGCTAAACGAGTCGTTAAAACCAGAGCACAACGTGCCGGTGACTTCGTTGCGTGCGATGGATGTTTCGTTTTGGGTTTTCGTTGCCGAAAACTCACCGGTTGGGTCGTTAACCAGCGTGTCAGTGCCAGGTGCTTTACCAGCCTGTGCTTTGAACTTTGCAGATTTTACGGTGCCCAGCTCGCTTTGACGACCACACATGATCAGAAGTTTGTACAACAAACCGTCCATGCGAACCCGTTTCTTAGGATCGTCGAGCATGGCGCAGGCAGCTGCTTTTTCCCTGCTGTTCATTGGTACCGCGATGTCTTGAACTATTGGCGCAAGTTCAAACGCTTTGGTTTCAGCGCTATACGCCGGGCTGGTTAAGGACAGCCCTATTACGGCGGCAAAAAGCCACGTTATGTTTTTCATTTTTTGTTCCCCATATATCAGAATAAATTCAACGCAACTCTATGCGATTGAATCCCCAAATGCCGTAGCTGTATTTTTGATTTTGGAACGGTCAGCGTAATTGCATCGTTCCCTATCATACGACAGCGCGGTCCGGTCAGTCTTGTATATTGATGGCGAGCAGTGGTACAAAAAACAGCTTTGTGTACGGAATGCGACCATATACGGAGCCGGGTAAGCCTGTTCCTTAAATCTATAGCCTTTTAGGTCGGCGGGCATGTCATCCGGGTGTTTGAACAGAAGCGTTTATTCGGCGTCATTTTGTTGTGGTTCAGCAGTACCCGTGCGGAATTTTTCCGGGTACGATAGGCCAACTTCAATATCAGCCGGTATTCTCCGTCTGTCATAATTGTTCAGACAGGTAAACGGCCGCGGTCGACACGGGTAGAAATGCATGCGCAAAGCCACCAAGTTATCGCTGACTTACTTGCTCGTATTTGTAGCGACCTTCATTGCGGCTAAACAAACCCTTCCCGAGCAGCTCGACACCTTTTCGGAGCAATTGCTTACTGCTGTATTTGCAGTGCTGTTCTTTATTTTTCTACCAGCGCTTTATTGGCGATGGGTGATCAAGGTTGGAAACAAGAAAGCCTGGCGACTCATTATTGCGTTTTCGCTTAGTAGTTTCGCGGCCCGGTATACGTTTCCAGAAGACATTGCTCGCTATTTCGAATTTATCGCCTGGCTGCGCTTTCCGTTAATCGCCATTTTAGTATTGATTGAACTGGCACTCATGTTTTCGATTGTGCGTGTACTGTGGCAATCGCGACATATGAGTGGTGACCCGCGCCTGACGATGTTTAAAACGTATGAAGATAAACCTGCCGAGCACTTGGACCTTGCGTTAGCCTTTAGCTACGAGCCGTCAAGCTGGTACTACGCGGTGCCTTACTTTTCACGGAAACACGTTAAGCCTCTGGCAAAACTCGAACTGCGTTCGGCCAGCAGGTGGTCTCTTATTGCAAACATCGTTGGGCTAATAGCCGCCTCGACGCTGAGCTATTTTGCACTACAGTCACTCAGTGAATTACTCGCTATTGTTGTTTCATCATTTTTGTTTTATTGCGTGGTTATGACCGTAGCCAACTACCGTGTGAGTCGCCACTATCCGATTTATGTGGACAAAGAGCGGCTTGTAATCAATAACAATTTTTTGAATTTATTGGTGGTAAATCTGAACGAGATTGAGAGCATTACTACGGGCCAGTGGTCTCGCGACAAGCAGTCTGAAGAGCTTTTTCTTGGCTCAGGCGAGCACGCGAACATTGAAATACGTTTTCGGTCGCCGCAGAAATACTACGGATTGTTGGGTTTGGTGACCGAGACGGTTGATAGTGCGAAGCTGTCAATCAATCGGGCGGAAGATTTAACCAGCCTGCTTGAGATTTTGCCTGAACCTGTAGCGTAGCCGTTTAACGCGTTTCGTCACTTAGAGTATCAGGCGGTTTGCTGATAGTAGGCGCAGGAACAAATAAACGTTTTCAGAACAATGTGTTGGCGGCGCGCCTTTGTGCTAGTTTTAGAGTCTGGTTTTAAACGGACTGAATTCAATGATTACCCGAAGAGATTTTCTGAACGGCTCTGCTATCGCGATTGGCACGTCGCTGACATCACCCTGGACAGAGGCGTTTGGTTCGGTCGCCTCCCAGTCGGCGAGTCAGTCTGGATATTATCCTCCTGGCTTGACGGGACTGCGGGGTTCTCACGACGGTTCCTGGGAAACCATGCACGCCCGGGTGGCCGGTAAGAGTTGGGCTCCGGGGGCCACTGAAGCCGAGTACGATTTAGTCATTGTCGGTGCCGGCATTAGCGGTTTATCGGCGGCGTATCACTATCGCAAGCAAAAGCCTGACGCGACTATTCTCATATTGGACAACCACGACGACTTCGGCGGTCACGCCAAGCGCAATGAGTTTACCGTCGGCAAGCATACCCAAATAACGTACGGCGGCACCGAAGCCATCGATTCGCCTGCGTCTTACAAACGCGTTTCGCGGCAGTTACTCAAAGACATTGGAATAGACCTTGAACGTTTTTACGAATATTTCGATCAGGAATTTAATGAACGCGCCGAACTGGGTATGGCAGTTGTATTCGATAAGGAAACGTACGGTCAACACGCCGTGGCGAAAGGTTACGGGTCGTTACAGTGGTCAGAGTTCGTTAAGCAAACGCCGTTAAGTGACAAAGCCAAAGCGGATCTTGTACGGTCGTTCACCGACGAAAAAGACTACTTGCCGGGCTTGAGTCGTGAGCAGAAAGAAGAACTGCTTAGTAACATTAGCTACTACGACTATTTAAAAGACTACGTAAAAGTAGATCAACAGGTTCTGGAGGTTTATCGACGCTGGGGCATGAGCTACTGGTGTGTCGGTATCGACGAGGTGCCCGCCATTCATATTCCAAGCTACGACGACGGTGGCGGCATGCCTGGCTTGCGCTACACAATGCCGCGGGTTGGGCATCGTGGTGACGAGCCCTATATTTTTCACTTTCCGGACGGCAATGCCTCGGTCGCCAGGCTGCTGGTTCGGGCGTTGCTTCCGCAGGTGATACCCGGCTCGACAATGGAAGACGTCGTTACAGCGAAGGCCGATTACTCCAAGCTTGACCGCAAGGGTCAGGACCTCGCTATTCGTCTCAATAGCACAGCGGTTAACGTGCAACATCGAAAGTCGGGCGAGCGTGTTGATACGACTTACGTTCGCGACGGGCGTGCGCATACGGTGACGTCAAAGCACTGCATCATGGCGTGTTACAACAGTGCCATTCCCTATCTGTGTCCGGAGCTGCCAAAGGCTCAGGTCGAAGGACTTAAATACAATGTAAAAGTACCGTTGGTGTACACCAAAGTTGTGCTGAACAACTGGCGTCCTTTTGCGAGTCTTGGTGCGTCATACGTTTATTTTACCAACGACTTTTACAAACAAATCGAGTTTGGCTATCCGGTTTCGATGGGTGGTTACAATTATGGCGATACGCCTGACAAACCGATGACCTTGCACCTGTGTCACGTGCCACACTACCCCGATATAAAAGGTCCGGCTCAGTGGCGTGCAGGTCGAAGTTCGTTGCTCAACACGCCTTTTTCCAAATATGAACATCACGCCATTGACCAGATACAACAGGCCGTTGGTGACCACGGTTTTGACGCCGCACGCGATGTTGCTGGTATTACGGTGAACCGCTGGTCACACGGGTATGCCTACAACCCTGGTCTGTTGTGGGAGCCTGACTGGCCCGACGAGGCGTCCAAGCCATGGGTAATTGGACGGCAGCGGTTTGGTCATATCGGTATTGCCAACTCGGATGCCGGAGCGTCGGCCGATACCGACACGGCCATTTATCAAGGTCACCGGGCAGTGGCTGATTTGCTGAATCCGCAAGATTCCGATTGAGTGTGACGGTCTGCGCGACAAACTTAAATCTCGCTAAACAGTTACTCATTTGTCGCTCCTGCTCATTTTCCGGCGACAATCAGGACGCCGCAAGTGCCTCGGTCTGTGGCAGCTTGGAAACAGGTTCCGGCGGGATGGATTCATCGGCGTTATTTATCTTACACCCTGATTTTGCGGATTATTCATTGTCTCTCTGTCTTTCCATAACGTTGGTTATTGTCGATAAGTGTGGCTTTTCCCAGTCTTGATGAGGTTTGTGCGAAGAGCCAGAATGATTCAAATCCGGTGATTTTTCTCATCCGCTCGATAACGAGGTAGTATTATTGGCAAGGGGAACAACTAAAAGAGCGAGAGTGATACTCACTCAAATCGCCGTAAATAGTTCGTTTAAAGGATAAATCTAGAGTGCGGTTAGTTTACCGCGGAGAGGGCAGTTACAATGCAGCCAGCTTATAATTTTTCGTATCACATCAGGCGCACACAGTCGAAACTTCTGATTACTGTGCTCAGACCCATCGTCGGCATCTTGCTTCGTGCCGGCATTCCATTTCAAACATTCTCGTCGTCAGTTCGACGACTCTATGTGGATGTTGCACGCGAAGAGTTTGGTATTCGCGGTCGCAAAACAAACGTATCCCGCGTCGCCATGCTGACCGGACTGTCGCGCACGATGGTGCGCGCTGCATTAGATGAAGACAACAGTGAAAAAAGTCTGAGTAATGCCGACGAAGATCCAGGGCTAGACAGCCTGCGTCACCTGTCACGCATTTTACTTGGGTGGTACGTTGACGAGCGCTTTCAGGATGAACATGGTCAGCCTGCCCCGTTAGACATCGAAGGGGCCGAGGGTCGCATTGGTTTTAATACCTTGTATAACGACTACAGTGGCAAGCTCGCACCGTCTTCGGCCATGCTGAAAGAATTACTCGAAGTAGGAGCGGTTGAATCTCTGCCGGACGGTCGTATCATAGCCCGCAGCCGGCAGTACATTCCGCGTAAAACAGACGCCTACAATTTAGAGCGTATTTGCCAGGTGGTCGGCGACCTCGCGGCTTCTGGCAGCCATAATTTACACAGAAACACTGGCCAGGGAAGTCGCTTTGAGCGTATCGCGACTAACCAGAACGTGCCAGAGTCACAAGAAGCCGCATTTCATGCGTTTCTTGAGCAAGAAGGTCAGCATTTTCTAGAGCGCGTCGACAACTGGCTGTCGCATGTAGAATGTGTAGACGAGAACGAACCCAAGAAGCGCATCGGCGTTGGCGTGTTTGAAATTAATTCAAATCCGATCAAGCAAGACGAACGATAGCGCAGTCGTTTTAACAATATAATAATGAATAGTGAGTGCAGTAAAGATGGTTAATAAAATTTCGGTATTTTCATGCGCGAGTATTCTCGCGGTTTCGTTGATGGCGTCAGCTTACGCCGAAATTACAGGAAGTGGTTTTCGCAACACCGACTGCAGTGGCCTGATACACGTCAATCTGTGGATGGACTATAACGGTAATGGATTCAAGGATCGGAATGAACCTGCGTTCTCCAAAGCCGATATCTTCGTTAGCGCGACAGACGCCCCGCACAAAGGGTTCGATAAATTCACCACCAGTGACGACGGTAGCGCTCAAATAGACTTGTTGTGCAGAGGTTCGTTTACACTGGAAATCGATCCCGATACCATTCCGCAAACGGCAACGTTTGACGCTGTGTTCGAATACGGTGTTGTCGTAGTCGACGCTGACGTGACCACCGAAATCAGCATCGACCTTACCGGAGGCATTGGATCGATGGCGCCGGGAGTACGGCACTTGGATATTGCTTATTCACCGCTGACACGCGGGCTGCGATAGAAAACACAATGGTCGAGGCAGCCGGCTACCGTTTGTAGTCGGCTGCCGAGTTTTGACGAACATGCAAAAATGCTATCGGCAAAAACTGATAGCTCTCATTTCCATGAGATACCTATGCTAAATCCTAATTTAAATCTTACCGAACTCGCCAGCGAGTACGCCGTTGACCAGCGCTTGCGAATTAATAACGTGCTCGATGAAGAGGTGGCGCAGAAACTGTATACGCTGCTGGCTGAGAAAGTAGAGTATGAACTGGCGTATGTAGCTGGCGACAATAACCTGTCTATGTCGATGCACCGGCTCGCCGAAATTACGGCTGAAGAACGTCGGGATTTATTCAGGCACTTGTACGCTGAGGCCTCGAAAGGCATCGGCTTTTTATACGGGCGCTTTCATCTCGCTCAGGCCAAAGAGCAAAGTTCCGACGAACTGAATTTTCTAAACGATTTTTATGCCTTCTTGAATTCTTCGGATATGTTGGATGCTATTAAAACCATCACTGGGGTAGCGGACGTTCAAAGCGCGGATGCTCAGGCGACCTCTTATCGCGCCGGTCATTTCTTGACGCGTCACCGTGACGACCTCTCGGGGCAGCAGCGTCGTGCGGCTTACGTGTTTGGTTTTAGCCAGTCCTGGCACCCTGACTGGGGCGGCTTGCTGCAGTTTTTTGAAGAAGACGGCACGCCGCGAGACGCCTGGATGCCGCAGTTTAATACTCTGAGTTTATTCGATGTGAAACACATCCACTCGGTGACTCATATTGCACCCTATGCTGCCGCTCCGCGTTTATCGATTACGGGATGGTTTCGAGCAGACGCACAGCCGGTTTAGCTCAGCTCGGCTCAGCTTAAATTCGTTTCTTCAGGAGCGTCCGGTCAGGCGTTCGTAGACTTCAGCGTAGTTGCTAATACTCTTTGTCCAGTTACGCTCTTCCTCAACAAACTTCCGCCCGGCCGCAATGCGGTCCGGCCACTGTTCAGGACTGCCCAGCAGTTCGTTAACCGAACGTGCCAGATCTTCGGCGTCGCCTGCTTTGAATAAGCTACCCGTCACGCCATGATTAATAAGTTCCTTGTGACCGCCTACATCGGAGGCCACCAGTAGTCGACCCTGCGCCATGGATTCGAGGGGTTTCAAAGGCGTAACCAACTCCGTTAGTCTCATTGAATGTCGTGGATAGGCCAGTACATCAATTAGATCGTAATATTGGTTGACCTCTTCGTGTGGAACCCGACCTGTAAATATGACGTTGTCTTCAAGATTTAGCTGTGCGACCTGTGCGCGTAGCGCTCCATCCTGAAAGCCACCACCCACTAGAAGCAGCCGTGCATTGCTGTGGTGCCTGAGAATCGCCGGGAAGGCTTTGATCAACAGGTCAAGACCCTCGTATGCGTAAAAAGAGCCGATAAAGCCAATGACTGCTGCGTCACCAAGACCCAGGCTCTGGGCAAATGCCGCATCTTTTCCTCGGCTGATTTCAAATTTATCAATGTTGACTGCGTTTGGAATCACCGTGATTTTTTCAGGCGGAATACCTCGACCAATGAGGTCCTGACGAATACCGTTGCAAATGGTGGTGACCGCGTCTGCGTTACGCACAACGTAGGTTTCCAGCATCCGGGTTGCCCGGTAACGCAGGCTGCCTTCACTGGTATGTCCGTGATCTACCGCCGCGTCTTCCCAAAAAGCCCGCAGTTCGTACACAAAGGGCACCTTAAATCGTTTGGCAAGGCGAAGTCCGGCCAGGCCATTGAGTGCGGACGAATGGGCCTGAATCACGTCGGGCTTAAACGACTCAACCCATTGCGCTCCAGCGTGTTCCAGGTCGTCGGCCACAGCAAATTGGTGGACTGCAGGAAGTTTGCGCTTTAGAGAGGGGCGCTCCTCGCTACGCTGGTACGTAATACCGTCAACGGTGTGGGGCGTGTTCTTGTCGCTGTCTTGTTTGGTGCTGGTAATCTGTTCGGTGGACCAGCCGCGTGCGCGCTGAGCCGAAAGAATATTGTGAGTCCTGAAGCTGTAGCCGCTGTGAAGTGGCAAAGAGTGGTCCAGCAAATGCAGTATTCGCACTGGGTATCCTTATCAAGTTTAATGGTCTGTGACCCGGCCTATATTTTGCCATAATCCGACATGTCAAACCGTAGTTGAAATGTACATGGCCTGAGAGAATCGTGTGTTTCTGCGACCGGCCCATGTCGTAATTAGCAAAGTCCACTCGGTCCAGAGCCTATATAAGTTGCCTTATTGGCGGGTTTTAATCCCGTGCATGATCGACAGTTACAGAACAAATTTGAGAGCGCCAATGAGTCAAGACCGTCCCGTTCGAGCTTCGATCGAAGTGGTGCCCAAACAGGTGTTGGGCGCCAGCGACCTGAAAACCTGGTTTCCACCCGGAACTCGCGTCTATTTGCCCGATGTCGGTAACTCGCCGTTTGAGGAGTTGGCTTCAAGCGCCGTTCAGTTGCGCGCCAGTGGCTATGAACCGGTGCCCCACTTTCCCGCACGTCGCATTAAAGACAAAGCCGAGCTCGCGCTCCGTTTGAATCGATTATCGAGCGAGGCGGGCGTTAACGATATGTTGATCATTGGTGGTGGACTGGATCGGGAAGTTGGCGAGTTTTCCTCTACCATGGATTTGCTCGATACCGGGCTGATTGATAACTACGGTATTAAACGCATTAGCATTGCCGGACATCCCGAAGGCTCTCCGGACTTTAGCCACGAAGCTGCAATGAAGGCCTTGCGGTACAAACAGGCCTTTCATGACCGCACCGACGCTGAGCTTACCATTGTGACTCAATTCGGTTTCGACGCCGATTCATTTATTAACTGGTCGGAAGGTCTGGCGGAACAGGGCATAGATCTGTCAGTCCACCTGGGCGTGGTGGGGCCGGCTAAATTAACCACTTTGATTAAGTACGCCGTTATGTGCGGCGTAGGCCCGTCGCTACAGTTTCTCAAAAAGCGCGCGTCAGCCTTAACGTCTCTGGTGTCGGGCTTCGATCCTGAAATTGTTGTGAGTCCCATTGAGAAACACGTGCAGAAAAATCCTGACTCGGCGATTAAACAAATTCACGTGTTTCCATTTGGCGGAGCCAGGAAAGCAGCTGGCTGGTTAACGGATCGCGGTAGCTGGCCGCAAATCTGACGCGTACCGGCAAAAAGAGTTTGTCAAAACGGACGGCTCCTTGATGAGCTGCGCTAGATGTTATCCGGCTCGCCTTCTATTAGCCGCGGGTTTTCAACTAAACAGTCATCCGTTTAACTTAACTACAAATGCACTCCCAGATCTCTTTCATTCTGTGAACTGGAGCACGCGAGATCAAGATGTTATGAGATTTTGGTCACGACTATTCTCAACCTGATTCAATATCATTTACTCCGGTTCTGCAGTAACGCTTCGCTCAGGGTTCACCCTAAACGCCGCGTGCGACGAATGAACGGGCAAAGCTCCTGAAAGGGAGTGACGCAAAGTTACCGGTCTAAGGGAAGCTAGGCTTTCTAGGACAGCGGGATTACCACAGCCGCACGACCCCGATCTATGTATCGGCCAAGCGGTTAAATACTTTAGGAGTGAATAACATGTTAAACAATAAAGGCGTTCGCGGCCTGGTAGTAGCAAGCGCCATTATGGCGTTGTCAACCACGGCCTCATTTGCGGCAACTCAAGGCAGCACTGGCGGTAACTCAACCGGTACTCTTGATATTTCTGTCGACGTTAACGACGAAGTTCGCATTTCCAATTTGAGTGACATCACCGGTGTCTTTGATGGCAGCAGTGACGTAGTTGGAAGTTCGAATGCGTGCGTTTACCGCAACGGTACCGGGCTGTACAACATCACTGCAAGCGGCGACGGCGCAGCCAATGCGTTCACGCTGTCCGACGGTGTTATCGCAACCCCGATTCCTTACTCGGTTGAGTTCAACGACGGCACCGGTGCGACTACTATGTCTGCAGGCGTAACCGCTGCTGGTATGGTTGGCGCCGACCAGGGTTCGGATACGTGTGCTACAACAGGTAACAACGCCACTATTTCAGTGACCGTTGCAGCAGCTGATTTGTTGCCAGCACCGGCGTCTACCTACGTCGGTACACTGACTCTGGTCGTAGCACCCGAGTAATCAGGACTCCATACTCGAAGCGGTGCTCTCCAGGGCGCCGCTTCGAGGCTTGGACCTCAATGACTATTTTATCTACATTTCGTTTTGCATTAGTCACGGCCATTTGGGCAATAGCTACCAGCGGCATGGCGTTAGCTGCAAACCAGGGTACTACGACACCTGGCAGTTCTACCGGTGACGTTGACGTGGTTGTCACGACCGGGCTTGTTGCTCGTGTGAGTGGCTTAAACGATATCAATCTGGGTGTCTGGTCAGGTTCCGGTGACTTGAGTGGTTCTGATAATTTGTGTATCGGACGAAGCGGCGTTGGTTTGTTTGCGAACGGTACCTATCGGGTACGGCTTGATGGCGACGGTGATGCTTCGGATATTCATGCTTTTACGCTGTCCAACGGCACAGACTTGCTCTACTACAATGTCGCTTTCAATGACGCGACGGGCACAGGTGGGACACCGGTAACAGGTGGCGTCATGCTCAACGGTCAGACCGGTTTCGGTTTTTGGCAATTTCTAAATGTGTTGTTTGGTTGCTCTGTGAACAACGCAAACATTGAAGTAACGGTCCCGGCTGTCGAGCTTCAGTCTGTCCCCGGTGGTAATTACACGGGTACCCTGACAATAGTACTCATCCCTGAGTAATGTGCTCCGGTAACATCAGGCATTCTTTGTCTGGTGAATCGTCGAGTTTTTATCCCCTAACAACCATGCAACTTCAAACTCGAGTAAGGCGCGTTAATGTGACGCTCTTAACACCGGCTTACCATAATGATTGGTAACCTTATTGTTATGTGCGGCCATCCCTTTATTAGAGTTTTGTGTTTACTTGCCTTTGCTGGTTCAGCCTTATTGTGCTCGGCGAACTCAAGTGCTCAGCAGATTCAAATTACCGAACTCTCTGATATTGATTTTGGACAAGCGTTGCCAACGGGTGGGAAGTTGAGAGCCGACATTCAGTTTTGTGTCGTTCTGGATCAAAATACGACTTACCAGATTTTGGCCTACGGTGAAGAGGTGGACGGAGAGTTCGCATTGCGCAGCGGCCCATATCGCTTACCCTATTTGGTGCGCTACACAGACACTCGGCGCCCCCGAGGTTTTCGCCGGTTGTTTCCCGGTCAGCCGTTGACTGGTTTGAAGGTGCGTGGCAATAGCAATGGCTTTTGCCGAAGAGCTAACGCCGCCCTGCGCGTTGTTCTTCCCGCCAATGATTTGCGCCAGGCGCCATCCGGTAGCTATCAGGCCACGCTCACTTTGATGGTGAGTCCGGAGTAATGCGTGCGTAGGATACCGGTCATCGCAGTGTCAACGGGTTAGTCATTGCGAGGAGCGCAGCGACGCGGTAATCGCCGTCAGAATGATCAGGCGCGTGTTAAAAACTAGCCAAGGCATCGTTGAGAGATTGCCACGCCCTGCGGGCTCGCAATGACGGAGTGCAGGTCATTGCGATGGCGAGGTGTACAGGTCATTGCGAGGAGCGCAGCGACGCGGCAATCGCCGTCAGAATAATCAGGCGCGTGTAAAAAAATTGGCCAAGGCATCGTTGAGAGATTGCCACGCCCTGCGGGCTCGCAATGACGGAGGGTACAAGTTATTGCAATGACAGGGTACAGGTCATGGCGAAATGACGGAGTCTACTGGTCATTGCCCGTTACCGACAAATCACCTCATCCAGTACAACCAGGTCGTCTGCGCTACTTTCTATGGGCAGCTCAATGACGCAAATAGAAGCTTCTCCCCGCTTAAGTGTAAGCGGTTTCACATCCGTCACTTCAATCTGAAACCAGCCGTTTTCATCGGTCGATGCGAATCCATCCAGGTCTGCGAATTTGTGATGCGCGATGGTGTGACCTTCTTCGTCGACAACTTGTCCCACCACTACGACCTGGCGACTCGCCGTAAACGTGATTTTTTTAACGTTGCCAGGATACAGCGTGACGGATTGAGATTTTTCGTCAAACTCAACAAACTCACCCCCTCGAGAAACAAGTCGTACGTCATAGGTTTCGTACGGAGGTAACGCAACGACGGTGCTTGATCCGCTTCGAGCGTAGCCGTGGCTTTGTTGGCCAATAAGAACTTCAAATTCGGCTGTTGTCGCGTTGCCATCTATTTCGACAATGATCGACGATGCGTTTGAACGACGACCGCCAAAAGCAAACTGTTTGCCGGATGACACTAATCCAAAACGGGCGTTCGCAATGTAGGCTGCTCCCGTCTGTTCACCTTCCAGACCGTATTGCAATTCAGCTTCGCCAACGCCGCGCGTAGTTTCGCCGCTCACTCTGGCTCCGATTACACTACGGTCTATGGCCCTGTCGACGAAAGCGCTGGCGCGGTATGTGCCGCCCGGATCGTTTCTGAGCATTTTGTTGTAGCGTGCATTGATAAGCGCGTTGGTGCGGCCAGTGTCGGCAGAGTATTGAACCCGTGGACGGAAAGTAGCATCACGACCTTGTTCGCGCCAACGCCAGTCAAGACCGAAGCGGACTACGTTATCGTCTGTGCTTAAAATAGTGTCGACGTTTAAGCTTAACGTTGAGCGGTTAAAACGTTTGACTTCACGAGAGTAGTTAACGCCAAACGACTTGAAATCACGAGCGCCGCGCATGTCCCAACGACCTTGAGCGAGTACGCGGCCATTAAGCAGCGGTAAACTAGCCGAGAGATTGGCTTGGGTGTATTCGCCGGGCAATAAGTCAATGTTGTCCACCATTACTGCTTCGCTACTCGTGATGTGGCGTAGATCCGCGCTGAGAGAGAGGCGCTCGTTTTGCCACACGGTGCGCAAACTGACGCCGGTAGAGTCGCCGCCAAGCAGCGTAGCCTGAAGTTGTAAACCAGGCTGAAACCATACCAGCCCGCCTTCGATAAGCGTCGCCCCACCAATGGTACTAACAGCCGCCTCCAGACCAAAGTCGTCGCGGATTCGATGAGCTGTTCCCATCCGTAACCAGTAATTGCTGGTGAGTTCGGGGAGTACGTCCTGTCGTGAAAGTGCCAGTTGGCCGACCTCGGCAAAGTAGAGTGGCTGATCTTTCGGAGGTAACACCGACGTGCGCGCGAAGTAAAACTCTGTGTCGCGATTCTGACCGCTGTCTTGAGCAACCCTGATGGTGACGTTGTAGGCTCCGTCCGGAAGGCGTGAAGTATCAAGCTGCTGGTTTCCCGCTTCATAGAACTGCGAGTCCAATAGCTGACTCCCGCGCAGTATGTCCACTCTGGAGCGCTGCTCCAGATAGGCAAATAGCGGAGTGGCCTCGGCGTAGCGTAAATCGGTGCGCGTGTTGAGAGATGTAGCCACGCGTGCGCCGACCAGGTTCTGCTCTGTTAAAAAAGCGGCGGTTTGAATGCGGGAACGAAAGGCACCGGCTTCGTACTCCCAGCCTTTGGAGTCGTGTTTCAATGAGAAAGTGTCAATCGAAAGTCCGTCACTACTGTCAATGTCGTATTGGGCTTCGAGCCGCGTTTCACCCATTGACACCAGTGAGCTGGCCGACATATTGAAGTTCTGATTTATTTCGTCACCGTTAGCGGACATCGAGAACAGGTGTACCGACGCTGTGCCGGAGTCAGAGGGCGGCAAGTACGTCGAATCGGTCAGGTAGTTGGTCGCAAGATAGTCCGGGTGAATAAACAGCTGAGCTCTAAAGCGGGTGTCATCGAAAATTACCGCGGCGATTTCAGGACTTATTCGGCCACACTCAGTGTCGTATTCGCCGTAACAAAGTGCAGCCGCGTTAGCATCGAGTGGCCCTGTTAAGGCGTTTAGCACTGATACGTCGTCAATAACGTCCGGTACGGCGTTTAATATTTCGACAGGGTTAATAAATTCAATAATGCCCATGTCAAATGTAGCCATTACGCTCGCGATGACTCGTTTTCCATAGACCACGTCGACCAGCGTTGTTTGTGCGCTGGCCAAATCTTCGAAGCCGGGTGGCGGCGCGGACGATACGCGAAACCCGGACTCAGAAACCTCAAAAGGGGCTGGAGCGGGCAAGCGCTTTGCGGTTACATCTACCTGCTCCATAACCGGGCGAGGCTGTTCGCGACGAAGTGGTTCGGCTGAAGATGAAATCTCTGGTGATTCGGATTTAATCGATGGTGTCTTAATCGATTCAGCCGTTTTTGGGGCGACTATGTAGAACTTGTCGCTCGCTGACTCGAACGTAGTTGCTGAAGTACCCGATTTGGAGCTTGCTTTTGGCTTCGTGTCTGGACGACTTGTTTTGACCACGTTACGACGGTTTTCATCAGACGGTTTCACCGTTACAGAGGTGTCTTCCGCGTTCGTCGTGCCGGACCTTGAGGTGTTCGAGCTATTATTAACAGGCTGCGACACGGTGTTACGTTGCGATTGTTTATCGGTAGTTGTGGCGTCAGAAAACGACACATTCTTTTCATCTTCCGCGGTCCACGAAGGAGGTGGTAGCAGCGGCATTGGACCTAATGTAAACACGGGTGCCAACAATGGAGTCGAACTTCGAGGCTTTGCCTCAGATTTTTCGCGATTTTGCTGCGAGTCTGGTCCGGCCGAATTTTGCGCGGACGAATCCGGCAACACGTTTACCAGAGCGAACAACAGCACGACAGCCAAGGCGGGCGTGCGCCCAATGCGGAGCCATTTCATGGGTTATGACAGGGAGTTTACGTGAAAGAACTACTGATACACGGCTACCGAGTTTTTACGACCAACTGCCAGGTAGTATTCAACGGGGCGGTCAAGCGGAAGACTAACGCTCCAGTTGTTGCCTGGATAAATGCGTTTGCCGTTCAACGGTTCACACTGTTCTTTATCTTCGGTTTTGAATGGGCACTGATAACCCTCGCGCAGCAGCACGTTGGTATTGCCGTCGTTGCGAAAATTTAGAGTGCTGCCGTTGCGTTCAGCCACGAGTACAGGCTGCGCGTTTACCGGTTGGGTCAGAACGAGCACTTCGTAACCGATCAAAATTTTAACGCCGGTCGCATTGGCTTTTACGTCATTGACTACGGGTGTGATGGCGACCCGATACACATGTTCTTGCGCCGCTTGTGGTCTGAGGTTTACGAAACGGATCAGCTTGCGTCCGCCAGGCGGAATGACAAGCTTGTTCGGTGACACGAGAAGTCCGGCTTTTTTTGGGTTCGTAATCACATCGCGTGATTCGTCTTCTGTGCCGGGGTTGTGGACAATCGACGGCGTCACTTTTATGTACATTGGTTCGTCAGTCGGGTTTTCGATTTCGACATCTTCACGGCCAGGCTGGTCACCGCCAAAGTGAATAATCGAGTTACTAACGAGCATGTTGGCGGACACTGGGGTAGCGAGCCCTGTACAAATAAAAGCTAATAAAATCAGATATTTAATTTTCATGAAATCCTGCTGTGCGAGAGAGAGTTGGTCACCGCCGGAGCGGTTTTGCATTAACTTAACGCACTATAGGGTTTCCCCTGGTATCGAGCTGTGATCACGGTCTCAAACCGGGTAATTCTTCATTCGTTCAGCACCTTAGGAGCAGGTCTCTAACGAGCCACTGGATCCCGGCGGAGCCATGATCAGGCCGGGTAAGACGGCGATGTCAACGAAGCTAACAACTCCGTCGCCGTCGCCGTCTGCAACAATCTGTCCGGCATTCGCCACCAACTGCGTAGTGTTCGGATACACGTCTGCAACCTTAGCCAGATGCTGATTAATTTGTGCCAGGAGGATTGCTGTAACGGATAGTGACTTTGCGTAATGGCTCATGAGCGAACGCGTTGGATGTCGTGAGTGTTACTGCGCCGGGCATGAAAGTACGAAAAATGACGAAATACAATTTCATAGCTTGCCCTTTGCCGGATCGCCATTTGCTCCGCAGTAGTACGATTGAATATTGACAGTCATAGCGCATTACAGGTAGTGTTCTTTCAACGTAAAAGTCTGGGGGGACTGTGAGGCGAAGTTGTCGCTTCGTGCTGTGTCGCTTTTTTCATTGACACCCAATCCACAACCCTAACCGACTATCTGTTTTCGTTGATATAGTTCAACGCGGTTTTATCGAGGTCGCATTGAAACGATGCGATACGCGAATGGTTTAATTTAGATGGTTCGATTTAGATAGTGAACTGACATGGAAGTCGGATTAAGGTGGGGTGGCGGAAGTTGCCTCGCCTTTTTTTAACGGGTTTCATATGGTTTAACAAGACACAATGTCGATTACCCGTCGTGCACTGTTTCGTTACTCGTTGTGGCTGGTGTCCTCAATAGAGTCACAAAACCAGCGAACATAGTCGTTTTGAGACTGGCCCAATCCAAGCGTTGGCCGCAGCGTGTCGCCCAGAATGCCCTGCCCGCAGGCCGCGACTAAAACATGAAAGACAATAAAGCGTGCCTCTTGCTTGCTGACGTCGCGCTCACGAATGCGCACTAAATTGTGCTGAACAAGATCAACCATGTCGGTAAACAGATGGCCGTAAAGTTCGTTTACGCGAGTAAGGTGGTTATCGCTTTTAGGACCGGCAATAACCAGCCACGCGAGCAGGTTACCGTGTCCGCCAGACCCCATGGCGTCGAAAATTCGATCGACTACGCTGAATACGGTGTCAGCCTGGTCGGCACCTGAAAGCGCTTCGGCGACTTCATCAAACAATTTCATCGACAGACGCTTTCCAAGTGCCTGCTTAAGACCTTCGGCGGTGCCAAAGTGATGCAGAATTGACGAATGCACAATGTTGGCTTCACTCGCAACGGTGGTCATTCTTAAGCCATCAACTCCATGATTTATCAGGCACGTTTCCGCTGCCTGAAGTATGTTTTCCCGGGCTCGTTCCGGGGTGAGGCGCGTGCGTTTAGTCATAGGACTCGATCAGTTCCGAACCGCGTAAAGTGAACGGCAACCCTACCGAATTTCACTCACAGATGCGAAGTTTGATGATAATCAGGTTAGGCTCTAAAGTGGTTGTGTCACATTACGCCATGTTGAGACTCTTGTTGCTTCGTACCATGTCCACTCGAACACGTCGTTTGGTAGTGCTAGCACTGCTGCTTCATGGCATCGTTGCCTGCGCGGCAGCGCGCTGGGAGAATACCGATAGTCCAGTGCGCGTTGTGTCGAAACCAAATGCAGAATCTTCGGTTCAACAAATGCCTGTGCAGCCGACGCTAACTCGAGGTAATCAATTGATCGACGTTTACAACGACTGGAAAGGCACGCCCTACCGATTTGGCGGGACGACACGTAACGGGATAGACTGCTCGGCTTTTACACAACAAGCCATGAATCGTGCTTATGGCGTTTTGCTACCCCGTACAACCGCGCAACAGCGAAGTCAGGGCGTAGCCGTCACACCAGATTCGGTCCGGTCCGGCGATCTGGTGTTTTTCAAAACGGGTGAAACGCTGAACCATGTTGGCGTCATGATGGGGGCAAGGCGTTTTATGCATGCCTCTACAAGCAGCGGTGTCACCATCTCGCGTGTCGACGATGCCTACTGGAAATCGAAAGTAATCGGTTACCGCCGGGTTACGCCGTAGGAGCTGGCTTCTTAAGTCTGAGCCTCTCCGCCAAATTCAGCGAGTAAGTCTTCCAAAAGTTGGCTAACCTCAATGGTCATGACTGAGAAATCCTGATCGAAGCGCGCGGCTTCATCATCGGCCTCAACTTGTTCGCTTACGCTGTCTTCGAACTTGAGGCGTTTGATAACAAAGTCTTCGGTCAGAAGAAAGCGAATGGCATTGCGCCAGCTCAAGGCAAGCTGCGTGACCCGTTTGCCAGCGAGCAGGTGCTGTTTGATTTCTTCGCCACCCATATCTTGCTGTTTACAGCGAACTACATTCTTGGCGTCCTGTTTACTCTTGAGTTCGCACTCATCGTCCAGTTCAAAGCCCTTCGGTATGCGGTTCTTAACCCAGCGAGTCATGATGTCAGCCGCGTCACCGTGACAGGACAGCGGTACAACTGGAAGTTCGCCCAGCGTAGCGCGCAGGCTATCAAGAAAATCGTCTGCTTTGCCGGGACTGGCTGTATCAACAATCAGTAAATCGTTTTTAGTATCAAAGTAGGCGTTCGTGTACGCCGAGCGGGTCAGGGCCGTCGGCAGCAATGAGTGAAGAATGTCCTCTTTAAAGCGAGTTTTCTCTTTACGGTAGACTTTGCGGGCCTCACGCTCCTCAAACATACTGACTTTCTCGTCAAGTAATTCAGCAATGGCGGCAGCCGGCAAGATCTTTTCCTGACGACGCGCGCTGATCAGAGTGTATTGACCCACAGGGTGCACCAGTTCCTGGCCCAGCTTACCCAGAGGCGGGACCCAGCCAAATCTGGAAAAATCCATCTTGGCGCATGGTTTAAAGCGGTTTTTCGACAAATGCTCGGACAAAGCTTCCGCCGACAGGTCCAGTTTTTGGGTCAATCGATAAACCCGGAGATTTTTAAACCACATGTGAGCCTGCCCTTGGGAGGTAAAATGGACGCACGATTCTCAGGGCCACCCGGATCAAAATCAAGAGCGGAAAAGGGTCAATTTACGGCCCGGAAAATTCGATGGGACAACAAGGGTTTCCGGAGGCTTCACAGAGTTAGGGGCGATTATTGGCTCGAAGTCTGGGCCGGAGGCTCTGGCTTTGCGCAGGACCCGGTTCATTCATTGGCGGCTTGACGCACCGTGTGGATCTGGATTTTCAGCCAAATCACGGTCTGCCCGTGACTTTGGTTTATGGCCCTCACAGAGTCGACCATTTGATACACTCATTCATACCGGTAGAGTAGCGACGGAGATTTGGCAGACCGGTTTTGGTCGGCTCACGGTTCGTCGGCGTGCAATTCCAACACGAGAAGGAAAGGACAGCTTTATCTATTTACACTGGCGTCTTTGTTTATGTGTCACCACCTGGCAAAAGGAACGTAACTCGCGCCTCCGGTTGGTTGCGGCGCTACTGGCGTTTGTGGTTTTGCTTACGATGTGCACAGCTGTTTCGTCTACCGTGAACGCTGACGAGTTTGATTGGCAGGTTGTCAAAACCAAAGGCGATGTCACAGTGTCGCAGTCTTCTGTGGAAGACAGTCCGTTCAAGATCAGTCGCGGAGTCATGCTGAGCGAAGCGGGCATGTTTGACGTGTTGTCCGTGCTGCGAGATGTTAGCGCCTGCAGTAAGTGGCTGCACAAATGCAAGTCCGGTCGTATTATCGAAGAGCTTGGGGTGAGCGGCGCTATTTATCACACCGTCATAGATTCGCCGCTAATGCTCAAGGATCGTGAAACCTATGTGCGTTCTACAATCGCTTATTTTCCTGATCTGAAAGAACTGCGTATCGATATGGAAGGAGTTGAGGACATTGCACCGCTTGATAAGAAGCGCGTTCGCGTACTCGATTTTAAAGGCTACTGGTTGATTGAGCAGCACGAGTCTGAGCACATACAGTTGACCTACGAGGTGCATATGGACCCACAGGTGGGTGCTGTGCGTGCGGCCAACTCTACGCTTGCTACTTCCGTCCTTGAAACCATGATTAACGTCGATCGCCTGGCTCGCGAAGAGCCTTACCGCGACTCATCTGTATCGGCTGAGCGTTTGGATCAGATAACTCAGCCCGCTCAGCCTCACGGTGGCAAACAAAACTGAGCAGTGTGGCAAGTTCTGTTACGGGGCTTGTAAAAATGGGCCAAAGAAAATGGAGTCAATACAATGAGGGAACTGGTCTTGTGCGCACTGTCGTAATTCAAAGTCATCGCCAACCGTTGCCGTATGACTGGTTGCATCCTTGTATCGAGAGTGTAAGGCACTGGGCTGCTGCCCAAGGCTACGAATACATGTGGCTTGGCGACGAGTTGTTTGACGGATTAAACGACACGCAGCGTCGCCACACTCAGCGTCAGCCGGTTGTCGCCAGCGACTTGGGTCGTTTGCAGCATCTCAACAACGAACTCGCCAGAGGGGCGGACCGGGTGGTGTGGTGCGATGCTGATACGCTGGTGATTAATCCTGGCACACTCGAACTCACTGAAACAGGTTGCGCTCTGGGGCGGGAAATATGGATTCAGCCGGGCACGACAATAGACGGCACCCCAAAGGTGTATTCAAAAGTGCACAACGCTTTTATGGTCTTTTGTCAGGACGACAGTTTTCTACCGTTTTACCTCGACACCGCATCGCGCCTGCTGCAGCGTCACAAAGGACCGTACGTTGATCAGTTCATCGGGCCCAAACTCCTCACCGCTTTGCACAACATTGCGCAGCTGCGGGTCATGGAAAATGCCGGAGTGCTCAGTCCCGGTGTCGTGACCGATCTTAACGGGGGTGGAGGCGTGTTTCTTGACGCGTACTGCCGCCGACTTCAGCGCGTACCTGCCGCGCTCAACCTGTGCGCGTCTTCTGTGCGCAGCGGTGAGCTAAGCGAGCAATCTATGCACAACGTTGTCGAAACGTTGCAAGCCCACGGAACGTCATTATTTACTTCGTAAAAGTACACGAATTTATCGCCAAATTTCTCTATAGTGTGCGCATTCTCGCCACTCGTTTTTGGAGCACTACATGATTGTTGTACATCACCTGCAAAACTCTCGCTCGCAGCGCATCTTGTGGATGCTCGAAGAAATGGGCGCTGAGTATACCGTCAAGCGCTACGAGCGTGACCCGGAGACACAGCTTGCGCCGCCAGAGCTTTTAAAAGTACACGCTCTAGGCAAATCGCCAGTGATATCGGATGGCGACAACGTAATCGCCGAGTCTGGAGCCATTGTCGAATATTTGGCACGCGTTCACGGCAACGGAGCTATGGCCCCTGAAGTCGGCACAGAAGAATATAATCAGTACGTTTACTGGCTTCATTACGCAGAAGGGTCACTTATGACACCTCTATTACTGAAGCTGGTTTTTAACCGCATTAAAACTACCAAAATGCCGTTCTTCGTTAAACCGATTGCGAACGGCATTGCCGACAAAGTGATGTCGTCATTTGTGACACCCAGTATCGTGCGCCATATGACGTTCGTTGATCAGCATCTCGAAGGACGCGAATGGTTTGCCGGAAACGAGCTGAGCGGCGCCGATATTCAAATGAGTTTTCCACTCGAAGCGGCTTTGGCCCGCGACGAATCACTTCACAAGCTGAAGAACCTATCGGGCTTTGTTAAGCGTGTGCAGTCACGTGACGCGTACAAGCGCGCCCTGGAGACCGGGGGTCCTTACGACTATGTATAACCCGGACTCTGAATAGCAGGCGGTCGCTATGAAAGAACTGTTTTTAGTAGAAGGCAAGAGTGCGCACAGTACCATTCGTCAAGCGATGGACATTCAAACTCAGGACGTCTTTGCCCTTCAGGGTAAAATCATGAACGCGCAAAACGTATCGACTGAGCGCATTGAGTCCAATCCCGTGTGTGCTGCATTATTTGAAACGCTGGGTTGTGGCATAGGGGCTCAGTGCGAGCCCTCTAAACTGGCCTATTCACGCATTATTCTCTTGACCGACCCTGACGTCGACGGGGCTCATGCCCGCGCTTTGCTGGCTGTTTTGTTCATGAAATTCTTGCGTCCCCTGATTGAAGACTGTCGCGTGTTTGCCGTGATACCGCCGCTGTGGCGTGTCGCGTCGCGCGATGTTGAGTCAGCCTACGCCTGGACCGACGAGGAGCTGAAACAGCTGCGCGGCGGCGTCGCTGAAGATCAGTCTGACGACAACGACAGCGTGACGCGCTTTCGTGGCGTGGCTCAATTCAGTCGCGAAGAGTGTGTTCGTTTAATGCTCGACCCGGATACACGGCGTCAGGTATTGCTGAGTGTTGGTGAACGATGAGTCCGGCTTTTAATCGGACAGCACCAGCGAACGGCTACTTTGGAATGGTCTGATGTGCGGTCGCTACAATGTAACCGACGACCCGGCTGTCCACGCACTGCTCGATGCCTTGAATATTGACCTTGGGCCGCTGCCAGTTCGATACAACATCGCACCCACGGACAGTGTTCCTGTTATCCACTACTGGGAAGGTGAGCGCATTATTAGCGATATGCGCTGGTGGCTTGTGCCGCACTGGAGTCCGGGTCCGTCAACCAAATTTTCAATGTTTAACGCACGCTCGGAAAAGCTTTCGACGAGTCGTGCCTACCAGGGTTCGTTCAGGCACAAACGGGCCGTGCTGCCAGCCGCCTCGTTCGTAGAGTGGCACAGACATCAGGGGGAGAAAACGCCGTATTTGTTTGAGGGGTGTGATCAGGCGCTGGCGTTTGCCGGATTGTGGGACTACTGGACCGACGGGACTGAGCACGTTTTGTCATGCTCTATTGTTACTACGGAAGCGTCGCCTGAATTTGCGCCCTATCATCACAGGATGCCCGTGTTGCTGAATACCGAGCGGGCCGAGCAGTGGCTCGACCAGAGGGCCACCGAGCAGTCGTTAACGCCATTATTCCAGCCGGCTTTGCCCTATGACTTGCAGGCTACGCCAATTGATCGGCGCTACAATAATTCTCGTGACAAAGGGGAGCCGGTCAGGCTTGAGAAACCGATAAAGTTGGCGCAGTAGCGTAACTATTCCGCCGGAGGCGGCACTTCAACAGTAAAGTCGACGTTGTGATTAGTCAGGGTTTCGTTCATGAGCGTGGCCCAAACGTGATTCGGTTGCCAAATTGTGTGCACGTCTTCCATTGCCGACTGTGGTTCAACGCCCTGGTTTATGACTCTGTGCAACATTGCAAAAGCAGTTGCGCGCATGTTCATTTGGCAGTGTAAAAAAACGTTGTCATCGGCATGAGACTGCATAAAGCTCAAAAACTGCTCCACGTCTTTTTGTGTGGGTGAATTCCAGTCAACGGCAATGTTCAGGTACGTCATGCCGGCATTGGCCACGAGCTGCGGCTCGTTTTCCAGGGCACCGTTAGAAGTCGGCGGTGCGACATTTAAAACGATATCGACCCCTTCACTTGCCAAGCGTTGAATGTACTTGGCATCCGGCATGCCAGCGCTTGCAAATGTGTCGTTGTAAACCAGTAGATTAATCGGTTCACCGTTCTCTGTTTGGTGCATGACGTGATCGTCGGCCGGTTGGCTATTGCTGCAGCCGGTGACAGCACCGCACAAGACAAGCGTGAGAGCGCAGGCTTGCGCAGTGCTTCCAAACGGTCTAGAAGTTCGCACTGTTAGGCACTCTTGGGTAAGGGATAGCATCGCGAATGTTCTCCATGCCGGTTACATATAGCACGAGTCGTTCGAAGCCGGCTCCGAAGCCTGCGTGTGGAACCGTGCCGTAGCGGCGTAAATCGCGGTACCACCAAAGGTCATCAGATAGACCCAGGGTCTTTAGTTTGCCGTCGAGAACGTCGAATCGTTCTTCACGCTGAGCGCCACCGATTATTTCGCCAATGCCGGGTACCAGTACGTCCATGGCGGCGACGGTTTTTTCGTCGTCGTTTTCACGCATGTAAAACGCTTTGATTTCTTTCGGGTAGTTAACCACAATCACGGGTCCACCAAAGTGCTCTTCGGTCAGGAAGCGTTCGTGCTCGGACTGCATGTCGAGTCCCCACTTTACCGGGTACTCAAACTTCTTGTTGGACTTGATGAGTATGTCGATGGCGTCGGTGTAGTCGAGCAGCGTAAACGGTTTTTCGATGACGCCTTCTATACGTTCGATGCACTTCTTGTCGACGTGCTGGTTAAAGAACGCCATGTCGTCTGGAACCGCTTTCAAAGTAGCGGCGAAAACGTACTTCAAGAAGTCTTCTGCCAGGCGCGCGTTGTCGGAAAGGTCGGCAAAGGCAATTTCAGGTTCGATCATCCAGAATTCGGCCAAATGACGGCTGGTGTTGGAGTTTTCGGCTCGAAAGGTTGGGCCAAAGGTATAGACCTTGTTAAGGGCGCAGCAAAAACTCTCGACGTTGAGTTGGCCGGATACGGTTAGGTAGGTTTCCTTGCCGAAAAAGTCGTTGTCGTAGTCCGAAGGTTTGTTAACGACGTCGAGTTTGCTTACCCGAAACAGGTCACCAGCACCTTCACAGTCGCTGGCCGTAATAATGGGCGTGTTAATCCATAGGTAACCGTGCTCGTTGAAGTACTGGTGTACGGCCTGAGCAATAGCGTTACGAACGCGAGCCATAGCACCAAACGTGTTAGTGCGTGGACGTAGGTGAGCAACGGTTCTTAAGAACTCAAACGAGTGGCGTTTCTTTGAAATAGGATATGTGTCCGGGTCGTCGACCCAGCCAATCACTTCTACGGCTGACGCTTGAATTTCGCGGTCCTGACCACGGCCGTCAACAGCGACGAGTTTGCCTGTGATCCGAACCGAGCAGCCGGTGACAATTTCAGCAATCTCATTTTCATAGTTCGGCAAATCGCCGTCAGCAATGGCCTGAATGGTGTCGAAGCATGAGCCGTCGTGAACCTGCACAAAGGAGAAGCCGCCTTTGGATGTTCGACGAGATCGGACCCAACCCTCAACCGTAACGGTTTGGTCAGCCTCGACTCGGTGAGCGAGAATGTCTTTAATAGTGTGAGTGGTCATGTGTGTAACGCCCATACAAAAGTTCAGTGGCAAAACGGCACGTTTTTAAGTTGGTCCATAGAACCGTAGGAGCGGCATCTTGCCGCGATCGAACTACGCGACTATGCGGAACCTGTAAACGCTTATTCGCGGCAGGATGCCGCTCCTGTGAATTAATGACGTGCCATTCAATTTAGACCGGTAGTTTACACCGAGACAGACGCAAAGTCCGTATCTGGCAAGGCAGGCGAGTTATGCAAATCGGATGAATCATTGCCGGGTCAGGAAGTGAATGGATATGGATTGCCTGTGTAAGGGTGTCGCGACACCTGTCTGGGGAAACAGGCGTCGCGACGGGGGAGCCGGCTGGAGGGATTAGCCGGCTGGGGCACAGGGTTGGCGTATCCGTCGGTCGGGGAGTCGCCTCGATGAATGCAAATACTTAAACGTGAGTTGGGCTTTCCAGGCGAGTCGACTGACGGATTCGACGTGTCAGCAAAACCAGGGCAATGAATGCCAGCGAGAATACCGAGGTGCTGCCGCCACCGCCGCTTGAGCGGCTGATGATAGGCTCCGGGCCGACTGTAATAATGCCGATATCTTTCTGCTGATCTTCAAGCGGTGCGTCCCTCATTTCGAGGCTGTCTTCCGGTCCGAATTCGGCGACAAAATCACCGGTGTCGTAGTCGTAAAGTTCTATCAGAACATCGTAGAAAGCGGGTGGATAGCCCGAGTAGAGCTCGGTTTCGACTGTGTAGTCGTCTGATCCGCTGTCGCCGAAAATCGTGAATACTTCGGTTGTGTAGTAAAGCTCCCATGGACCGCCTTCGAGACTGAGGTAGAGTCGTGCGTACACATCGGCGGTCGAGTATTCTGTGTCGGCGTCGAAATTAACATCGATGCCGTAGAAAAAACCGTCCAGATCGTCATCAAAGTACAGCGCTACTTGAGCGTCGTAGATTTCAAAGTCGCTAAAGAAACTTGATTTGGCGACGAAAGATTTACCGGGAGCGTCTTTCGCCATACTGCGTGGTTTGGTCGACGCTGTTTCCACCGGAGCCGTTTTTCCAGTGACGCTTCGCTCGTTACTGGTAAAGCCCCGGCTGGTGGCAACGCGTGCTTCTGTAGACGAAGTTGTCTCTGCGGCAATGGTGACGTCTTCAAATGTCTGTGCCTGAGTGCCAAGCGTAAGTGAGGCTATCAGCAGGCCTATGGCGATAGCGCCCACATCGCGGCGAAAGCGTGCGTTCCCTGTGTGGCTGGTTTGATCCCTAAGTGATTTGGTCAACACAATAAACTCCTGACGTTCTCTAACGCTGTTGTTAGGCTTGACTGAAGTACAACATGCGGACCCTGAACCCGACCTGAACTGAGCGGTAAGTCTGGTAACATTCTGATGTGTATTGTTTTTTCTGGCTCTACATTTTACGCAAAGCAATGAGGCAGGGAAAAAAGCCGCCGCTAATCAAAGCAGTAAAGGGGGACTTATAATGATGGGCGCAGTGCCTTTTGGGGTACGCGCTCCGCCTGTTCCATAGGATCAAGCGGGTATGCCGTTGGGGCCAGCGAGCCGGTAACATTACGATTCGGACCTCGAGCGTTAAGTTGCTTCAGCTGGCCTTACGGACACTGTTTTCGGGTGATGCAGCATCGTCGAAATGTTCCGGATTGCCCGATTCAAGTTTGGAGTTCAAATAGCTCGACAGGTGAGCACCGCTAGCGCTCAGTTTGCGCGTCATGCCGTAAATGTGTGCGCTGCGCAGCTTACGGTCGAACCAAATGCCGGTTTCGTTCTGCTCTGGTCCCGTGGCGCCGAGCCAAATGGCCGTGTCGGCACCGTCTCTTGGCGAACGCAGTATTTTGCCCAACAGCTTATGAAAGCGTGGCAGCGATGTAGCCACTCCGACGGTATTGACCCAGCCCGGATGCATGACGTAATACGTGTGTTCAGGATGTTCTTCTCGCCAGTGATCGTTAAGCACGACCTGCGCTCGCTTGTGCAGCGCGTATGCAAGCGTGCCGTTGTACGGGTTGTTTTCGTTCAGGCGATCGATCAGAAGAGGCACGTTGTACATACCGCCAGAGCTCATGTTGATGATGCGCGCACCAGGTTTCAGTCTTTCGGCTTCGCAAAGCCACTCAGTCAGCGCGTAATGACCGAGCAGATTGGTTGCAAACGACTTCTCAAATCCTTCGTCGGTGATTGATGCATCATGTAGCATCACGCCTACGTTGTTAACCAGTACATCAATTTTCTCGCCCGACTGCTCCAGCTGGCTAATAAGGTGTCGAATCTCTTTCATCGATGAAAGGTCGTGTGTCAGTCCCTGATAGCGTGATGTGTAGTGGTGGGAGTGGGCAAATTCGTCGAGTGCTTTTTTGTTGCGAGCAACCCCAATGACGTTTGCTCCGAGGCCCAGTGCCAGCGAACTGATTGCCTTGCCAATGCCGTCGGAAGCGCCCGTTACCAGCCACGTCTGTCCGTCGAGTGGCGGAAGCGGTGTTGTCCATCCGCGTTCACGAACCCACATGGCGGGGCGAGTAAAGCTGGGTAGAAAGCGCAGGTAAAAGTACAGCGCGCCAATAATACGGAGCATGTGGCAATCCCTCGGTAAGGCGTGGACGGCGGCTCGCGGACGGCCGCTCGTTTTCAGCTTTTTACTATACCGATTAACCGTAGGCCGGAAGTGAAGAGGAGGTCGTCTACCGGCGGGGCTTGGTATTTACTCCGCTCGGCGCCGGGATAGATAGGGATTACCTTAATAAAAACAGGGTGTTGCATGGATATGCGCAAGAGGTTTTCGGTTTAAGCTCTGATCAAGCGGCCATAAACTATGCGCGGCATTGGCCCGGCTTTCTTGCTTTAGAGCGTGAGTGTCGCTGCGCAAACTTAGTCCGACAGCTCACATCGCCCGGGCCGTGCGATAAGAGTGTAATCTACCCGAATAATCCAAAGACGATTTTCTTATAGGGACAACATTATGCTTTTCAAGTTGTACAAGAGGCCGGAGATACTGGCTGTGCTTGTCGGGATGGGTAGTGTTGTATTCACATGGGCAGCGCCAAAATTCAAAAGCGATGTGCCCGTAGGATTTGGCGAAACCACCGATCCGTTTTTCTATCTGGTGGCGGTAGCCATGTTTGTCATGCTTTATGGCTTTGTAGGTTTGCTTTTGTTTTTCCTAAGAAGTCACTACGAGTCGAAGACCAAGATAATATGGATGTTTATGTTTCTGGCGGTGCCGCCGCTTACGGCGATTGCTTTTATTTATTGGAGGATAAACGGAAGACAAGCGTAATACGGGTAGGAATGCCCCCTGTTGAGTGTTCTACGTATCGAGCGCCAACTGCTCTCTCGTTTTTCACTGGCCATAAAAAAAGGGTGCCAAAAGGCACCCTTTTTCTTGCTCTACTGTTTCTAAAGCTTAGAAGTTGTAGGTGGCTCTTCCGTAGATGAACGTACCGTTGAACCCGAACGGTGTGTACTGACTGTATTCCAGACCCAGTACGCGACCAAAGTCGAACGCTCCGCCGTTGGCATCAACGGCTGTTTGGCCTTGCTCGTTAGTCAGGTTACGCGCACCAAATGACAGGTCAATTTTGTCAGTTGCTGCGTAGCCCAATTCAATATCCAACAGCGTGTTTGAATCGAATGTGGCACCGGCTTCACCGTCCCAGTAGTCGCCGTAGTAGCTCAGGCGACCCAGGAGTCGAAACTTATTCATCTGGTGACTGGCTGTGAAGTTCCAGCGAGTGTCAGGAACACCGTCTTCGATGAGCAGCACGCGTCCGTCACTGAGTAGGTCAGGGTTGCGGCGAGTCACTTCGGTATCGGTTGTGTTGAACGCCAGATTCCAGGTTGTTACACCGTTCGCCCACTCTGTGTTCATCGTTGCAACAATGTCGATACCGCTTGTTTCGGTGTCGAACTGGTTGGTGAAGAACGAGAAGGTTGAGATGTCAGAAGCGTCGATGCCCTGACCAGCCAGTGTGTCGAGGTCAGCCTGTGTTAACGAGAACGTGTCAGAGATGTTCAAACGATCGTCTACCTGAATGTTGAAGTAGTCGATTGTGACGTCAACAGGACCGACTGCAAAGTAGCCACCCAGTGTAAAGTTGGTTGACTCTTCCGGACCCAATGGCGTGCCACCACGCAACTGCGCTGCAGGACTGGTTGATGGAACAACACCCTGGTTAACCAGTACGGCGTTAACTAACTGAGTTGAAATGTTAGACGCGTTAGACTGGCCGGGTGTTGGCGCTTTAAAGCCGGTACTGACGGTTGCACGCAAACCGAAGTTGTCGTTGACCGTGTAATTACCACCGAGTTTGAAGTTGGTGGTATCACCGAAGTCGTCAAAATCTTCGTAACGAATGGCTGCAGCTACCAGTAACTGGTCAGAGGCTTGCCACTCGAGGTCACCGTAAACGGATACGTTTGAGCGGTCAAAGCTGCCCGCGATGGCTGGAGCAAAACCCGGGAAACCGTTTGAAGAGGTTGAGAAGCCTTGTGCTCCCAAACCACCGTCGATGTACGACTCGCGCTGTCCAGCCACAATGGTGAATTCCTCAACACGATATTCCGCACCAAACGCCAACGATACTTCGTTTGAGAGTGACTTGGTAAAGTCGAGGTTAATGTTGGTTTCCTGCTGCTCGTAAGCACCTGGATCGAAGTTACGAGGCGTGTCGGCACCCAGACTCGCATTAACGGTGTTGTTAATGAAGAAATCGGCTTCGTGGTTACCGTTGTAGGCGCTTACTGACCAGCCTAATTCGCCGCGAGTTTCCCCACGAAGACCAATCAAGATGGAAGAGTCGCTTACTTCACCACCAAAACTTGGTGTGAAACCACCGGTGATTTGCTGCGCAAAGTTAAAGCAGTTTGCACTGTTTACCGCCGCAAATTCGGGGCTTGTCAGACCTGCGGCATTTGCCGGAATGCCTGCAACGTTTGAACCAGGATTACCTGGGCAGTTACCCGAGCCGTCAGCTGTGAGGTCGGCGAACAGCAAGATGTCGTTGCCGTTGGCGTCTGTCGTCGCGTTTACACCACCACGGTTAGACGGATTACGATAGTAGAAACCACCGGCTACGTCTTTGTTGTTGTAGTTGGCTTGGCCGAAAATTTCCATGCCGTTGTTCAGCTCTTTGCCGAAGTTAGCCCAGAGTTTAATGTCGCCATCAACTTCAGGAGTACCCCAGACCTGTGCCGGTGTGCCTACGCCTTGTACGCCGGCGGCAATCAGGCCTGCTGCGTCGTCGCGCTGAATTGAACGGTCTGTAGCTTCTGCCTCAGCGAATTCGGCTGTCACGTTCAGGAAGCCGTTTGAACCCAGTGCGAAGCCCTGATTTATGGCGATAGAGTAGGCGTTTTCGCCCTCTGTGTATTGCCCATACTTGATTTCAGCAGAACCATCGGTGGCTGAGTTTTTCAAGTTGAAGTTAATCACGCCGGCGATGGCGTCAGAGCCGTACTGAGCGGCAGCGCCGTCACGAAGAACTTCAACGCTTTGAAGTGCCAGTGAAGGAATCGCAGCAATATCTGGTCCTTGTGAACCGTCGGCAATACCAGCACCCAGCCAGGTAATGACTGAAGCGCGGTGGCGACGTTTGCCGTTGACCAGCACAAGCGTGTGGTCAGGAGCCAAACCACGCAGGTTAGCTGGGCGAACCAGTGTTGCGGCATCAGAAATAGGCTGGTCGTTTACGTTGAAAGAAGGAACAACGTTACGCAGCAGATTGCTGGTGTCTACACCACCTTGAGCAACGAAATCTTTCGCTGAAATGACGTCTACAGGTGCAACAGAAGCGGTAGCTGATCGCGGCTTGCCACGAGTACCAATGGTAACGACTTCTTCAAGTTCTGTATCGTCTTGCGGCTGCTGGGCGTACGCGGAATACGAACCGCTGAACGCCGTCAGAATCGCGAGCGCGAGACTTGTTGGCTTTAATAAGGTGTGTTTGGTTTTCATACATTTTCCTCGGGATAGTGAGATTATCTAATTGAGAGTTCGAACATTAAGGAGGTGCAGGGTTAATCACAGCGACTTGAAAGGTCGCGCCCGTGACGCGGTAAAAACGCCTGGTCGGACGGCTGAATTTTGTGCAAATTCGAATATGATTTGGGCTCTAATGTTTTTATGACAAATTGCATGTGTGTCCTGACAATCGGTCAATCCGTTTAACAAAATAATCAGGGAATCATTCCAGCTGATTGTAGCCAAGCGTGTTGAAGAAAAAAGGCTTGTTGCAAATTCACAACATTGCACAAGAATCAGTTACTTACACGACTTACTAACCTTTATATAACAATTTGTTATGCATTAAAAGTCGAAACCGTGTGTAAATCGTTCCGGAAACGACATTGTGTCCTTTTTGCAACAAGGCGATACAGGCCGAGTTGTTCGGCAATCCGGGCGGTGCTTACCGGTTACGCATTCCGGCTCGACCGGTTGAGTTGAATAACACTTTGTTTTACATCCTGTTTCAATCGTCTAGCTTGGTTCTGAGGTCTATGGCTACTTTTTTACCGTAGCCTTAATCGTTCCCCCAATATCGCTAATCGGCCTTTCTTTTACGGTGATGGTTTCACCATTGGATGGCTCACAGCTGACTGGAGAAGTTGAGTAAAAAGAGCGTTGCTTCATAGTTCGATCTTCATCTGCGCTTTATCTCGGCGGATCAAGTCCTGACTGAGTCTTTCAAGAGTCGTTAATCGTCTTCTCCAATCGCCTCGTTATTTTGGTCCTCACAGTTCCAAGTCAAATATTGGTGTTGTTAATACTTCATTCTTGTGCGCGACGCTTTTTAGTCATGCCGTGGCGCCGCCGTTGTCGGTTGGTCGCTCTCCGGAGCAGGAGTATTCATCCATTCGCGGCTATCTTTAGAATGTTGGTAAAGACATCCGTCTCTCTCCATCGTCCAGGCACTACCATTCGGTAACACTTCGAATTGCGTAAGAGTGTGTTATCCGTAACGCTATTAAACATGATGACTGGACGAGTCGATTTAGTCGCAACACGGTGCAAATTTTTTTGTTTGTTGACGCCGTTTTATTAGATGGACAACGACTACGAGTTTCTTGTAAGTTAATGACAACGTATCGTCGATTTAAAGCCTGTTAAATCGGTGGTTTATGCGCAAGTATGACAACTTGTTCTGATAGTCGTGCGGCATTGAAGCGAGTAACCTGAATCTGACTTCGTGCCGATCATTGTTATTTATGTAGGGGAAACTGCATGCGAAACCTGAAGACTCAACCACTGCTACGGTCTGCGACCGCTATGGCGGTGACCGCCGCATTGGCTCTACCAACCAACGCACAGGTGTTGGAAGAAGTAGTAGTCACGGCTCAAAAGCGTGACGAGACGCTACTGGAAGTGCCGGTAGCGGTTTCCGTGGTGTCCGGCGACGATATTGAGCGCGCCCAGATTCGTGACGTTATCGACCTGCAGCAAATGGCGCCTTCGCTTGTAGTGAACTCTACAACGGGCTCGACGAATACCATCTTCTCTATCAGGGGAATTGGTACGGCGGGTAATAACACTGGCCTTGAGCAGTCAGTTGGTGTCTTCATTGACGGCGTGTACCGCGGTCGGGTTGGCTCTGCCATGAGCGACTACGTCGATATTCAACAGGTTGAGATTTTGCGCGGTCCGCAAAGTACGCTGTTTGGAAAGAACACTTCTGCGGGCGTTATCAGCGTAACGACACGCAAGCCTGACTACGAGTTGGGCGGAACGGTTGATCTTTCGGTCGGCGACTTCGGTATGACTCAGGTTAAAGGGTCGGTTACGGGCCCCCTCATTCAAGACAAGCTGGCGTACCGTCTGTCAGGGTCTGTCTACAACCGCGACGGAGTAGTCGACGATGTTCTTCAAAGCGGTCTGGACATTAACAACAGAGAGCGCATGACAGGTCGCCTTCAGCTGTTGTGGGACGTGTCAGATTCAACCAGCATTCGCTTTATCGGTGACTATTCCGACGTAAATGACAGCTGCTGTATTTCTACGCCAACATTTGCGGGCCCTACGGCTGCTATATCCGGTGCCCTCGGTGGACCAGGTTCGTTGCCCGGTGGAAGCTCAGGGCAGCTTGATCCGTTTACCCGGGTAGGTGCGGCCACCCCCGGCTTGGCTTTCGATAACGGGTTCATCGACGGCGGTTTCTCAGCGCAGCTTGAACACGAGCTGGAAAATTCATCGCTAACGGTGATTGCTGCGAAGCGCTTTTTCGAGACGTTTCCCCGTATCGACTCGGATTTTCAGCGCATGGATTTGTTGAGCGATCGGGTGCAGGCTCAAGACCTCGAGGAAACAACTTACGAAATTAGACTGACCTCTTCCGGTGACAGCAGTGTCGACTGGCTGGTCGGTGCGTTTATTTTTGATCAGGACATTTTTGCCAGTGACGATTTGATTCTGGGCGCGGACGCTCGCGCTTACGGTGACTTGTTAACCCAGGCTTCAACCGGCGGCACACTGAACTTCGCTGCGCTCGAGGGTATTTTCGGTTTGCCATCCGGGTCAATTTTCGCCAACGGTACCGGCACACGCAATACGTTTGACTACAATTCAAAGGGCTTTGCGTTTTTCACGCAAGCTACAAAACACATAAATGATCAATGGTCGATCACTGCGGGTCTGCGTTACACAGAAGAAGAGAAGCGCAATGCCGCTGTGAACGTGTTTTCTAACGAGCCTTTTTCTCAAATTGCTTTGCCAGCTCCTTTTGCCGGGTTGTCGGCTTTTCAGGTTTTCCCAGCCGTGGATAATTATAGAAACAGTTTCAGGGACGACAATGTCTCCGGCACGTTTAACGTTTCGTACGACGTTAACGACGAAACTTCGGTTTACTTTCGCTACGCAACTGGCTTCAAGTCAGGCGGTATTAACCTGAGTCGAAACGCAGCTGGTCAGGCACCTGGTAGCACGTTTGCAAATGCACGTAACGCAATATTCGACTCCGAAACAGTTGCCTCTTTCGAGCTTGGTGTGAAAACGCGCCTCGCGGGTGGGCGCGGTACGCTAAACGTGGCGGCCTTTAATCAAACTCTGGAAGACTTCCAGGCTAACTCGTTTGACGGTTTGAACTTTACCATTCGCAATGCAGCCGAGGTAGAAGGTACTGGCTTGGAAGCTGATTACAGTTATTTGGTTACCGACAATCTGAGAGTGTCAGGCGGTATTGTGTGGCAAGACATTTCTTACTCAAGTTTCCCGGGAGCCTCGGCAACTGCAGCTCAAAGTGCAGCCGGTATGCCCGTTCAGGATCTGTCCGGTCGTACACCTAACTTTGTGTCTGATTTTCTCGCGACGGGTACCGTGCAATACACGAGACCTATTAACGGTAACCTGAACTTTATCGCGAGCACCGACTATCGGTTCCGTAGCGAGTACTACACCGGACAAGACCTTGATGAGCAGACGCTTCAGGACAGTCTCTTCTGGGTTAATGGTTCTATCGGTATCGAGCAGGCCGATGGCAACTGGGTGGTTCAAGCCTGGGTTAAAAACCTGACGGAAGAAGAGGTGTTGAACGTTGCGTTTGATTCGCCGTTTCAGGCGGGTTCTTTCCACGCGTTTATTGAAGACCCTCGTACTGCTGGCGTGAGTGCTACGTTCAGGTTCTAAGTGTTCTTAAGGGGTATGGGGGCTTGACCCCCCATACCCCTTGACCTTTGGCGTCAGGTCTCCCCAAATTACGCTTCTCGTTTTCCGAATTCATAGTCAGAGTTTCGCTATTCGTAACAATACGACTAATACTGATATTCAGTTTCTCCACTTTTTTTCTCATGAACCACTGTCTTGTTTGGCGAGTGGTCTGTTTGCCTTTGAGACGTGCTGTCGACTTGGGTTTGTTCAGAGCTATACATGTGGCCGATTAGCATCAGCGTCATGCGATTTTAAATACGAAGTTGCGGGAGCGCAGGCAAATGAGTTTGAACTACCGCATTCTTTTCTGTTCCAATTGAGGTTAGCGTCATCAAACCTCCCCAGCTTTGCACGGTTATTCCGGTTAGCAAAATGTGAACGCCCGTAACATTTACCGATATGCGATGAATCTTTACAATTACGTGCCGCTTTTTACAAATCAAGTGTGCGTTAATGGGTCGTTGATAATCACTGGTGCGTTATTTTTAGTTTTAAGTCGAGCAGTAGGTCGACGCTTCGTGTTACGGACGCTGGTTGTAAACGTTGACCACAAAAAATTGACAAACACTGATCTATATTAATATTCAAGTTTTTCCAATGCACTCGTGCCGAAGGGTATTTAGCATGCGATTGAACGCGCCGAACTCCAAAAAGGGTCTTCGTTGTACCAAAGCGGCCGTTGTGCTGTGGCTTTCGCTCGTCGGGGCTATGCCCGGTGCAACCGCTGACCTGTTCCCGCCCGAAATTGAGTTATCGAGTCTGGCCTCTGGTGATGGCAGTAACGGTTTTGTGCTGCGCGGTAATTTTGAGAACGACCAGACAGGCTCTTCGGTCAGTTCCGCTGGAGATTTAAACGGCGACGGCATAGACGACTTCATCATTAACGCGAACGAGGCCGGAGTGGGTAACACCGGTCGGGGCTACGTGGTGTTCGGTCGCGCAACCGGTTTTCCTTCCGAGTTTGAACTGCAGAGCCTCGAGCTGGGCGATGGAAGCGCCGGGTTTGCACTGAGCAGTAACGAATTTGGCGGACCTTTCTCAATTGTCGCCGCAGCGGGGGATATAAACGGTGACGGGATTGACGACATTGCTGTCGGTTTGCCCTTCAACGTACTGGATACCGTGGTCAACTCGCCGGGTCGGGTTTACGTTGTGTTCGGGCGGAACACTGGCTTTCCCGCTACGTTTGAACTGACGAATCTTGCCACAGGAGACGGTAGCGAAGGTTTTGTATTGAATGGCGTCGAATCGTCCGGCCGGTTGGGTGGCTCGCTGAGTGCTGGCGATCTCAATGGCGATGGACTCAGTGACCTGATTGTAGGAGCGATTGGCGGTAGCCCCGGTGGGAGGTTCACAGCCGGCAAGACTTACGTAATATTTGGTCGAGACACAGGTTTCTCAACTTTTGTGAGTTTGTTGGGTCTGGAGACAGGCGATGGCAGCGAAGGTTTTGTGTTGAACGGAATTCTGGAATCGGACCGGGCTGGTGTATCAGTCAGCGCCGCAGGCGACTTGAATGCCGATGGTGTAGACGACCTCGTGATCGGTGCATCCGGTACCCGTTCATTCAGCCTCTTCAATCTGAAGGGTGAGAGTTACGTTGTGTTCGGGACACGAGCCGGGTTTCCCGCTCAGATCGAGCTGTCGACGTTGGCGTCGGGAGACGGTAGCGCAGGCTTTGTTTTAAACGGCATCAACGACGGTGATTTTTCAGGTTCGTTTGTCAATATTGTAGGCGATATCAATGCCGACGGAATAGATGACCTCTTTGTTAATTCACGAGGGGTCAAAGCCAGTGGCGGCGGTGAACTGGGCGCAGGCTACGTGGTGTTTGGTCGTGACACGGGTTTTCCACCCGAATTCGAGTTATCTAGCCTGGCATCAGGCGATGGCAGCGACGGCTTTGTTTGTGTCAACAGCACCGACACCTTCGATAATCGGATTCCCGTACTTCGGGCTGGAAAAGTTGACTTTAACGGCGACGGAACAGACGACCTTGTTATCGGTGGATCCGCGGTCAACGAGCTTAGTTTGTTCGGTTCGCAACCGGCGGGTACGGCTTACGTATTGTTTGGCCGCGATAGCGGTTTTCCCGCTGAGTTTGAGTTGTCGAGTTTGGTCGGCGGTGACGGAAGTGATGGTATTTCATTTACTCCGATCCAGAGCAACGGCTCCATAGGCGTGTCTGTTAGTTCAGCCGGAGACGTTAATGGTGACGGTCAGGAAGACCTGGTCATCGGTGCGCCTACGACTGTTATCGGTTTTCAAGACCAAGCGGGCGAAAGCTACGTCGTGTTTGGGCGGCCTGACGCTGACGGTGACGATATTGAAGACTCACTCGATAACTGCCCTCAAGTGGCAAACGCCGACCAGTCTGATGTAGATATGGACGGTGATGGCGACGCCTGCGATGTCGACGATGACGACGACGGAATTGTAGACGAAGACGACAATTGTCCGCTGCTGGCCGATACCGATCAGTCGGCCGACCTGGACATGGACGGTATCGGAGATGAGTGCGACGACGACGTCGATGGCGATACGGTTGATAACGCAATCGACAACTGCCCCGTTCTGGCCAATACCAATCAGTCTGATATTGATATGGACGGAGACGGAGACGCCTGTGACGCCGACGACGATGGCGACGGATTTGACGATGGGTTAGACAATTGCCCCGCAATGGCAAACGCCGACCAGGCCGATTTGGATATGGACGGAGCCGGAGATGCTTGCGACGCGGACGACGATGGCGATGGAATTGACGACGACGTCGACAACTGCCCGGTATTGGCAAGTACTAATCAATCCGATCTCGACATGGATGGCGCTGGAGACCTGTGCGATGACGATGACGACGGTGATGGCGTGGAAGACACGCTGGACAATTGTCCCGCAGTGGCAAACGCCGACCAGTCTGATTTGGATATGGACGGTGCTGGAGATAGCTGTGACACCGATGACGATGGCGACGGCGTTGAAGACGCGTTAGATAATTGTCCGGTCGTGGCAAACGCCGATCAATCCGATTTGGATATGGACGGTGCCGGAGACTTCTGCGATACCGACGACGACGGTGACGGATTTGAAGATGACCTGGATAACTGCCCTGTTGTGGCCAATATCGATCAATCGGATATTGATATGGACGGTGCTGGAGATTTCTGCGATGTCGACGACGATGGCGACGGAATTGAAGACGGCTTGGACAATTGTCCTGTCGTTTCAAACGCCGACCAATCTGATTTGGACATGGACGGTGCCGGAGACCTTTGCGACGCCGACGGTGACGGTGACGGGATTGACGATGATCTGGATAACTGCCCCACAGTGGCGAGCAGCGACCAGTCTGATTCAGACATGGACGGTACTGGAGACATCTGCGATACCGACGATGACGGCGATGGTGTAGACGACACACTCGACAACTGTCCCGTACTGGCAAACGCAAACCAGCTTGATCTGGACACTGATGGAGCAGGGGATGTATGCGATTCTGACGACGACGGTGACGGAGTCGATGACGCAACCGATAATTGCCCTGTGCAGGCCAATGCCAACCAGTTAGACGCTGACGGCGATGGCATCGGTGACGTATGTGATCCAACGCCCAACCCGGCTCCTGCCCCCACACCGATTCCCGCTAATTCAGGCGGCGGTGGTGGCGGTGGTTCCGCGAGCTTCTTAATGCTGTTGCTTTTGACCAGCCTTTATTGGCGTAGAAAATCTGCCTGACCCCATAAGCGGATCCCATAACTGCTTCGTTACATGTTTCTTCTGTACTGACCACCTACTTCAAACAGGGCGTCGGTTATCTGGCCGAGTGAGCAGTGACGGACTGCTTTCATTAGAGCGGCGAAGCCGTTCTCACCGTTTACGATGGCCGCTTTTACGTCAGCCAGGTGCTGGTCGGCTTCACCTTTGTGTTGTTTATGGAACTCGGCGAGACGTTTAATCTGGCCTTGTTTTTCATCGTCTGTGGAGCGGGCCAGTTCAATGTTGTTTTGTTCGCTGCTGGTTTCAGGCAGAAAGGTATTGACGCCAATAATCGGAAGAGAGCCGTCGTGTTTTTTGTGTTCGTAGTGCATGGACTCTTCCTGAATCTTGCCACGTTGGTAGCCAGTTTCCATCGCGCCCAGTACGCCGCCTCTGTCCGAGATGCGTTCGAATTCTCTGAGAACAGCTTCTTCTACCAGGTCGGTTAATTCTTCTGCAATGAAAGCGCCCTGGTTCGGGTTTTCGTTTTTCGCCACGCCAAATTCACGGTTAATAATAAGTTGAATTGCCATGGCTCTACGCACAGATTCTTCGGTAGGTGTCGTAATGGCCTCGTCGTAGGCGTTGGTGTGCAGGCTGTTGCAGTTATCGTTAATAGCGAGCAGAGCTTGCAGCGTCGTTCGAATGTCGTTGAAGTCCATTTCCTGGGCGTGAAGCGAACGACCTGAAGTCTGAATGTGGTATTTCAGTTTTTGACTTCTCTCATTGGCACCGTATTTGTCACGCATGGTGGTGGCCCATATGCGGCGAGCGACTCGACCCATGACCGTGTACTCGGGGTCCATGCCGTTAGAGAAAAAGAACGACAGGTTCGGGGCGAAGTCGTCAATGTGCATGCCGCGTGCCAAATAAGTCTCTACGTAGGTGAAACCGTTTGTGAGCGTAAAGGCCAGCTGTGAAATCGGGTTCGCGCCCGCTTCGGCAATGTGATACCCGCTGATGGATACAGAATAGAAACGTTTGATTTCGTTGTCGATAAAATACTGGGCAATGTCGCCCATCATACGCAGGCTGAAGTCGGTGGAGAAAATGCAGGTGTTTTGACCCTGATCTTCTTTCAAAATATCGGCCTGCACGGTTCCTCTTACATGACTGACGGCAAAACGTTGCAGCTCTGCGTACTCCGTCTCGTTTGGCTCGCGCTTTTGTTCTTCAACAAATTTGGCGTGCTGTTGGTCTATGGCCGTGTTGAGGAAAAACGCGAGTATGGTCGGGGCTGGCCCGTTGATGGTCATCGAGACAGAGGTGCGCGGATCGCATAGGTCGAACCCGCTGTACAGCACTTTCATGTCGTCGAGCGTTGCGATAGACACACCGGCGTTGCCAATCTTGCCATAAATGTCTGGACGCACAGCCGGATCGAAACCGTACAGCGTGACCGAGTCAAAAGCGGTCGACAGCCGCTTGGCTTCAGAGTGTTCCGACAGCTGCTTGAAACGGCGGTTGGTGCGGAACGCGTCGCCTTCGCCTGCAAACATGCGCGCCGGGTCTTCGCCTTCGCGGCGAAATTCGAACACGCCAGCCGTGTACGGAAAGCGTCCGGGCACGTTGTCTTTCATTAGCCACTTCAGGCGTTCGCCGTGATCAACAAACGCGGGCAGTGATATTTTAGGAATGCGGGTCCCGGACAGACTTGTTGTACTGACTTTTTGCGTGATGGTTTTACCGTTGGGTAACGTAATGTCGACCGTGTCGGCGCTGCAGGTTTCTTTCAGGTCGTCCCAGCTCTCGAGCAGCTGCCGCGAATGCGCTGACAGCTGCTGATCTTTTTGCGTAGCCAGCTTGTTCAGTGCTTCTACGTCACTTTCGGAACCCAACATGGCCCGGGTGGCTTCAACTTGCTGGCGCTCGCGGGCAATCGTTGACTGTTCTTCTACGCTCGCATGGTAAGTCCGAACGGTCTCGGCAATTTCGGCCAGATATCGCTGGCGCTGCGGCGGAACAATAATGGTTTTTTCAGATGGGCTGCGGCGGTTAACGGGAGCGAGCGCCGAGTCGTAGGGTGAAAGACCTTTTTCAACCAATAGTTGTTTCAGATGTTGATAAGCAGCGGTTACTCCGTCGTCGTTGAAACGCGATGCAATGCTGCCGAAGACGGGCATTTCTTCCGGACCTTTCGAGAAGTCGGCGCGGTTTCGTTGTACCTGTTTGGATACATCACGAAGAGCGTCGTCGCTGCCTTTACGATCAAATTTGTTGATCACTACAATGTCGGCGTAGAAGAGCATGTCGATTTTTTCGAGCTGACTTTGAGCGCCAAACTCTGGCGTCATTACGTACATGGATGCGTCTACGTACGGCACAATGCCTGCGTCACCCTGACCAATGCCGGGCGTCTCGACAACGACCAGGTCAAAGCCGGCGTGACGAGCAGCCGCAATGACTTCTGGCAGGTAGCCAGGCACTTCGCCCGTTGTGCCCCGAGTTGCCAGTGAACGCATGAAAATGTTGGGGTGATAAATCGCGTTCATGCGAATGCGGTCACCCAAAAGCGCGCCGCCTGTTTTACGGCGAGTCGGATCTACCGCCAGTATTGCAATGCGAACACTGTCAGAGCTGTCTTGTCTGAAGCGCTGAATAATCTCGTCGGTAAGCGACGACTTGCCGGCGCCACCGGTTCCCGTAATGCCCAGTACCGGAATAGTGGGTGCAGTTTCTTTCAGCGTGTTCAGCTGCTGCTCAGAGTAGAGCCCGTTTTCAATACCGGTGATGACACGAGCAAGTCTGGTTTGGGAATAAGGGGTAAGTGAATCCAGATTGGGCTGGCCCGGTTTTTCACCGAGCGCAGCCGTTCGTTCGAGCATGTCGTCAATCATGCCCTGAAGCCCCAGCTGCTGACCGTCGTGAGGCGAGTAGATGCGTTCAACGCCGTACGCTTGCAGCTCCTGAATTTCGTCGTAGACAATCACACCGCCACCCCCACCAAACACTTTGATGTGCTCGGCACCGTGCTCTTTAAGCATATCAATCATGTAACGAAAGTATTCGTTATGTCCGCCTTGGTACGAGCTGATGGCGATCGCCTGTACGTCTTCTTGCAGAGCCGATTCAACGACGTTTGCAACCGAGCGGTTGTGCGCAAGGTGTACCACTTCGGCTCCGGAGGCCTGCAGAATTCGCCGCATGATATTAATGGACGCGTCGTGTCCGTCGAACAATGAGGCAGCGGTGACAAAGCGCAAAGGTGTACTGGACTTGGCCGTCGCTGTGGCGGTGGGTTGGACTAACTGCGATATTGTGCTCATGACGTTGCCTCTGGCTGCATTAGTTGAACCATGGTGTGAATAAGTTGCTCGTGCTGCGCTTTAACGGCGCCAAGGTTGGTAGTGTCGGCTAGCCAGTGATACACAATGCCGATGATCGCGGCTGAAAATTGGGTGGCAATTTCTTGTGCGTCGTCGCGGCCAGCCCCGTCGTGCCCAGTATCGGTGCAGGCCTCCATGACCCATTGCGCCACGTCTCGTTGGCGGCGCCGATCAATGTTGATAACCATTTCCCGGGTATCGGAGCCTGGGTTTACGGCGTTGAGCCAAAGGATGTAAAACGCCTGCACGGCTGCGTCATTGCTGAGGCACATGTCGCAGTGTGCTTCCACGGCCGCCCGCATGGCCTCAACGCCACGCAGTCCGCTGGTTGCAGAGTTAAGCTGTTCCAGCCAGCGCTCGCCAATGGCCTGCATGACAAACTCATAGAGCCCCTGTTTGGAGCCAAAGCGATAGCCCGCCAGTCCGCGACTGTACCCGGCGATTTCGCCAACTGACTTTAAGGTCATGTTTTCCAAGCCTTTTTCGGTTATTAGTTCGACAGCTGCACAGAGCATTTTCTGGTCAGATTCGTAGGTGCGCTCGGCATGTGAACGCCGTGCAGAGTTGCTTAGTGATGACATCAGCGTATTTTCACTTATTTGCTTGTTTCAAGCAAGTAAATGGCACTGCTGGTAGTGCACTAGTGAGTTGACTCATAATCAGTGTCGCAGAACATATTTCTCAAGCTGCCCAGCACAAGCTTGATTGTCAGGAAATTGTATTCAGGTACAGAGGATTTTGGACAATGAACGGTGACACACCCTTGTCGGATGCGATTACGGCACTTTCTAAAGATAACTCGCTAATTCACACCCAGTTTAAAGAGACCTTACTTGCCGTGGACGTCGGCATTCATGTTTCACAAATGAGCACTAACGCTGCGGGCGGCGAAGCCATAAAAACCCCTACAGAACAGCAAGTGCAAATATCGAGTGGTGACGACGGTAAAGGAAATCAGACATTGATAGCCTTCGCCGATCCTGCGGTGTTTACCAAAAATTTCGGTAAGAAATTTAAGGAAGATTTCGGTCTTGAGTGTAATGCGACTCTGCAAGGTGAGGCTTTAATTCGAACCGCTCTGAATAATAAAGAATGCCATGGGATCAGGTTAACCAGTGCGGTGTCAGATACTTCGTTGGTTCTCAGTCGCGAAACGCTCGAGTTCTTACTTAAAGGAGCTGCGACCTAGGTGCTGGAGTTGGGAACCCGACGTTCTATCGCGCCGTCGCACGAGTCGCGTCGGCAGCTAATTTCCACTTCGCGAAGATCATTTATTCGTTCGGCAAAGTACTCCCGGCCAATTTGAAATACGGCAATGTTGGGATCGCTTTGGTGGAATTGAATGAAGGGCGTTAGCTCGGAACCGAGAGGGTAGTCTTCCTCGGCTAGTACTCGAACTTCAAACGAGCGCACAAGAATAGCGCCGTAGCTGCAGTGGCCTTCGCGCCCATCGCGAAATTCAACAAAAACGGATGCGTCGTATTCGAAGACAAACTCATAGGTAGCGTAAAAGCAGTTGCCGTATCCGGTAGTCGCGTCCACTTCGACGCGCTCGTCAAACTCAATGAAACCGCCCATGGCAATCGATGTGACGTCGCTTGCGTTCACTGAATAATCGAGAGTGCTCATTGCCTCGAGCCCGGGTTCGGATGGAGGCTGTTTAGCCATGTCGCAACCTGCAGCCAGAAATGCGCAGGCGACGGCAAGAACAGGTTTCATATAATTCATGCGACATTCGCTTCGAGTCGGCTGTCCAGTGTATCGCGTGGCTCGAATTTGTGCAGCAGTTTCAAAAGATATGCCCGTTTGCACAGTCGTTGATTAACTGCCAGCATAGCCTTTTAGGCTCTGATTTTTACTATGCCGACTCTATTGATCGTGGCTAACACGCCTTCCGACAACACTCAGGCTCTTGCTGACGCGGTAACTCGCGGCGCACAAACCTCGTCCATTAACGTGCTTTTTTGCTCACCGCTCGAGGCCGACAGCGCTCAGGTGCGAAAGGCCGATGCGGTGATTATTGGCACGACCGAGAACTTTGGTGGTATGAGTGGTCTTATCAAGGATTTTTTCGAACGTATTTATTACGACTGCATTGACCACACAGAAGGTATGCCTTTCGCGCTTTACGTTCGGGCCGGGCTGGACGGGCAGGGTACGCTCGACGGTGTGCAGAGAATCACTACCGGCTTAAAATGGAAGCTTGTTCAGGAGCCGTTGCTGCTTCACGGTAAGTTCAGCGACAATTTCCTCACCCAGTGCGAAGCGTTGGGTGAGCTGGTCGCGGCGGGTTGCGAGGCGGGTATTTTCTGACGGAGGACGTTTGGTTTTACGTTGAGGCTTTTTCATTTAAACCGATGAGAACAGCTGCGCCGTAAATTGATTTTTCGTATTTCCAAAAGCCAGGTTCTCTATACGCTCCTTCGACTTTCGTCGTGAGGTAACGAGAGATGTTTAGGACGGGGAATTTGCGCACACAGGGCAGGCCGTGTTCTTGCTTGTTTTTAAATGCCGCCACTGAAGCGTTTTCGCATCGAAATAGTGAAGCTGTCCCGAGTTATCCATTTCGAACACCAACAAGTTAAGCGTTGCGGTTGCGGCCATGCTGCCAATCACGCCGACGAGTGATGACACGACGCCTTGTCCCTGACAATCCGCGTTAGCATCGTCGTCCTCTGAGTACAGGCAGCGATAGCAAGGGCTGCTGTACAAGTCATTGCGAAAAACCGCTACCTGACCTTCTGCTCTGATGGCAGCGGCCGAAATCAGTGGTGTTTTCGTGGCAACGGCCGCTTCGTTTATGGCGAAGCGGGTACCGAAATTATCAGTACAATCCACCACGCAATCACAGTCGGCGAGAAGTTGCTCAAGCTGTTTTCGGTCGAGGCGTTCGTTTACAAGCTCAAGCGTTACGTCCGGGTTTAGCTCTTTAAGACTGTCGGCCGCCGATTCTGTTTTAAGCCGGTTGATGTCTTTGGTGCCATGCAAGGGCTGACGGGGCAAGTTAGATAAATCGACTCGATCAAAATCGTTGAGTATTAGCGTACCAACACCGGACGCGGCAAGATACGTTGCAACAGGTGAGCCCAGTCCGCCGAGCCCGACAATGAGCACCGTTTTATCCGCCAGCTCACGCTGCCGGTCTTCACCCCAGTCCGCCAGTGTCATGTGGCGAGCGTAACGCGCACGCCAGCTGTCAGACACGCGGGTCCTCCGCTTCGGAGTCGAGGTGCATTTCCCAATAGCGCGATGTGCCTGTGATTCGGCTTGTGCCAACGGTGTGACCGTTGAACTCGGCTACGTTCAAAAATTCACCATCAGCGTGGGTGTCCAGCAATTCTTTGACATCGGTTATCTGCATAAGACTTCTCCCGGATGGCCGTTAGCATGATGGTAATTTATTAATTCCTCGCGTAGATCGCGAGCTGATATCAGACTAGCACGGCGCTTGGGAAGAATACTAAAAAGAGGTTGTCCGTGCGTCAGGAGATTGCCGCGCCCTTCGGGCTCGCAATCACAGTTTGTAACTTGGGTTCGCAGCGAAGTAGGTTTTTCAGGCTCGCAATGACAGTTTGTGATTCGGGGTGGCATGACGAGATGTCGTTCGTAGTCTCCACAACGGTTTAATATTCAGGCGGGCCACGACGTTAAGCACTCGGCTTGCCCAGTCTTCGTCATTGCGAACCTGCATAGCAGGTGTAGCAATCTCTGTCCGATCTCTTCGAGCTGAATTTCTAGCACAAAGTTTCGGAACCAGCGAATCAGAACTCGCTGGAATTCGACTCGGGTTTCAGGCTACGTCTCATCAACGCAGAGACGGCGCTCTTAGGTGATTTGTTCTCGTACAGAACGGCGTACAGTTCCGACACAATCGGCATGTCGACATCGTGGCTTTTAGCGACTTGCCAAACCGCTTTGGCCGCCCGCACGCCCTCTACGACCTGACCAATTTCCTCAGCGGCTTCTTCGATCGATTTACCGGCGGCAAGAGCCAGGCCCATGCGTCGGTTCCGAGACAGGTTGTCGGTGCAAGTCAGCATTAAATCGCCAACACCCGCAAGACCCAGAAACGTTTCCTGTCTGGCGCCAAGTGCTATGCCAAGTCTCGACATTTCAACAATGCCTCGTGTGATCATAGCGACGCGTGTATTTGCGCCAAAGCCGAGCCCGTCGGAAATACCCGCGCCGATGGCGAGAATGTTCTTCACGGCTCCACCAACTTCGACACCCACCACGTCGTCGGTCGTGTACGCGCGAAATACGTCGTTGGAAATGTCTTCGGCAAGGTCTTCGGCGAACGCTTCATCGGTGGAAGCAATGCTCATGGCGGTAGGCAGCCCGCGACCTACTTCAGCCGCGAAGGTAGGGCCAGAGAGCACGGCGGTAGGAATATCGGCGCCCAATACTTCCTGAGCAACCTGATGCGGCAATTTGCCCGTGTTTTCTTCAAAGCCTTTGGTTGCCCAGCAGACGCGACCGTCAAGCGGCATTAAGAATTCCAGTTTCTCTAGAGTCTCGCGAAAGCTGTGACTCGGTACCGCTACCAGGATATCGCGAGCACCAGAAACGGCCTCTGCAAAGTCTGTAATGACGGTCAGCTTTTCGGGGAAGGGGCAGTCGGGTAAATATTTTTCGTTTACCCGATCTTTTTTCATCGCTTTGAGCTGGCGATCGTTGCGACCCCAAATGATCGTGTCGCGACCACTTCTGGCAAATTGAATAGCAAGAGCCGTGCCCCAAGAACCTGCGCCCAGGACGACAAGAGCACTTGTATTGCTGTCACTCATGCGCTGTTAGTGGCGCTCGTCAGTTTGATCAGCTTCGGCTTTGGCTTTTTGCAGTTCTTGCTGATGCTGTGCAAGCAGCGCGTCAAAGTTAATTGGCTGTAGTGCCAGATTTGGAAAGCCGCCACGGCTAACCAGGTCGGCGATTGCAGCGCGCGCGTAAGGGAATAGCTGGTTGGGGCAGAAGCTGCCAACAACTTGTTTTACTTCGTCGTCGCTGAAGCCCTTAATAGCGAACAGGCCAGCCTGCTGTACTTCGCATAGAAATACGCTGCCGTTATCGTTCTTGGTGTCGATCGTAACGGTAAGCACAACTTCGTACGTGCCGTCGTCGCGCTTGGCAGACCGGGTGTTGAGCTGCAGGTTTACGTCGGGCTTCCACTCTTCGCCGAAGACGTCTGGAGACTTCGGTGATTCAAATGAAATGTCTTTGACGTAAATGCGTTGTATGGCGATCTGTCGTTCGCCGGCTGCTTGTTCTGCCATCGTAATAACCTGTATGTCGGGGCCTGTTTGCCCGCTGTGAATAAATTGGGTGAGTTGAAAAGATCAGGAGGCGAGGAGTTTGTCCAGGCCGCCTTCGCGCTCGAGCGCGTACAGTTCGTCGCAACCGCCAATGTGGTGGTCGCCGTAGAAAATTTGGGGCACGCTGGTCCGGTTTGAACGTTCACGCATGATCTTGCGTTGTTCAGCGTCCTGGTCAACGTTGATTTCTTCGAATTCAATGTCTTTGTGATTAAGCAACTGTTTTGCGCGCACGCAAAACGGACAATATTTTGAGCTGTATACTACGAGCGTCTTCATGAGATTTACTTACCTTTTTCGAGCGGCAGGCTGTCGCTTGTCCAAGCGGCAATTCCACCTTTCAAGTTGACGGCCTTGTACTCGAGACCGCGCAATAACGTGCTGGCACGAGCACCCTGCATGCCGTTTTCATCATAAACGATGATGAATTTGTCTTTGTACTTCTTCAACGTTTTTTCGGCTTTCGCTTCGAGTTCGTCAAGCGCGATGTGGGCTGCGCCCATTATGTGTCCCGCGTGAAAACGGTCGACGCTTCGAATGTCTATCACTTTGGCACCGTTGTTCATCAACGCCACCGTCTGCGACGGCGACACATCGATGTCTTTACGGCTAAAGAGTCGAAGTTCATTGGCGATGAGAACCATTGTGAGAACCACCGCCAGACCTACTAGATATGGGTGGTTTCCAGAAAATTCAATGATCTGCTGCATATTGACGAATCATCCTGTAAAACAGTTACTTAAAAGCCCCTTGCTTGCGGGCGCGGCATTATAACACCGCCCTTTGTTGGCGGAACAAAAAACACGGTTTACCCGTCGAAAAACGGCCTCTTTTGGCACGTTTTGCATGATGTGCCGAGAAAGGAAGCGTTTAGGAGTTCGTAAGCCTTTGAAAACGGGAGCCATCCGTAGCGAGTGTTTGCTTAGCAGCCGCGATGAAAAAAGCCAGCATGAATTTTTCAGCAGACTGCTAGAATACACAACCTGACGTCAGGCCCGCGCGGCCGAAGCGTTAGTTATAGCCTTAATTTTACTTAATATATTCTGCGTTCAGCATGCATAGGGCGCGCAACCTGAAGGATACACACATGACCCAGCCTGTAGCTCGCCCCGTGGCACTCCTTATTATGGACGGCTGGGGCTACCGCGAGGAAACCGAGCACAATGCCATTTTGGCCGCGAATACGCCCAATTTCGACCGACTCAGGCAGGACTACGCCTGGGGGCTGATAGGCACCTCCGGGCACAACGTCGGTTTGCCGTCCGGACAAATGGGCAATTCGGAAGTGGGGCACCTCAATCTGGGTTCAGGTCGCGTGGTCTACCAGGACTACACGCGCATTGGTGCCGCCATCGATAACGGCCATTTTGTGCAGAACGCGGCGCTTCTCGCTGCTATGGACGGCGCGAGTGAGGGGGGCAAATCGCTGCACTTAATGGGCTTGTTAAGCCCGGGTGGTGTTCACAGTCACGAAGATCATTTTATCGCTGCGATAAACCTGGCCGCGGAACGCGGCGTAAAGTCGCTTTACGTTCACGCCATGCTCGATGGGCGCGACACTCCGCCGCGCAGTGCGAAAGCCTCGCTGGAACGCCTCGAAAAAGCCATGGCTGAAGCCGGTGTGGGACGCATCGCCACATTGGTTGGACGGTACTACGCAATGGATCGGGACAATCGCTGGGACCGGGTTGAGAAGGCGTTTGACTTGTACACCGGTGGAGAGGCCGAGCACCAGGCCGACTCTCCTGTTGCAGGACTTGAGGCGGCTTACGCACGAGATGAAAACGATGAGTTTGTGCCGCCAACACAAATTGGTGCCAAGGCGTTGATAGACGACGGCGATGCGGTGTTGTTCATGAATTTTCGGGCTGACAGAGCGCGCGAAATAACCCAGGCGTTTACCGCTGAGCCGTTTGACGGTTTTGAGCGCAAGCGAGTGCCGACTTTGCATTCGTACACGACTATGACCGAGTACCACAAAGACTTTGACGTGGCGGTAGCCTTTCCGCCCGACACCTTGCCGAACGTGCTGGGTGAATACGTTTCCGGTCTCGGTTTACGCCAGCTCCGCATTGCCGAAACCGAAAAGTACGCACACGTTACGTTCTTTTTTAACGGTGGTGTCGAGCAGCCTTACGAAGGTGAAGAACGCGTTCTGGTGCCTTCGCCGCGAGTGGCGACCTACGACCTGCAACCCGAAATGAACGCACCGATTGTCGCGACGAAACTGGTTGACGCCATAGAAGCTGACACCTTCGACCTGATTGTTTGTAACTTCGCCAATGCCGACATGGTTGGACACACCGGTAATTTTGACGCGGCGGTCAAAGCCATCGAAGCACTCGACGGCTGTTTGGGTCGGGTCGCAGAGGCGCTCAAGAAGGCGGGAGGTGAGTTAATCATGACGGCCGATCATGGTAATGCCGAAAAAATGCAGGATGAAAGCACCGGTCAGGCGCATACCGCACACACAACGTTTGACGTACCGTTTGTTTACATGGGTCGAGAAGCCGACATTAAAAAGGGCGGCGTGCTGTCCGATGTTGCGCCGACGCTGCTGCATATGATGGGCGTGGATATTCCCAAAGAGATGACCGGGCAGTCGTTATTGTCCTTCAAGTAATGGCACCACGCTTGAACTTAACGGTCTATCCGGCAGTAGTGCTTGTGCTGGTCGCTGCGTTTGCGGCGGTGTTCGTCACTCCACTTGCTTTGGCCGACTCGGAAAAAGACCTGAATAAAGTCAGAGATCGGATCGGTAAACTTGAAAAAGACATCCACCGGTCGTTACAAGAACGCGATCAACTGCAAGCCCGCTTGGCAGAAACCGAACGACTGGCCGCGAAGCTTCAGTCGAATATTTTTAAACTGTACGAAGAGCGTGTCGAGACCGAAGCTCGTCTAAAGCAGCTGGACATCGATACGCAAAAGCAACTCGAAGCCCTGAAAAATGAAAAGAACGATTTGGCGGCGCAGGTGTACGCAGCTTACGTGGGCGGACAGCAGGAAAAAATCAAGCTGTTGTTAACCCAGCGAGACCCGTCGGAGCTGGGTCGGGTTGCTGTTTATTATTCCTACCTGAATCAGCATCGACTGGCGCAAATTGACCGGGTTAACGAATTTTTGTCGGCGCTTGATCAGCTAAAAGCTCAGGCCGAGCTCGAGAATCAGTCAATCAAACGACTACAGCAGCAGCGTCGTCGGGAGCTCGATTCGCTAAAAGATGCTCGTAAAGATCGCCAGCGCGCCATCACGGCTTTAAGTTCGAAAATAGAAACCGGTGCAAGTCAGGTCTCCAAACTTAAATCTGAAGAGACTCGCATACTTAAACTGATAGAAGAGCTCGACCAGATTATGCAAGAGTTCCCTGTCGGTTCACGCTCAAGCTTTAGCGCATTAAAAGGCGAGCTGGCCTGGCCAACGCAAGGTACCTTAATAGCGGACTTCGGTCAGTCGCGCGGTGGCTCAAGCATGAGTTGGGATGGTGTTCTGATTGGTGCAAGTCGAGGTACGCCTGTGCGTGCCGTTGCTCGTGGCAGAGTGGCGTACGCTGACTGGCTACCGGGTCAGGGTTTACTCGTTGTGCTGGAGCACGGTGACAATTACTTCAGTCTATACGGGCGTAATGACACCGTTACTGCAAAGCCTGGTGACTGGGTTGAGGCGGGTGACACGGTTGCCACGGTGGGTGATTCAGGCGGGCAGGCACAGGTTGCACTCTATTTCGGACTGCGTAAAAAAGGCACGCCTATTAATCCTCGAAGGTGGTTTAAGTCGCGCTTGAAGAAGGCCAGCTGACGTGACTGAATTCAAGACGCTGGTGTGTGCTGCCCTTGCCATATTCACTTTGGGAACGGGTGCTTACGACTACAACCGTGACTTCGATCCGACGGAGCAAGATACCTGGCCTGTTATCGCAGTGATCATTGACGACATTGGTAACAGGCGCGCGGATGGAGAGCGAACGGTCGCACTGCCCGGACCGGTGGCCTGCGCCGTTTTGCCCCACACTCCTTTTGGTCCGGAGCTCGCAGAGGCCGCGTACAAATCTGGTAAGGAAGTCATGTTGCATCAGCCACTTCAGGCTACCGATAGTAATCATTTACTTGGAACGGGAGCCATCGTGCTCGATCAGTCGTTTGAAGAAGTGCGAGATACGCTGCTGCAAAATCTCGCGACCGTGCCACATGTTTCGGGTATCAATAACCACATGGGCAGTCTGTTGACTCGCCATCCTGGGCACATGCGCTGGCTGATGCATTCGATAAGCCAATACGGTCCGCTGTTTTTCGTAGACAGCGTTACGTCAGGTCAATCGGTGGCGCATCGGGTGGCCAAAGAGCACGGCTTGCCCTCTCTCAAACGCGACGTGTTTCTGGACAGTGTGCAAACAAGAGAAGCGGTTGCGAAGCAATTTGACCGGTTAAAGCAACACGCCCGGCGCCACGGCTTTGCTGTTGGCATTGGCCATCCGTTTGCAGAAACGCTAGACGTACTGGAGCAAGAGTTGCCAAGACTGTCGGGGCTGGGTTATCGGCTGGTCAGTATTCGGAGTATGATAGACCTGCAAATTGAACAGGCCGCAGCCGTAAAACAGACGCGTGTAAGTGTCAATAACGAGCGAGCGGGCCAGTCAACGAATAAGACTATATTTAAGGAGTCACCATGAAATTGTTTCACACATCTTTAATCGTATTGCTCGGCTGCAGTGTGCTGGCAGGCTGCGGCGGTGACAGCGGCTCTAATGCTTCAGGCGAAAACACTCTAAATATTGATCAAGAAATCAATATTACAGAGGAAAAAGCCGAAGATATCGTGCGCGGACTGACCGACGCTATGAATCAGCTGGGTTCTAAAGTCGAGACGGTCGCAGCGAAAGACTTGAAAGAACTAATGCCGGTCGAAATTCCGGGCATGACGCGCACGGCCTACAGCGCCAGCAAAAAAGGTATTGAAGGATTTAGTTTCAGTTCAGCGTCGGCCACCTTTAAAGAAGATGATGGCTCCGGCGTGCTGGATCTGAGTATTACCGATATTGGTAACGTAAAAGGACTTGCGCAGTTTGGCCTCGATATGCTGAATATTGAAATCGACGAAGAGAATCAGGACGGTTTCCAGCGCACCGGAGACTACAAAGGGTTCAAGTCTTTCCAAAGCTCGACCAAAACGCGCTCTGGAGCCAACTCTGAAATGACTGTATTTGTTGGTGACCGAATGGTTCTAAAGGCCGAAGGTCGCAACATCGATTGGGAGTTGATTGAAGATGTCGTAGACACTATTCCCGTTAAAAAACTCGCTGATCTTGGCAAATGATAACCGGGGTAAAGGGTAACGAGTCTGATAACAGCTGGATTGTTGAGGCCCGTCTACTGAAAACGGGCCAGTAAAGCCGCGTGGTGTTACCCCGAGGTTTTCGCAAGACGGCGCTGTGGGCTGTCGCTTTGCTTTGTCTTGCGTACTCGGTGGTCATTACAGTTTTAAATGTGCAACACGTTCGCTCAATGCCCGATGCCTCACGAACCGCACTGGATTCTTTGGGGTCTCTGCCTGATCAGGTCGTGATTCTGGAGGGGGGTTCAGAGCCGTCGCCGCAAAGCCGTGATACAAAAAATCCCGAGTCCAAAAACAATCTGGCTAAAAGAGACGTTTCCGTTCAAATTGGACCGGAGCGCTATCCCACAAGCGAAGCTGTCTGGGTGAATACGTCTCGGCCAGTGGCTGAAACCGGGCGTTATCTGGAGCGTTTTCGGATCGGCTTGGTAACCTACCCGGAGGGAGAGCCGGTTTCAGCGCTTTGGATGTATCTTGTGGAAGTCCACCAGGACTTTGGTCGAAGCGGTAACGAGCCGCGGGCTAACTTCTGGATGTTTCCGGTGAGTGAAAACGAGACGGGTGAGTTCTCCTTGCAAGCAATCGAGTCGGTCCGGTTTGCACCGAATAGGTTACTCGATGAAGCGCTCGCCGATTCACAATGGCGGGTCGTTTTTGCCCAGAGCTACGCTCGACTGGTTAGGGCGGTTCCGGCTCTTGCTGCGTTATTAATCGGCTGTGCCGCGCTCGGGTCTTTGTTGTTTGCTCTATGGCGCTCGCAGCCGTGGGCGGTCGCGGCGACTACCGTCACATTTGTTCTTCCCATCTTAAGCGCTGCGCCGTTCTTAACGTCGTTTGGCTGGATGCCGATCGTTGCGGCGGTGCTGTTGGGATACATTTTAACCGTAGCGATTGCGTGCGCCATTGAACAGCGGCTGGTTCCCGTGCTGCGTGAGAAGCTCGAGGCCAGGCCGCTTCAAAGAATACTCGAAGCCCTGCTCATTCCAGCTGTGGCGCTGATTTTCGGAACCTCGCTCGTGATTTCGTTCGCGAGTGTATCGGTGATTGAATGGCAAGGGCTCGGTAGCGCCTCGCCTGGTGAGCTCTTCATGGCCTCGCTGATTCGGCCCGCTATCGGACTGTTAGTGGGTGGGTTTGGAAGCTGTCTTATACTGGCCGTATTCCATTGGTTGTTGAGCTGGCGCCGCCGCTTGCGCCACTGATGTCGGTTAACTTTAGTCACCCGAGATCACAAAGCCTGAAACGTTTGAGACCCGTCCGGTATACTCTTCGGCCATATCTCTACTTCGGAACACGCCGTGTCAATTATTGTAGCCCTGCGCAAAGGTAACCAGGCGGTCATTGCTGCCGATACTGCTCAAAGCGATGAGACCATGGTCATGAGGGCCAAGTATTTGGTCAATAACGAAAAAATCTTGCGGGCTGGTGACAGCTTCGTTGGATTAGCCGGCTGGTCTGCGTCGCAGGATATTTTCGAGAGCCTGGCTCGGGAGCAGCCTGAGCTGCTGAAATTTGAGTCGCGGGCGTCTATCTTCGACAGTTTTCGCGCCATGCATGAAGTCATGAAAGAAAAATATTTCATCGACACGCAAGAAGATAAGGAACAGCCCGTTGAGTCGAGTCAGGTCGGCGCTCTCATTGTTAATCCGCATGGAATCTTCGAAATCGAAAGCTATCGTTCGGTAAGCGAATATACCCGGTTTTGGGCACTAGGGTCTGGCAAGCGACTGGCTATGGGCGCCATGCATGCGCTGTATGACACCACTGACGACGTAGGCGCGATAGCTCGTGCCGGTGTTGAGGCAGCCTGTGAGTTTGATGACGGTTGTTCGCTGCCACTCACCTGCCACGTGGTCACACTTGCGCTGTAATCTACTGTAATTTGGTTGGGATTGACTCGACTGATGGGTCAACTCCGCACAAAGGGAGCTATTCATGAAACACTTTTTAATAAATCGCTGGGCGTTAATCACGTTCATGTTTTTCAGTCTTTCTGCGTGTTCCAAAGCGCCGACAGAGTCGGTTGACACGCAAAAAGCGTCTTCAGCCATGTCGTCTGCCAAGGACATGAATAAAGACAGTCTGACGCTTCTTGACTCCGCCAAGAAGCGTCTCGATATCTATGCAACGTTTGCTTTGAAAGCCGATATTTCGTCGTTGAGCGACAGTCAAAAAGAAATGTTGCCGCTTCTGATTGAAGCCTCAAAGATTATGGACGAGCTTTACTGGCGTCAGGCATACGGACCCAAGAAAGAGCTACTAAGCCAAATCAGCGATCCTAAAGCGCGACGTTTTGCCGAGATTAATTATGGTCCTTGGGATCGCCTTGCGGCTGACAATCCGATGTTCAAGCAAACTCGCAAAAAACCATTGGGTGCCCAGTTCTATCCGGCTGACATGTCAAAGGAAGAGTTTGAAAAAACGAACTTGCCGGGCAAAGTCGGTCTCTACTCCTTAATTAAACGTGTAAACGGCGCGCTTACGGTCGTTCCTTACCACGAAGAATATGCGGCTGAGTTGGCTGAAGCAGCCAGCTTGTTACGCCAGGCCAGCAAGCTGGCCGACGACTCGGAGTTTGCCAACTACCTGATGCTACGTGCGCAAGCGCTAATCACCGACGAGTATCAGCCTAGTGACATGGCCTGGATGGATATGAAAAACAATTCCATCGATCTGGTTATTGGCGCGATTGAAACGTACGAAGACTTACTGTTTGGCTATCGAACCTCTTACGAGAGCTACGTGCTGATCAAAGACCTTGAGTGGAGCGACCGGCTATCACGCTACGCCAGTTTTTTGCCTGAGCTGCAACGAGGCTTGCCCGTGCCAGCTGAGTACAAGCAGGAAACGCCGGGTGGCGATTCAGACCTGAATGCCTACGATGTTATTTACTACGCTGGACACAGTAACGCCGGGTCGAAGACCATTGCGATTAATTTGCCCAACGACGAAGAAGTGCAGTTGGCCAAGGGTACACGTCGACTGCAGCTCAAGAACGCCATGCGGGCAAAGTTTGACAAGATACTCGTTCCTATTTCAGGTGAGCTGATTGTCCCCGAGCAGCGCAAGCATATTACGTTCGATGCCTTCTTTGCCAACACCATGTTCCACGAAGTGGCCCACGGTCTGGGTGTGAAAAACACGCTTGACGGCACTCAAACTGCCCGAGTTGCTCTGAAAGAGCTGGCATCGGCAACCGAAGAAGGCAAAGCCGACGTGCTGGGTCTTTACATGGTGACCAAGCTGTTCGAAAAAGGGGAAATTCCGGAAGGCGAACTCATGGACAACTACGTAACGTTCCTGGCTTCAATATTCCGCTCTATTCGGTTTGGCGCAACCAGCGCTCACGGCAAAGCGAATATGGTGCGTTTTAACTTTTTCGAAGAAATGGGTGCGTTTAACCGCAACAGCGACGGCCAGTACCAGGTTAATTTCGATAAAATGCAGGCCGCAATGAACGCGCTGTCTCGCAAAATTTTAATGTTGCAAGGTAACGGCGACTACGCGGGCACCAAGGCGATGATTGAAGAAGACGGCAACATCACCAAGAGTTTGCAAAGCGATCTTGACCGACTGTCTGCAGCCGGAATACCGGTAGACATTGTGTTTGACCAGGGTGTTAACTACGCGCTGTAGATTTTTCAGCAGCTAAGTTCGATGCAGCGGCGGCCCTTGTGGCCGCCGTTGTTGTTTTGGTCTTTCACAAAAGAGCCGGTGAGCGCTATAAACACTTCTCCTATTTTTTAACCAACTTAAGCCCATATAAAATCAAATCGACATCCAGCTTGGAGCCGCTGTCTTTTGCCGTGCAGCTATACTCGCTAATGTTTAAGTTGTTCTGCTGTTGTTCCAGCTTGCTCGACACCGCGGTCAATCGAAACGCATCAGAGATAATCACGCCGT
>JBGCFV010000068.1:0-52189 GCA_045107075.1 Gammaproteobacteria bacterium
AGGTTGAGCGAGTAACGGCTGCTGTGCCACCACCTTCCGGCATGACTGGCGATACGTCTGGCAACGTCACAGGGTACGTCCATCCTTCGAAGTTCACGGAACGTCGTCGGACCACGTTTCCAGTGCTTAAGCTGCAGGGCACGCAGTCGATGACGAAGCCACTCGTCCAGTTTGCGAAAGCGCCAAGACGATTGTGCTAAGCGGAAGTAAGCCTTCCATCCTAGCAAGAAGCGCCGCAGCTCTTTCGCTACCTGAGACAGACTGCGACCACAGTTTCGCTGCGTCAACTGGCGTATACGTCGCTTAAAGGTGCTAATAGAAGCCACCGCAACCACACGTTTAACCTGCCCTTCAGGTGAAAGCCATAGACTAAACCCAAGAAGCTTGTGGTTAAACGCACTGGATACTGTAGTTTTCTTTTCATTCACCTTTAGGTCGAGTTGCGAGTAGATTTTGCGTAAACCACCTAACACTCGTTCGCCGGCTTTGTGACTGCGCACATACACATTACAGTCATCCGCGTAACGAACGAACCGATGCCCTCGCCTCTCCAACTCCCTATCCACCTCGTCCAACAACACGTTGGCAAGCAACGGCGAGAGCGGACCGCCTTGCGGCGTCCCCGCATCGCGGCGTCTTGCCACGCCGTTGTGCATCACACCGGCCTGAAGGTAACGCCGGACCAGCCGCAACACGGCCTTGTCCTCAATGCGTCGCGACAGTCGGTGCATCAGCACATCGTGATTTACCCGATCAAAGAACGTTTCCAGATCCACATCCACGACTACCCGGAAGCCTTCCTGCACGTAACGCTGTGCGCTGAGCACCGCGTCGTGTGCACGTCGGCCCGGACGGAAGCCGTAACTGTGGTCCGAGAACGTTGGATCGAGGATCGGTTGCAGAACTTGCAGCAGAGCTTGCTGGATCAGTCGATCCGTCACCGTCGGTATCCCCAACTCACGTTGACCGCCGCCGGGCTTGGGGATCTGCACGCGGCGTACCGGCGCTGGCCGGTACTCACCGCTGAGCAGATCTGACCGGATATGCGGCCAGTGCGTCTGAAGATGCTCGATGGTGTCAGACATTGACAGACCATCCACTCCTGCACTGCCCTTGTTGGCCTTCACGCGTTTCCACGCGACCAACAGGTTCTCTCTTGTGAGCGCTTGCGAAAGCAAACACGCTCGGCCTGAGTCGTCTTGATCATCTCGCGCCGCCAAAACTTCATCACGGACCGGCAACGACTCGGCTTCACCTCGTCGCTGATCGATTCGCCCCGCTTGCACGGGCTTCTGATGCACTGTCTTATCGAGCGACATATCGTCGGACTCTCCTTCTCGTTCGGCCCTTCGCCTTGCGGCTACTATGGCCTCTGCTGACTTCTTGCTCCGACTTTCACCGTCGCCCTTTCAGGCATAAGGCAAGATCTCCCCAGGTAAGAACACGATCCTTCACCGCACAACCGCCGGATTTACGCCATCAACTCTTGACCACAAAAGCTTCGCTGCCTTTTGCCAGCTCGCCTTAGTCAACTACGCCTCATATCCGATTCTTGTCCATCGGCTCACGGTTTCGCTACTCACTTCCTCCCCACGTTCGGTCACCCTTACGCAGTTGTGATTCACTTCGCTCGCTGTGGTCAGCTCACGGGAGGACCTTCACCTCCAAGATCGCGCCCATGCTGGGCGCACAAAAAAACCCCGCCAAGGCGGGGCTTTTCTCGCGGTGTAATGCGTTATCCGAATTACTCAGGCAAAACACACTCATTGGCACTTGGCCCTGGAGGCATTTGGAAATTGCCCGTAAAGGCGATGTAGTCAATAAAGTTCAGTGACCCACTGTTGTCAATGTCAAAGTCTTCGTCGTAATTTGCATCGCCTACTGCAGAGTTAAACTTAGGCGTGAACTGCGAAATATCGATGAAATTAACGATACAGTCGTTGTTAACATCAGCATCACAGCGATTACCGATGCCGTCGCCGTTCGTGTCAGTCTGTCCCGGATTAGCAACCAGTGTGCAGTTGTCAACGTCGTCCGAAACACCGTCGCCATCGGTATCTGGTGATGGTCCGGTTAGCATACCTGTTCCACCTACTGTTCCGATCGCGCCACCGTCACCTGCAAACGACTGGTTATCCAAATCAAAAGAGATAGGAATAGATACATTGAATGTTGGTGAAAATGCCGTCACGGTAAAACTACCACCTAGCGGTCCACCGGTGCCAGTAATGGCGGCTGAGTCAATACTGGTAATCGGCACAAGCGAGCCAACACCTGAGCAATCCCCACCGTCTGTCGCGAAACAAAAACCACCAACGTTTACGTTGATGGAAACGATGTCGGCAATGCCAATTAATCCGCCAGCCAGCGCTGCATCGTCTACAACAATTGGACCGCCGACTTCAGTACCGGGTGGCGTGAGTGCAACAAACGCACCCGTAACATCAACAACTTCACCTGAATAAGCCAAGTCGGCCGCCTGGGTGGCAAGTGGTGACATCACCACCATAAGGCCCGATAATAAACAGAGTTTTCTGCGCATAGCATTTCCCCAAAAATAAAAATGTAAGTGTTTAAAGCGCCTGAAATGACAACGATATAGGGCGCAACACACGTAGTTGTTTTAGCCCGATTATTATAAACGTAAATTCAAAAGTTCTGTGTCACCGAATGTTAAGCACTGTATTTAAGGCAAAATCGCGACGCACCATATCCAGACCATACGTTTTCTGCGCAAGCTCCGTCATGCAACTGGTACTGGATCCGACCCATCAAACAGTCGCTTGACAACAACCTCACGAACTCTTCACCCTCACACCTACGTATCAAAAAACTACGTTTTTTCTTTCACAACTGATTCACTATTCACTCACTGCTGTTTCACTACTTCCTAACTACTCTGCTTCGAAATACAACGACTCAGGAGCAGCAATCATGAAAAAACGTTTGGGAAAGTTTCTTACAAGTACTGCACTGGTAGGTGCGCTATTAGTTTCAACGGGCTGCAGCGACAGCGACGATCCGGAAATTACAATACTGCCACTGCCTCCGGGCAACAGTGAGATACGTGTGATTCATGCCTCTCCCGATGCACCGGCCGTTAACGTTCTGCTAAACGGAGCCGAGGCTATTTCAGCACTGGATTACGGTCAAAGCTCTGGATACGCTGAGGTTACTTCCGGTGCCTACGACATCGTAGTGCAGGGCATTATTCCTGGTGGAACTGCAGACGTAATCTCGGTTCCTGCTTTTGATCTCGCTGACGACGCTCGCACGAACGTTCTCGCGATTAATGCCGTCGCTACTATCGACGCCTTAGTCGTAGAGGAAAGCGCTGCAACCCCAACCGCAACACAAGTTGCTCTGGCTGTTGTACACGCGGCACCTGACGCACCGGAAGTAGACATTTTTGTCTCAGCGCCGGGCGACGACATTACAACACTCACACCCGTTACGACTCTCAGCTTTACACAGTCGGCTGACGCGGGCGCGCTGGATACCGGCACGGTGCAAATTCGCGCCACTGCGGCTGGAACCGTTGTTTACGATTCAGGTTCAGTCGATCTGACACCTTTTGGTGGTGCCAAGCTGTTTATCAGCGCTATCGCATCAACCACTGCAACAGAACAAGCCGCCTCGCCCATCAAGCTTCTCGTTGCTACAGATTCAGACGCGATAACGCTTCTCGACACCAACACAGGTGCCGGCGCGAAAGTGGTACACGCGTCAGCTGATGCCGGAAGCGCCGCGGGTGGACCGGTAGAAGTATTTGCAACCAGCATGGCTTTGGGTGCTGACCCCGTCGAGCTCATTCCTTCTTTCGCCTACACCGAAAGTTTCCCCGATGCGGCAACGTACGCCGCTGTGCCCGCCGCAGACTACATCTTTGACGTAGCCCCCGATACGGACATGATTGGTGACAGCGTATTCACATCAGGCAGCCTCACTCTGGAAACAGCTGGCGAGTATACGGTCATAGCTGCAGGTCGGGTTACAGGTACTCCAGCGTTTGATTTGCTCGTTACTCAAGACAGCAACCGCGCTATCGTCACGGAGGCGCGAGTTAAAGTCATTCATGCTGCACCAGCTGCTGGTACGGTAGACGTATTTGTAACGCCAGCCGGTTCTTTTACCGTAGACCAGGTTGAAAGCGGCGCGGCGGGCGATCCTTTACTCGACGATTTTGTCTATCCAACAATTACCGATTACGTTGCGGTAGAACCGGGTGATTACGACATTCGAGTGGTAGCAGGAGGAAGCGTTGCGATCAATGTAGAAGGGTTTACATTAGGCGCAGGACTCGTTGCTAACGTTATTGCGCGCGGCCCGGCAGAGCCATCGGGCGCACCGACTGACTTCGGTCTTATTGTCACAACGAACTAAAGGAACAGAAACGACCAGCAGGTATTGTCGCCCGGCCCGCGTGGCCGGGCGACTTCATACACCTAATGCAACACCGCAAGTCAGATTACAGCTACGTCTCCTCTGACGAAGCACAGGTAATACGCTAAACTGGTAGAGTACGAAACGTAGCCGTCGACGCGATAGTCGCGCAGACTGTCAATCTACCAGTAATGAAATCACCAGCAGAAAAAACATGACTCAAGATGCTCCTCCCTCTTACGGTCAAGACGCCACCTCGTATCAAGCGGCCGGGGGTGAAGCAGGACTGCGTCTGTTGGTCGATAGTTTCTACAATCGAATGGGAACCGACCCGCGCTTCAAACGCATTTACACCATGCACCCGCCTGACCAGGTGGTGACACGGGACAAGCTGGTGTCCTTTCTGTGCGGCTGGCTGGGTGGCCCAAGGTTGTTCAACCAAAATTATGGCCCTATTGCGATACCGACGGCACACGCGCATTTGCCCATCACCGAAGACGAACGCAACCAGTGGCTAACGTGCATGTTCGAATCAATTGCAGAGCAACCATACGACGACCGTTTTAAAACCTATTTAATCGAACAGCTAAAAGTACCTACAGAAGCAATTCGACAACGGTGTAACCCCGAAGGCAAATCAGAACCCTGGGCGGCACCCACTTCACAAGAGCCGGTCAAACCGGAAACGACCATTTGGGTAGATGCCGATGCCTGTCCGGTAGTAGTACGACAAATCCTGTTTCGAGCCGCCTTGCGCACAGGTGTAAAACTCATACTGGTGGCTAATCAACCCTTGCCTTCACACCCGGCACCGAACATCCAAACTCTTCAGGTATCCAGCGGTTTCGATGTAGCAGACGATGAAATTGTTAAACGACTTAATCCGGGTGACCTCGTAATAACCAGCGACATCCCGCTGGCTGCGGAAGCAATAGAAAAAGGCGGGCAGGCTATAAGCCCACGAGGAGAACGACATACCAGCGAGAACATCGGAGCACGACTCAACATGCGCGACTTCCTCGATACCATGCGCTCAAGCGGAGTAGACACCAGCGGCGGGCCTGCAGCCTACGGACAGCGCGACAAACAAGCGTTTGCGAACCGGCTGGATCAGTTTCTTGCACGGCTCCGGTAGGCTCTATGAAACATAGAGTCCGGTCACTGCATCGCACCCGCTGACAGAAAGAGTGGATTACTGCGCGCGCGTGTAAACGCGACCCGGGCCAATTTTATTTCACGTAAGCCTTGAGCGTAGTCATGTCCATTTTATACAGCTCATAAGATCCGGGCTTCTGCATATAGCCGGACGGGCTTATGTTCCAGACCTCACTTACGCCCCCAATGTCAAGGTGAAGTTCGTACTCGTAAATAGGCCGTATTTTTTCGTAGCGACGCTGACGCTTGTCAAACGCCTTGGTCAACGCGTTAATATCCTGAGCGTTAGTAATCGCGGTACGTTCACTTTCTTTACCCAGTCTCACCAACTGAATTACAGGCGTAGAGAGCACCTCAACAGCCGGCTGCAAACTGTTGTCGCTGGTTTCAGCGGTACTGCACGCTGCCACCATTACCGCACTGGACACAATAACAACAGCACCGACGCGACGACGTATTCGTCGCGCGGCGCCGATCAATAACAAAAGCCCTAACAAAGGCCATCCAAGGGCGCCTCCGCCACCGCCGCCGCTCGCGGCAACAGGTGTCGGGGCAGGTGTGGGAGCTTGGGGCGGTGCCGGAGTAATGTCATTTACGGTTACCCTAACGGTAGTGGAATCAGACAGTCCACCAGCATCCGTCACTGTAACGGTAAAATTCAACAACTCACTCGTACTAACCTGCGGAGCTGTAAAGGAGGCTGAAGCCGCTGCGGAATTGTTCAATGACACGGTGGCGCCCGAGGTTTGCGACCATGAAAAACCCAGTGTGTCTCCATCCGGGTCACTGCTGTTCCCCGCATTTAGCGAGACCAGCTGGCCTTCGTCAACGGTTAGAACCGAGTCACTCACAGCCGCGACCGGCGACCGGTTTACGTTAACGACAGCAATGCTGACCGATTCAGAATCAGTAGCTCCAAACTCATCGCTTACGATAACTTGTAATGTCACCGCGTCATCTGAATTTACCGAAGGCAAGACCACGAAAATTGTCTCTCCTACAGAGCTTGAGCGTGCCGCTACGGGACCAGCGGTTTGAACCCAGCTATAAGTAAGATCGTCACCGTTCTCGTCGGTACTTCCCGATGCAGACAACTCTACAGTTGCTCCTTCTTCAGCTGACGTTTGAGAGGCCGTTAGAACGGCAACAGGGGGTGAATTGCCTCCCCCGGGCAACACGACAATGGCCGCTCTTGATGATCCACTACAATCGAGCGAATCGGTGACTGTGAGATCAATATTCCCCATGTAGGCATCTGGATATGTAAAGGTGGGTGAAACGTCAGTGCTGTCAACGAGACCGTCGCCATCGAAATCCCAAGCATACGTCGTGCCTGAACCGGGCGGACCTTCGATGGTAGCGGTAAACGTTACGGGAACACCTGCCTCAGCCGGATTCGCGCTGCTCGTGAATGAAACAACCGGTGCTTCACAGCCTTCAATGCCGTCGACTCGTGTGGTTCCTGTATCGGCCGGATCAAGCCAGTCTTTCAGACGACTTGCCGAAGTTGTGCCCACGTTGTAGTGGGACGCCAGATGGGCGTAAAAGTCAGGCTGATCGATGTCATCACATGACGCCCCGCCACCCGACAGCACTCCTACAATACGCTTATCCTGATTCCACAAACCGGCACCGGACGAACCGCCTTCAGTTGTCCCTTCATCCCACGCACCAATCTGTAGAAACTTGCCATCCGGGTCGGGCTGTCGAAAACCAAAGTCGGAAATAATAACTGGCCCAGAATCTAGACTGATTCGTTTTTCCTCCCGGTTTGGATGATGAATACTGACGCCCGATGTGGGTGGCTCTGAGCTAGTATCCCAACCCGCAAAGTAAACGTCGAACTGTTGATCTGGAAACAAATCCAGCTCCACCAACGTCATGTCCATAGGCTTATCGACATCGATACCCTCGCCTACTGTTGCCAGCAAGGTAGCGCCCGTTTGAGTTTGAGACAACGAGCCATCGTTGGGGCCACCGCACATCGATTTCTGCAAATTCCAGTAAAACACCATAGACTGCGCATGCGCTGCAGTTGAGACGCAGTGGTTAGCCGTCATAAAGAAAGACTTTCTATCTCCCTCCACGTTATTAACCAGACTACCAGTGCAGGTAAAAAAGCCGCCCTCTTTCTCAAATACGTAGCTGGCAACTGACCGAATTTCGTCTCGCCAGTCATCGCCTTGTGGGCAAACAACGTCAATATTACATGCGCCAACAGTGGATCCGTCTTTTGAAGACTTAAAACCACGATAGCCTTGGTTAACGCTCTTAAGATTAAAAGACAGATACGGCTTCATAGCAGTCGGCACGTTAATTTCTACGTAAGCCGACTCGCCGAGTACCATAGGCGTCCATAGTTTCCTGGATGCCTTATTGTCTTTGTCAGTAAAGGGACCAACCACCTTCTGATGACTTTGATCGTACAGATACAGAGAAGCGCCAGGTGGCAAGAACAGATTTTCAAATGTAAGACTCAACCATTGAGCGTCGTCGGCTTCTACTCTAAGTCGCCAGACGGACATGTCGTCTATAGTCGACCACTCGCCTTTGAGCTCATATTCTTGAGGAGCACTCTCTTCACGTTTAATCGCAACTCTCAGCGGCAAACCTTTTTGAACATTAATCCGATCTTCAACGCCGATCTTGTGCATGTTTAGCGGACCAAGTAATAACGCGCTATCCGATTTCCAGTTTATAGAATGTCGAAACGATAGCGGCTCTTCAATTCGTTCAACCGCACTGACTCCGTGAGTGAACACGCTCATCAAGACAAGCGCCGTACCAAGAAGTGTGTTTTGCATAAAGCAGACCATCCATGCTGAAAATCAGTATTACGGTCGAAACTTTAAAATAAATGAACTTGAAGAACAGAGTAACCAATCACACTCTCTGCAATAGAAAACAGGGATTTAGTCCGGGTAAACCCTCCTCCATTAGACTGACAGCCGGAGTTACGAACGGCGTCTGGCTCTAACAGACTGATTCGCTGTTAGGTTCGTTTTATTATGGTAATTAATTTTGATCCGCAGACAAAAGGGCGTTGAGAAGGTTATCCTGGAAGCTGATGTTGCCGGTAAGGCTTTGGTGGTCTTCACACAAGAAGAACGCATAACCTAAAGGAAAGAAACTGTACTTGTGGCGCGCGATTGTCGGATCGCTACTTTGACGTGCCAGCAACGAGGCTTTACTAACCGTTCCGTCACCGGGTTCAAGCATCAGGCGTTCGTAGTCAACAGGGCTGCGTTTGTGAAGAATATCTTTAGGGTGCAGTCGAAGATAGTGGTGACTGTTCACCTCTTCAAGCACCATCCGCGCAGGGGTCAATGCGCAGTCGCCACCAAACACCCCAAAACGTATAGGAGTATCTTCAAGCGTTACGGTCAGTGACCAGGTAAAGCGTCGTGCACGTTCGAGGTTTTGCTCGAAAAAACGTTCGAACTGAGCGAAGCGAGCTCTCCCCTCTTCCACGCTGGAAGATCTTTCCTCCAGCCGTTTACGCACCTCCGGATGGAAGATCGACAATTTGTGGTCGCGCCAAAACTCGACGTCAAACACGTCGTCACTGTTCGGTTTGCCATCAACATTCAGCAACCAGGTATTCAGTGCATGAGGCAGAACTTGATACGCACTTGGGAAAGTAGCTACGACTTCCGGCGGTACCGTTCCAAAACCTACTCGTTTACCTTTGTCGAGAATATCGACTGCCAACACAGAGCCAAAATTCGGGGTACCCAAAAGCAAAACGCGCCGCAGCCGGCTCGCCCCCTCCATCGTGACCGGAAAGTCGTTGTCGTTGAGTACATCCGTTGTTCCGTAGCGCGCGTAGTACCGGGTAATGAGTCCCCCCATGCTGTGTGCAACGATATCAACCTTTAACTCCGGAGCGTTGTGATCAAGCCTTATCTGCTCTATAAAGTCATGCAGCTGCCGAACTGTATACACGTTGTCCTGGCGCCAGTCGTAGTCGAATACATAAAGCCTGCGACGGTTACCTTCAGAAGGCGTTCCAACTGTTGTAGGGATATACCCACCGGCATTTTCAAGCACCGATAAAATACGGCCGTAAAAATCCTTGCCGGCGGCACCGTCCGTAATGCCACCCGAGCGAAGTTGTGATGGAACAAACAGTTCGGATGAATTTGAAATATCGAGTTCAAGTGCTTCATAGTCGTCGAATAAAATACGGCGCAGCGATCCCGGCCAGACTTCATTGTCTTTTTCATCATTGAACAGCCGCGCACCGAGCGTACCGTGAATCAAGACAACAGGCACAATGGCGGAATCGTCGGCTTGATGCGCATAAAGCCGTGCCAGATCTGGACGCTTGGGAGTCGCTCCGCAGCCTGACATGGAGACAACCACGAAGCACAATAACAAGCGTGCAAACAACACGTACGCGGACGCAGCTAAATCGAAAGGGCCTTCTTTGGACATCATTGTTATGTACTCTACTGCACCTCAATCACGCGTGATGCACCGCGCCCTCGCGAATCAGAAGCCGGCTTAAGCGCGTTACCGTCCCGATAGATTAGCTGAAGGTCACCGAATTCCCAGGCGTGAGGCTTAACGTTATACCCTCTTGACGTCAGCGTCTTCTGAACGTCTTCGGCGAGCGGCCGGCTCGGGCTATAAGTTACAAGATCGGGAGGTAACAGCTGATGATGAAAACGGCTTGCGTCTACGGCTTCCTGAGGCGACATATTGAAATCCAGCACGTTGGATATCGCCTGAAACACTGAGGTAAAAATAGTTGAGCCGCCCGGCGTGCCCACGACTAAATTAACTTTATTATTACGCACCAGAATAGTCGGTGACATTGATGACAGCATGCGTTTACCGGGCTGAATTTCATTAGCCGTATTACCGACAACTCCATATACATTGGGTACGCCGGGTTTAACGCTAAAGTCATCCATCTCGTTATTGAGTATAAAACCGGCACCCTCAACAACCACGCCACTGCCAAAATGCCAGTTAATCGTATACGTATTGGACACCGCGTTACCGTCGGCATCGACTATTGAATAATGCGTTGTGTCTTTCGATTCAAGCCCGGGCGGAACCGACTCAACAGGCGAAATGGTTTGGGTGTTCACTTCATCGGCGCGAGAATGGATGTAGCGTTCATCAATGAGCTGCGCAAGCGGTACATCGATAAAGTCCGGGTCACCCAAGTATTCGGCCCGATCGGCAAATACGCGCTTTTCAATTTCAGCCACAAGATGCACATACTGGTCAGAATTATGCGCGACACCGTCAAATTCGCTCGCCAGGCGGTCTTTCATTTTTAACAGCTGAATCACCGCGAAACCACCAGAGCTGGGCGGCGGTGCTGAAATCAGTGTGTACTGACGCCAGTCAGCAACAAGCGGCTCTCGCCAAACAGGCTCATAGGCGGCCAAATCTTCAACCGATATAAGCCCGCCGCCTCCACGCTTCATTTGTGCGGTAATTAATTGAGCCGTCTTGCCCGCGTAAAAACCGGCGGGACCGTTGTCGGCAATGCGTCGCAGCGTGTCTGCGAGTTCGGGTTGACGAAAAACACTTCCCGCAGGGGTGTTGCCGAAGTAGTTAAAAAAATTAGTCCGGGTTCCGAACCAGTCCCGTGTGTCCGCAATGTCATCTGCGAGTTTTTTCGGCATGACAAAACCATCTTCAGCCAGCGCTATCGCAGGCTTTACAAGGTCGCGCCAAGGTAAGGAGCCAAAGCGCTGATGGGCCGCCCAAAAACCCGCTACGGTACCGGGCACTCCGGCCGACTTGCTTCCAATCAGACTGGCTTTATCAATAACGTTACCGCTGCTGTCCAAATACATATCGCGGCTCGCCATGGCCGGTGCTTTTTCCCGATAGTCCAGGAACACATTTTCGTCTTTCATGCGAATAAGCATGAATCCGCCACCACCAATGTTGCCCGCTTCAGGAAACGTCACAGCCAGTGCAAAGCCCGAAGCAATGGCGGCGTCTACCGCGTTGCCACCTTGCTGCAAAATGTACTCACTGACATCGGCGCCAAATTTATCCGGCATGGCAACAGCAGCTTGGCGACTATTTATTGAGCCGCCTGGCGACGACACGGTACTGCAGGCAACAAGAGCCAGACCGGTCGCGCAGGCCAGAAGGTATTTGGAAGTTGACAGTAGACCGGACCAACGCATTGGAATTCTCCCGGTGAGAACGCAACCCACCTGTAAATTGAAGTTAGCGAGCAACGCCAGTGCGAAAAGGCTTTGACCGTATTTGCTTTTGGAAAGCTGACCGAAGCTGGATTTTGGAATCCGACGCTCTTCATTCTACCGGCCTTGTCACCGCAGAAAGCACGCCTTCAGCTTAAACCGTCACGGCTCAAGCTGAAGGTTGTAACCGTGCGAGTTAACGGCGCTTGGGCGCGATAAGATCCGTAATCGATCCGTCAAACATTTCGGCCGCCATGGCCACTGTTTCAGACAGCGTCGGGTGCGCGTGAATGGTCAGTCCGATGTCTTCGGCGTCACAGCCCATTTCAATAGCGAGAGCCGCTTCAGCCACAAGGTCACCTGCATGCGGGCCAACGGCACCCATGCCAATAACGCGATGCGTCTCTGGATCAAACAAGAGTTTCGTAAGCCCCGTGTCCACACCCAATGCCAGCGCCCGTCCACTCGCAGCCCATGGGAAAGCACCTTTCTCATAGGCTATATTGTCTCTCTTGGCATCTGTTTCAGTCAGGCCCACCCACGCAACTTCAGGATCGGTGTAGGCCACTGACGGAATCACCCTCGCGTCGAACGCTCGTTTCAAGCCGTGTGCACACTCGGCCGCCACTTTACCTTCGTGACTGCCTTTATGCGCAAGCATGGGGTTACCGCGAACGTCTCCAATGGAGTAAATATGGGGAACATTGGTCTGCATATGGTTGTTTGAGGGAATAAAACCTCTCTCGTCAACCGTCACCCCGGCGTTTTCCGCTTCAATTAGCGCACCGTTAGGGCGTCTGCCAACGGCTACCAGGACCCGACCAAATGTTTCGACAAAGCGGTCATCGTTTTTCTCAAACGTGACTTCCAGGCCGTCCAGCTTGCTCTCAACCAGCGTCACTTTGGTGTTCAACCAAATGTTTTCGTATCGCTTACCAATGTGTTGATGAAGCGGCTTCACGAGGTCTGCGTCGCAGCCAGGGATGAGCTGGTTAGTGAGTTCAACCACCGAAATGTTGACGCCAAGCGCTGAGTACACTGCAGCCATTTCAAGACCGATGATGCCTCCGCCAATCACGAGCATGCGTTTGGGCAATTCTTCAAGCTCCAAAGCCCCCGTGGAGTCAATGACGCGAGGATCGTCCGGAATAAACGGCAGTTTTACGGGTTCGCTACCGGCCGCAACAATGCACTTTTCAAATGCAATAACCTGGCTTCCCGTTGCAGACTTAACTTCAACGTGATGATCGGACAGGAACCTTCCTGTGCCCGGCGCAACGGTTACCTTGCGGCGCCTGGCCAATCCGGTCAGGCCCTGCGTCAGTTTGCCAATGACGGAATTCTTCCATTTTACAAGCTTCTTCGTATTAACTTCCGGCTCGCCAAACGTGATGCCATGCTCTTTCATTGCAGCCGCGTCATCTATCACTTTAGCCGCATGCAGCAGCGCTTTTGACGGAATACAGCCGACGTTTAAACACACGCCGCCAAGAGAAGGCCAACGCTCTACCATCACGACTTCCATGCCAAGGTCGGCTGCTCTGAACGCAGAGGTATAACCGGCAACGCCCGCACCGAGCACTAGCAGCTCGCACTTGCGATCAACGTTTCCGGTGTAGGTGCTGGTAAATGCGGCTGCCGAAAGCGTTTCTGTTTTTTCAAAGTCGGGTGTAGCTTCCGGCTCAGCGTCGATTTTCGGCTCAGACGCCGCAACCGCAACAAGTGCCAACGTGTCACCGGCCGAAACGCTGTCGCCTACTTTCACGCTCACTTCAATCACGCGCCCGGCGTACGGCGATGGAACGTCCATGGCGGCTTTGTCGGTTTCGAGCGTGACGAGTGGATCTTCAGGAGAAAGATGGTCGCCAGGTTTAACCAGCACTTCAATCACTTCTACCGCATCGAAATCGCCAAGGTCAGGTACTTTTACTATCGTTGATTCGCTCATGCATCCACCAACACGTCAACTTCAGCAACAAGCTGAGCCAGCCGCGCCGTGAATCGCGCCGCACTGGCACCGTCAATAACACGGTGATCGTAAGATAAAGACAACGGCAGCATCAAACGGGGAACAAATTCTCCGTCGATATAAACAGGCTGCATGGATGAGCGCGACACGCCAAGAATAGCCACCTCGGGTGGATTAATAATGGGCGTAAACGACGTCCCGCCAATGCCACCGAGACTTGAAACCGTGAAAGAACCGCCCTGCATCTCGTTAGCCTTCAGCTTGCCGTCACGGGCTTTCTCTGAAAGGTCGGTCAGCGCTTTGGCAATGTCTGTTAACGACAAGTTTTGTGCGTTGTGAATCACCGGCACCATCAGGCCGTTCGGCGTGTCGGCCGCAAAACCAATATTGATAAAGTCCTTTATGACCATGGCTTTGCCGTCGTCCGACAAACTGGCGTTGAACAACGGAAACTCCTGCAACGCGACAACACAGGCCCGCACCACAAAAGCCAACGGTGTCAGCTTGACACCCTGCTCTCGCGCCGGACCCTTCATGGCCTGCCGTTTCGCCTCAGTTTCCGTAAAGTCGCCCAAGTCGTTTTGGGTAACGTGCGGAATATTCACCCAGCTTGCATGTAGCCTCGGCCCGGATATTTTTTGAATTCGCGACAGCGGTTCCAGAGTGACGTTACCGAACTTCGAGTGATCTACCGTAGGCAGTTCAGGCAACGCCGAACCAACGGGTGCCGCGCCACCGCCCATCATGAACGATTTTACAAACGACTTAACGTCGTCCTGATTAATGCGTGATTTAACTCCCGAGCCTTTTACTCGCCCAAGATCAACTCCCAGTTCACGAGCAAATTTACGCACTGAAGGACTCGCGTGCGCGTGTTTGAAGGTGCGTTCGCTAATCGGCGGCAGAGCAGCTGGAGCCGCTCCGGCAGCTGGAGAAGCCTGAGGTGCAGTAACCGGCGCGGGTTCAGGCTTCGATGAAGCCTGAGAGGCCGCCTGTGCCGGAACATCTTGGTTGGCAGCGGGTGCAACACCACTCGATTCGCACACGGCAACCTTAGCGCCGGCTTTAACCCGATCGCCGACATTCACCAACACTTCTTTTACAACGCCCGCCACCTCAGACGGAACGTCCATCGTAGCTTTGTCGGTTTCGAGGGTCAGCAGCGGTGCTTCAAGTTCAATTTGATCGCCAGGCTTAATCAAAACTTCGATTACCTCGACGTCATCAAAGTCACCGAGGTTAGGAACGGTTATATCGACAAGCGCAGGTTCGCCGACGGGCGTCGGCGCAGTTGCCGCAGGCGTCGCAGATTCTGACGACGCAGTTGGCGCTTCGCCGGATGCAGCGGCGCCCTCAGCGTCAATGGTCAAAATCACATCACCTTCCGACACTTTGTCGCCAGCACCGATAGCAATTGAAGCTACCGTGCCAGCGTGAGTGGACGGCACGTCCATGGCGGCTTTATCGGTTTCAATGGTAATCAGGCTTTCTTCAACGCCTACGGTTTGACCAACTTCAACCAGTAACTCAATGATTTCAACATCACTGAAATCGCCGATATCGGGGACCCTAATTTCGATGCGGTTAGTCACTATGTTCTCCTACACCGAACTTGGATTGGGTTTGCTCACATCGACGCCGAAGCGGCGAATGGCGTCTTTTACAACGTCGGGCCGTATTGCACCTTCGTCAGCCAACGCGTTCAGGGCACACAGAGCAACGTAGTAGCGGTCCACTTCAAAATGTCGCCGCAGAGCCGCTCGACCGTCACTGCGTCCGAAACCATCGGTTCCCATTACGCTGTAGCGACCGGGCACCCAGTTGCGAATTTGGTCTGGCACAATTTTCATGTAGTCACTGGCCGCAACGAACGGACCTTTAACGTTTTCCAAACATTCGACTACGTACGGCTTCCTCGGCGTGCTGCCCGGGTGAAGCATGTTCCAACGATCTTTTTCCGCACCGTCGCGACGTAGTTCGTTGTAACTCGTGACGCTCCACACGTCGGACGGAATGTCGAATTCTTCGGCGAGCAAATCGCTGGCTGCAAGTACTTCGCGCAAAATGGTTCCCGAACCAAACAGCTGCACTCGCAGTTTACCGCTACTGCCTTCGCGCAGTCGGTACATGCCTTTGATGATGCCCTCTTCCGAGCCTTCGGGCAGCGCAGGATGAACGTAGTTTTCGTTCATGCACGTCAGGTAATAAAATACATTTTCCTGCTCTTCAACCATGCGGCGAAGACCGTCTTGAACAATCACGGCAACTTCGTATGCGTAGGTGGGGTCGTACGACACGCAGTTGGGTATGGTTGCGGCCATGACGAGACTGTGACCGTCCTGGTGCTGCAAACCCTCACCGGCAAGCGTAGTGCGTCCCGCCGTACCGCCAACGTAAAAGCCTCGCGCCTGCATGTCGGCCGCAGCCCACAGGAAGTCGCCGACTCGTTGAAAACCGAACATCGAGTAGAACAGGTAAAACGGAATGGTGCTTACACCGTGATTGGCATAAGCCGTGCCCGCTGCAATCCACGAACAGGTTGCACCTGCTTCGTTGATACCTTCCTGCAAAATCTGACCGTCTTTACTCTCCCGATAGTACATCAGCTGGTCGGCATCTTGAGGGGTATAAAGCTGTCCCACCGATGAATAAATACCGACCTGACGGAACATGCCTTCCATACCAAAGGTACGCGCCTCGTCCGGCACAATCGGAACAATATGTTTGCCGAGATTTTTGTCTTTAATAAGCTGTGTCATGATTCGAACCATCGCCATTGTGGTCGATGCCTCGCGATCACCCGAGCCTTTAAGCTGCGGTCCAAACTCTTCAAGAGACGGCACTTTAACTACTGGCGCTGACGTGGTTCGTGCTGGCAGCGAACCGCCAAGACGTTTGCGTCGGTCTTTCAGATACTGCATTTCCGGGCTGTCTTCCGGCGGTTTGCAAAACGGCACTTCCGCTAAATCTTTGTCGCTTACCGGAATATTAAAACGGTCACGGAAGTGACGAAGCGCATCTTCATCAAGCTTTTTCTTTTGGTGAGTGGCATTCAAACCTTCGCCGGCCGCACCCATACCAAAGCCCTTGACTGTTTTGGCAAGAATGACTGTTGGTCTTCCTGAAGGCTTAACGGCTTCAGCGTACGCTGCGTACACTTTTTGCATGTCGTGGCCGCCGCGTTTCAAGCGCCAAATGTCTTCGTCGGACATATTGGCCACCATGGCTTCCAACTCAGGGTACTTGCCAAAAAAGTGCTCACGGGTGTATGCGCCACCTTTTGACTTGAAGTTTTGGTATTCACCGTCAACGGCTTCTTCCATGCGTTTACGCAGCAAGCCTTTGTGATCTTTCGCGAGCAGTGGATCCCAGCTCGAACCCCATACTACTTTGATTACATTCCAACCGGCACCCGTAAACGCGGATTCCAGTTCCTGAATAATTTTACCGTTACCACGTACCGGCCCGTCGAGGCGCTGGAGGTTGCAGTTAACGACAAAAATCAGGTTGTCGAGTTTTTCCCGCACCGGCATGGTGATCGCCCCCAGACTTTCGGGTTCGTCCATTTCGCCGTCGCCGAGGAAACACCAGATCTTGCGATCCTGCGTTTTCAGCAAATCCCGGTTTTGCAGGTAGCGCATAAACCGCGCCTGATAAATGGCCATCATGGGCCCAAGACCCATTGACACGGTAGGAAACTGCCAGAAATTAGGCATCAGGTAAGGATGCGGATACGACGACAAACCGCCGCCGCCTACTTCCTGACGAAAGCGCAGCAGGTCTTCCTCTTCAAGGCGACCTTCGAGGAACGCTCGCGAGTAGATACCCGGCGATACGTGACCCTGAATAAAAATCATGTCTCCCAGAAAGTCTTTCGTGCGCGCACGCCAAAAGTGGTTAAAACCCACTTCGTACAAAACCGCAGACGACGCGTAACTAGCAATGTGCCCGCCGTACTCCGAACTGATTTTGTTGGCGTGAACAACCATAGCCATCGCGTTCCAGCGCAGATACGCCAGAATGCGTTTCTCAATCGCAATGTCACCGGGATAGACCGGCTCCTTGCCCACCGGCAGTGTGTTGAGATACGCGGTGTTGGGCGTGAAGGGCAAGTAGGCACCTGAACGCCTGGCGTGATCTACCAGATGGTCGATTAGAAAATGGGCTCGTTCCGGTCCGTGTACCTTAAGTACCGAATCAATGGACTCAAGCCAGTCCCGCGTTTCTTCCGGATCTACATCCGGATTTGATTTGCCGTCGCGCATAGAAGATGTTCCCTTCGTTCTGATGAACCAACATCAGCGAAAACCGAGCGATAAAAGACACAATGCGAATTTAGCACCAGACGGTGCTAGACAATCTGTATAATCCAGAATTCAACAAGTTAGGTCAAGGATAAAAGTGGCTAATCTAATTCCAAAAGCAACCAAAATCGTCGTTAAAAATTTTGCAGCGCAACCGACTGCAAAAGAGCTTAAAGCAGCTGACCATGTCTTCCTGCTCGAACCGAAACAATCTCGCCAAAGAGTACTGGAAAAAACGCCATTTGATGCTTTGTTGGGTCATTTGCGCAAAGCCACGGCAAATAAACTTTCGTATGTAACAAGTCCGGGTACGCCAACGTCAGCCGGACTGACCTATTTTAAATACGAACCGTCGGACTCAGTGTTTACCCGCTTGACGATTGCGCGAAAGTTATTCAAAGCGCTGGGTCCGCTAAATCCGAAGCATATTGTTGTGTTGTGCAACGATCGGTCCGAAGACGTTAGAGCGCAGTTCGGCGAGGCTATCGCGGCGGCGGCTCATGCGTTTACCTTTCAAACCGTGTCGTTTAAGAAGAAAACGCCAGCGGCACCAAAACTTCGAAAACTCGACATTTATCTTTGCCCGGAACTCAATACGAAACGATTAAAGGCGGAAGCCAACGGCAACAATCTTGCGCGCGTTCTGTCGGCATTGCCACCCAACATTCTCGACGCAGCTAACTACATCGATTTGGTGCGCGACATTGCCCGAAACAACGAATACGACATTACGGTATACGATCAGGCCCAACTTCAAAAAATGGGTGCCAACGCCTTTTTGGCCGTGGCGCGAGGCAATTCGCACGGCTCAGCCGGAATTGTAAGACTGCGCCGCAACGGCACCGACGCGACTCCGTGGGTGTCACTGGTTGGCAAAGGCGTGTGTTTTGACACGGGTGGAATTAATGTAAAAAGCGCAGAAGGCATGCAAGGCATGCACGAAGACATGCAGGGCAGTTCTGTAGCTTTGGGTGGCTTCATGACGCTCGCCGAACTCGAACCTGAGCGCACGCTAGAGTGCTGGTTGGCGATCACAGAAAACCGTATTGACGGCGACGCACACACGCCTACCGAAATTATCACCGCTGCAAACGGTACAACTATTGAAGTTGTGCACAGTGACGCGGAAGGACGCATGGCGCTGTGCGACACGCTGCATTTCGCAGCCCAACAAAAACCTCAGCTGATAATCGATTACGCAACCCTCACCGGCGCCTGCGTAGGCGCGGTTACCGACCGCTATTCAGGTGCGTTCACCAACCGTCCTGCGCTGAACACCGTCGTTACGCTAGCTGGCCAATCGAGCGGAGAACGCACCTGGCCGTTTCCAATGGACGACGATTTCGACGAAATGCTGGAATCCAAATTTGCGGACACTCTGCAATGTCCACACAGCGGACGCGGAGACCACATTGCCGCCGCACGTTTCTTAAGTCGCTTTGTCGGCCCCAAGACACCCTGGCTGCACATTGACTTGTCGTCTTGCAGCAAGAAGGGTGGCTTGGGTCATATAGGTACCGATACAACCGGCTTTGGTGTGCGTCTGACCACCCACCTGCTAATCGATCAACAAGCACACGAGGCAATTTCCAAGTGAAACACGACACTCATTTTGCCCTGATAAAACTCCACGGGAGCGCGGTGTGACTGACTCCATCACCCTCATTCGTCCTGATGACTGGCACCTCCACCTCAGAGACGGTGCCGCTATGCGTAGTGTCGTAGCACACACCGCCGACCGCTTCGCCCGGGCCATTGTCATGCCCAACCTGTCGCCCCCCGTTACGACTGCGAGCGCAGCGCACGAGTACCGGCAACGAATATTAGCCGCGCTTCCAAACGATACGTCGTTCAATCCGCTAATGGCTCTTTACCTGACACCTTCAACCAGCGCCAAGGACATTGCTGACGCAGCAGAGGCCGAACACGTAATCGGGGTAAAATGGTATCCGGCAGGCGCGACCACAAACTCAAATCTTGGTGTGCACAATATCGCCGACTGCGCGCAAACTCTTGAGGCAATGGCTGAGCACAACGTTCCGCTTCTGGTTCACGGAGAAGTCACCGATTCAGACGTCGATACCTTCGATCGCGAGGCCGTTTTTGTGGACACTATTTTGGAGCCGTTATTAAGACGTTTACCGAATCTGAAGGTGGTTCTTGAACACATTACAACCAGTCAGGGCGCCGATTTCGTAAGTGACAGTGGTCCGAACGTAGCCGGCACGCTCACTCCGCAACATTTGCTGCTCAACCGCACCGCTCTGTTCCAGGGCGGGCTGCGCCCCCACAATTACTGTTTACCCATTTTGAAGCGCGAAAGTCATCGGCTGCGCCTTTTAGAGGCGGCAACAAGTGGCAGCCCCAGCTTTTTCCTCGGCACCGATAGCGCTCCCCATCCGCAGACTGCAAAGGAGTCGGACTGCGGATGCGCGGGTATTTATTCGGCTCACGCTGGAATAGAATTGTACGCTGAAGCCTTCGATCAGGCCGATAGCCTTGACCAACTCGAACGTTTCGCCAGCCTCAACGGTCCCGCGTTCTACGGACTACCCGTAAATACTGATACCATTACGCTGAAGCGCGACGCTTGGCCGGTGCCTGATTCATACCCAATTGGTGACGAGCGTCTTATTCCTTTTCGTGCAGGACACAACATGCTTTGGTCGATGGTTTAATCGCTCAAAACCTTTGGGTTACGGGCCACGTATTTAGGCCTACAACCCGTTCGGCCTCCTTGAAGGCCCTTCTTGTTTGATCACCTATAAGAAAGTAACTCAATGACTGAAGATCTGGCTCACCCCCCTCTCAAAGACCGTTTCCGCGGATTCTTACCCGTGGTCGTCGATGTTGAGACCGGTGGATTCAACCATCAAACGGATGCCTTGTTAGAAATTGCGGCTGTCTTTATCCATCTCGATGCGGACGAACACGTTCACCGGGGTGAGACCGTGCGTTTTCATGTAAAACCGTTTGAGGGCGCCGTCATGAATCCGGCGTCGTTAGAGGTAAACGGCATTGACCCGTTCCACCCTCTTCGCCCGGCCATTAATGAAAAAGATGCGCTGCAGAGAATTTTTCGGGAAGTTCGCCAACAGCTACGCGACAATTTGTGTACGCGTGCGGTACTCGTTGGACATAATTCGGCATTCGACCTGAACTTCCTGAACGCCGCCGTAGAGCGCACGGAAATCAAACGCAATCCGTTTCACCCGTTTAGCAGCTTCGACACGGCCACACTTGGCGGCGTAGCATTTGGTCAGACTGTGTTGGCCCGCGCGGTAAAAGCGTCAGGCAAGGACTGGGACACTTCCGAGGCTCACAGCGCCGCTTACGACGCCGAGCAAACCGCCGATTTGTTTTGCGAAATTGTCAATCGATTCCAGCCGGTTTATGCAACACGCAAGCATGTCCCAAAAGATGATTAACGCCTGACCGCTGCACCACAAAAAAAACGCCAGGGTGGAATTCCACGCTGGCGTTTTTTTATGCGGCAAACTGCAGAACAGTGACGTTTTGGAACAGGCGTTAACCTTCACGGCCGAGCGCTGCGTCTACCGCCGTTTTTAACTCACCGTTCTTATACATTTCCATTACGATGTCGCAACCGCCCATCAGCTCAGAGTTAATGTAAAGCTGTGGAAACGTCGGCCAGTTTGAGTAGGTTTTTAATCCTTCGCGAATATCCTGGTCTTCAAAAATATTCACGTACGCAAAGTCCGCATCGACTTGCTTGAGTGCCGCTACCGTCTGCGCCGAGAAACCACACTGGGGAAAATCGGGCGTGCCTTTCATGTAGAGCAAAATGGTGTTGTTGTTGAGCTGCTGCTCAATGCGCTGATTAACTTCGGTCGTCATATCTTTTTCCTGCTGGGTAAATAATAAATTGTGTACTCAATGTTGCCTATTCTATCAGCTTGATCGCGCAGACGGCATCTTGCGGCGAACATTTCGCTACGGCTTTGCTTAGCCGTCTAATCGCGGCAAGATGCCGCTCCTGCGCCTGTTTATCTGCCTTATTGTGGCAAGGTGCCACCGCTCCGGGCTCAGAGAGCGCTCTTTGACCTATAGCCGAGCACCAGCTAACCGCCGGCTGGCGGGGGTTTACGCAGTTCCAATTTGTTGATGACAGACTTTACGCCCACTATGTCACTGGCGATATCCTCGGCACGCTGCTGCTCAATGTACGATCCGACCTTGCCGTTTAACGTAACAACACCGTCGTAGGTGTCGATATTGATAGACAGGGCACGTACGTATTTATCGGCTGCATAGCGCGTTTTGATCGACGCCGTGACAGCGCTGTCGTCCAGTATCTGCTTGGCTGAACGCTCGTCTTTGCCAACCGCGTAGCCTCCGGCAGCGGCTCCGCCAATCAATATCGCCGTACAACCGCCCAAACAACTGATGCTCAGTGTGAGCAGTAACATCATGGATAGTCTGGATTTCATTTCGGAATCCTCTTGAAGATCATGTGGTTTCGGGGAGCCCGGCTCACTAGCCGGAGCTATTGCCTACTTTATCTTGCCGTTCCTGACGACCCTTGATTTCCAACAGGACTGCCGCTTTTTGCAAAGACGACAATCTGGACCACAGAGAAATTTCAGACATCGTTCTCAAACAGCCGAGGCACATATTGTTTTCATCCAGCTGACAAATGCCAATGCAGGGTGAATCGGTAGAAGAAATAGTCAAAATTTTCCAGTCCTTGTGACTCTTAATGAGTGGACAACATTAATATTGCTTTGTTCGATTTTACGCTTAGACCGTTCCGGTGGAACGGCTGTTCTTAAGTTTAACAGCATTAGTCACAAACAGTCCCCTGCGCGGGCGACTTTGCGAGGGCGATAGCGCCCTATTGGTGCCAATCCTGCTACCCACTAATACCCGTGTCGGGTTCAGCTTATCCTGGCAGCAAAAACAGTCCGAAAATGCGTAATTCAACGTTTCCGGTGAGGATACAAATACGTATACTACGCACTCTTTTGTGAGGGGAACATCATGATCATCGACTGGAAAGACACCGTCACAGACACGGTGGCACTGGCGCTGAAAGAAGACGTCCAGGACGGTGATGCAACGGCAAGCCTTGTTCCGGAGGACGCCATTGCCATGGCGCGCGTTATTTCACGTGAGGCCGGGTTTATCTGCGGACGCCCGTGGTTCGACGAAGTATTCAGACAGCTCGATGACCAAATCACCGTCGATTGGGCGGTAGAAGAAGGCAGCGCGATTCTGGCCGACAGCCTAATGTGTCGAATTAAAGGCCCGGCTCGAGCCATACTGACCGGAGAACGGACAGCATTAAACTTTTTGCAAACGCTATCCGGCACAGCGAGCGTCACAGCTCGCTACGCTCACGAACTCCGCGGCACTGAATGCGAGGTGCTTGACACCCGCAAGACCCTGCCCGGACTGCGCATGGCACAGAAGTACGCGGTCAAAACAGCCGGTGGCCGAAACCATAGAATCGGCTTGTACGACGCCATACTGATTAAGGAAAACCACATCATGGCTTGCGGCGGAATTCAGGAAGCGATTGCCAAAGCAAGAGAGCTGTCCCCCGACCTGCTGCTTGAAATTGAAGTTGAGGACCTGGACCAGTTTACGCTAGCGCTCGATGCCCGCCCCGATGTCATCATGCTCGACAACTTCTCGATTCAGCAAATGAAAAAAGCGGTCAAACAAGCCGAATTTCTGGGGCTTGAACGACCGAAACTGGAAGTGTCCGGGAACGTCGAAATCGACCGACTCAGAATGATCGCCAAGACCGGCGTGGACTATGTTTCGGTCGGCGCACTCACCAAGCACGTTCAGGCCCTGGACCTCTCAATGCGATTTGAGCAATAAAAACAATTAGATAGGCTTTTTTTCCATAATACCTCTGCTCTCGTTTCACTATTGACAAATTTGTTGCTTTGCAGCGTTCGTAGTAAACTGGAGACCGTTTCGCGGTAACAGGCGGCAGTCCACACGGGCGTCGCCTTCAATACACCAGCTAGAACCGCGCCGTCACCAGAGGATCAACTGTGTCTGTACTGACTTTTAGCATCATCGCTCTCTTTGTTTTCTTTGCGTTGGCGTACACCAACCAGTCCATCAAACGATGGGGTATCGCCGCGGCCGGCCTACTCTTGCTCAAACAGCTAACCAGTGGCGATTTTTCACTGCTGTCCTGGGTTGTTTTGGCCGCACTGATTGTTCCGTTTGCGAACACGCGCATACGCCAGCAAGTGTTCAGTAGCCGCATCTATAAATGGTATCGATCTGTTCTACCGGCGATGTCGGAGACAGAAAAAACAGCCATCGATGCCGGCACAGTCTGGTGGGAAAAAGACTTGTTCAGCGGCCGACCCGACTGGAACAAAATGCTCGCCTACCCGGCCGCCACATTGTCACCTGAAGAACAGGCTTTCCTCGACGGTCCGGTTGAAGAACTGTGTGACATGTTAAACGACTGGGAAATCAGCGAAGCCAACGACCTGCCCGCTGACGTCTGGGCGTTCATAAAAGACAACGGCTTCCTTGGAATGATCATTCCAAAAGAACACGGCGGTCTCGAATTTTCAGCCCGCGCCCAAACCGAAATCGTCATGAAAATTTCTACCCGTAGCGGCAGCGCGGCGGTCACCGTAATGGTGCCCAATTCACTCGGTCCGGGAGAGCTTTTACTGCACTACGGCACTCAAGAACAGCAAGACTACTATCTTCCAAGGCTCGCCAAAGGCCTCGAAATTCCCGCGTTCGGCCTTACCGGACCTCACGCTGGTTCAGACGCTGGCGGCATTCCCGACACAGGTGTTGTGTGCGAGGGTGAGTACAATGGTCGCAAAGTACTGGGCTTTCGGTGTAACTGGCAAAAGCGCTATATCACTCTCGGCCCTGTTTGTACCGTGCTGGGTTTGGCTTTCAAAGCGGAAGACCCCGACGGCCTGCTGGGAGGTGACGAAGACCTTGGCATCACATGTGCCCTCATTCCCACCAACACTCAAGGCGTCACGATTGGCGATCGACACAAAGTCGGCGCGGCGTTCCAGAACGGCCCCAACACAGGCAAGGACGTGTTTGTGCCTATGGAATGGGTCATCGGTGGCCAGGAGCGTATCGGTGATGGCTGGCTAATGCTGACCGACTGTTTGTCTGTAGGCCGGGCTATTTCCCTGCCAGCTTTGGGCGCAGCCGCCGGCAAAGCGGCCTCAAGACTCACAGGTGCTTACTCCCGAATTCGTCGGCAATTCAAACTGCCTATCGGTAAATTTGAAGGCGTAGAGGAAGCCCTGGCGCGTATTGGCGGCATCACGTACCGAATGGATGCCTCACGTATTTTCACTGCAGTAGCACTTGATCTGGGCGAAAAGCCTTCTGTCCTGTCGGCCATTTTGAAATACCACAACACAGAAGGCATGCGCCAGGTCGTCAACGACGCTATGGACATCCATGGCGGCAAGGGCATTTGCATGGGTCCGAGTAATTATCTGGGCAACGTGTACCGAGCTGTTCCTGTCGCTATCACTGTCGAAGGCGCGAACATTCTCACCCGCACCATGATCATTTTTGGTCAAGGCGCCATTCGTTGCCACCCGTATATTCTCGACGAAATGCGCGCTGTCGCAGACGACGATATGCACCGCGGACTCATCGATTTCGACAAAGCCTTTTTCGGTCACGTCGGATTCACTATTAGCAATGCCGTGCGCGCATTCGTAATGGGTATCACGGGTTCACTTTTTGTGCGCACACCAAAAGCCGGTGCCACCAGTCACTTTTACCGCCAGCTGTCCAGAATGAGTTCGGCTTACGCCTTTGTCGCTGACATCACCATGCTCATTTTGGGCGGCAAAATGAAACGCAAAGAAAAGCTTTCTGGTCGACTTGGCGACGTGCTGAGCCACTTGTACATGGCTTCTGCCGTGCTTAAAAAGTTCGACGAAGATGGCCGTCCATCGGCCGACTTGCCTTTGGTCAACTGGGCCATGCGTGACTCGCTTTACCACATGCAGGATGCACTGGAAGGTGTTCTCTACAACTTCCCAATACCCATCCTTGGCAAAGTACTTCGTCGCCTCGTCTTGCCATTGGGGCGAACCTACCGTCGACCGTCAGACGGTATTGGACACCGTGTATCCAAACTGCTGCTCAGCCCATCGGCCACGCGTGATCGCCTGACGGCCGGCATGTACATCAACCAGGACGCCAGCGATTCTCAAGGGCTGCTTGAAGTAGCCTTAGCGAAAGTGATTGCCGCCGAACCAATCGAACGCAAAATCTATGGCGCTCTGCGTAAACGTGTGCGGCCTTATAACTTCGATGAAATTTTGAACGACGCGCTGGCGGCCGGCACCATAACCGAGCTGGAAGAACAAAGCGTACGAGAAGCGCACGAGCTGATTAACGCGGTAATTGGCGTCGACCAGTTTGAACAGGACGGTATAGCGTCACATCGCGAGGAAGAGACGGTCGCGCAGGTAGTTTAACCACCAATGGCTCCCGTAGCTCGCACATGCCAGCCAGATTAATCACGGAAGTTTGCCGCGCCCAGGGCTGCCTAAGAGTGCCTCTCTCTCCACCCATTCGTGGGGCGGGAGCGAGGCATGGGAAGTCCGGCCAGCCAAAGGTGTACAGGTCATGGAAATATCCCGAAGAAAGGCTAACTCGAACTTCCAAATTACAGAAAGCGTTCAGCAAGAAAGAAACCGTAATAGTCCAGGCCATCAATCCCAAAGAGTTGCGCAGCTCATTAGAAAGCGCAGGACTGGCGCCCAACGGGTCTCTTTTCAGAAATAAAGCGCACCGATAGGGAGCCATTCCGAAAAGGGACCTGTTGGTGCCAGACCGGAAACCTCGCAAGGCCAGACGTGAATTCACAAGGCGGGATATTGGAAAGCTTGCCCCCCGCTCTCCAATTACAGAAAACGTTCAGCAAGAAAGAAACGGTAATAGTCCAGGCCATCAATCCCAAAGAGTTGCGCAGCTCAATAGAAAGCGCAGGTCTGGCGGCCAACGGGTCTCTTTTCGGAAATAAAGCGGACCGATAGGGAGCCATTCCGAAAAGAGACCCGTTGGTGCCAGACCGGAAACCTCGCAAGGCCTGACGTGAATTCACGAGGCGGAATATTGGAAAGCTTGATCCCTTGCTTTTGAACGACTAACAGCTTGGCGTAGTTGTTCGCGGCAAGATGCCGCGTGTAGGCGATCCACGTCATACCAAACACAGACAGACTGCCCGGAATACGAGGCGTGTGAAACCCCTGCCTTAACCGCGGAAGAAGATATCTTCCTGTTTAGTAAAACCCTCTTTCACGCGCTTGGGCACCGACACACCGTAGCCCTGTGCGTAATCAACTCCCATGCCTTTGAGCATGGCAATGATTTCGTCGTTCTCGGCAAACTCGGCAATGGTTTTCTTACCAGTCAAGTGGCCAATCTCGTTAATGGAACGCACCATTTCGCGGTCGATAGGATCGTGTAGAATTTCCTTAACAAAGCTGCCGTCGATTTTCAGGTAGTCGACAGGGAAATGCTTGAGATAGCCAAACGACGACATTCCCGTACCGAAGTCGTCAAGCGCAAACTGGCAACCCAACTCTTTCAGCGAGTTAATGAAACGACTGGCCTGCGAGTAACTCGCAATAGCGGCTGTTTCGGTGATTTCAAAACAAATCTTCTTGGGATCCAATCCACTCGTTCTGAACTGGTCAATCACAAAAGGCAGGAACTTGTCATCGCCAAGCGATTGGCCCGACAAATTAATCGAGCACAGCGTCAAACGATCACGCTCATCGGCCTCCGAAATAAGCCAACGCAGGGTATTTTCAATTACCCAGCGGTCGATGTTCGGCGTAATGTTGTAGCGCTCGGCGGCCAGAATGAACACGTCTGGCGTGACAATGACGCCGTTCTCGTCGCGCATGCGTAACAAAATTTCGTAGTGCAAACCTTCGTCGGATGGACCAAGCGGCCGGATCAGCTGACGATAAAGTTCAAAGCGATCTTCTTCCAGCGCGTTGTTAATACGAGCGGCCCACTGCATTTCACGGCGGCGACGCATCAACTCAATATCGTTTTCCTGGAAGCAATGAATGCGGTTACGGCCGGCTTCTTTGGCTGACGCACAGGCGCTGTCAGCTGCACTCAAGATACTGGTAATGTCGTCGTTATCGTTCGTGATCGGAACAACGCCAATACTGACACCGAGACGGAACGTACGCTCGTCCCAGTTGAACTTGAATTCTTCAATCGCAGCTCGCAGCTCTTCGGCCGTTTGCAACGCTTCTTCAAGAGAACAACTCTCGAGCAACAAACCAAACTCGTCTCCGCCGAGGCGCGCCAAAGTGTCGCGCCAGCGAATTTTGGATTTCAGTAGTGAACCGAGCTGCCCAAGCAGCGTATCGCCGGCGGTATGGCCACATGAGTCATTGACCATCTTGAACTGATCAAGATCGAAGTAGCACAGCGCGTATTCTGTTTCGCCCGCTTTGGCACTGCGAAGAGCGCGTTCTAGGCGGCTCTCAAATTCGCGCCGGTTAACCAGCCCGGTCAAAATATCGTGACTGGCGTGGTAACTCAGGCGACGGTTGAGCTCACGCGACTCGCTTACGTCGTGGAAGACCAGTACGCCACCCGAAAAATGTCCTCGACCATCGCGGATCGGAGCCGCGTTGCTTTCAATGTACAACTCGTTGCCGTCGCGTCGAATTAACAACGTTGGGCGAATAGATTTAATCGATCGTTTGCGACGAATGGATACCGACAGCGGGTTCTCTAAAGGCTCGCAGGTCTCTTCGTGGAATCCACGGAAAATATCGTCCACTGGACGTCCGGATGCGTCTTCAAGTTTCCAGCCGGTCAACTCTTCGGCCACTGGATTCAGGTACTCAACAATACAATCAGCGTCGGTTGTAATGACACCGTCACCAATCGATTGGAGCGTAATCTGTGCACTTTCCTTTTCGCGGAACAGCGCCTCTTCGTAGAGCTTACGCTCTGTGATGTCGAGCTCCACCCCAACCAGACGACGCAAACGTCCATTATGGTCAGGCTTGGCTTTGGCCCGACTGAGGAGCCAACGCCACTCGCCACTGCGATGACGCATACGATGCACACTTTCGAACAGCTCCGTGCGGCCATCCAGATGATCGCGCAGCGATGACTGTACACGCGCAAGATCGTCCGGGTGGACCAAACTGGTCCAGTCAGGCATGCGGTCTTCAAATTCGTCTTCGTCGTAACCCAGCATGCGCTTCCAGCGCGGTGAGAAATAAACGTGGTTAGTGGCTACATCGAAATCCCAGATTCCGTCATTGGCGCTGAACAGCGCAAGCTCGGTGCGTTCCTGTTCATTGCGCAACATGGATTCGGCGCGCAGTCGTTCCATACCGGAAGAGATACTGCTGCCCATCAGTTTTAACAGCAAATGAAAACTGGTATCCCAACCGTCAGATGACTCTTCTGTTGCAAAGGCGAGAAACCCACAGGGTTCCTGCTGCACGCTAAGACCGATCATTATGACTGAACCCATATTGGCCGCAGCCAGCATGCTGCATTCAGTCTTCATTTCATCCGGGTGATGTTGAGTGCTGGGGATTTCGGCTAAACGTAAATGACCCAGACGCTGTGCAAGCCATGTTTCGCTTTCAATTACCTCGCCTTTCAACGCATCGGGATCACAAGATGTTTCCAGCGACGTGGAAGAGTACAAATTGTTAAAGGTAAAATCCTGTTTGCCGAAAAGCGCCAGAAAAACGGCGTCAACCTTGGACGCCTCGCGAAGGCGTTCAAGACAAGCCAACACGGTCTCGTCCCAACTGTCTTCAGCCAAGTTTTGAAAATCGACGGCGATCTTGGTATAGACGACATCCATACCGGCGATGATAAGTGGTTCGGTCGTCATCTTGTGATGCATTCCCCATGCTTTATGAATGACGCTCTGCCATTCAGCTTAAATATGTAAATCTCAATACGACCAGATTGCATTGATGATCTTGGCTTCCCCCCAGAAACTATGTTAACAGAAGCCGCGAACTAACTGTATTTAAAACGTATTCTAAGTATTACCCCTGATGAAGGGTAATTTCGGTCGCGAGCGCCTGAGCCAGAGAATGATGTCATTTAACCCATAAAGCTACACCCAACTGCGTCACAATTTTCTCGGGTGTTGCCCTAAAAACACCGCTTTCCAATTAAATTTGACATATAATTCGGCGAAATACTTAGACAAAGCTAAGGGCGTCGGGATTGTGAAGTTGATCACGGTGGATTGCAGACATTGAGCATAGGCTTAACTACACGTCGAGCAGGACCGCAAAGTCCAAAACGATACGAAGGCCACCGCCCCCCTGGCCAATACGTCGCCCCGAGAGGTCGACCTTCAAACGATTACAATCGGGGCCTTTGCCGTGCCTGTCCACGGGTCCCCCGATTTGCGTTATCACTTTAGAAATGTTGGGTTTTTATCGCATGTCATTTGTATCTGATACTCGACGGCTGCTGCCGTTAATTTGTGCTTTGACCCTCGCTCTTGGCGCTTGTGGCGGCGGCTCTTCCAGCACGGCTCCCGAGCCTGACGCTACTGTCTTGCCACCTCCAGCACCTCCGCCTGAACCACCTCCTGCGCCACCCCCAGCGCCACCTCCTGAGCCGCCACCTGTACCTGACCCGGAACCCACTCTGGACATTGGTGGTTTTGGGAAAGTAACAGAAGCAGAATGGACACCAGCTGCGGTCACGAAGGTGTTACACACGTTTGCGCTAGGCGGTCACGCCACCGACGCACAGGTCAATGCCTGGAGCGAGCTGCACCCGGTTACGGCCATTCAGGAGATGCTCAGCTTCGACCAGCACAACCAAAAGCTGTCGCCGGCAAGCGCCGACCAAACAGACCTGCTCAATTCGCGTTCTGCCGCGCTCGCAGATCTGGCGCAGTTTTGGGCTTCAAATGACGCCACCAACGGCGTACCGGCCGAAGTACGAGAACTCTTTGACTACTCGAGCCCCAAAGGCTGGCTGGAACATCTTTGGCCGACAGCGGTGACGGTAAGAGGACTAAACCCGTTTCTGAATAAGGTCACGTACTTCGAAGCGAACCAGCATTTAGCTGTTAACTCTAATGTAGTACCAGTCGAAACAGTCATTCGCTACTATGACGACATCGCTCAGTCGCTGAGCTCGGGCCAGAGCTATGATCAGGTTCTAGCCGTAGCGGCCAGTTCCGCGGCCATTGCACACCAGTACGGCCACAGGTTTAGTCGTTTCGTCAACAACGAGTGCATCTGTAACGAAGACTTTGCACGTGAGTTTTATCAGTTGTTTTTTGGTATCACCGGATCCGATCAGCCCGACTACCACGAACTGGTAACCATTAAGAATACGGCCATGGCACTGTCCGACATTCGGGTGCAGTTTAATGCCCAGAACAGCCCTACTCCGGAGGTAATTTACGGTACCGAAAACCACCCAACCGGACCTCTCGAAATGATTGGCGCCATGATTAACGGCACCAACGCTCAAGAACGGATTGCCGGACTTTCGGCCGTAGCAATAGAAAACCCGGAAAGTCTCAACAACCTGCCAGTGATAATTATTCGAGGCCTCGCGGATGACAACCTCACAGCGGCAGGCGAAGACGTTGTGCGTACGGCCTGGGCATCTATGCGTCAGAAAGACCTGCTTCTGTTCCTGCGCGCGTACGCCATCTCGCCTTTGTTTCACAGCGACACCCGCATCAAGTACTGGACAAGCCTTGAGCGGCGCCTTCTCATTACCAACAAACTCAGCGCCAGTAACGACGAAATTTATAACGGCGTTTACTCAGTTATCGGCCACGTGCTGGAAGGGGTTAAAACGTTTAGGCCATCTAATAACGTGTTTGGCGATCAAACCGGCATTATGGCCGCCGATTCGACGGACGTATTTCGGCAGAATTACAACCAAAACACCGACCAGGGTTTTCAGGTTCTCCGTTTCGCATACGACCGGGGAGATTACTCGTGGTCCAAAGACTGGCGCGACATTATTCCGGCCGACACCGACGGAACGTGGACTGTAACGTATGTAGCCGACTACTTGTGGCGACGATTTATTGGGGACGGTGGCAAGAACTACGGCCCGCTTGAACGAGCACATTTATACGCCTTGCTGGCAACCGACGACGGACTCGCCATCTACCTTGATCCAGACAGGCTCAACGTTGTCTACAGTGAGTCAGACGTCCTTACGTCAGACATAGCCCAGAGAATTGACGCACTAGGTGCTCGAAGGCTGGACGTTGACAGCTCGGTTCAGGGCGAAGTCGACAGTGCAAGTGCCCGTATTGGTCAAGCGGTAAACTTCATTACCTCTACACCCTATATGTTCTACCAGGAGGGCAAGTAATCATGGACAGACGCTCATTTATATCTTCTTTACTTGCATCGGGCGCGTTGATTGGCTCTGGCTCTCTAACCGGCGGGACCTTCGCCAGCCCCTTTTCAACGGCTCATCGAACATTAGTCTCCGTGCTGCTTTCAGGCGGACCTGACTTTCGACATTTAATGCCGCCCGCCTACTCCGAGCAACCCGGAAGCTACGGTTACGAATACTGGCAATCGATGGCTTCCAGTCACGGCGCCGGACAGAGTGCCAGCGAACTGCAAGCGCGATTTAACAGCGAGTACGATTTGGTAGGAGACAACCAGACTGAATTCGGCATGCTGAAATCCTGCGGTTGGTTAAAACAAATGTGGGAAGACGGCAACGTCGCCATAATCCATAACGTGCTCGGCAGCTCATCCCGCAACCATCCTCTCAGTATACTGGCCAGTGAAATCGGTAATCGGGCACTTACATCTCCCAACAGCAGAGCACCGGGCATCGGCGGCCGTCTGGCGGAACTAAGCGCTCAGAACCTGCTGTCCTTGACGCCGGTCGCTCGCAGCTATTGCTACGGACCGTCTGCGTCAAACGCGGCGGACAGGTCTACCGACCGTGTGGTCATTGCTCGAGACACCCGCGCCTTTACCCTTTTTGAAGGTGACACTTCCGAGTCGGCTCAGTCTTATCGAAACGAAATCACCCGGAATGTGGCTGGTTACTACAGCGCCAAATTCGACACGGGCGCGCCTGGTAACTTGTCCGGTAAATTTTTAAGCCACGAAAACAAACTGCGTCAGCTCGGAGAACCGATTAACGAACGGCTTAGCACAATTCCGGTGCCGGCCTCTCTGGAACGTCTTTACACCGAGGGTTTGAACCCGTTGTTTTCAGCCGAATTCGGACTTCAGGTTCGGAACTTATACGACAGTCTGGCGTGTTCCGATATTTTAAACATGGGCGTCGCCACGCTCGAATATCGGGGTTTCGACTCACATCGAGAACAAATCGAAACTCTGGAACCACGTTTTGAAGATTTGTTCGGAGATCAGCAAGCGTTGGCTAGCTTGTATTCAGAACTACCGTCCGACGTTAGTGATGAACTCGTGTTTGCCTTCAGCGGCGAATTCGGTCGCCAAATTCGATCCAACGGTGACGGCGGAACCGATCATGGAGAAGGCTCCTCAATTATTGTAATTGGCAAACCGGTAGTCGGAGGCGTCTACGGAGAAGCTTTCCCGGAAAGTGAGCTCGCACTTCGTGACGAACCAAGTCCACAGATTCTTGGGCAGACTGCTATAGAGCGCGTTCATGCCATGCTCGCCGACTGGCACACGGCCGGCAGCGGCGCGGCACTCTTTCCGGAACTGGGCGGCACGCCTTTGGAATCCGGACTCGACCTTTCCGGTATCTTGCCTGGAACTTGATCAAGGCTTCCAGCTAAGCGTAGTCATTGCGCGCCCGCGAAGCGGGAGCGACAATGTCTAATCGGTCAAAGGCGAGCCGCAAATCTGACGCACAACCTTATTGCTGCGTGCTACGCAAACGCTTTAATATTTGCGTCCGTCCAGATGCCGAGCCATAACTACGGAATCAAACCGCTCGGCCCTGGCGGCATGAAAAAGAAATCAGCCAAAATGGGTAGATCAACAAAATTGACGGCACCGTCGCCGTTAAGATCAGCGACTGGATCGTTACTCAGGAAGACGTTGCTAAAGTGAGCCAGATCTAAAAAGTTCACCACTCCGTCGTTGTTGAAATCCGGATCGCAGCGATTACCGTAACCGTCGCCATCAGCATCGAGCTGAGACACATTAGCCAACTCCGAACAATTGTCGAGGTCGTCTGCTTTTTGATCAGCGTCGTCATCCGCAATACCGAAACCCAGCCCGGATTTTATCCAGTCTTCAATCAATACAGAACCTTGCGAATCAACAACAGAAGTTCCCAGCGGTGGCATGCGAAAGAAGTTGGTTGACTGAATACGAAGAGATAGAACCGACAAATCGGGCTGCCCTCGAACAAGTAGTTTCGCTCCGTCTACGCCCAGGTTCCCAAGCCAGGGCTCAACGTTGTTAGCGCCAATGTCTTCGCCGTCGAGCTGATAGCGAAAATCTTCAGGTCCCTGACCAGGCCCTCCGGGTCGGTGGCAGCCTGCACAGTTGCTGTGTAAGTAACCTCTGGCTCGTTCATCAATTGGTGCACTTGTGTCGTCGTAGAACGGTAGCGCATCCAAATCGTTTACATCACCTATACTCGAATCGATTAGCCCAATGCTGACCAGCGTCGTGATCTGATTCGCCGAAATACCGGTAGCGCTGTACTCGATGACGTTATTCAACTGCGCTGTCTCTGCACCGAGGCTTCGATTTGCCGCTACCGAATGACAGTAAAGACATTGAAACGGGGACGGGTAGTCCCACTCCTGACCATTCACTATTTCCGTTTTGCCGGCGGTCAATAAGGTCGCGTCTGTTTGCGCCGCATTCCATTCGTAGCTGTAACCGGTCCAGTCGCCGCTCAAATCGCGAACCATCAATCGCGTCTCGGCTCTAACGCCGCCTATACTAAATTCTTTAACGAGCACTGTGCCGTTTGGAAAATCGAAATCGCCGTCGGGTAGTACGGCAATCTGCGATCCGGACTCCTGCCAATCGGGCATGGCAATCCAGCGTCGTTTGGTAGCGCCGTCGGACCACAATGGAGCAGCGGGCACGTATTCTATAAGACCCGCGGCGGGAATCGACGGATCAGCCGCCTCGAAACAACCTGTTGCTGACAACAGGGTGGCAGGTGCCGAAGCGCCAGCGTGCTGAATCTGCACCACTCGATATGCATCGTCACCGCTGACCACATACAGCTCGCTGTCAACACCCTCTACAAGCTGGCTTTCGGCAGGAAGCGTTACTGGAAGCGCGTCTAACGCACCACCGTGGCCAAAGCTACTTTCGATTATTAATGTGTTTTCCTCGCCAACGTATACAAAATGATTTTGTAGTGACGGCGCAGCCTGCCCCCTGTACAGCACGCCTGACTCTCGAGTATTCGCCGCAAGTTGACGAGACTGACTGGACAGAACAGCCCTCTCGAGTTCAAAGGTGAACGACGGGCTTTCAGGCGCAACGCAGGTCAGATTTAGCGGACGTGAAGGCAGGCCTGACTGCGCATGTGCGAGTGTGCTAATACATAAACCAAGCGCAACGCAAAGCGCGCTTCGAAAAGCCGAACTGAGTGGTGACAACATGTTTTCCCCTTATCCATGACCGAGACTCGACCGTCGGATCTGTGTCCGAATCGGCGATTCTTCGATGTAGAAGCAAAGGGTAGGCACCTATCTTGAACCATGCAAGCAATTCAACATAAGCGGAAAGCGTGTAACAAACTTTACGCATTTAACGGGGGCTCTTTCGCCTCGAAACACGCCTTTTGAATTATTAACACTCACTTATGCAAAACGGCCGCGAGTTGCGACCGTTTTCTACTGCCTGGCCAAAACGAGCAAAAGAACTGATTTAGCCAGCCGAGTACTATTCGCGCACATGGATGAGCCGATTGGTCAATGCGCTAGAACATTTCGGTCGTGTTCGGATCCATATCAGGAGGCACTGCGTCGTCTTCCCGAGAGTTAATAAACGGCCCCGTAATCATCTGTGCGTAGGACTGGCCAGGGCCAACCATCGGATAAACCTCAGCTCCGCGATCGATAATCACCTCCAGAAAAGCCGGGCCATCGAACTCGATAAATTCTTTTACCACGCTGGGCACGTCGGCTTTGTTGTCTAGTCGGCGAGCGAATTCGAAGCCGTCCGCCTCAGCGGCCAGCACGAAGTTTTTCTTGTGCAGCGACTTGTCGCTTGCTGACATACGTCCTTTGAAAAACAAACGTTGCCACTGCTGCACCATGCCGTCACCAAAGTTGTTCAACACCACAACTTTCACGGGCAAATTGTAGGTGGTGACCGTTTCCAGTTCGCCGAAGTTCATGCGCATGCTGCCGTCACCGTCGATATCGATTACAAGTCGGTCCGGGTTGGCAAACTGTGCGCCAATGGCTGCCGGCAAACCGTATCCCATTGTGCCCATGCTACCCGACGTCAGCCACAACCGCGGCTGACGAAAGTCAAAATACTGGGCAGCCCACATCTGGTGTTGCCCTACTCCGGTTGAAATAATCGCCTCACCTTTGGTAAGTCGGTTTATTTCTTCAATAACGTAGTACGGCTGAATGGTGTCACCGTCGCGCTCGTAGTCCATCGCGTAATCACGCTTTAGCGCACCCACACTTTTGGTCCACTCACTTAAATCCGGCACGGCATCGTCATTCGCCAGCGTGTCGATCAAGCGACGCAAACTGTCGTGCAAAGAACCCACGTGGTGCCAGTCGACACCAACCACTTTGTCAATCTCGGTAGCATCGATGTCAAAGTGAGCGATACTCTTGGCACGAGGTGCAAACTTATCGGGTACGCCAGCGACTCGGTCGTCAAAGCGTGCGCCGATAGCTATTAGAAAATCACAGTCTTCAACCGCGTAGTTCGCAAAGGCCGTGCCGTGCATACCCAGCATGTGAAGCGATAAGTCAGTGGTTGTATCTACGGCGCCGATGCCCATGAGCGTGGTTACCACCGGAATCGAGAATCGATCAGAAAATTCTCGCACCAGTTCACTGGCCTCAGCATTAACAACACCACCGCCTGCGTAAATAAGCGGCTTCTCGGACTGTCGCAGCATCTGTGAAAAACGCTCTATCTTCGAATCGTCAATCTTGTTTTGGGAAAGCCGCGCCATTCGCTGTCGATAACCAGGAATGGGCAAGAGGCCCGAGCCGGTAAATTCGCCAGTCCAGTTTTGAACGTCTTTCGGAATATCGATGACAACAGGACCGGGTCGACCTGTACGGGCAATTTCAAATGCGGTGCGAATGGTCGCTTCAAGCTGAGTAGGGTCTGTTACCAAAAAAACGTGCTTGCACGCTGGTCCCATAATGCTGCTGATGGGCGCTTCTTGGAATGCATCTGTTCCTATGGCGGCGGTAGGCACCTGGCCGCATATGACTACAATTGGCGTAGAGTCGGCCATGCAGTCGCGCACAGGCGTAACGGTATTGGTCGCACCAGGTCCGGAGGTAACGAGCGTAACGCCCACTTTGCCACTAGCCCTCGCGTAACCCGCAGCCATGAAAGCCGCGCCCTGCTCGTTAGCTGGTACAACCAGATTCATGGCCGGTTTGCCGGGCTCGCCGTGATGATGGTTGTAGCGAAATATCGCATCGAAGGTTGGCAGTATCGCGCCGCCGCTGTATCCAAATACGGTATCGACACCCTCGTCGGCGAGTATCTGTACGAGAGTTTCTGCTCCCGACATTGTTTTTCCTGCACGGCGATGTTTCGCTTCAGGCGTATATTGATGATTGTCTAGCATGCACTTTTCGCCTGTGTGACCTTTATTCAAATCGTGCTCTCGAACTCTCTAACAAGCCCGTCGCATTAAGTTCTTGCGTGCAACCAAACCAACGATTAGTCTTGGCCGATGCAATGCACAATATCATGACATCTTTTACCGCACTAGCGAATGATTTCAATAGTTTCCCATGAAACACACTATATCCATATTACTGCAAAACGAAGCTGGCGCCCTTACTCGGGTAGCCGGTCTGTTCTCGTCTCGCGGGTACAATATTGACTCTCTGCACGTAGCGCCGACTCAAGACCAGACCATTTCAAGACTGACACTTGTGACGTCCGGCTCCGATGACGTCATCCAGCAAATATGTAACCAGCTTTTAAAACTGGTGAACGTCGTTGACTTAATGCATTACTCGGACGACGAACATTTTCAACGCGAACTCGTTCTGGTTAAGTTAAAACTGCGGAAAGGAATTGAAAACTCTGTTCAACAATATGTCGGCGAACTCAACGCCACTATTCTCGATGAAGAACGCGACGCGTTCACGGTAGAAGTAACCGCCTCCAACCGGCACATGAATCAGTTTATTGACCGTTTTGCATCCTTCGGCGAAATACTGACAGTGGTGCGAAGCGGCTCGCTCGCCATGCGGCGCGGCACTCAAAACCTCGACCACTAAACCGGTATTCTTTTCTGGACATTAAAACGTTAAGCCAGGAAGCGTCCGACAGAATTTATTCGCTCGCTCGCAAAACCCCTCTGGATCGTGCACCGAGGCTCAGCAACCAGACGGGCAATCGGGTTCATATTAAGCGCGAAGACCTACAGTCTATTTTCTCGTTCAAACTGCGTGGCGCATACAACAAGCTAAAGTTCTTACACGAAACAAACCCGCCAAAGGGTGTTGTTTGCGCGTCCGCAGGAAATCACGCACAAGGCGTGTCTCTGGCTGCCAGCGAGCTTGGACTGCCCGCACTCATTGTGATGCCGATAACAACACCGTCGATAAAAATTGAAGCGGTAAAAGCACTCAGCGGAGAAGTTATTATCGAGGGGGCTTCGTTCGACGACGCCAGCGCTCACGCCAAGCTACTTGCAGCTGAGCGTAAATTTGATTTCATTCATCCGTTTGATGATCCGCACGTAATTGCAGGGCAAAGCACGGTCGCGATAGAAATTATCGAACAACTGAACGCACGACAAGAAACGCCCGACCTCGTCTTTATACCTGTAGGCGGCGGCGGGCTGGCCGCAGGCATGTCGACCATGATCAAACATCTCGTACCGGACGCAAAAGTGATCGGTGTGGAACCCGTTGACGCGGCCAGCATGACGGCGGCGATAGCGCACGGCTCGCCTCCAACCCTTGAACGTGTCGGAACGTTTGCTGACGGCGTCGCGGTACGTCGCGTGGGTGATTTAACCTTTGAGCTATGCCAAGAACACCTTGACGACATGGTGCTCGTAACGACCGACGAAATGTGTGCCTCAATTAAAGACCTGTTTATGGAAACGCGCGTACTGGCCGAACCCGCTGGCGCTATTAGTCTGGCGGGCATGCGCCGCTATCTGAGCGAGCACAACATTAAAAACAAAACCGTGGTTGTAATTAACAGCGGCGCCAATATGAATTTTGACCGTTTGCTTCACGTCACTGAACGAGCCAATATCGGTGCGCAGCGCGAAGCACTTTTGGCGATTGAAATACCTGAAACACCCGGCAGCTTTCTGTCTTTTTGTCAGGCTGTGGGTGACCGCGACGTCACCGAGTTTAACTATCGCTACGACAACCAGCGCCGCGCTCACATTTTCGTCGGCTTGCGCCTAACCCAAGGTGAGATCGAAAAACAAACAATTATTAACACGCTCGAATCGTGCGATTTCCCTGTCATTGATCTCAGCGAAAATGACGTAGCCAAACTTCATCTGCGACATCTTGTTGGTGGCAGCGCGCCGGGGCTTGCTCACGAGAGACTTTACCGTTTCGAATTCCCCGAACGTCCTGGCGCACTGCTCGATTTTCTGAAGGCAGTTGGCGTGACCTGGAACATCAGTTTATTCCACTATCGCAATCATGGCTCTGACTTTGGTCGCATTCTGTGTGGCATTCAGGTGCCACCAGTTGATCTTGAAACATTCACCGAACACGTCAACGATTTAGGTTACGCATTTTGGGACGAGTCTGACAATCCCGTGTACCAGCTGTTTCTTGCAAGCTCCTGACCGGTACATTATTGATCATATAGAAGCCCCTTTTCAGTGGCCACCTCACTGCACGGCATTGAAACGCCCGTTAGCGTCTCACGCATTGCAACACGCTTTTCATACGGCAATCAGTAAAACGCGGCTTTTCCGAAGAGTGTTTGCCCTTGGCACAACTTAAACTTCACCGATAACTCGTCGTGAGACTCTCGTCGCGCTAAACTTGAGCAATAATTGTCGATTACCAGCGGGAAGGATTCTCATGAAAATCAATACAGTTTTGAGCATGATTAGCGTGTGTGTATTAGGCGGCTGTAATAACGTTCCAGGCACCATTTCACATGAAACGAATAATAACGTCACGGTCATGGTTCTGGGCACATACCACATGGATCCGCAAGGCCTCGACGTTGCCAACATAGCAGCCGCTGATGTACGAACTCCCAAGCGACAGAAAGAACTGGTTGCAGTCGCTCGGGCTCTTGCCTGGTTTAATCCCAATGTCATTGCGGTAGAGCGTGTCGGTGAAGCGCCGGACTACGTCGACACTCACTACCGGAAGTTTGAGTGCAACGATCTTCTAAACAGTAAGAACGAACGCACACAAATTGCCTACCGGCTAGCCTACGGTCTCGATATCGAGCGAGTCTATGCCATCGACGAGCAGCCAACAGATGATGAGCCCGATTACTTTCCTTTCGACAAGGTAGCCGCATCGGCTGCACGACTTGGTAAGAGTGACGACTTTCAGGCGCTGGTTGGCAACCTTCAGGGCAAGGCCGCTTCGTTTTCGGAACAGCAAGCGGTCAAATCGATACCTGAATTGCTAATAGAGTTAAATTCAGGCGAGCTAACCTCCCCTGACTTCTATTACGAAATGTTCAATTTCGAGTCAGGAGAGGACCAGCCCGCGGCTGAACTTCAGGCTTACTGGTTTATGCGCAACGCCAAGATTTTCTCAAAGCTGAGACAGGTCACCCAACCTGGAGACAGAGTGGTCGTAGTTTACGGTGGCGGACACGCCTTTTGGCTAAACCATTTTGTAGACCAGGCCCCCGGATTCACGCGAGTCGATCCAGTTACGTTTCTGAGTGCCGATCCCGTTCGCATGAGCAAGAGATACGGAGGGACGTTTCAGCCGTGCCACTAAACATCTTGAACTGATTCCGTCAGGCAACAAACCTGGGGCTCACGCGAGAAACGGATCTGTAAACGATGCACTGCCGTCAACACGAGTTTGAGAAAATGGTGCCCGGAAAAGGCTCCGAACGCTTTAGTTAGCTCTCTCAATTTCAGAAGGTTAGAGCTTTAAAAAATTCCACAATAGCCCTATTCATACCCTCTTTTGTGAACCGTCAACACGGCTCCATCGATCGACTACGAATGATAGAGATTACTTATAATCAAGACCTCCCTCTTCCTCTGCTAAGTTCCCCTTGCCGAGGTCTCCGTTCCTTTAGCAACTGCCATAATGCCTCCTGTGACGAAATCAAGAAAGGGTGCTTTTAAAAGCTCTATGTCTTCAGACTTGTATGCGCCTCCGGACAAGGTATTTATCCGTTTGTTATCGCAGACAGCATAAAGCAGCGTGCTGAGAAGAAATTGAAAACAAGCATGTATGCGGTAAGGATCGCAATTTGGAAAAGTGTCCTGCAAGGCTTGTAGAAATAGTTTTGCATGTCGGTCGTATTTTAAACTGACCTCATTCTCTCCCCACTGCTTTTGAACCGCCAAATGTGCAACAAGGATGCAATAATTTTTCCATCCCGGCCCGCCTGATTCTGCAAAGGAAAGCATTGGCCCTGCGAACGCATTTACTATCAGACGAAGAGAAACCTCAGGCGTGTCGGGTTGCGGATCAATGCTTTTAAGCAATTCTATTCGAGCGTTCGCCAACGGCTCAATACGGCGATCTATAACTTCGCTGAAAAGGTTTTCCTTAGTTTGGAAATGATAGTTGATACTCGCGTTTCTGACGCCTGCCGTTTCGGTAATATCTCTGACCGACACTCCAAAATACCCACGAACAGCGAACAAAGCTTCCGCGGTATCCAGGAGGCGTTTGCGAATGTCCTCCGACTTTTTGTATCGCACTTTCATAATCGCTGTTTCCAAGTCTCGACATGCACTGCCGTTTTTTATGTAAGCCACACGCATGAAAATTGAAACAATTGCATCAAATTAGTTGATTCGAAAATGAAACAAATGTATCATTTTTGAATGACAGACCTTATCCTATATCACGCAGATTATTCTACATGCAGCCAGAAAGTCCGAATAGCTCTCGCTGAAAAGGGTCTGAGCTATCACTCCAAATCGATTAGTTTTCGCAAAGAAGAGCAAGTCTCAACAGCCTATTTAAAAATCAATCCAAATGGTGTCGTCCCAACCTTAGTGCATCACGGGGACGTAATCGTGGATTCATCCTCAATACTTGAATATTTAGATGAAGCGTTTCCGGAGACGGCTCTTTCCCCTTCAACACATATTGGACGCGCAAAGATGCGAAGCTGGCTCCGGTTCATGGAGGAAGTGCCAACTAAAGCCATTCGCATTCCGTCATTTGAACACATATTCCTGCCCACCCTCCGCATCATAAAATCGAAAAAGTCATTTGATAAGTCGCAGATGAAGAGAACCATTCGTCACGGCTTCTATGGAAAGATGAATCGCGGCGGAGGGTTCGAAACTAAGGAGATTTCAAACTCTGTCTACGAACTCCGCACAACTGTCTCTCGGATAAACGATGCACTCGAGTCCTCACCGTGGATCTTGGGTGAAAAATTGACTTTGGTCGATATCTCGCTTGTGCCACTTATCGACCGAGCCGAAGACATGGGCATGACTTATCTCTGGGACGATCTCCCGAGGGTCGCTGATTGGTTGAAACGGCTACAATCCAGGGCCTCTTTCCGGGCAGCTTTCTATAAAAAGAGCAGGATATCAGAACGTCTGGAGTTTAAGCTCGCCGTAAGCCGCGCGCGAAAACAAAACGCCCGCATTAAACTTTCCGACATTCTGGAAGGGAGCGCACCATGAAGTTACGCCGCGTAACGCGAGGCGACGCTATCAAGGTTCAAGCCAAAAGTAAGCGTCGATGGATTGATCTGGAACGAGCAAAAGGCGTTGCGGATATGATTTATGCAAAGACTCCTGGCGAGTCCGTTATAGATATTATCAAAGTCCTAAGCTTGAGCACTCATCAACTTGAAAACCTTCAATCTCAACTCGACCAACTAGATGCGATTGAAGACGAAAAAGAAACGGCTACCCTACCGTTTAAACCAGCCTCGTTTAGAGACTTTATGTTGTATGAGCAACATGTGATTGACGCATCACGGGGCTATGTAAAACGGTTCATGCCCAGCCTATATCCTGTCACGAAACTTGTTGAGCGCCTTACCGGAAAATCTTTCAAAAAATTTCGCCCACATCCGCTGTGGTACAAACAGCCCATTTATTATCTTAGCAATCATTTGAACATAGGTATCTCCGGAGATGAGATAGCTTGGCCGGCCTATACACAGGCGCTGGACTACGAATTGGAAATGGGTGCCGTCCTCTCCAAACCTCTTTTCAATGCAAGCCCAGAGGAAGCCAGAGCCGCAATCGGCGGCTTTGTTGTGCTCAATGATTTCAGCGCGCGCGATGTGCAAAAGGACGAAATGGAAAGTGGATTTGGTCCACAGAAGGCCAAACATTTTGTGTCTACGATTTCCACTGTAGTAGTGAGTGCTGACGAAATCTTACCGCACATCAATGACCTTAAAGCCAGTGTTTTAATCAATGGCGAAAATGTTGCGCAGTGCCATTCCAATGGCATGTTTCACGATCTCGGACAGGCCATTTCCTTCGCCTCTAAAGATGAACAACTCCATCCTGGCGAGCTTTTTGGTACGGGTACATTACCCGGCGGTGGAGGCATGGAAAACGGTCACTGGCTTTCACCGGGCGATGAAATTTCACTTCAGATTGAACGCATTGGTGAATTGATAAATACGATCAAAGGGCCCGTATAAAATGAAAGTCATCGATCTCTCAAAGGCCATTGAATACAACCGTAACGACCCCCGTTTCATGCGTGTAAAGATTAAACACAAGCGACACTGGGCCGCCCGTTGGATAATACGTGCACTTGGCCTGCCTTTTAAATTAATGCCGAAAGATTTCGTCGGGTGGGCCGACGATACAATTACTCACATGGGGGTTCACAGTACGACCCATATTGACGCGCCCTGGCATTATGGACCGAAGAGTGGCGAGCCAGGTTTTGAGACGGACGCGCTAACAATCGAACACATTCCACTGGACAAATGCATCAGCCAAGGCGTCGTGATCGACATGACGCATAAGGAAGATGGCGATGTCATCACTGTCGATGACATCAAAGCGGACCTTGCCAAATCTGGGGCACACATCGATCAGGACACGATTACCCTCATCCGAACCGGAAGGGACAAGCTGCAGGGCACAAAAGACTACTGGAAGCGAGGCACTGGAATGGGTGCTGCCGCAACCGAATGGCTGATCGAACAAGGCAGCACCGTCATGGGTATCGATCAATGGGGATGGGATGTGCCGTTTCACCTTCAAATCAAACAAGCGAAAGTGGCTAATCGAGATGATTTATTCTGGGAAGGTCATCGTATAGGTCAGCGCAAACCCTATTGGCAAATGGAGCAACTCGCGAATCTCGGAGCCCTTCCTTCGCATGGTTTTCAAGTATGCGTCTTTCCGCTGAAACTCGTCGGAGCCTCTGCCGCACCTGCCCGAGTCGTCGCACTTTTAGACTAAATAGCCGCATGCCTCAAACAACAGCCATGCCAGAATCGAAACGGGCGCGTTTCGTTCTATTCGCTTGATTTATTGGCATCAGCGCAGGGCTAGCCTCAACAAGATGTAAACCATGTGGCCAGACAGACCTTGAAAAAATGGTGCCGAGAAGAGGAATCGAACCTCCGACCTACTGATTACGAATCAGTTGCTCTACCGACTGAGCTATCTCGGCGTTGTTTGCGGTGAGGTCAGGACAACGTTCACCGGGCGCGCGGCAGTATATGAAATGTGCGGCATGGCCGCAACGCCCGGTGACGCAATTTTGCAGTCGGGTCAGCAACGTAACTCTGAGACTTGAGAGTAGCTCTAGCGGTTACGTAGATTAATCACCACTTCGACACCTGACATTTCAGTCCCTTCTGGAACCTCAGGAAGCTGCTCAAGCACAACGTGCTCTGGCGAAATGTCGGTAATCTCGCCGGTATCCGAATTGTAAAAATGGTGGTGGTGACTGGTCACGGAGTCATAGAACGCTCTTTCGGGATTGACGTTTACGATTTTGGCGATGCCCTTTGTGACGAATCTGTTCAGCGTATTGTACACGGTAGCCTTGGAAACTGACTTTCCCTGCGTCTTGAGCTGATCAATAATTTGCTCTGCTGAAACATGTTGTGGTCGTGCAAACAGCACCTCTGCGACGTCGACGCGCTGAGGCGTTATTGTGATTCCGTTACGACCTAATAATTGTACGACGTCTTCTCTAATCATTTTGCGCTTCCCCCTGTAGTCTGAACACTTAGAAATTGTACCAAAAGAGGTCAATTTTTCGGAATTAGAGGGTTGATACACCGACACCAGACTCCGGCCGGCCGTCAATTATATCGGCCAATAGCACCGCCGAACCTGGAGCCAATGTCACACCGTTGCGGAAGTGACCCGTATTCAAAAACAGGCCTTTTTCCCGAGGGTGTTCTCCTATCAGGGGAATACCGTGAGCACGGGCTGGCCGAAGTCCGGACCACTGACCTTTTGGGGCCAGCTCGCCCAACCCGATGATTAGATTCTTGGCTTTATTCACTAACCTTTTCAGTGCTTTATCAGTCACCCCATGATCAAAGCCAACGTTTTCCACTGTCCCCCCGACCAGGGTCGTTCCGTCACTGTGAGTGACGACATAGTGTTCGCCGTCATCCACAATGGGGCGAACGGACCGCTCGACTGAATCCTGATACCAGATCATTTGTCCGCGAACCGGTGTCACGTTGAGTCGAAGGCTTGCATCGGACATTAGGTTGCCGCTCCAGGCGCCCGCGGCAATCAAAACCATATCTGCGCTAATTTGACCAGAAACGGTCTCGACACCAGTGATAACATCTTGATTCTTAGTCAATTGGGTAACTTCACGATTGGCGAGCATCTCCACGCCAAGCCTATGACAATTAACGTTTAACGCTTCAAGTAGCAAAGAATTGTTCAGGTGATGCACGTTCGGCATGTAAACGCCTTCACGCATGCGACCAATGTCGGGCACCAGCCGGGTCAAGTCGGAACGATCCACAACCTCAAGCGTTCGACCAGCACCACTTGCCCACTCTTGAGCCGCCTTTCTATGGGTGTCACCCACAACAAGCATGCCGCTTTGGACGTATCCGGGGTTCACGCCCGATTCTTCAATCAGGCGTTCAATAAACTCGTCGTATAACAAACAACTGTAGGCGGTAAGCCGGTCGACCACGGTGTGCGCTAGCCACGGTCTCAAAGGACACACAATTCCGCCACTCGCGCGCGGACTACCAGACCCCGGGGCGTTTCTGTCCAGTACTGTCACGTCGTAACCTCGACGTGCGAGTTCGCACGCTGACGTAAGTCCTATTACTCCCGCGCCGACAATGACTACGCGTGCTTTACTCATATCCGATTATACAAAGGTGATCCTTAACCAATAAATGTGATTCTGAAACGTTCGTGTCCGCCCAGACGATGCAAATCAAGACGGCTCTGCGCGAAAGCCTACCACGAGCCACATAATGGCGTAGATCCCCCGGAATTGCGGCTTAACAGTTAACCTGACATTGACTACCGTAAGACTGAGTTTGGAATTTGTGCCGCCGTTCAACTGTCGACAGGCAATCTTCATATGTCCTTTTCATACAAGTTCGACTCCGCTATCTACGGCGGGTTCACAATAGTTGAGTTGTTGGTAACACTCGCTGTTGTCGCGGTTACTACCGCCTACGCCGTTCCAGGCCTGCAAACACTCGTGGCCAACAACCGCCAGACGAGTGTTGTTAACCGCTTTGTGGCCAGCGCGCTGCTCGCCCGATCTATCGCGATTACACACAACGTACAAGCGATTGTGTGCCCATCCAGCAACGGCCTTACCTGTCTTGACGTCAATGACTGGTCCTATGGGTGGATAGTAGTCAGGAGCGATGTCGCGACAGATACGCCAGCAACCTCTTCGCATCATTCTCTTATCCACTCTGAAATGGGTACAAACAAGGTTGTCGTTATGGCCAACCGCGCCCTGTTCAGATACCGGCCAATGGGAAAGCGGGCAACTAACGGCACCGTTCTCTTTTGCACCTTGGGAGCATCCGCACCACGAGCCGTAATCGTAAGCTATAACGGCCGACCGCGAACGTCCGCCGTGCTGCCAAACGGAAATGAAATTGTGTGTCCGGCTTGATGACGTGCGGCATGCGATGCCCGGCATGCGATGCGCAACAAACAATCACGATCACCAAGTGTGAAAAAGTGTGCGCAGTCAGTGACGACATGTTGTCATAACTCGTCGCTATCGGCCGATTCGCAAATTATGTAATACCATTCGTCCAAATAAAGTGCCCGTTCGTCGGAAAACGTGATCCGGATCACGCTTTTCAATCGTATACTCTCCTCATAAGAAGTGGGGATAACGGGTATGCAACGTCAACAAACAGGTTTTAGCATCATCGAGCTGATGGTCGTGCTCACCGTCGCGGGAATACTGCTCGCGTGGGGTGTGCCGTCTTTCAACTACCAGATTAAAAGCAATCGACTGACCAGTGCCGTTAACGACCTGGTGGCCGCCATGCACCTTAGCCGATCGGAAGCCAGCAAACGTAAACTGCCCGTAGCGATCTGCACATCAGACAACGCACTGAATGAGGGTTCCGAAAGCTGTAGTTCTTCGGTCGGCTGGAACGAAGGCTGGCTGGTTTATGCAGACGTAAACTTGAGCGGTAACTTCGACACCGGCGACGTGGTTATTCAACGCCAGGACACACAGAGCCCTGATCTGGAAATGCTTGGATCTAACGACATTAAGAACGAAATCTTTTATTTACCCAACGGATTTGCGCAGCTGCCTTTGGACACGACTTCTAACCGATATATCGTTTATTGCAACGCAGACCGCGAAGATCGTTTTTCACGCGTACTGTCAATATCCAACAGCGGTAGACCACAAATTTTACCGCGCGACAGTGTGCCAAACGGTGCTCCGTCCTGCTCGAGCTGAGACTAAATCATGATGAAAACGACTCACACTAAACTAATTAATGTGCAAACTCGAAAAGCCACACGTGGTTTTTCGTTAATCGAAGTTCTTATTGCACTGGTCATTTTATCGGTCGGCATGCTTGGCGTTTTGACGCTTCAAGTCAAAGGTCTGCAATTCAGCCAGTCAGCCAGAATCAGCACCAACGCCATTATGGCCGCAAGCGACATGGCAGACCGCATTCGCTCCAACCCGACGGGCGGAGTTAACTATGTCGTTGGACTGGGCGGCGGCGCAGACCGACCTCCCGCCCAGTGTGCCGATTTACCCGACGAACCCATGGCACCGAACACTACCTGTACGGCAGCCGAACTCGCCGCTTTCGATATCTGGCTGTGGAAAGACGCATTGTCACGTGACACCGGTATTCCAGAGGGCGACGGTGCAATCGCCGTGCTGACACCGGCAATTGGTACTCCCGGTACTACTTCCTACAACATCACTCTTAACTACATTGAGCGCGGTGAGCCCCGTACCTACCAAATTTTGGTAAACAACTAAATCGTATTTGACTATGAATAGACATCCGAAAAGTAAGCAATCGCAGAGCGGCTTAACACTGGTCGAACTCATGGTCGCCATGACCATCGGTCTGGTGCTCATTAGCGGCACGCTGTTTGTTTACACCAATGCACGCGCGGCTTACGCAACCAACGAAAGCTATGCGCTTATGCAAGAAAATGCCCGCTTCGCCCTTAGCTTGCTTGAACCCGACGTACAGCTCGCCGGCTACTGGGGACTGCACCGTGACCCGACCGTCATTATTGGTAGCGGTCTTGAACGCGCGGCCAGCGGCGACAACCTCACAGGAATCGGCAATGACTGCGACGAAAACTGGGTCGTTCAGTTTGACCAGCACGTGGAAGGCTTCAACGACGTAGAGGCCTCCTGGAACGAATGGGACTGTATGGATCCCGGTCGCATTCAGGTAGAAAGCGATATTTTCGCCATTCGCCGTGCGGGTATGACACCGGCCGCCGTTTTGGAACCCGGGCAGCTGTACATGGCTTCGAGCGAGGCACCCTTGAGTGAAGTGTTTATTGGCGACAACGAACCCACGTCGCTTCCGGACTCGGCGATGAACTTTCCGCTGGTCGCCAATGCGTATTACGTCAGCCCGTACTCAATCGGTGCTAACACCACTGACAACAATTCGCCGCCCTCCCTTCGTCGTATTCAACTCGTCACACAGGCAGGCGCGCCTCTAATGCTCGACACGGAAATCACCACCGGCGTTGAGGACATGCAGGTTCAATACGGCATTGGCCCCGCTGACGTCTCTGGTGTTCGAGGTGGGGTCAACGTTTATGTCAGTGACATGCAAAACCTTACCCCTCCCAATACGACAGTGCGTTCTATGCGTATCTGGTTACTCATGCGAGCTGATCGCGAAGAGTTTGACTACATCGACGACAAACAATACCAACTGGGCGACAAGCTTGTCCCAGCAAGAAACGATGGTTATCGGCGCCTGGTCGTATCGAAGACCATTTTTTTCCGCAATCTGCACTGACTCAGACAGCCAGAGAACGACATCGTACAGACAGTAAGAATTAGAGCAGCAAGATAACAGTAAACGAACAACGTAGAGAGACTCATTATGAATACCGGCATGCAACAACAAAAAGGCGCCGCCCTGGTGATTGGACTGGTACTGCTTACCGTACTCACACTGTTGACGGCGTCTTCCATGACGACCTCAACGCTGAGCCTGCGCATGGCAGACAACGTGAAGCAGCAAGACATCGCATCACAGGCCGCTGAGTCCGCTTTAATGCGCGCGCTTACCAGTAATGCTCCGTTCTTGCTGGCGGGTGGCCTTCAAATCAACGATCCGGTTCGTGAGGATTTCACGTTCACCTATAACGGTAACGGTTCCGGAGCGGCCACTTCAACGGTGTCAACGCTACTGAAAGACCGCCTCTCTCCTTCCACCGGCTGCGAGATGGACGACCAGCAAGGTGGATCTGGCTGTACTCATCAGCACTTCGTGATGAACGCCGCCACCGCCTCAAGCCGGGGTGGTAGCAAGACCCAGAGCATGGGCTTCTACATTAGGGTGCCCAACTAGTCGATTTCTCAACGAAACTTACACACATTGCTTGAACACCTTATCGGATGAACACTATGAACAAATCGCCATTTCTCGCCAAACTAATCGCTACGCTTATGCTGGCACTGTGCGCCTCAGCTGGCGCGCAGCTCATGGAAGCCCAGGAGTATGCAGCCGAAATGGAAATCGCTGAATTTGGTAATGCACCTACAGCAGGCGGTCTCGTTTACATTAAGCGCTGCGACCAGTGCCCAAAAACGGGCGTTACCTTTCGTGCGCAAACCCGGTTCTTTGATGGCCGACGCGCCATCAGCGCCGTCGCGGCCGAACGACTTGCAGAACGTGGTGCCACGCTGCTGTTCGATCCTGAAACACGCTATGTCACTCGCGTCATTTATTGGCCAGCGAACTAATTAATCCTTCCTGCACATTAATAGAATGCGTACAGAGAATATTATGAATAAGAAACACTCTCCTCTACTGATCCTCGGAATTAGCGCCGCGTTTAGTGCCGCACTAACCCACACAGCGATGGCATCCGACATCAGCACACTGGTGGGACAGGTGCGTGACACCACGGGCCCCAACGTCACGCTCGTGATCGATACTTCAGGAAGTATGAATTCGCAGATTTTCATCGAAGGTGCGGTACCTTTCGATCCCGCGGTCGATTATGTCGGACCGTTTGATGTTTACGAAGACTTTGGTATCCCCAAACGTTTGCTCTACACGCTGAAGCCGAGCGCGTCTATCAACTATCCTGACGAAAACGATGTCAACTCGAACCAGTGGGTCAATATTTCGAATTTCGTCTGTCTGGCAGGGCAATCAGTACTGACAAACGAAGGACTTTATACGGGCCGGTTTGCCCAGTTCAGAGTCGACGGCGACTCAGCCTTTTGGAGCTTTCCGTCACCCGCTGGCACAAATGGCGGTGAGGAAGCGCTTACGGAATGTCAGGCGGACTTTGGCCGTCACGGAGACGGCTCAGACTTAGGTAACTTCCCGATCAATTTCAACCCCCTTCCGACACCTTCCACCAATTTGTTTCCATGGTCGGCTGACGAAACCGATCCGAGAATCATCGACTGGAACGACACAGGCGCAAACTACACGTTCTTCACACCAAACTATCTGAACTGGATATATGAACGCAAGCAAGACGAGCTGCCCGTGGTTTTGTCGCGTCTGGAAATCGTACAGGGCGTTGCCAAAGAACTGGTCGAAACGCTTCAGGCTAACACCGAGCTTACCGTTGACGATCTTCGACTGGGGCTCATGCGCTTCTCTGCTAACGGCAGCGGCGGCATGATTCTGACACCCACCGAGAAAATTGCGACAAACGGCGAAACGCTCATCACACAGATTAACGAACTGACAGCAAGCGGCAGTACACCGCTGGCTGAAACGATGTTCGAAGCTTACCGTTACCACGCTGGCGAAGCACCCAGATTTGGTCTTGGCACGTCGCCTAGCCTCTCAAGCGATGACTCATTCGATGATGACGGTACCTACAGGTCTCCTATTGTAGGATCCTGCCAAAAGAGTTTCGTTATTCTACTAACCGACGGTCAACCAAACGCCGACTTTCAGGCCGACCTCGACATCGCCGCGTTAACGTCAGACTGTGGTGCGGATAACTGTCTCGATGAAATGACGAATTACATGAGTACGACCGATTTGATTCCCAACTCCGATTTGGAAGGCGAACAAACTGTCGACACGTTTACGATTGGTTTCTTCGCTGACTTCCCATTGCTGGAAGACGCCGCGACCGCAGAAATTGACACCGACGGTGACGACATTCCCGATACACCTGGATACTTTCTGGCCAACAACGCGGCCCAGCTCCGCGAGGCCTTTACAGACATCTTT
>JBGCFV010000069.1:0-22993 GCA_045107075.1 Gammaproteobacteria bacterium
CGCAATGACGTTGTCTGTTAGCACTCGCACAGGTTGTCTGTTAACACTCGCAATAACATCATTTACCGAGTCATTGCGAGTCCGCGCAGCGGGCGTGGCAATCTCTGTCAGAATGCCGTGAGCTAGCTTAATGAGACAGGTTGAAGTGTCGTCAAGAGAATGAGCGGGCTTAAACGTTACTTGCCGTAAATCGCTTTGTGCGCCAGCTTGTCCACAAAACCCGGAACCAGAATGCGCAAGAATCTAACGACCGTTCCTCTCGGCGTCATAACTCTTAGTCTTTGACGTTTAAGCATGGCATCGATGCTTTGTAGGGCGCATTCTTCGGCGGTCATTATTTTACGGTTGGCCAGGGGGCTCGTACCGAGTTCACTGCCGTCTGCGGTTAAGGCGCGCTCGTGAATTTTGGAGCGCACGAAATCCGGGGCCACAATCGTTACCGATACGCCGCTGCCGATCAGTTCGATTCGCAGTGAGTCAAAGAAACCGTTCACGGCATGTTTACTGGCGGCGTAACCCGATCGGGTGGGTACGCCAGTCAGTCCAGCCAAACTGGATATGACAACCAGTCGCCCACGGCTTTCACGCAGGTGAGGCAGTGCCGCGTGAGTCAGGTAGGCAGCGCCGAGGTAGTTAACACGCATGACTTGTTCGAGTACATCGAGTGATTTGAGCTGTTCAAACTCGGTCCACATAGTGATGCCGGCGTTGTTAATGAGTCCGTCTATGCGCCCATTTTGCGCAACGGCGGTTTCAATTAGTGAATTGCACTGAGACTGATTGGCCACATCGGTTACGACGCCTTCAGCGTCGGCGCCAAGCTGTTTACACTCTTTAACAATAACCCTGAGTCTTTCTTCGTTGCGAGCCGCTAGAGTCAGTACAGCTCCTTGCCGGGCAAGCTGTAATGCGATTTCGCGACCGATGCCTTCGGTAGCACCCGTTACGATGATATGTAAACTTTCGGCCGTTTTACGAGTCATAAGAGGTAGTATTCGTATTGTGTCGGGTAAGCCACACTGTCGAAAATCTTGATAGACGACGGTGGAAGGCGGCGCGTTGATCAGGTAAGTTTCTGATCTGCAATCATACTTTGTTGTGGCGCGAAAATTGCTTTTCTCACTTAAGCAACAGCGTTAGTGACACAGCGATTGCGAACTAGAGAAGCCAGCTCAATCAGGACGGTACGACCTTACAGGAAAGAAGGGTATGAGTGACAATAAAAAGATCAGTACTTTGGAGGCGGATAAAGAGCGTTTGCTCGAAGCGCTGCGAGAGTTACGCAAAGACGGCGTCACGCTAATTGACGACCGAGTAGGTCGTCCAGCAGTGGTTGCGGCCAAGCCTCGGGCCGGAGTCGCCGAAACTCGACAGGGTGGGCACACGTCGGCTGATCGCCACATTCTCGATAATATAGACCGGTTTTTGATTGAAGAACCTAATAATTCTAACGATCCGTACAATCATAAGCCACTTAAGTAGTTGTTTTTAAATATATAATCGTTCTTTTCCCGGCTCGGATCCGAGCTGCGACAGCACTATTTCGCTTAGCCCATCCGGGTATAACAGACAAAATATGTAGGCAAAAAAAGCCCCGAAAACGTATTCTATTGCGCTTTGTTGTTTGAAGGGTCGATGCATGACGGATGTAGCAGGAAAACGTGTTCTGATTACGGGCGGCGCCAGTGGCATCGGGCGGCAGCTGGCAGACGAGTTGGCGTCTAGAGGCGCACATATTTCGCTGTGGGACATTGACGCCGCCGGTCTTGAAAAAGCCGCGGCTGAGCTCAAGCAGTTCAACGTGAAGGTGCATACCCTGCAGTGTGATCTGTCCAGTAAAGACGATATTAAAGCGGGTGCTACGAGCATGCGTGAAGACGATCTGCACGTAGACGTTCTGATCAACAATGCCGGAATTGTGTCGGGCGGTTACTTGCTGGATATAAGCGACCAGCAAATTGAACGAACGTTCGCTGTAAACACTCTCGCACTATTCTGGATGACTCGTGAGTTTTTGCCCGACATGATTCATGCGGGCGGAGGACACATTGTTACGGTCGCTTCCGCAGGCGGATTCACTGGCACGGCCAAGCAGGTGGATTACAGTTCAAGCAAATTTGCGGCCTTTGGTTTTGACGAAGCGCTACGCGTCGAACTGCATAAAATGGGTACGCCTGTTACGACAACCGTGGTGTGCCCGTTCTACGTTGATACCGGCATGTTTGCTGGCGTGAAGACGCGCTTCTCTTGGCTACTGCCCATTCTGCCGCAAGACTACGTGGTCAATAAGACGGTCAACGCCATAGTGGAAAACAAACGCAGGCTGATCATGCCTCGCATGGTTTATTCCATCTTCCTGATGCGGCTCTTGCCCGTTCGAGTCATGGACGGCTTGATGCGCTTTTTCGGCATTAGTCAGACTATGGACGAATTTACCGGGCGCGCTTCGCGCTAGCTGCGTTTTGAATTTCGATCGCATTATTCGCTGGGTACTCACAATAGGAGTGCTGTTGCTGACCATTTTGGTTCTCGGCACGGTTCTTTATTTGACCGAGTCTTTTTTTGCCGTGTGGGACCGTTTGCAAATGGCGCCGACCTGGCTGTTTGTGCTGTATGTCGTCACGATTGCGGTTTTCTTATTGGCGACTCTGTGGATTATTTTCAAACTTTTGGCGCCTCGTAAGGGCCCGGGACTTGGCAAGCGCGAAGCGCGTCCAACAGAAGAGGGTGTGGTCGAGCGACTCGAGAAAGCGCACGCTGCGGGCGTTGAAACGGAAGACGTGCAAGGTGAACTCAACAAGCTGGCACAGCGAAGAGCGGATGAGTCGGTGTACGTGGCTTTCTTCGGTGAAATTAGCAGCGGCAAAAGTTCGTTGATTAAAACTTTATTGGAAGACACGCAGAATAATATTGAAGTCAGTGTTCGGGGTGGTTCAACCCGTCGTGTTCAAGAATACCGTGCCGACAACTTTCCGGGCTGGGTTTTTTCAGACGTGCCCGGCCTGAATGAAGTTGATGCGGTTCTCGATGAGCTTGCGCTCGATGAAGCTCGCCGTGCACATCTCGTTGTGTACGTATGTGACAGCGATATCACCCGGTCGGAGTTTAATCAGGTGAGTGACCTGGTTGAGTTCGAAAAGCCGGTGATTGTGGTCGTGAACAAGAGCGACCTTATGACAAGCACTGAACAGCAGGCGGTTAAAGGTAAAATTCGGGAGCGCTTGAAAACGCTTAAGTCCGCGTCGACGAAAGCGTATTCGCTCCACGTCGTGACGGCCTCGACGGCCACCGTTCAGAAGGTTGTCAGGCAGTTGCCAGACGGCAGTGAAGAACACGTAGAGCGCAATGCGAGTGCGAATATTGGCGAGCTAGCCCAAGCTATTAACACGCTCGTGTCGCGTAACCCCAAGAGGCTGGACGCGCTGAGAGACAGCGCTGTTTTCGCATTGGCATCGTCCCGTTTGGACACGGCGGAGCACGAATTTCGTAAACGCGAAGCCGACGCCATGGTTAATCGCTATACCCAAAAAGCCGTTGTAGGTGCTATGGCAGCCATTGCGCCGGGCACCGATTTGCTTATTCAGGGTGTGCTCGCGACCGCTTTGGTCAGAGAAATGTGTGGTTTGTACGACGTTCCTGTGCGGGACCTCGATACGAAAAATTTTTTGGACGAATTGCAAAAGCGTGTTGGTAAGGCGCTGCCTGTCGTAATGGCTGTTGCCGGCAATGCGCTAAAAGCCTTTCCCGGTATCGGTACGGTGGCCGGCGGATTTACCCACGCCGTTGCCTACGGGCTTGTATTCGATGCGCTAGGCAAGAGCCTCGCGCAAACGCTTAACGAAGGTAAGGGCTTTAGCGCAGATGCAGCTACGGCTCTTTTTGAGGAGTCGCTCAGCCATGATCTGGAAACGCGTACGAAACGTATTGCCAAGCTGGTTTTCGCCACCACGCGACAGAAAAAGGACCCCTGAAGATGACTCTCCACGACGTGACCTCGATGTGCTCAATGATATGACGGACGCTGAGGACGATAACGCTGGAAATTCTCATTTAGCGCTCGCTCGCGAATCGCTTCGTGAGTTGCTCAATGACAAGCGAGTGCCAAGCGATGTAAGAGCCGCATTGTCCGACGACTACGCTGAAGTCCAAAGGCTGCTCGACAAGCTAGAGCACGGTCATGTTCATATCGCCGTTTTTGGTCGTGTCAGTGTGGGTAAATCATCTTTGTTGAATGCGTTGTTGGGTCAGAAGGCTTTTTCGACCAGCCCGATTCACGGCGAAACGCGTACGTCTTCTCACAGCAGCTGGGACGAGTACGACACCGGTGGAGTGTTTTTGATTGACACGCCCGGGATCAACGAAGTCGACGGCGAAGCGCGAGAGCAGTTGGCCAAGGACGTTGCCGGGCGCGTTGATTTGATTATGTTTGTCATAGAAGGGGACCTCACCGATACCGAGTACACGGCGCTTAAGCTGTTGGTAGATCAGCAGCGACCTGTGATTGTGGTGGTTAACAAAGTAGATCGCTATTTGGCGGGCCAGCGCGAAGAGTTGCTCAATGTGATCAGGCAGCGATTGGATGGGCTGGTGAGTCCGACTAACATCGTGCAGGCCAGCGCTGACCCGGCCACCCAGGTTGTCATAACGGTAGACAGCGAGGGCAACGAAAGTGAGTCGTCGCGCACTCCCGTGCCCGACGTCGCCGAAGTCAAAGAGCGACTTTGGGCGATTCTGGAAGCCGAAGGGCAGACGCTGTCGGCACTTAACGCCGGCCTTTTTGCCAGCGATCTGACCGATTCGGTGTCCAAGCGCATCGTCGAACTCAGACGCGAAATGGGTGACAAGGTCATTCGCACCTATTGCTTGTCAAAAGGTGTAGCCGTCGCCATTAATCCAATACCGGTAGCCGATTTGTTTGCCGCCGCTTTTATCGATGGTGCGATGGTCTGGCACCTGTCACGTCTTTATGATTTACCGGTTACCCGTGCGGAAGCCGGAACTTTGGTCAAGGTTATTTTGACTCAGGCCGCCGCCTTGATGGGGACGGTCTGGGCTGTGCATCTTGCTTCGGCGGCGCTCAAGGTCGGCACCGGAGGGCTGTCCGTAGCGGTGACCGCTGGCGCTCAGGGGGCTATTGCTTACTACAGTACAATGGTAGTGGGAAAGGTGGCCGAAGCGTATCTTCGCCAGGGCAAGTCCTGGGGCGAAGGAGGACCTAAACGTGTTGTGAAAGAAATTCTCGATAGCCTGGATCGGGATTCGATTCTCGAACAGGCGAAAACGGATATTCGTCGTAAGCTGAAAGAGCTATAAGTAAAACGAGATTGATTTTGGGTGCGCTCTTTGTCGCGGTTTACGCCGTCGCCGCAGGTTTCTTAATTCATTCTGATCAGGAAATGTATGCAATCAGGTTTTAAAGAATCACTCGAGCAGTGGTTTGGTTTAAAAGCACCGTTTCTGTGGCTAGTCCAGCGGATACTCATGCTCTGGGTAAAGGCTACGATACTGCCTGCCGACTTCGACGAGCTGGGTATCGATTCTGATCGTCCGATTTGTTACGTGCTGGATCTTGACGGTGTATCCAACTCGCTCATTCTCAGAGACGTGTGTCACGAATTGGAGCTGCCCGATTCCGGCGGCGTGATTCAGGGGACCGAGCGAGAATTGCCGGCTACCATTTATTTGCGTCGCTTGAGCGGTGTGCTTGTGCGTCGGGCTGATCCACGTATCTCGCCGCAAACCAAAAAGATCGCCCAGGCCTACGCCGACGGAGACCTGGAAGACGTTCAGTTTGTACCCGTAGCCATTCATTGGGGGCGCAAACCTGAAAAAGAAGAGTCGCTGGTAAAGCTGTTGTTCTCAGACAGCTGGTCCATCGCTGGTCGCTTGCGCAAGATCATGATTATTTTGATTCATGGTCGCAATATGTTCGTACAGTTCAGTCGACCTGTTTCACTACGCGATCAGTTCCCTCAAGGCGATTTCGACGACCGCTCGGTGCGTAAGCTTTCGCGTATTTTGAGAGTTCATTTTCGCCGCGTGCGTGAGGCCGCTATTGGCCCTGATTTATCCCATCGTCGCTTGTTGGTCAGCGAAATTATGGATTCTGACAGCGTTCGACGCGCCATCAGCAAAGAAGCCGCCCGCAGCGACATTTCGATTGATAAAGCTCGAGAGAAAGCGCGTAGCTACATAACTGAAATTGCGGCGAACTACTCGCACTCGTCAATCAGTGTCATGGAGACGCTGCTTAAGTGGGTCTGGAACAGCCTTTATTCCGGTATCGTGCAGAACAATTTTCAGTCTGTACGTGAGGTCGCGCACGGTCGCGAAGTGATTTACGTTCCATGCCATCGCAGCCACATTGATTATCTGCTTCTTAGCTACATGTTGTACGTGCAAGGTCTTGTGCCTCCGCACGTAGCCGCCGGCATTAATTTGAATCTGCCTGTTGTCGGCGGCATTCTTCGCCGGGGCGGTGCGTTTTTTCTACGCCGTAGCTTTAGAGGTCAGCGACTTTACGCGGCCGTGTTCGACGCTTATTTAAGACGTAACTTGTCGAAGGGCGTATCGCTCGAGTATTTCATTGAGGGCACTCGAAGTCGCACCGGTAAATTACTCGATGCGAAAGGTGGCATGCTGTCGATGACGGTGAAAAGTTATCTTAAAGATCGAGCTCGCCCCGTTGTCTTTGTTCCTGTTTACTTCGGTTACGAGCGCCTGCTCGAGGGCCGCAGCTACGAAAACGAGCTTGGCGGAGTGGCCAAGAAAAAAGAATCTATTTGGGGTTTGCTCAAATCAGTCAAGCTGCTGCGCGAAAATTTTGGTCAGGTATACGTCAACTTCGGCACGCCGATTCACCTCGACGAAATGCTTGATCAGGAAGCAGAGGGTTGGCAGGACCGATTACTACACGACGAGCACGGCGAGGTTGATTCAGCCGAAATAGATGTTCTGGCAAAAGCGGTCGTGCCCGGGCTTGGCGTTAAAATTCTAACCGACATTAATGCCTCGGCTGCGGTAGGTCCGATCAATCTGTTAGGTCTGGTGTTGCAAGCAACGGAAACGCAAACGCTGGACGAAACGGATTTGCAGATTCAGCTTGGCTTATACGTCGATCTGCTTAAACAACTGCCATACGCACCTCTGACAACCTTAAGCGAGCACATAACTACCACACCGACCGGCGCAAATATTATCAAATACGGCATCGATTTTGGTTTGATCGAGCGCTATCCTCACGAGCTTGGTGACGTAATAGGGCTGCACGAAGAGAACGGCGTCATGCTTAATTACTATCGCAATAACGTCAAACACTTGTTGGCTATTCCGTCTTTGATCGCCTGTGCCTACATGTCTCAGCGTGCTATTTCACGCGACAAACTGATTGAGTTTGTACATGGTATGTATACCTTTGCGCGCGGGGAGTACTTCTTGCGTTGGGGTCTTGACGAAGTGGGGCAACCGATTGACGCGGCTATTGCAGAGCTCGTCAGATTGGAGCTGCTGATACCAGAGGAGGAGGGTGCCGTTCTTGCCCGGCCAAAGTCAGACACCAGTCAAATTCGCCAGCTTGATCTGCTGGCACATATATTTTACGAAACGGTTGAGCGATACAGCGTTATCTTAAACCTGCTTTTGGCATCACCGTCCGGCACGGTGCGCTACGCCGAGCTCGAAGACAAGTGTCGACTGGCGGCGGAAAAACTATCTATTTTGGACAGTCGTACTAATCCTGAATATCTCGATGTCAAAGCGTTTCGTCGCGTTATGGATTCTGTTTTGGCCAGCTCACGGGTGTGGCGAGGTGACGATCGAAACCTCTGTTACGGTGATGATGTCGCCAAGACTGGTGCACTCGTTGCGAAAGCTATCGATGTACCAGTGCGGCGCATCTCGCATCATCACTAGAGCCGGGATCTGGTTTAGGTCTTCACGTCAAGCCTGCTCGTACCCTGGCCTGTGATCGCGAGCGCGAAGCGCGCGGCAAACCGCACGCCGCAGCCTGTCATTGCGAGCGCGAAGCGCGTGGCAATCTCCGTCCGGTTGCCCAGAGTTTAATCGAAGAGACTGCCTGACTTGTGTTGACTCCTTAGGGTTTAGGCAAAACTTCAATGGCTTTGACTTCAGCTCTTGGCGTTTGAGCTTCCTCGACACTTTCCGGCACTCGGTTTGAATATCATTGGGCTTAAATCATCAAGACTCGTCCAGACCTTCCAGTCCCCTCAAGCCGTCCAAACTGACCGAGTTTTTCTTTTTGCGATAGCTCAGAATCTCTTCCGGTGAATTTGAATCAGCCCATTTCTTGTGAGCCGTTCTGTTCGCTTTGAAATCAAGTTCAGGTACGCCAAATCCGCAGGCATCTCGTATGCAGGTGACATCAACTACGATGAAGTTACGGATGGTGTGAAGATCGGGAAATAATTTTCCCAGCTCGTCGAACTGATCTTGATGTGGTTCAACGCAGCGCCCCTGACCGTAGAATCGATAGATTTTCGGTGGGCCTTCAAACGCACAAAGCATGATTAGAATGCGTCCGTTTTCCTTGAGATGGGCGACGGTCTCAATGCCGCTTCCACCCACGTCGGCGTATACTAGTTCGCGAGGTCCGGTCACCCGGAGTCCGTCCAGACCTTTGGGTGAGCAGTTGATTAGGCCGTCGCCAGAGAGCGGTGCGGTGGAGACAAAAAACAGGTGTTGACGCTCGATCCAGGTTCTTATTCGCGGGGTGATTTCCTGATATTCCTTGCCCATACTCTGTCTCCACTTCGATCATTCGGCTGGCCGGGGTTTGAACGATAGTACCCTGACACTGGCCATAGTAAACTAGGGCTCATGAATGATTATCATATTGCTGCGTTCTATCATTTCGCAGACCTGTCTGAATTTGCCGACTGGCAAACTCCCCTCGAAGAACTGTGTGAGCAGCACGGTCTCATTGGCACCATATTGCTGGCGAGCGAAGGCGTAAACGGCACTGTAGCCGGTAGTCAGGAAGGGCTGGAAGCTTTGCTTGCGCACCTACGCTCCGACCCGCGATTTGCGCCGCTGCAGGCAAAATGGTCCAAAACCTCGAATAAGCCGTTTCTGCGTATGAAAATCAGACTGAAAAAGGAAATAGTCAGTCTGGGAGTTGCCGGAGTGAAGCCTCATGAGCTCACTGGTCATCAGGTGCCGGCCGCCGAATGGAACGAATTAATCAGTGACCCCGACGTTCTGGTCATTGATACCCGCAATCAGTACGAAGTGGATGTTGGCACATTCGAGAACGCCGTTAGCCCGCACTCGGACTCATTTCGCGAGTTTCCAAAATACGTGGCAGACCATCTTGATCCAGAAAAAAACCGTAAGGTTGCCATGTTTTGCACCGGGGGCATTCGCTGCGAGAAGGCCTCCGCTTACATGCTGGAACAGGGGTTTGAAGAGGTATACCAGCTTGAGGGCGGTATTTTGAAGTACCTCGAAGACACCAAAGAAACGGATTCCATGTGGCAAGGCGAGTGTTTTGTGTTTGACCGGCGCGTAACGGTGGATGGCGCTTTAAACGAAGGCAGCTTTATCCAGTGCCACGCGTGTCGACGTCCGCTAACGGCTGCTGATACAGAAACGTCCGATTACGAGAAGGGTGTGAGCTGCCCGCATTGCATCGCTGAGACCAGCGAAGAACGGCGGGCGGCTTTTCGCGAACGCCAACGTCAGGTTGAGCTGTCCAAACGCCGTGGCGGGCAGCACATTGGACCTGATTGACGTTAATGAATGTCCCCGGTCTGGTCGGATACTGAACAGGTTTAAATTAAATCGTCGTTCCGCTTTAGTTTTGGCGCCATATGACATTAAATACGGTTAGAGAATAACTAATGGTCATGTCCGTGGCAGACACGGGGTTAACAGCCGTCGTGTACGGCTGAGTCGTACTTCAGAATCAGGTCACGATGGCCTGTCTGCAATACGGAATAGCATGCGGCGTGCGAGAAACTTGGTTGCGCCCATGGATTGATTGTTGGTTCTAAAGGTCAGCGCCCTCCGATAAGGAGCCGCCTGCATACGCTTTGTGGCGTCAGGCAGCTCTTCTTCAAATAATGTGCGCTGCTCTCGTTCTGCAAGTGTTAGAGCTATCCAAATTACCCGCTTAGGTTAAGGAGCTGCAAGTATGCGCATTGGGATTCCACGCGAACGTTTTTCGGGCGAAAAACGCGTTGCCACAACACCGGACGTAGCCCGTCAACTGATCGACCTCGGCTACGACGTCAGCATAGAAACAAACGCTGGCGGAGCCGCTAATTTTACAGACGACGCGTTCGTTGAAGCAGGCGTTGCTATCGAGGCCGATCGCGCCAGTCTGTTCAACGCCTGTGACATCATCCTGAAAGTTCGGGCTCCGGACGATGACGAAGTTGAATTACTCCGGGCCGGACAAACCATAATTGGTTTCTTGTGGCCAGCTCAGCATCCCGAGCTTCTTGAAACGCTTCGAGCAAAAGAGGTTACCGCGTTGTCTATGGACAGCGTGCCGCGTATTTCGCGAGCGCAGAAAATGGATGCGCTGAGCTCAATGGCTAACATTGGCGGCTATCGTGCCATTGTTGAAGCCGCACAACATTTCCCTCGTTTCTTCACCGGGCAAATTACCGCTGCCGGTCGCATTCCACCCGCCAAAGTCATGGTGATTGGTGCAGGTGTTGCCGGACTTGCCGCCATTGGTGCGGCCAAGAGCATGGGGGCAATTGTTCGTGCATTCGATACCCGGCCTGAAGTTAAGGAACAGGTTGAGAGTATGGACGCGGAATTTCTTGAGCTGGATTACGAAGAAGAGGAAGACGGAGCCGGTCAGGGCGGTTACGCCAAGGTCATGAGCAAGGCCTTCATCGAAGCGGAAATGGCGCTCTTTGCCGAACAGGCCAAGGAAGTCGACATTATCGTTACAACCGCGCTTATTCCGGGCAAACCCGCGCCACGACTTATCACGAAAGAAATGGTTGAGTCGATGAAACAGGGCAGCGTGATTGTCGACCTTGCCGCCGAAAGAGGCGGTAACTGTGAGCTGACAAGACCCGATGAAGTGCATCGTGAGCACGGCGTAACCATGATTGGCTATTCCGACCTGCCTAGCCGCATGGCGACACAAAGTAGTCAGCTGTACGCGAGTAACCTGCGTCATTTGATTACCGACATGACGCCTGAAAAAGACGGCCAAATGGTCAACGATTTTGAAGACGAAGTTGTACGGGGTGCCACGGTCACGAAAGCTGGGGAAACCACCTGGCCGCCACCGGCGCCAAAACTGTCGGCGGCACCGCCACCGCCTGCGGCTGCGCCACAAGTTGTCGAAGTAGAGCCACCTGAGAAATCTATTTGGGGGCCAGTTATTGCTGCCATTGTTGGCGTCGCTGCCCTGTTAGGGCTTGGCCATATCGCGCCACCTGATTTCATGGCGCACTTTACTGTTTTCGTGTTGGCTTGCTTCGTGGGTTACATGGTTATCTGGAACGTCTCGCCGGCGCTGCACACGCCGCTTATGAGTGTGACTAATGCGATCAGTAGCATCATCGTTATTGGCGCGCTGCTGCAAATTGACTCATCGAGTCCCGTTGTAATCGGGATGGCCGCTCTGGCTTTGTTGATTACCAGCATTAATATAGTCGGCGGCTTCGCCGTTACTCAGCGCATGCTGCGCATGTTTCAGAAGTAGGGGGCGAGAATATGACACCTGGAATTGTTACGGCGGCTTATATCGCTGCCATTGTTTTGTTCATTCTCGCGCTCGGTGGTCTGAGTAATCAGGAAACGGCCCGACGGGGAAATGCCTACGGTATGGCCGGTATGGCGCTTGCCATACTCGCCACAATATTTGGCATGGTGACCAAAAATTACACCATTGTATTTGTCACGTTGGCACTGGGCGGCACCATCGGTTTGATACTTGCCAAGCGCGTGCAAATGACCGACATGCCCGAGCTAGTTGCGGTGCTGCACAGTTTAGTGGGTGCTGCCGCCGTACTGGTGGGTTACGCCAACTTTATGGATCACGAGTGGACGCTGGTTGGCATCGACAAAACCATTCACGACGTTGAGACTTATCTGGGCGTGCTAATTGGTGCGGTCACGTTCTCTGGTTCCATTGTCGCGTTTGGCAAGCTGAGCGGTCGCTTTACGAGTAAGCCTCTGCTGCTGCCGGGACGTCATTTTCTGAACCTTGGAATGTTAATCGCTACCGTTATTATCGGCAAAATGTTCATCGAACAATCGGCTGCTGGTGGCGGCATGGGCCCGATGATTGCCATGACAATCATCGCGCTGGTGTTTGGAATTCACATGGTGATGGCCATTGGCGGCGCCGACATGCCCGTTGTTGTGTCCATGTTGAACAGCTACTCAGGTTGGGCTGCGGCCGCGACCGGTTTCATGCTGAGCAACGACCTGCTCATTGTGACCGGTGCGCTTGTGGGTAGCAGTGGCGCGATTCTAAGCTACATTATGTGCCGCGCCATGAATCGCAAATTCCTTTCGGTTATCGCGGGTGGTTTTGGCACGACAAGCGGAAGCGGTGGTAGCGGTGCCAGTGGCGAAGACCAAGGTGAAGTTGTGCCTATTCTGGCGGCCGAAACCGCCGAGCTGCTGCGTGATGCAAAAGACATCATGATCATTCCGGGCTACGGCATGGCCGTAGCTCAAGCTCAGCACACGGTGTACGAAATTACCAAGGCTCTGCGCGACAGTGGCACGAAAGTGCGCTTTGGTATTCATCCTGTTGCGGGACGCATGCCAGGCCACATGAACGTGTTGCTGGCCGAAGCCAAGGTGCCGTATGACATTGTGTTCGAGATGGAAGAGATCAATGAAGACTTTCCTAACGTCGACGTGTCAATTGTGATCGGTGCAAACGACATTGTGAACCCGGCAGCACTGGAGGAGCCAGACAGCCCGATCGCTGGAATGCCCGTTCTGGAAGTGTGGCACGGCGATACGACTATCGTACTGAAACGCAGTATGGCGACGGGTTATGCCGGCGTGCAGAATCCATTGTTCTTCAAAGACAATACGCGCATGCTGTTCGGCGACGCGAAAGAAACGCTGGACGAAGTGTTGAAAAACCTGCGTTAAAAATTGTAGCCCCGGCCTGAAGGGTCGGGGCTTTGAACCGTGCGTCGATTCTGATTCTGATCGTTATAACTCACCGTAACTGCCGCTTCAGGCATTGGTCAAAGCTATTCGCCTGACAAGACGTTTCACCCGAACGGCGAGAGTTAATTACTTTTCTAAGAAAATCTTGCGCTCGCTCGACATGGCGAACAGGTCACCAAGTTCAACAGCACCATCGGCCATGGTGTACGGAAAGACCAGAGTCATGGAAAATCCTTCGCGGTGATCCAGAATTACGGCGATAGCCTGAGTCGGCTCCGACTTACCCGGTGGCACAACCGTTACGTTCGATAACACAGCGGTGGCGTGGTACTGATTGTTTTCAGCGCCAATACGCAAATTGATGTCCAGCATGTTAATCACTTCGCCAGCGGCAGGCGTGTCGTTGTTTTGTCCATCTATGCCCGAGATGGTGACGACTTCCTCGTCGTCTTTCATGGCTCCGCCAAACGGAAAAAATTCTCCGTGGTCAACCAGCAGCCCTTCAGCAATAGGAAGCAGCTTGTTTAGCATGGTTTGAATATCGGTTTCTGCGTCGGCCAGTGCTGGAGTTACGCATGCGCTCCAGGCCAGTGCGCTAATCAGAATTCTTTTAAACATAGGACTCAATATCAGTTGTGAGACGGCTTGGCTCTGGTGAGCGACCGCGAAGACAATAGTTTACCTGTTTTGAGAGCGCCAGATAAATCGCCCACGTAAACGACTGTTACGGACCGACTGCCGTTGTGTTTCTGTCGCGTTTGTAGAAGCGGCTTCCAGCCGCGATAGGCATCTTAGATTGATACCGGATTCATGTCATCGCGGTAGCAAAATGGGAAATCAGGCCTGCTGGCTCCCGGTGACAGACAAGGTGTTTTCTCTCTCGTGAGGAAAACGGGCGAGGCATGCGCGGTTGCGGCCTTTATTTTTAGCGTCGTACAGAGCATCGTCTGCGCGTCCAAGCCACTCTTTTGAGGTTTCGCCGCTGACCAGCTCAGCGACCCCAATGGATATCGTCACGTTGATATTCTTGCTACATGGCTCCTCGGCAATATGCGTGCACAAGTCCTGCGCCAAAGCGCCCGCGTCGCGGATGTTCTCGTTATTCATGATGACCACAAATTCTTCGCCACCAATTCGATACAGGCTGTCGGACTGACGAATTCTGTTGGTAATGCGGTTGCTGACCTTAACCAGTACATCATCGCCAACTCCGTGGCCGTGCTTGTCGTTAATATTTTTGAACAGATCGAGATCAATGATCAGGAGTGAGCATGGGGTGCCAATGCGGTTTCGTAAAGCCGCGACACGTTCCATTTCCATGAGCAGTCCACGCCGATTGCCCGTGCCTGTCAGTGGATCGCAGGCGGCCAGTTCCATCAGCTGCTCTTGATGCAATAACGTCTGGGTCGCGAAACTATAGGCAATGGAGTTAGTGATTAGCAGTGTGACCATGACCGCACCCAAATGCCCGAGCTCCATGTGCGTGTAAAGCGGTGGCAATAGCGCGGCTACGGCAACTACAAAAAGGGCCAAGGCTTCCCTCGGATGGATCAGGTAAAATGCCACCATAAGAGCCGGGTAGGTCCAGAACACCTGCATGGGGCCTTTCAAATAGACTGTTACCAGCGCACCAGTGGTGCACAACAAGGCGAGGTAGATGCTGGCGGCCCTGACTTTGTGAGTGCGAAAAACGAAGACGGCGAGCGACGCCATAGAGACTACGATGACGCTGTCGATGACTCCAATTAACATTTCGCCGGACAAAAAGCGCATGATCGCAAAAGGAAGAATGCCGAGCGTGCCAGCGGCGCAGAGCAGCAGTGGTAAAACTTCTTCGGGCTGTATTTTTTGTATTCGCATAGTTTGTTTTGGTTTTATTATATTTATCGAGAATCAGGTGCTTCGAGCTTCTCAAATGGAAAGGGTGTTTGATCGCCCCCTCTGCTCGAATCCCATTCTCGCCCCCAGGCTGAAATGCTGTCCTTGTAAGATAAGCGATAGATTTCATGGAAAACCCTCACTCAGGTCACAAAATGACAAGTTCATTGGCACGAATTCGTCGTCAAGATTGTAAGTATCTGAAATAGTGCTAATTAAAGTGCGGTTCAATAACGGTTCTTACGGGCGTAGACATATGTTATGTCGCATTGACTGCGCCATATGCTGATCTTTTTACGGAACTGCGCGTTAAATCAGAGTGCGATTCGGAAAGTCGATAGTGGTTTCTGCAATACCGTTGACCGTGTTGGTCATGATGTTTTTGACCACCTGACCGACGACTTCTATGACCTCAGCCTCAGTCAGACCGGCTTCCAGCGCTCTTCGGATGGCCGAGTTGTCGCCGTGACCATGATTACCGTTAATTGAAATGGCCAACGTCAGAATGGCCTGTTCAAGCGGGTCTTTGGACTTACCCTTCTGCGCATCAATGATGTCGACATCAGACATGCCCAGGCTGGCTGCAATTGCGCTATGCGCCGATACACAGTATCCACAGCTATTGTCGTTACTGACGACCAGAGCTATTTTTTCATTGATCGCGTCACTTAACGTTCCTCTTCCGAGCTCCTGTGTAAGTGCGAGCTGAGCGGCAAGAGTCGAGGGTGATTGGGCCATGACGGCGTAGATGTTGGGTACCCTACCCATGTTTCGATTCAGACTTTCGAGTTGTTCCTTGGCCTCGCCTTCGGCCGTCTCGAGAGTCACAGTTTTAAATTGCGGCATTTTATTCTCCAGCGCTCTACCATTCACAAGCGCAAATAAAGAATGTGCCAAGTAACGCCGATGCGGTCAACCGGATTTGTTTAAATCTGCGAAGTTCGACACAGGGTGTTGAAATAACGCACTGTTCTAGTCACTGGCATAAGACTGGAGGTTTCCGGTGCGCACTTCTTGTTGCTCATTTGCCTGCCAGTACTCAAGCGTGTCGGCATTAATGCCGGTCAGCCACTGATCGCCGTAAGCGTACGTATCTATCAATATAGTGTGCCCAAAATTGGCGATTTCGCCGTCGTATTGAGTGGTGTGGCCGCAAATGATCAGATGGTCGCGACTGTAAGCGCGAGGCTTTGATACTTTCTTCCAGTACAACGTGCGGCTTTCCTGGTCCTCAAGCGCCAGCTTGGGCTTCACGCTTGCGTGTACAAAAATCTGCTTGTCGTTGGCGTGGTAGGGGAGTGTGTTTTCCAGAAACGCCCAGTGAGAATCGGGCACGCAATCTTGCCATCTGCTGTTGTCCTCGAACCCGTAGGAAAGCAGGGCCTCTTCTCCACCAAAGTGTTGCCACGTAAAAAATTTCTCGGCATTGTCACGTGCGCTCAGCATCATGACTTCGTGATTGCCACGCAGCGTGACCAGTTTCGCCGGCCCTTCGTAGTTAAGAATCCAGTCGATTACGCCTTTTGTATTCGGCCCCCTGTCCACGTAGTCGCCCAAAAGAATCAGCGTGTCTTCTTGGGTAAGAGGCAGCTGCTTGACCACGAGTTGCAGTGCGGTCAGGCAGCCGTGAATGTCGCCAATCGCGTACGATGCCATGAGGTTTTTACCGTGTATTGAGTCAGGCGTTGAGGTCGGGGATGAGGGAGCTTTCGAGACGGGAAATGTTGTCTCTCAAATAGAGTTTACGACGTTTTAGTCTACGTAAGTGTAACTGATCGACAGTGGGGTCATCAGCGAGCGTAATTATTATCGTGTCAAGGTCGCGGTGTGCAACGCGCAGTTCCTTGAGTTTCTCACGATGTTTAAAACACTCGGTGTCTATGGTCATGGGGTCCGTCGTCCTGATGCCTGGATGCTCGCTTTCGAAGCCGTCGTAATCGCCGCCCGCTAGCGGGACTGGGAGATCGGTAATTAAAACTTAGTAGCCCGTAATTCTACACGCGGCCCGAGCTTGGCGGCACCTAATTTTACATGAATTATGAAATCAGATTGTTGCGGCGCAATAGGACCGGTGGTTGGTTGCTTCCGCCGCGTTGCTGCGGGCTATGACCGCAAAACGCTGCGTTTAATGTATCTCTTTGGCCTGCAAGCCAAGGTTTAACACCTCACTGCCGGCAAACACAATGAAGCCCTGCATTCTGTTTTCGCCGTCTTCGCTGTAGTCAAAGGTGAATACACGCCGAAACCGGACGCCCTTTGGCGTATTGACCACGCCGAGTTTGGCGAACGATACGGTGCCATCGAGAAACTGAACTTGCGCTCTAACACAGCCGTGTTGAGCGACGCTGTTGGCCAGCTCACGAATTTTCATGGTGTCGTGCCAGAACCAGATTGCCGTCAGTAAAGCGAGTAAAATGAAGTAAGGCAGCACAGCTAGTCCGCGCTTGTCAGGTGTTTGAGCCAATCGATAGACGAATCACCAATGACAAAAAAATGCGGATTCAAGATGTTCTCTTTTGCGTTGTAGGTGACCTCGTTACCGTTCAGGTCGACTACTGTTCCACCGGCGGCAGACACCACGGCGTGAGCCGCAGCGGTGTCCCATTCCGAGGTTGGGCCGAGGCGTGGGTACAGGTCAGCCTTTCCAGCGGCAACTAAACATATTTTTAATGAACTACCCATTGGCGTCATTTCGTGAGGGCCAAGGCGCGCGAGATAATTGTCCAACAGTTCCCCTCTATGAGAACGGCTGCCGACAACCACGGGTGTGGACGCACATGATCTAACCGAAATGTTGCTGCGCTGGCCGTTTTCAATGATCTGGGCTCCGGCGTTTATGTCGCCACAGTAGGTGACATTGGTAACCGGCACGTACACAACGCCAAGAACCGGTCGGTGCTGATGAATTAGCGCAATATTTACCGTGAACTCGCCGTTGCGTTTAACAAATTCTTTGGTCCCGTCGAGTGGGTCGACGAGCCAGTAAGGGTCCCAGTGCTTGCGAGTTTCCCAAGCGATAGAGGCAGATTCTTCGGACAATACCGGGATGTTCGGCGTCAACGCGTTAAGGTGTTTTTCAATATGTTTATGCGCGGCGAGGTCGGCAGCTGTTAGCGGTGATTCGTCGGCTTTGTGTTCAACGTCGAAATCAGAATTGTAGATTTCAAGAATTTTTTCTCCGGCTCCGGTGGCAATCTCAACCACGGGTTCCAACCAGTCAATGTACTGCACAGCGCACTTCCTTAAACATGGGCAACCCAGCTAGTATAGCCAACATGACGACTCCAATGCTGACAGATATTAACTGGAACCAAATCGACTCCGTGCTGCTCGACATGGACGGCACCCTGCTCGACCTGGCTTTCGATACCCGCTTTTGGCTGCAAACCCTGCCTGCGTACATTGCGGAACAAAAAGGTGTCAGCGTGGAAGTAGCACTTGAGCAGGTAGTAGCCCATGCCGATAGCACGCGCGGCACGCTTGACTGGTACTGTCTCGATCACTGGACACAGTCGATTGGCGTTGACATTCGCGCGGTTAAATCGACACAGAGTCATTTGGTGAGCTGGTTGCCGGGTGCGCAGGACTTTTTACGGGCGTTGAGCCGGCTTCCTGCAAAGCGCGTACTGGCGACAAATGCGCATCCGTTTATTCTGGCGATAAAACAGGCTGAGGTGCAGGTACAGCGCTACTTTGATCGCGCGGTGACGTCTCACGATTTCGATGCTCCGAAAGAATATCCTGAATTTTGGCAGGCCCTTGAGCGCAGTTTTGGTATTGATTTAGCCAATACGGTATTGGTAGACGACAGTATTAACGTGCTTGAAGCGGCCCAGAAAGCGGGGGTTGGGCACCTGATTGAAATTATGCAGCCTGATTCTATTTTTGGAAAAAAGGGTAGTGGAACCGAGTCTGGTTTATCAGTGATCGAAGTTGGGAGTGTGGCGGAGATTACGCCACATCTACCCTAACCGGTAGGGCAGGCTAGAGGTTGGAACTGGCTCTTTTTAGATCGTTAGCCTGCGTGATTGCGAACGCGCTTCTCAGCCTGCGTCATTGCGAACCCGACTAGCGGGTGTGGCAATCCCCGTCAGGTTGCTCCGAGTCTGAATTATTGAGACAGGTTGTGGCATCGTCGAGAGATTGCCGCGCGCCGGGCGCTCGCAATGATTTTGGTTTTGCGAACCCACTCCGTGCCTGTGTCATTGCGAACGCGCTTCTCAGCCTGCGTCATTGCGAACCCGCGTAGCGGGTGTGCAATCCCCGTGAGGTTGCTTCGAGTCTGAATTATTCAGACAGGTTGTGGCATCGTCGAGAGATTGCCGCGCGCCCAGCGCTCGCAAAGACACTGTTTTGCGTGTCCGCAATTAGGTCTATCTCTTCGCCCAGTGAGTAGAGAACTCGCCCTAGTTCGATGGCTTACCCGACCCACCGCGTCTACGCGAAGAAGAACGGCTGTTTCCACCTGAGCGACGTGGGCCGCCGCCAGGCTTGCGCGGACCGCCTCGACCGCCGCCGCCACGTCCGGACGGGCGACGCTTGCGCTTAATAACGGGGATTGTAATGTCGGCCAGCAACTCTTGCGCCACCGATTCCATAGGCAAACGATAACCCACGTATTTTTCAATGTCTGGCAGGCCCTGAGCGTAGTTTTCACAGCCAAAGCTAATCGCTTCACCGTAGGTACCAGCTCGTGCAGTTCGACCAATGCGGTGCACGTAATCTTCAGGGTCTTGAGGAAGGTCGTAGTTGAACACGTGACTGACGTTATCGATATGCAGTCCGCGCGACGCTACGTCGGTACCAACGAGTATTTCAAGCTCGCCGCTTTGAAATTGTTTCAGCATGCTCATGCGTTTCTTTTGCGGCACGTCGCCTGAAATCGCCAAAGCCTTGAAACCATTCGCTTGTAAAGTGGCCTGAACCAGTTCAGCGGCGCGCTTGGTATTAACAAACACCATTGAACGGCCTGCATCGGTTTGCCGCAGTATGCCGACAAGCAGTCTTAGTTTTTCATCGTTGGCCGGATAGTAAATGGCTTGCTTAATGCGGTCAGCGGCAACGGACTCGGCTTCAATACGAATCAGTTTGGGATCGTTCATGTGCTCGTAAGCCAGTTCCAGCACGCGCTGCGCAAGCGTCGCGGAGAACATCAGGTTCAAGCGTTTGTCAGGATCCGGCATACGACGCAGTACGTATCGAATGTCTTTGATGAAACCGAGATCGAACATGCGGTCGGCTTCGTCAAGAATCAGGACGTCGACGTTTCTGAGTCCGAACACCTTTTGCTTGAAGTAGTCGATGAGTCGACCGGGTGTGCCGATGAGTATGTCGCAACCGTTTTCAATCGCGGTGCGCTGTTTTTCATAGTCAGTGCCGCCAAACGCAAGACACAATGTGTAGCCGCAGCCTTTGTTCAGAATGACAGCGTCGTTATAAATCTGGATAGCCAGTTCGCGCGTCGGCGCAAGAATCACGGCCCTGGGGTCATTTTTCTTGCGACCTTCGGAAGGTTGGCTGAGTTTGAGACGATTGAGCATGGCCAGCAGAAAAGCAGCGGACTTGCCCGTGCCGGTCTGGGCCTGACCTGCCACATCACCGCCCGCCAGAGCGATTGGGAGGGCGTCAGCCTGAATTGGGGTGCAAAACTCGAATCCGGCGGATTCGACACCTTTTAAGACGTCTGGATGCAAATCCAGGCTGGAAAAGGCGGTTTCGGACAAATGTGTAGAGCTCATATAAAGGCCAAGTGTTGTTTTTATTGCATAAAAGGCTTGCATCTTAGGTTGTTTGCAGGCCAAAATAATGTCTACAACAGCTTCGCCGACTCTATCGCGGGGCGACAGGCAGGCAGCGCAGGTAAAACATCCGGATCATTGTGCCTTATCCGGTTCGCGCCGTCACTGTTAATACTAGACTCCTTAATTTATATCCCAATTAAAAATGCCTCTTTCAGGGTTCAAATTCCAATTTCACAGTCTAAACCTTATCTATGTCTCGGAGGACTATCGCAGTGAGCGATCATAACCAAACAGGTCAAAACCTGACCGCCCCTATCAACACCACCCAAGCCGACTTCGAAGCCGATGTCCTCAATTCAGACGTTCCGGTACTGGTCGACTTCTGGGCCGAATGGTGTGGTCCTTGCAAAATGATTGCTCCGGTTCTGGATGAAGTAGCGAGTGAATACGCTGGTAAGGCCAAAATCGTGAAGGTCAATATTGACGAACATCCACAGGTCGCCGGCCAGTTTGCAGTCCGAAGCATTCCTACTCTTATCCTGTTCAATAAAGGGCAGGTTGAGACACAGCACGTTGGCGTTATTTCCAAAGGCAAACTGATTGCCATGCTGGAAAATTCCCAATGAGAGGGTATTTAGGCAGTTCCGCACGCGGTGCAGGCAAAGGTGGCGACGGCGGTGGCGGTCCCAAGAAGAACTCCCGCCGCGGTGGTGACAACAAAAAGCAACAGGGCAACAAGTCCCGGCGCAAGCGCAGGCCTAAGCAGGATTTCATCGACGATGAAGATTTAGGGACCGTAGGCGAGGAAGAGCTGAAGTTAAGCGAAACCGCCATGAAGCTCTCTGACCTTAAAATCAAACCTATCAACGAGCTGGTCGAAATGGCCAACGAGATGGAGCTTGAAGGTACAGCCCGGCTGCGACGACAAGATATTATTTTTGGTATTTTGAAAGCTCAGGCCGCCAAAGGTGAAGACATCTGGGGCGACGGCGCACTCGAAATTCTGCAGGACGGCTTCGGCTTTCTGCGTTCGGCAAACAGCTCGTATTTGGCTGGTCCTGATGATATTTATGTGTCGCCCAGTCAAATTCGGCGCTTCAGTTTGCGCACAGGCGACACCATTTCAGGTTTGATTCGACCACCCAAAGAAGGCGAGCGCTATTTTGCTCTTCTAAAGGTCGGCCAAATCAACATGGACAAGCCGGAAAATGCGCGCAACAAGGTTTTGTTTGAAAATCTGACGCCGCTTTTCCCGCGCAAACGTCTCAAAATGGAAATCGGCAACGGCAGTACAGAAGACCTGACTGCTCGCATCATCGACATGGCCGCGCCCATCGGTAAAGGGCAGCGTGGCTTGATTGTGTCGCCACCCAAAGCCGGTAAAACGATTTTGTTGCAGAACATTGCACATTCCATTTCACACAACCATCCCGAATGTTCGTTAATCGTCCTGCTCATTGACGAGCGTCCTGAGGAAGTAACCGAGATGGCGCGCTCTGTGCGTGGTGAAGTGGTATCGAGTACGTTTGACGAGCCGGCAAGTCGCCACGTTCAAGTGGCCGAAATGGTCATTGAGAAAGCCAAGCGACTGACCGAACACAAACAGGACGTGGTCATTTTGCTTGACTCGATTACGCGTCTGGCTCGTGCGTATAACACGGTGGTTCCGTCGTCCGGTAAAGTCTTGACAGGTGGTGTGGACGCTAACGCTTTGCACCGACCTAAACGATTCTTTGGTGCGGCCCGAAACATTGAAGAGGGTGGAAGTCTCACCATTATCGCTACCGCTTTGGTTGACACCGGTTCGCGGATGGACGACGTGATCTTTGAAGAGTTTAAAGGTACCGGCAACATGGAAGTTCATCTCGACCGTCGTATTGCTGAAAAGCGAACTTTCCCGGCGATCAACATCAACCGCTCCGGTACGCGTAAAGAAGAACTGCTGACCGATCCGGAAGAGCTAGCGAAAATTTGGATTCTGCGCAAGCTGCTCCACCCAATGGACGAAATTGCGGCCATTGAGTTCTTGTTGGGCAAGCTTAAAGACACCAAGACCAACGACCAGTTCTTTGAAAGTATGAAGCGCTAGAAACACTGGAGTTTGGAATTAGAAAGCCCCGCTTTGGCGGGGCTTTTTTGTGCGCCCAGCATGGGCGCGATCTTGGAGGTGAAGGTCCTCCCGTGAGCTGACCACAGCGAGCGAAGTGAATCACAACTGCGTAAGGGTGACCGAACGTGGGGAGGAAGTGAGT
>JBGCFV010000007.1:0-6621 GCA_045107075.1 Gammaproteobacteria bacterium
CTGAATATGAGCGAAGCGAGTGAGACGCAGGTCGATATCATGCGCGCACGTGACCTGCTGGTGGCACGGGGCTATTTTGAAGCTATTACCTATTCGTTTGTCGATCCCAAATGGCACTCAATTTTGGTGCCGGGTGTAGAGCCGCTTCCGTTGGCCAATCCGATCTCCGCTGATCTGTCGGTTATGCGGGCCAGTCTGCTGCCTGGGCTGTTGGCGGCGGTCAAAAAGAACTTGAGCCGACAAAAAGCACGCGTGCGTTTATTTGAGAATGGTTTGAGGTTTATTCCACAAGACAATGATATTGAACAAAAAAATGTTATCGCTATTATTGCAACTGGACCGCGATACGCGGAGCAGTGGGGAATGGACAAAAATGGCGTTGCTTTTTTCGACGTCAAGCAAGATGTGGAGACGTTGCTCGCCATGGGTGGATCTGACCGCGATGTGCGATTTGTGGCAGACTCTCACCCCGTACTTCATCCGGGTCAATCAGCCCGGATCACCGTAGACGGTAAAGAGGCCGGCTGGCTGGGTGTTATTCACCCGCAAGTCGCCGCTGACGTGGAAATAGACGAAACAGTTGTTTTCTGTGAGCTGTTGGAAGAGGTTGCGCTGGCATCCGTGATTCCCGTTTTTAAACCACTTTCCAAGTACCCTGAGGTACGTCGTGATATGGCGTTTATCGTGCCTGAGGAGGTCTCTGTTGAGCAGATTATGGAAGGTGTGCGCAGCGCGGCGCCGAGTTCGCTTAAAGATCTGCGATTGTTCGATATCTATCGCGGAAAAGGCATAGAAGATGGTGCAAAAAGTGTCGCTTTAGGCTTGATTTTACAGGAGTCTTCACGCACTCTAACTGAAGTGGACATTGATGCCGCCGTAGCCGCCATCGCCACTCATTTACGTGAAAACCTGCAAGCAAAAATAAGAGATTAGGTATGGCCCTCACAAAAGCAGATATGGCTGAGTCGTTGTTTGACGAGCTTGGTTTGAACAAGCGCGAAGCGCGCGAATTGGTTGATGTGTTTTTTGAAGATTTACGCGCATCGCTGGCTAGCGGCGAGCAGGTGAAGTTATCCGGATTCGGCAACTTCGACCTTCGTGACAAAAACCAGCGTCCCGGTCGAAATCCTAAAACCGGTGAAGAGATCCCTATCAGTGCGAGACGAGTTGTCACTTTCCGCCCGGGCCAGAAACTAAAATCGAGAGTAGAGGCCTATGCTGGAAGCGGGGAATAACAACGAATTACCACCCATACCGGGGAAGCGTTATTTCACGATCGGCGAGGTTAGTGACCTGTGTGGGGTTAAACCCCATGTGCTGCGCTACTGGGAACAAGAGTTTCCTCAGCTAAAGCCTGTCAAAAGGCGCGGCAACCGGCGTTATTATCAACGTCAGGACGTCATTATCATTCGGCAGATTCGAAGTCTCCTGTATGAGGAAGGATTCACGATAGGCGGTGCAAGACAAAGACTTACAGGCGAAGAGGCCCGTGAAGACGTGTCGCAAAGCCAGCAGATCATTCGTCAAATGCGCACAGAGCTGGAAGATATTCTAAAGATTCTGCGACGCTAGTTGGGGTCCGCAGACCTTGCGTTTCGCGTGAGGGAAAATCCGTAAAACGATTGTCGTTGAGTGCCAATCACATTATGATTAGCGCCCTCCGCAAAAGTGCGGATTAGCTCATTTGCCTCTGGCAACGAGCCATTTTAAGTTGAAAGTCGGGGCGTGGCGCAGCCTGGTAGCGCACTTGCATGGGGTGCAAGGGGTCGGAGGTTCGAATCCTCTCGCCCCGACCAACTAACTTAGGGTCTATTCCGACCACATGGTTTACGTTTCATCGCGGTGAGGGAATTAAAACTCCCCGTTCAGGAACGCCATAATCAGAAGTACCACTACCGCAATTACGGCGACGACTCCGAAGCCGACTTGAATCCAGGTCCATGCGCGCTTGAGTTTGTCCATTGTGCTACGCGAACCCTCGTGAAGGAGTGAGCCTTCAATCGCCTCCAGGTGCTCTATCCACGGAGAGGGTTTTATCAGAACCAGTGAAAACGGCGATCCGAAGACCGGATAGTCGGCTATTATATTCTGCGTGTATTGATGTACCCATTCGTCGTCGTCAAAATCTTCAACGTTGTCGTGCATGATGTCGAGGAAGTAGGCAAACAGGAAGACTGATTTGCCCTTTGTCACTTCAAGGTCTTTTTGGACTACGTACAGTTTGTTAATTTCCGGATGGTTTTCCTGCAGGTGGTTGCGAAAGGTGTCCAATAACTCCGGGTCGATTGAGGGAGCAATCAGCTTGTCCTCTGTGCTGATGTTGCCGCTCTCTTCCTCGGATGCTTGCACGAATTTCTCATATTTCTCCTCGAATGGAGATAATTTTATTGCCCGCTCGGCAACCCCGTGCTGCTCGTAACCGTACGTCAGCACGCGTCGTACATCGGGTGTCATTTCAAGATCAAGTTGAACGCTGGCCAGCAGCGCTTCCTCAGCAACATCAATATTCGATTCTATGTTTACACGACCCCAGTGAAACTGGGCCACCGCGCTATCGCGATGCTCTTCCACCAGTCGTTTGAAGTACGGCCGCGATTCAGTCGTGCCGTTGAGGCTTTCTTGCAAGGACGCCAGCCGATACATTTTTTGGCCGTCTATTAGTTCATCTTTTTGGCTCATCAATTGCGCAAGCTCATCTTCGGCTGCTGCGTATTGCTGGTGAGAGCTTTGCCAGTTTTCGGCCGAACTCTCGCGCCAGACGCTATCCATCATATTCAGCATTTCAGTCTGCTGGTCTGAGTTAAACAGCGCCTCGAAAGCGCTGGTTTTGTCTTCAAAATGCAGTACTGGACCCACATTCAGGGCTGACAAGCGGTCGCGTAAGCAGGGGTGGGTGTCCTGAAAGTTGGTTTCATTCAGCATCGCCTGTTCGACGGCAGCGGACTCGGCGTCGGCTTGTCGAAACCGGCTAACTTCATCACGCATTCGAGCGTGCGGTGCGGCATCGGCGTTGCTAGCCGTTTTTCGAGAGATGCTCCAGGTTTGGTCCCAGTGTTGCCCCAGAGGCTCGTGCAACGCGTACAGCTTGCAAAGTGACGAAGCGATCGCGTTTGGGTTGGTCGCATTGGCAGCTACTTCGTCAGCTTCGTATTCCTGCCCGCGACGCATGGCAAAGGTCAGCGTGTTGAATTTCGGGTAAAACCAGTGAAAAAATTTGAATGCGAATCCGTTTACACCCTTTTTGGTTTTTTCATTTAGCGTGCTCGCAACATTGGACAGCGTCGTGTCGAGGCGGTAAACCGTTGCTCCCATGCGTCCGTGTTGATGGCTCAAATGGCCAAATTCGTGAGCTACAACGGCCTGCACTTCTTCCTCGTCAAGCAATTGAAGCAGCGGGAGTCCGAGCATCAAATAATTGGTCGTAGAGCCAAACATGCCAAAGCGTGTGCGCTGCGAGATGGCGGCGTTTAGCTCGGGTACGACGACGACTTCGTGTATTTTCAGGCCTCCCGATTTTTGTCTCACAGGCTCAAAGAATTCAATAACTCGATCTTTCAGTTCACCTGACAAATAAGTACCGGAAGGAGTGGGCACTTTCACAAACAACGCCCTAATCATCAGCCCGGCGACAACGACGGCCGGGACACCCATTTGCAGGAATTCATCCACCAAGGTCCACCTTAAAGTGCCGCTACCAAACAGATAGGCGCCTCCCAAGATAAATCCGACTATGACCAGCACGCTAACCACCACGTAGCCGTAGCCCAAAGCGATAAACCGTTTTACCCGGCTTCGATAAGCGTCTGGCTTGGTCTTGTATAATTGTTCCAGTGCCTGATATTCATTGGCGGTTGGAGTTGCGCTCATGGCTGTGGATTCCGTTGTTGATAGTGGTGTCGGTCAAGGCACTGCAGCGGTGTCACCTGCTGATGCGTCTCGCTGGTAAGCCTCTGTCCGTTTCTTGCGAGTAGAAGTTATTGTCGAGGCTTCTTTATCGCGGCTTCATTAGCTGATCGTGTTTTCTGCTCGGCTTTTAGGTGTGGGTAATACCAAGTCATGTCGAGATTTTATCGGCTTTCAGACGACTATTGACCAGCTCTGGCGTTATCGTTTTGTTACGTTTTTATATGCCCCATCAGGAATCAGGGGTTTGGGTATCAGTTGCACCGAATTAGCCCATCAGGAACTATTTGCTCAAACACGCAATGGTTTAAGACGGCGCAGCCTTCGTCAGCTGACTAGGTAACGTTGCATGGCGAGGCTTGGCTACTAGTTAAGTTTTTATGTTAAACGCCACGTTTACCCGGTGGGTATTGATTAGCTGAATCGCGTCTTAAAGACGCCGTTTAAGAACTCAGTCTGTTCTGCGTTTCAGCCTTACCAGCACTACTAAACCAGATCCAAAGAGCACCAGTGCTGAAGGAACGGGTACCGGTGCCAGAATAAAGTTTGACGGCAGCGTGTCGCCGGTCGGAACGCCGTCGACGAACGTTTCAATCGAGAAACTTGATCCGTCTCCCCAAACGCCACTTAGCAGGCCTTCGAAGTAGCTAAATTCGGTTCCAAAAAGAGTAACTTCAGCATCGGGGCTGATAATTATCGAAAGAAGGTCAACCTGATACAGGTTGGCGCTGCTTTGATCGAATAGCTCAAGAGCGGTCATTTCACCGCCAAAAAAATCTACGTGTGCCTGATCGTTGACGTCAGTAACGAACAGGGTAGCGTCGTCATAAACACTGGCGCTTGCCTGATCGAACACGCTCATGAAGGACACTTCTGTATTCTCGAACAAATTGGCATGTGAATTTTCGAAGAGAGACAGGAAGTTGACCGAGGAACCGCCAAACAGATTGGCTTGAGCCTGTTCGCTGAGGTCTAAGAATCCCACGCTTCCACCGTCATTCAGATTGACGACGCAAGAGTCCCCAAGCGACAAATTCCCTTCGCTTTCGTTTATGTTGATCACGCAATCGCCAGAACTGGTGCTGGCGGCGAAGCTATTGACGCAAACCAGAGCGGCTACGACGAGCATGGTTTTGTATGGTAACGGCATAAGATTCATCCTTAATTCTATTGGCGAGCTTGACTATAGCTTAGCATAGAACGTGTTTTTCTGTTGTCGTCCGGGCGACACTTGCCAGAGCCGCTGTCAGGTAATGACAATATTCGACGAGCCAGGCAGTCTTGACGCGAACTGTGGGCCCATTAGTTTGGCAGGGGTAAATGTTCCGCTCTCTTTGTTGGTCGAGTCCAGAAGAAAGCGACTGATTTCAATTGAAGATTCTACGGTCAGCGTGTATCCGTTCGCCGTAACGATGCGAGCCTCTCTGACGTTGCCTGCCGCGTTTCGAACTTCGGCCCAAACGTAGGTTTTGTCGTTTTCGAGCATTTCTTCACTGGGCCCAAATACGCGTTTGCTTATTTGTTTTCTCAGCATCGACTGAACCCAACCCCAACCAAGTGCCGGTCGGACGCTATTAAGCTGGCGCAGGCGTTTAATCAGCTTTGGGGAGGCGGGCACGTAAGCTTCTATGTTTGGTATTCCGGTTGTGTGGTACGCGGTGGAAACGTCTCCCCAGGGTATGGTCATTGCGTTCTTTGTGCCGTTACCGAAGTCGATTTCTTTTTCATGGAAGGCAAGCGGCACTTCTACAATATTTCCGCCTCGCCGGACGCGCCCACCATCCGGAAGTTTTGCAACGGTAGTTTTGGCTGTTCCGGGACTCAAAACGGACGCAGAGTCAAAGCCAAGAGTGAGATGCGTGGCGTCCGGCATAGCATGGGCCAACGTGGCGGCCAAGCAGTCTGTCGGCACTACGTCAAAACCGACCCCGGGACATAGCACGACGCCTGCAGATTTGGCCGCGTGATGTCGCGATTGAGCATATTCAAAAACATCTATCTCACCTGTAATATCGATGTAATGAGTATGTGTATCCAGACAGGCTTCGATAAGAGGCTGGGCGGTATGTTTAAACGGACCCGCGCAATTCAGTACCACGGAAATATCTTTGAGATGGCGTCGCAGTCGCTCGCCTTCTTCCAGGTCCAGCACCACATGTTTACAGCCGGTGTCGCCCGCCAAGCGCGTAATTTGTCCGGCGTTGCGCCCACCGATAACGGGTTGCATTCCGCGTTTTTTGGCCTCCATTACCGTAAGCTTGCCGGTGTAACCATTGGCACCGTAGATAAGCCAGTTCATTGCCATTTGTGGGCGTCTCCAATCAGGCTGTTATCGTTTCATTAATTGTAACGTATTCTGTCAGATGCTTATTGACTCAGATGGTCCGCAACTCTATGTTATCCCATCAAGGCTTATCGGCACGGGGTTGATGGCTCCGAATCCAGTAGCTGCGTTCAATAAGGAATACACACATGCCCAGTATAGTTCTGGTACGCCATGGCCAGGCGTCGTTCGGTGCCGAAAACTACGACCAGCTGTCTGACCTTGGGCGACTTCAAGCATCGGCCGTGGGCGTCCAGCTAGCCCGGGCTGGTATAAAGCCGGGGCGAGTGTATTCCGGCGATATGGAGCGACAAAAAGACACGGCTACATTGGCGCTAAAATCGATGGGCCACGTTCAGTCGGTAAAAGCGCTTAGCGCCTTTAACGAATACGAC
>JBGCFV010000070.1:0-3495 GCA_045107075.1 Gammaproteobacteria bacterium
CGCATCGACAACAACATGACTGAAAACGCGATTAGGCCCTTTGTGATAGGCAGGAAAAACTTCCTGTTCTGCGACAGCGTGGCCGGCGCGAATGCTAGTGCAAACTTGTACAGCCTGATAGAAACAGCCAAGGCCAATGGCTTTGAACCGTATCGCTACTTAAGAAAGATCTTTACCGAAGTGCCGAAAGCGAACTCGCTCGAAGATATCGAAGCGTTGTTACCGTTCAAGCAAAAACCGGCGTATGATGAGGTAAGTAGAAATTAGACCGACCGCTTACAAAAGATGCACTAAAAGGTCCCAGACAAAAATCAGGCAAGAAACTATAGAACACAATATTAAAGGAAAGTACTCCGCTCCAGAATTCATCCAATTGAAAAAAACACTAGCTCTGTAAAATATTTCCATAAAGAAGCCAATTAAAAGACTCCCACACCTCTAGGACTCAGGAAAAGAACAAATAAAGCACAGTACTTGAGTTTTTCTAACATGATTCTCCTGAACTACACGTTATTTCCTTTGCTGGCCCCACCGCATTACCTACAACATTACCTGCTGCTTCACCAGCACCTACAAAAGACGGATTTGCATTCCTTGGAGCTGGAGTACTGTCTCGAACAATCTGTGCTAAATTCTGAGCACTTGGAGAACTGTTCTCGAAAACCCGCGCAGCATTTACAGACTTAAGAGCATCCACACCATCACCAACTAGTGAACCTAAAGCACCGCCTGCTTCTAAGTGATTGTAACTTATCGATAAGTTACTGCTGTCGACGATTGCTGATAAATAGTTGGACCAAATTGCGGCGAATTTCGCTTACATCACTAAGAATAATGGTCATAACAACGAAAAGGGCATAAGCATGAGAGATTCTACAGTTACTTCACGTTTTCACAATTCGATGACAGCGAGTCTCGTCGCAGGCCTGTTGGCGATTCTATGTTTCAGTCACGTCACCGTGTTGGCTGACGGTCAATATCAGGCTCATCGCTCATCTACCACCAAGTCGGCTACGGAGCACGGAAATGACATGCGCGTTCCGACTCGCTCGAGCATTCAGTTTATGGAATTCTTTTCGCTTGAGAACGGAGCAGTATCAACATGCGAATCTTGTGACGATGCGGATTTCGAATTTGCCGAAAATTCCTTGAGAGAAAATCCAATTGTCGTGTTTCAATATGGGGGGAATCAGATTGCTTTCCTGGACGGTATCGCTTTCGAATCGGTGGATTACGCTTTGGCTCAGAGCCAGATTTTTACACCAAATTACATAGATCAGCCTCTTGACGCAAACGACACAGTCGTACTGCTTCGACCGAACGGAGACTTATACAAGATTGGAAATCCACAGTGTTTTATGAATAGTCTGGGTAATAGCATTGACTGTACTCAGGAAGACGGCGCTTTCAGGGTTGAGTTTGACTGGGAAGTTCTCATCGCCGACGCTGATCTGGATGGCGTATTAGACGAGCTGGATAACTGTATTGAAATAGCTAATCCCGATCAACTGGACACTGACGGCGACGGCTACGGCAACGCCTGCGACGGAGATTTCAATAACGACTGTGTGGTCAACTTTATTGATGTTAGTACAATGACCAACGTGTTTTTCTGCACGGACAGTAGCCAGGCCTGTCAAGACGCTGATCTCGACGGTAGCGGGGCCGTCAATTTCCTGGACTACGCGAGGCTCACGTCCGAGTTTTTGCAAACTCCGGGTCCCAGCGCCCAGCAAGATCTTTGCTCTCTATCGGTATCGGTGGTGGTGAATCAGACGGTAAGTGTCGGTACCGCGTTTTTTTATGACCTGGATACCGGAAGTGGTGGGCTTACTCAGAGTAATACAACAGCTGATTTTAGATATCTGCGAGAGATCTTTGTTCCGACAGCTGATTTTGTACCCCGTTTCGGCGCTAGCATTGCGTATATGGGTTCAGAGCGACCAAGCCCAGACGAATGTTTGGCGACGAATATGTCGGCAGAGGGGATCTCTGTACTGTCGGCGGAAGTCGGCGACTGGTTCTGTGTGCGTACTAACAACGGTCGCCTGTCCCGGTTCCAGGTTATGGGTGAGCAGGGGCTGCCAATAAGTCAATTAAGTGTCTTGACCATCGATCTCTTAACCTGGGAGTGCGACTCATGCGAAACCGCGTATGATCCTACGCCGCTGCCCGGGATAGTCGGTTGGTTCGATGCCGATGATGCAGGGGCGTTGGAACTAAGTGGTGACGAAGTGCTTAACTGGCAGGATCGCAGTGGCACGATTGCATCGATGGCGAGTTTGAACAGTAGCCAGCGTCCGACCTATACGCCAGATGGTATTAACGGGCGCGGCAGCGTCAATTTCGACGGCGTAGATGACCGGTTATTTGCCGATTCGACCACCAGCTTGAACAATGGCTATACAATATTTGTCGCAGCTCGAAATGATGTTCGTCAAAGTTATAACGGTCTGCTTAGTCTGCGCGGTACTGCCGAAGGGGTACACGCGAAGTTTGAGCTTTACTGGCAAGGAGGCACTTCGGATGCGGCGAGTGGCAACCTGGTTGTCGTCGCCAATCGCAATACTTCGTCGTTTGCGGCTATGCAAACTCTGAACGCGGGGCCTCCCGCAGGTAATTCCTACACGATGTCGGCACGTGTCAGTGTTAGCTCATTCAGGAAAGAGCTGCAAGTCGATGGGGCGGACGTCTCGGAAAGCTTTCTTGGAGGACCGGACCTGACGCCAAATGCGACCGGGCTAATGTGTTTGGGGCAGGGTTTCGGAAGCACCTTTAATGGCAATGTACTTCAAGGTGACATTGGTGAAGTATTGGTGTTCGATCGCGACCTTACCGATCCGGAGTTAGCTTTTGTAACAAGCTATATTGCAAATAAGTGGGGCAACTAGACAGGGTTTCCTTGCCTTGATCCTCGGGCCTCAGTATGGCGCAGTGTTGAATCAGCAACTCAACGACTTTAAAAATAACCTGCGTTATACTGAGGTCGCGTGCCCCGGTAGCTCAGCTGGATAGAGCGTCCGCCTCCTAAGCGGTAGGTTTCAAAATTTGTCATCCCTGAGGGGGAGGTGCACCCTGATTTAATGCTCGAGTAGCTAGTCGAATACAGCTAACCCCTCCTAAGCGGAAGGTTTCGGCTGGACCAACTTGGGGTCTATCACGGCGGTTACAGTGGATCGCTTACCCCAAGCTTAAAGTCTACTTGCCTTCTTTAGTAATGTACGCATTTTGGAATTGATAGGGAATTCGCAGTCGGGCTGGTTATGGCTAGTGGTAAAGCATCGAGTCTTATGGCTTTGGTACATCAGACGGTACGGTTCTAGAATGTACATTCTCACCACCGTTCGGTGAGGGAGGGTTCTACCCCGATAAAGCGGACACTTCAAAAAAGAGCGATAATGCTCGCGGAGGAGTGTCATGCCAAAACGAAGAACGTACTCTACGGAGTTTAAACTTGAAGCCATCGCTATGGCAAAACAACCGGGTGTAACCAAG
>JBGCFV010000071.1:0-9853 GCA_045107075.1 Gammaproteobacteria bacterium
TCCGCGACTGGGCCCCGATGCACCGCAAATCAACGACATTGTCAGCGCGGTCATTGCCGCGCGCGACGCTGACAGCGGCGAACCGTTTACCCGAGACGAACTCATTGACCAAATTGGTGTGTTTTTCCTCGCTGGCCACGAGACAACGGCCAGCGTACTGACGTGGATTTTTTATATTTTGAGTGTGCGACCCGACGTCTGTCAGCGTATGCGACGAGAAATCGACGACGTCGTAGGCGACGGCGAAGTCGCTATTGAGCACGTAAAGCGCTTGAGCTACGTACGCAACGTCTTTCGCGAGGCGCTACGCCTGTATCCGCCCATTACGTTCATTCCAAGAGTGGCCGCTGAAGCGACTACGATTGGCAAGTTTCGGGTTAAAAAAGGCGCGATGATCATGATTTCACCGTGGACGGCGCACCGTAATTCCAAGCTTTGGCAGAATGCCGATCGTTTCGATCCCGACCGGTTTGATAAAGGCGACGGCGAGGAAGATCGCGGTGCGTTTATGTCGTTTGGACTGGGCCCGAGAGTGTGCGTTGGTGCCGCGTTTGCCACCATTGAAAGCGGCTTGATTCTGGCGCGGCTCGTGCGGCGCTACGATTTCTTGATTGAAAATCCACAAGAAGTTCGCCCTGTTGCACGGCTGACCACGCGACCTGCAAAGGAAATTCAAGTTCGAGTTAAACGTCGGGAGGCCCTGTGACCTCGAGATCCAATAAAAGAGACAAAAACAAGCACGTTATCGTGGTCGGTGCAGGCATGGGCGGTTTGGCTTCCGCTTGCGAACTCGCGGCTAACGGCGTTCGGGTCACGTTACTAGAGCGCCACGCGAAGCCTGGCGGCAAAATGCGCCAAATTCAGGTAGGTGACGCACTTATTGACTCAGGTCCAACCGTATTCACAATGCGATGGATTTTCGATGCTTTGTTTGAAGCTGCAGGCACCTCGCTGGAAGAACACTTAACGTTGCTTCCTGAAGAAACGCTGGCCAGACATGCCTGGCTAGACGGCAGCCAACTGGACTTATACGCTGACGTTGATCGTTCAGTAGAAGCCATCGCTGACTTTGCCGGTCGCGGTGAAGCCCGAGCCTATAAAAAGTTTGCACGTCAGTCTCAGAGTATTTTCGAAACGCTGGACAAATCGTTCATGCGTGCACGTAAACCGAGTCCGGTAGAGCTGGCGCTGTCGCTTGGCATTACCGGCGTACCCAAACTTTATGCCACCAAGCCATTTGTTTCTTTGTGGCACGAACTGGGGCAACTCTTTAGCGACCCGCGACTAAGACAGCTCTTCGGCCGGTATGCAACGTACTGCGGTTCTTCACCACTTGAGGCTCCTGCAACACTCATGTTAATCGCGCACGCAGAACGCTCCGGTGTCTGGCTAGTGGACGGAGGCATGCAAAAGTTAGCGAGCGCACTCGCTGAGCTTGCGCGCTCACATGGCGCCATGCTGCAATTTAACGCGGATGTGAAAACACTGAACACCAAGGGTGGTCGGGTGACGGGCGTAACGCTTGCCGACGGCGAGAAGATTAGCGCCGATGCCGTTGTCTTTAACGGCGACACGCAGGCTCTCAGTCAGGGTCTTCTGGGAAAAACCGCCAAGAAGGCCGCCAAATCGAGAACGGATACTTCGTTGTCCGCAATAACGTGGAGCATGCTCGCACGACCAAAGGGCTTCGACCTTGCTCATCACACCGTGTTCTTTGGCGACGACTACACCGATGAATTCGACAGTTTGTTCGATCGTAAGGATGTTACGGCACTACCCACCGTATACGTATGCGCGCAAGACCGGGGCCCAGGCAGAACGACAGATGAACTCGAACGCGTTTTCTGTCTGGTTAACGCGCCCGCTCGGGAGCTTTCCGCGGACGAGGCGGCACGTTACAAAGAACGGATGGACAATATTCTCGCCCGAAACGGGCTGACATTCACTGACGTTCAGCCCGGCAGCACCATAACCACACCGAACGATTTTGCACAGCTTTTTCCAGCCACACAGGGAGCACTTTACGGACGCCCAACCCACGGCTGGAACGGTTCGTTCTCCCGGCCCGGAGAGCGCTCGAAAATTGAGGGGCTTTATTTCGCTGGTGGAAGCGTACATCCGGGACCCGGTGTGCCCATGACCGCGATGTCGGGTCGTCTCGCCGCTGCGAGTGTTATGGCTGACTTCGATGTTTAAGCAGAACACCAAGGACCTGAGACGAGGCCGTCATTGCGAACCCGCATCTTGGGTTTGTCGATCTCTGTCCTGAACCTAAACCGTCATTGCAAACTCGCATCGTGAGTTTTTCGATCTCTATCCTGAAACGAAGCCGCCATTGCGAACCCGCATCGTGGGTTTGTCGATCTTGGTCCTGAGACGAGGCCGTCATTGCGAACCCGCATAGCGGGTGTGGCAATCTCGGTCAGGTTGCGATGAGTCAAACAAACCAGGTAACCCGGGTTTACGATTCCCGACTGGTTGCAACCGGCACAAGATCCTCAAGCACCTTAGCCGAAGAAATCACCCCAGGCATGCCCGCTCCGGGATGAGTTCCAGCACCCACCAAATACAGCCCGTCCAGCTCTTCGCTTTTATTGTTCGGCCGAAACCAGCCGGTTTGCAGCAAGGTAGGCTGCAAACCAAATGCAGCGCCTTTAGCGGATGACAGACGATCGCGAAAATCAACAGGCGTGAGATAACGAGACGTCACCACATGATCTTCCAGATCGGGAAGAATGGTGTCGGATAACGCGGCGGAAATACGACTGCGATACATGTCCGCAAATTCTTCCCAGTTCGTATCACTGTCGAGATGCGGTACAGGAGACAAAACGTAGAACGCGTCCCCACCTTCCGGCGCAAGCGAAGGATCGGTTGCTGTTGGACGATGCAGGTACAGACTAAAGTCATCAGCCATTTTAAATTTGGTGAAAATATCCTTCAACAAACCTCGATAACGCTCGCCTAATAAAATCATGTGGTGAGGTACGTCGTCGTACTTTCTATTCGTTCCGAAGTACCATACAAACAAACTCATCGAATATTTAGCCCGGCCCAGCTTGGCGTTAGTCCAGCGTTTACGCACTTTTGACGGGACAAGATCCAGATAAGTCGACGCGGAGTCTGCGTTCGAAACAACAACGTCAGCTTTCACCTCTTCACCCGACTCAAGTCTCACACCAGTAGCCCGACGACCCTCGCAGGTAATTTTCGAAACGCCTGTGTTGTAGTGTATTCGACCGCCCTGAGACTCAATCAGAGACACCAGCCCGTTAACCACGCTACCGGTACCACCCATTGCAAAGTGCACGCCGTGACGCCTCTCCAACTGAGCAATCAAGGTGTAAACCGCTGTTGTGTTGAACGGATTACCACCAACAAGAAGCGGGTGAAAACTGAACACCATGCGTAGCTTTGGGTGCTTTATGTACTTGGCCACCAACCCGTAAACAGAGCGATAAAACTGGACTCGGAGCAAATCGGGCAGTACGGTCAGCATTTTTTTAGGCGAATCAAATGAAACACTTAACAGCTGATCGAAACCGACAGAATAGACCTTTTCCGTCGCCTCAAGAAAGCGCTCATAGCCGGCAACATCTTGCGGACTAAAACGCTCAATCTCCGCTTTCATGGCGTCGTGGTCGCCGCTGTAATCGAAGTGCTCTCCGTCATCGAACAGGATGCGGTAGTAAGGAGAAATTTCGCGCAGGTCTACGTCGTCTGACATTTTGCGACCGCATAGCTCCCAGAGTTCTTCCAGGAGAAACGGAGCGGTAATAATGGTTGGCCCTGCGTCGAAAACAAAGCCATCCTGACGGTATACGTACGCTCTTCCACCCGGTGAGTCTAGCTTCTCGTACATGTCAACGTGGTAACCTTTGGCACCTAGACGAACTGCAGCTGCGAGACCGCCGAAGCCGGTACCAATGACGATAGCTCGAGATTGTTCACTCATAGTGATTCCATACGTAGTTCGCGAATGTAGAGAGTATCTATAGTATGCTTTTAGACAGCATCTAGCACCTCAATTTAGCCGAACGTTTAGCACTCGGCACGAAGTTTTTGTCTGACGGAGTAACGCCATGTGGCTATTCGATCAACTGGTGAGAGCACATATCGCAACCGGCGCCGTTGGCCTGATTTGCATGTGGATTCCGGTTGTTGGTCGCAAAGGCGGCGCAAGACACAAGCGCTGGGGAAAAGTGTTCGCCTATTCCATGATGATAACCGGCTTCATCGCCATTGGCATAAGCCTGTGCACACTGTTTTACCCGCTTGAAACCCACGCTTTTTCCGACGACGCTGAACTTGTGCGTGGACTGTTTGGATGGATGATGCTGTATCTGGCCACCATGACCATCATGTTGGCGTGGTACGGACTGCTTTGCATTCGAAACAAGCGCCAGCACACCGAGAACCGAACCGCCGTTAACTTCTTGCTGCAGTTCCTGACTTTCATGGCGGCTGCAAATTGTGCCTGGCACGGTTTCACTCTTAATCAACCGCTTATGATGGGTATAGCGGTAGTAGGTATTGCAGCTTCGATTCTCAATACACGATTTATTCTGACGGAATCACCGCCGCACAACGAATGGCTTATTCAGCACACGCGGGGACTCGTTGGTGCCGGCATCTCGGTTTACACCGCTTTTCTGGCATTCGGGGCTGTGAACCTCTTGCCCGCGTACGCGTTTAGCCCATTTGTGTGGGCAACGCCCACCGTTCTTGGCGTCAGTCTGCTGTTATTCCATCAATTTCGAATCGAGCGCCAGCGCCGCAAGGCGAAGAAAAAATCGGCCGCACGACCGGCGCTTACCGATATAGGCTATTTGGAAAATCAGGGGCAGAATTAGAGGCTTTCGGCTATCTTAGTTATCTAGCTCGTCGCAACCTGACCAAGATTGCCACGCCCGCTGCGCGGACTCGCAATGCCGGAAATTGCAGGCTTTCGTTGCGAGCGCGAAGCGCGCGGTGATCTCGGAACGTTACCGCGGCCAGCGCTTGACTAAGTCGGCAATGTGAAACACAAGCGACAAGACCAAAAAGAACCCGATCATGGCGAACCCCATGTTTTTGAGCGTTGCGCCCAGCGCCAACATCAAGCTCCCACCTGCACCGACATTGAGCAACAACGAGAGCGGTGCGATCCCACGCCCAGTTCGAAATCGATACGCAAGCAGCACCGCTACTTCAACCAGCACAAAAAGAACCATTATGTCGACGATACGGCCCGTCTCGATCAATCTTTGTAAAAGGTCCATTGACCAGATCCTTTAAGTTTTAGGACTTTTTTTGAATTTTGGACGCCAAATACCCAACGCTACATTCAGTATCGACAAGCCCAGAAGCAACCACCAGGCGCCCCACTCGTTACGGACCAGTCTGGCAAGTGTTTCAGCATCGATTTCGCCCGCGACAGCTTGTGCCATGGCAACCGCTGCTTGCTGTGCAGGCGCATCGATACTGGCCAAGGTAGCCTCGAAAAAAATCAGTCCTGTGAGTGCTTTGACCCATACCCACGGGGCGTCGATGTATTTGTCGTTCACGATAACCGCAACAAGACCGCTCGTGATTGTGATCATCATGGAAGGCACAAGCAGCCATTTCGAAACAAACGCAAGCGAATTGCGAAGCGACGCGTAGTCTACCGTTGCCGCGCCGTCAGAGCTTGAAACTAACACCAAGATATAGGCGGCCAGTCCACCCGAAAGGCCGACAGCCCCAACGGTGTGGATGAATTTCATAAAACGTCGCATGTAAATCAGAGCATACAGTCGCACGCGACGGCGCGCATCTGATTTTGTGCGCTTGGCGCCGTGTCAAACCGAGCCGCCGTAAATGCGATTAGCATGTAACGAGAAGTCAATAAGGCACAATCCGCAATTGCTACGCGGCGTTTTCAGCCGGCACATCGTCAGGTACTGACGTTCGAATCAGATAATCAAACGCGCCGAGGGCAGCTGATGCACCCGCTCCAGTTGCGACGATTATTTGCTTGAACGGTACGGTGGTAGCGTCACCTGCTGCATACACACCAGGCACCGAGGTCTGACCACGATCGTTAATTAAGATCTCGCCGCGTTCGCTTAGATCGATATCGCCCTGTAAAAACTCGGTGTTCGGAATCAAGCCGATTTGCACAAAGATTCCAGCCAGCTCGACATGGTTCTGGTCACCGTTCAAACGGTCTGTGTAATTTAGTCCGTTAACGCGACTTCCGTCGCCTGTGACTTCAGTCGTTTGAGCATTCAAAATAATGTCAACATTTGGCAAGGAGCGAGCTTTGCGTTGCAGAACTTCGTCAGCCAATAGTTTGTCGGCAAACTCAAGCACGGTGACGTGCTCAACAAGCCCGGCCAGGTCAATAGCCGCTTCAACACCTGAATTACCACCGCCGACAACTGCGACGCGCTTGCCTTTGAACAACGGGCCGTCGCAGTGCGGGCAATAGGCGACACCTTTGCCGCGATATTCCTGCTCGCCGGGCACATTCAGTTCGCGCCAGCGTGCGCCGGTGGCCAACACTACAGAACGACTCTTGAGAGTAGCGCCACTTTCAAGCTCAAGTTCAATCAACTCGGCACGTTTGAGTTTTCGCACCAGCTGATTTTCGATAATTTCTACATCGTAGTCTTTAACGTGCTGCACCATATTGTCAGCCAGTTTCGGACCGTTGGTTTCGCTAACCGATATGAAGTTCTCAACACCAAGCGTGTCTAACAGCTGACCGCCAAAACGTTCGGCAACAATACTTGTTCGAATTCCTTTACGCGCCGCGTAAACCGCCGCCGCAGCACCGGCTGGGCCACCGCCAATAATGAGCATGTCGTAAGGGTCTTTGGCGGAGAGCTCTTCGACCTGTCGCTCGGAGGCGCCGGTATCTACTTTAGTCAAAATCTCTTTGAGCGTGGCTCGCCCTTGACTGAAATGCTCGCCATTTACATAAACGGCCGGCACCGCCAAAACATCGCGCGCCTCGGTTTCTTCCTGAAATAGCGCACCGTCAATCATGGTGTGCTTAATGTTTGAATTAAGGGCCGCCATCAAATTAAGCGCCTGAACGACGTCCGGGCAGCTCTTGCATGAAAGAGAGACAAACGTCTCAAAGTGTAATTCGGTTTTCAGTGCGACAATTTGATCCTGAATAGCTTGTTCCGTTTTCGCCGGATGGCCACCACTGTGCAGCAACGCCAAAACAAGCGACGTAAATTCGTGCCCCATCGGAATACCGGCAAACTCAATTCGAGCTGGCTCGCCAACGGGTCCGACGGTCATTAAAGGGGTGCGGGTAGAGTCGACCTTTTCTCCAATTGACACCAGATCGGACAGCTCGGCAATTTCATGGGCCAGTTGCTCGAGCTCACGAGACTTTGCGGTTTCGTCAGTAGCCAGGCTCAGCTCAATAGGCTGAACCAGGTTTTGAAGATACGTCGTAAGCTGCTGTTTGATGTTGGTGTCTAACATGATTCGATCCTTGGAGAGTAGTCGGGTCTTAAAGTCGGGCCGATCCTTCACCGCAAACGCTGGGGTTTAAACCCCGGTGCCTGAAGTGCCGGACCGGCCCGCGGTCCTGGCCTTACTGTTCTAAACTAGATTTTGCCTACCAGGTCGAGAGAAGGCGCCAATGTTTCTTCGCCTTCCTGCCATTTCGCAGGACATACTTCGCCCGGGTGAGCCGCGACGTATTGTGCTGCTTTTACCTTGCGAACCAGTTCACTGGCGTCACGACCGATACCTTCAGCTGTGATTTCCATAGCTTGAATAATGCCGTCGGGATCAACAATAAACGTGCCACGATCAGCCAGACCCTGGTCTTCACGCATGACGTCGAAGTTACGCGTAATTTCACCAGTCGGATCGCCAATCATGGTGTAGTTAATCTTGGAGATCGTGTCAGATGCGTCGTGCCAGGCTTTGTGGGTGAAATGAGTGTCGGTTGATACAGAAAACACTTCGACTCCTCGGCTTTGCAGATCTTCGTAGTGATCGGCCAAATCGCCCAGTTCAGTTGGGCATACAAAGGTGAAGTCAGCGGGATAGAAGAAGAATATCGACCATTTCCCTTTCAGGTCATCACTTGAGACATCAACAAACTCACCTTGTCTGTAAGCTGCTGCTTTAAAAGGTTTAATTTCGGTATTAATCAGGGCCATCGGTGTTTCCTCATACGTAGTTTTGGATTAAAGAAGCCTAAGATACTAGGATCTGACTGATATTTGAAATGGATTGTTTATATGCACTTGATAGGCTTTCCCTATGAGACAAAAAGCCCGATATAGAGCCGTTTTGTTATTGAGAGCGCTAATCAAACATTTACTTTACGAGCGTTAGCCAAAAAATTATCATCGCAGCAGTAGCAAAGTACTGTCTTCGCGAAGGTTAGCCAATAAATGTCATTTCGAGCACGAAGGGCGTGGCAATCTCCTTCAGGTTACTTCTAGGTTAAATCCACGAAACAGGCCAAGGCTTCGTCACGAGATTGCCGCGCGCTTCGCGCTCGCAATGACCGTATTTATTGGTTTACGTTTAATGGCCGAGAGTTTCGCACTCGCAATGACAGGGACTCTCTATTGGTGCACTCGCGCAGAGGTTTGCAATGACGAACTCTCTTGAGACCTCCGCTTTTGGGGACAAAGCTCAGCGTGAGGTGGCAGTTGCGAATATGGATTAAGGGTTTGCTCTATAACCTCAACGTGAATAAGCAAAAGCGAGATCGAATCGACACTTTGGATTGTTCACCCTAGTAAACTGTGGCGCAGCTGTACCGTTAAGTTAGCTCAGGGTATTACGGTGCGTCGACATACTGTTCCCTTTACGCCGCAGGTTTTGAATTTGCGAGTTGTTAAACTAGCCCGCTCGCAACACAACGTTCGACGGAGATCATTTATGAATAAGCTCAATATTACTACCGCCATCGTTTGTGCTGCATGCTTCAGCCCAGCCGCTGCTGCCGACGACGACCTTTGGTTCGGAGTGAAAGCGGGCACGCTGGGTCTTGGCGTCGAAGCAACATGGCGGCCCGTGCCATACCTCGATTTACGCGCGGGTTACAATGGCTACACTTACGAAGACACGCGCACTGAAGCTGGCCTGTCTTACGACGGCGAACTCGATTTAGGGACGCTTTACGCCACAGCAAACCTGCGCGTTCCTCTTAGCCCCTTCAGGTTTACCGCCGGCGTATTTTCAAATAGCAACGAAATTATTCTCAACAGCCGCGACGACAGCACTTTCCAGATTGGTGGATCTACCTTTCAAGCGACAGACGTCGGGAGACTGCAGGCACGCGGCACGTTTGACGACATAGCGCCTTACGCCGGTGTCGGTTTGGACTTCCGCGTGTTCGACACGTTCGGGCTGCATTTTGACGCGGGGGTGCTGTTTCAAGGTGCCGTAGCGGTCACTCTGGACGCGACTGGCCCCATAGCTAACAACCAGGCATTCCTCGACGAACTCGAAGCAGAGCGTCAGGAGCTGCAGGATTCTGTTGACGAGTACGAGTACTACCCGGTGGTCTCGGTCGGCTTTAGCTTCAACTTCTAGATAAACCATTAAAAAAGGGCCAGCGCGATTCGCGCTGGCCCCTTGTTTGTCGAAGGCCGGGTTAGACTGAACCCCCGGGCTGTCTTAACACTGATTTATTTGCGCCCTGGTTCGTCTCGATTCTAGCTTTTCTGAATTTTGATTTGTCTCAACCCGGTACCCAGGTAGAACCCGCATTCTGCATACCTTTGACTCCCGGCACGTAGCTTGAAGCTTATCTGTTGAGCATCAAAGAACGCTTCCCTGGGTGCCCGGTTCTTAATTTAGCCTTTCAGCGCCGTCTGAATTGCGGCAATCACGTCTTCGTTAT
>JBGCFV010000072.1:0-13747 GCA_045107075.1 Gammaproteobacteria bacterium
CATGTGCCAGTAGATGGAACCCAGACCCTCAAAACCGAACATGGTGCCTGAACGGCCGGTGAACGCCTTGTGGTTAAAGACGGATTCAAACAAAGCCAGAACCGCTTCACGCGATTGTTCTACTTTGCTGTCGCCTTCGGCTGCCAGAGCGTCGAGTCTGGCATTCAGGTCGCCACCATTGGCAAAATCTGCGTTGAATCGTATATTACCGTCGGCGTCGAGTTCAACAATGCGGGTGTCGCCTGAAGCAAGCATGGTACTTAGCAGGCTAATGGATCCGCACTGTTTTTCGTCGAGAATGTTCTTGTTTAGAAAGCCAGGCAATGCTCGGTCGGGATAGAGCATGAAGCTGTCTTGATTGGCGCGGTAAATATCGCTGCTAAACAGTTCTTCCAGTACGGTTAACACGGCTTCTGGTGCTAAAGATCCGGCGCTTAGCGCTGCGACCTGACCTTCTAGCATGGGGTATAACGTGTCGACTGTAACCGCGTTTTCTCCCGTTCCAATCAGATTGTAGGCGTGATAAAGCCCGTCTTGCCGAAGGTTGGTGGCAATGCTGTGATCAATGATCGAAAGCGCATCGTCGAGCATGGCTACTATGTCGCTACCTGATCGGCTGGCCGTTCCTGAAAAAGACTGTTGCTCGTAGATTTTTTGTCGGTACTGACTGGCCGCCTGGCCCAGACTTGCCAGAGCGGCATGACGATCTTGAGCGCTGACGGGTCCTTTGTGCAGTAACGGCTGGACGTCGGCCAGCGAGCTGGCGGTGTTCACCAGCCACTCATCAACTTCTTTAGACAGTTCAAACGAACCGGATTCGTTGGCTAACAGCTTGCTTAAAAACGTCACATACCGATGCATGTAGCAGAGTGTAACCATGGAAAGGCCGTGGCCTACCAGTGCGTTATTGGCGTCGTTCCACTCGGGCCGCTGGGTTGTGAGCCAAATACCGCCGTCAATCACGAGGTTGCCGAGTTTGCTCAGCAGTGGCACGAGCAGCTTTTCAAGCAGGTTAACCATGTACACGCTGCCGCTTTGGTCAAGCAGCAGTTTGCCATCAGCGCCGATCGATTCAACGCGCTGTTCAATGACAGCTGCGAGATCTTCTTTAAATGCGACGGTGCTTTTGGGGTTGGCCAGAATCTCTTCGAAGCTGGCAATTTGGTAAGGCACGTTGGCGTAGCTGAACAAGCGTTTGCGCAGCAGCTCGCTGAGCTTGTTTGGATGAAAGTCGTTCGACAGCTCAAGTAACTTTTGCAAATAGATTATTTGATGATCGCCCCAGTAGCCAATATAGCTCCAGGGGTCTTCGGGTTCTTCGACTTCCCAGTCGATGCCTTCTTTTGTAATGCGATACGGGTTGTATCCGTCAATTGTAGAGGCATTAACAAACTTGGCGATTATGTTTTCAGCAAAGTCAGGAAAGCTCAGTAGCAGAGCTTCCCAATTTTGAAAGATGTCGCGCCAGTTGCCTTCGTACGAGAGCACGCTGTTGCCCTGATCGTCTTTAACCTTGATCGCAAATTGATTCCAGGGCCGGCTCGGGTCGCCGTGCCGACGACCAAAAGTAATCGGCAAATACTCGTAGGTCAGCCGTTCAAGCTGAGGGTCATCGGCTTTGCTTACGGCCGCCAACAGCTCGTTAAGTTCGGGATGCTCAGGTAGTGCGCTAAACAACGACTGGTGGCGCTCGTGCACTTCGCGATTAAAGTGCTCAATGTTGTTGGCAAAGTCCTGCATTGGAATGCGGTATTGGTCGTAGAAAATACCGCCGCGCATAGTGTTGAACAGCACGTTGGCGTAGTGGTGTACCGATACGTTCTCTTCCGCCGTAGCCTGAAAACCATCACCAATAGCCATGATTCTCGCGAGGTCTTCAGACCCGTTTGTAATTGATTTTGAAATAGCGGCGTTAAGCGCAGAGGTATCATCTAATTCGCGGCGCAAGGCTACAACGGCACTCTGACTTTTCTCTATGTCAGCAACAATTCGCCAGTCTTGAGATGACCCGGCAGGAAGCGTGAGCTTTTGGTTTACAAAGTAAGCGCCGCGCATACCGCGAGTATGTGTTTCTACCTCTACGTCGCCGCCCGAGCGAAACGCCCGCAGCTGTTTAGCGGATATCAGCACTTTCGGGTTGTTCAGTCCAAGGCAAAAAGCGGTGGTGGCCTTTAGTGATTCACTTGGTTCAGCGCGATCGGTAATGCCGGAATACAAGGTTAGATAAGCAAGCCCTGTGGGCTCGTCAATTTCGGTCCACTTATACGCGTCGACGAGGTTGCTGGTGTTGGTTTGAGCGAAAGCCGGCGTTCCGGCGGGCAGCATGTTTTGCAAGCCGTCTACAAAGCTTAGGTTCGTCTCTCTATTACCATTGTTACTTAGCTCACATTGGCGCACGAAACCGTATCGGTCACTGGTTGACCAGCTGTAGCGGAAGGTGAGGTTAAGGCTGTGATTGATTTCTTCGAAGCACAGTTTGTTGCCCAGAGTGTTCTTGTAGATATTGCGGCTGACAGCATAAATACCGTCGTGCTCGCGGTTGAACGGCTCCCAAAGAGTGGGCGCATCACCTTCAACGCGAATGATGGTTTTGCTACCCGTGTGGTGTGTGCTTTCGTGAATTTTGTCTACGGTTACGTACGGGAACAGGGCGGTTTTTGGCGATACGCGACCAGCCGTTAGTCCGCCGCTTGACGACACAAACAGCCAGTGGTCGACATTGGAAACTACGCTTATGAAGAACGGTTTCATCTGGTCTACGTTGCGAATGACGTAGTAACGGTCGTCCATAAAGTCGATGAATTCGCCGTGTGTTCCGTTCTGTTGATTTAATGCATTCATATTCATGTCCAAAGTTTGGGGACTATTTGTCTAAAATGAGTTTGCCGAATATATCGGCGTCTATCCAACCGCGACTGGCTGAACCTTCCAGTACCGCTTCGGAGCCAATGAAATTCTCTCGAACTTCGCTGCCGTCATTGTCGCAGTAAGCGACCATAAGGCCCAGAATTTTCCCCGGTGTAAGCGTTACCGGAACATTGTTGTCAGAGCCGTCGGTGTAGGCATCGTTGTATATCGATATCGCCAGCTCCCAAATTATTGTGTCGCCGTGCTGTTTCCAGCTGCTGTCAATATGACGAGAGTAATTGCGAGGTTTCTCGTCAGAGCCAATGTCGACGGTTTGGTTGTCCAGCGAAACGTGGTAGGCAAACGCATTGTGGTTGTACTGGTGGTTGCCACCTGAGTAGTTTTCGTCGAGGAAAATTTCGATGCAGTCGTCGTCCCAATACTGAGTCAACGGATTGCGATGCGTGTCGATTAAAATGTCGTCCGTTATTTCGGCGAGCAGATAAAGCTTCTTTTCAGTCCAGACCACCTTGAAGCGACCGCTAAAATCGTCACTTGTGTATTCGGGACCGAGCCAACGCTGGTCAAGTTCTCGCCAGCCCGCCTGATTCCAAATGGCTTCATCGGCGACGCCATCTACCGACGGAGCTGAAGACGCGTAGGGGGCTCGGTATTCGCTGCGATCTTTTAAGTGCGTCGTGTTGGCGCAGGCACTCGTGCACGCCAGTATGCAAAGTGAGCCGGTTAACCAGATGCTTTTAGTTGGAGTGTTCGCTGCCATGGAGTGCTCTGTGGTGTCTTGGGCCTGTTTTTTGAGAGTGCCGCTTTAGATATCAATTTAGGCCGTTGTCTCTCGTGTGCATTAAATGAGTGCTCAATTGTGGTATCAATTGACAGCGCTGTCAATTGAAGGTTGGGGTAGAACTGGAATCGTGTAATTAATGGGTGCTGATCGACCAATAATAGTGCATTAAATTGAAGTGCTACCGCGTATTTTATCGCGGCAGGATGCCGCTCCTACGGCTGGCGTGGAGCTCGGTGAGGCTATTTTCAGAATGGGGTAGGAGCGGCTTCCAGCCGCGATTCAGCGTTTCAACATTAGACGGTGTTGGGTGTTTCATCGCGGCAGGATGTGCCGTCTCTCCTCCCGGTCAAAAGCTGAGCAAGAAATTGCTCTTGGGATGCTTCTACGGTAATCCGGATTTTATTCGTTGGGTGGCGGACCGTGCTGATAAAGCCCCAAGAGGAGGGAGGGCCAGACTTAAAAAGCCATCTGTCCCGCGGGACAGATGGCCATGTTGCAATGCGTTTGCCGCAGAATTACCGCGTATCAGATCACGGGGCAAGGCCGCTGGGTCCCGGGGCTCCGAGGAAGAAAAACTGGAAAAGCGCTATGTCCGCAAAGTTAACCGAGCCGTCACCCGTCAGGTCGGCGTCAGGGTTCCAGTTGGCAGAGCCAGGAGAGCTTAAGAAAGCAGAGGTTAGCGCTGCGTAGTCAGCAAAATTAACCGAGCCGCTGTTATCCAGGTCCGGGTCGCAGCGGTTGCCGTAGCCGTCACCGTTAGAGTCGAGCTGACCCGGGTTGGGGTCGAAGGTGCAGTTGTCCATGAAGTCTCGAACCGCGTCCGCGTCGGAATCCGGTATGGCAAAGAAACCTGCGTTGAGGCTGTAATTGGCGCTGTCCGAGAAGCCCACAGGCGACGGCTGACCAATACTGTCCTGAAGAATGTAGCTGGCCGACGTAGCGGTGTTGCCACCCCCGTCGTTGACCTGCCATTTAATGGAGTAGTTGGCGCTGCTCATGGTGTCTGCGATGGCGCTACCGTGCATGACGGTCGCTATCAGCAGAGCACAGGCTCCAAGTTGTTTTAACGTCTTCATTCTTGTTCTCCTTAACCGGCAGCCTGGCTGCCCAAAGTAAGTATAGTTCTGTTCAGGTGTCTGTTTCCAACCCGTTATTCAGTGCGCGGCCGTGTAACCTGGTCGGCAGATTCATTCTGCGTTGTCTGTTGCGCTTCGCGGCGTTTATTCATCTGTTCTTGATCGTAGTCATATAACAAGCTTTTTTGTGCTTTGATCTTCGGCGACACGTCCATCAGCTGGTAAAGATCATTACGGCTTCCCGGAATCAGTTCGATGCGACGCTCATTTAAAACCATTGACAGCTGTGGCTGTTCATCAGACTGATCGAGCTCGAGTGATACGTCGATTGATTCGTTAATACCTGTCTCAACGACAGCTGACCGCTCGGTAAGCTGGGTTAAGCGGCCTTTCATGATGACCGTGCAAAAATCGACACTGGCACCGTCAATGGGCTTTCCTGTATTTTGGTCGAAATAACCAGCGTGGCGACATTCCTCAACAATCACTTGACGCCGCTCCGGGTCGAAAAGCGCCGAGTAGCCGCTAAGTTGTTCGTCACCAGATAAACCCGCTCGTTCCACCTCTGACCGCCACTCACTCTTAATACCGTTGAATTGAACAGGGATACGGTAAACCTCAACCTCACGAGACCTGCCCGGTTCGGTTGAGGTTTGTGTATCCGTTTCATACTCAACGGGTGCCTCGGCTATGACCGTTGGCACAGGTTCCGTGTGTCGGCCAATCACAATGCCCAGCAGCACCAGCGCCAAAGCCGTTGCCACAATCGCCCAGGTTTTCAGCATGGTAATGCTCATAGCGTTACAGTGAACCGATCACTCGATGTTTGCACATAAGGCGAAGCAGGTTCGAGAATTATTTTCGAGGTCATAGGATGTACCACATGACCAGGCGGTAGTACCGGAGGGATGGCTGATGGCTATAGATCCGTATCTAGGGGTCGGGCCGGTTGAGCCGCCTCCCAGTACTTGTTTACCCGTTGGGCATTGCACGGTTGTGCTTCCATAGTAACAGGGGAGATTGCCGTGACTATGACATTGAGCCGCCATGCTGCTAAGTTCGTAAACTACAGACACGCGTTCCAAACCAAGCTTGCTTGCACCCTGCACGCTTAAACTCGGCACAGTAACGCCGTAGCCCGCTTCGGGATTCGTTACGTTAATACCGACACCGTTAGAATTAGAAATAACCAAGTTTCGGCCTCGTACACTATCCTGAAATGAAACGGTGTTGGCGCTAACCACAAACGCAGCATGTTCCGTGTCGCCGTCGCCGTTGAACCAGCGGAATCCGTGTACGTCATCGAGAATTCTCAGATCAAAAAAGCTGTCTATTTCCAATGCACCACCGATGTTGACCGATCCATTCAGATTGCTGGTGCCATTAACATTCGCGCCGCCCATCGTGTAAACCCCGGTTGGGTTCAGCTTGGTAGGACTCACCGCACCGTCAATAATGGCCGCGCTGTTAATCGAATTCGGTGCAATGTGCGTTACATCGATGCCACCCGGCGCCACGGCCAGCACCACATTGCCCATGTCACCACCACCCACAAGGCCGCCTCCAATACTGACGCCGGTAATATCGGCGCCAACCGACTCAAGATTTGAAATTCGTGAGTCGTTAGCCGAAACGTCACCCTGAAGTGCCGTCACGTCGCCTGACTGGTCGAGCGCGGACGCGCTTACTCCGTTGAGCAGCTCAGAATCCGCTGACTTAAACGAGTACGCCGCCGTGGTTAATTCCCGACGTGGCAACAGCTCTTCACCTGCGACGAACATGCCAATGTACACGGGCGTATCAAACAGGCCGACGGGAAACGGGTTGGCCGGGTTACCGAGCGTAATAGAGAACAGGCCCTGGTCTACCGTTATGGTTTGCGTATCGTTCCAAAGAGGCACACCGCCCGTAGCGACGTTGTAGGCCAGAAACGAAATTGAAACATCGGCATCGACGGGTGATCCGTCGGTGTTGGTTAGATAGGCCTGGTAGTTAATGCCGTCAGGCACCGCTGCTGATACGACGGAAAGCGGGCCGAAAAAGCCGGCCGCGATAGCACTAACAAACAGGATTTTTGCGAAAGATTTCATGAGCCACCCCCTGGCTAAATGAGTTCTGATATATAGATGATGGCCAGGCGTTTATTATTGTTCGTATGTCCAGTTCCGGGACTCTACTTACAGCGAGGCTGGTCATTGCGCGTGTCATCACCCTAACATGCGTCTTCCAATCCGAAATTCCCTCATATTTAAGTAAAATAATCAGACTCTTTCCAAGCCAAAGCTTTCTTGGCGTTATGTTTCGCAGTATTTCGTTTTACCGCGCGACAAGTCTTTGATTAATAATGGATAGCAAATTTGCACACCAAACAAGAGCAGGTCACATGAAAGTCTATGGCATCGATTTCACTAGTCGTCCGACGAACCGCAAAGCGATTACATGTGCGCAATGTGGCCTCGTTGGCGAGACTCTGACGTTTCATAACGTCTCGCGGTTTACCTCTTTCGACCTGTTCGAAGCCTGGCTGAATACTTCGGGTCCCTGGACAGCGGGTCTGGATTTTCCGTTTGGACAGTCACAGCGCTTCATTCGCAATATCGGTTGGCCGGAGTCCTGGGCGGGCTACGTCGCTTTGGTAAATACTCTCAGTCGAGAGGAGTTTCGTAAAGCGCTGGATGACTACAGAGCGCCGCGCGAAACAGGCGACAAAGAACACCAGCGCAGCGGCGACAAAGCAACCGGCGCGATAAGTCCGCAAAAACTCTACGGCGTTCCCGTTGGACTGATGTTCTTCGAAGGTGCCAAACGCCTGTTGGCCAGTGGAGTACACGTACCGGGTCTGGTAAGCGGCGACCAAAGTAGGCGGGTGGTCGAGGCGTATCCCGGCGTGCTGGCTCGTCGGGTAACCCGAAACGGCTACAAAACCGACGCCCGCTCAAAGCAGACGGCAGCACACGCCGCCGCACGCCAAAAAATCGTTGAGTATTTAACCAGCGACGAAATTCACAACGTTTATGGGGTCAAAGTCAATTTCGAACAGCCGCTTGAAGACGATCCGTCCGGCGACCTGTTGGACTCTGTGCTGTGCGCCGTGCAGGCGGCGTGGGCCTGGAAACAGCGCGACGTCATAGAACAACATCTCACCGTGGCACATCGGGTAGAAGGCTGGATTGCCGATCCACTGGGGTTGGGGTTGTAAACTTGGCCCCGGCCCAGTGTGTTGGTGCTGACTTTTCGATGGTATCCGGCGGTTCGCATTTTAGACTGAGTATCGTGTAATAGTCGTGCGATAAGAATTTAAGGTCGTCAATTCCTGGCAATAAATTGACGCCATTCATTCGCATCAGATTAAAAACAGGAGTGCATTATGGCTACGTCCCCTGAAAAACAATTGGCTACCATGATCGCCAATATTCCGGACAAGACCGGTAAAACACTGGAGGCCTGGAAGAAGCTAATAACCAAAAACGGTTTAGAAAAACACGGCGAAATTATGAAGTTCCTGAAAACGGAACACGGCGTCACCCACGGCTTTGCCAATTTGATATCCGCTAAAGCACGGGAGACGGGTGAAGAGCCTGATTTGACTGAGGCACAATACGAGGGAGCAAAGGCGGCGCTCCGCCCAATCCACGATGCTATTGTGAAGTATGCGAAGTCGTTGGGTAACGATGTGGAGATTGCTCCGAAGAAAACGAGTGTCAGCCTGCGCCGAAAAAAACAGTTCGCACTGATCACGCCAGCCACAAAAACGCGCGTCGATCTGGGTCTCGCTTTAAAGGGTGACGCGGCGAAAGGGCGGTTGGAAACCTACAACGCTATGTGCAGTCATCGGGTCCGTATTGAATCAAGCAAAGAGTTTGATAAAACGGTTAAGGCCTGGATGAAAGAGGCCTATTCCCGGTCGGGTTAGAAACGCGACTGACTTCATACTTGAAAGGTACTTTAATGCTTGATCCTGCGGATCAAGTAGAGTGCGTACGCGCGGCTTCCAGCCGCGAAACGGCGTGTCAGGACTCAATGCTATTGCGTATTTCATCGCGGCAGGATGTGCTGTGCCGCTCGCCGGCCAAAGGCCGAGCAAGCATATGCCCTTGGGGTGCTCCTACCGACGTAGCGAGGTTGTTATTGAAAACGTTTAACCGGCACCATCTCGAAGTCGTTGAGCGGCAATTTCCGCTGTGATGTCACGCTGCTTTTCACCCAATAATTCGAAACCCACCATGAATTTGGGAATAGTCGCAGAGCGCAGTGCGGGTGGATAGATATGCATATGCAGCTGCCAGCCCTCGGCGTTTGAAGCAGGCGCACTGTGCCATCCCATTGAGTAGGACATGGGTGCATTGAAAAGTTCGTCGTATTGCGTAAACACGGTTTTTACGAATTCGGCCAGACTTGTTTGTTCGCTGGCGTTTAAATCGTGCAGTCTCGAAACATTACGTCGCGGTAAAACGAGAGTTTCAAACGGCCACACGGCCCAGTAGGGAACCAGAGACACCCAGTCTTCGTTTTCAGCGACTATGCGCTCACCGGCTTCGAGTTCCTGATGCAGATAGTCCTGTAGCAACGAACGACCGTGCTGTTTGAAATAATCGCTTTGCTGCGTGGCTTCTTTCGACGCTTCTGTCGGCAGCATGTCTACAGCCCAAATTTGGCCGTGAGGATGCGGGCTTGACGCGCCCATTAGCGAGCCACGATTTTCGAAAATTTGTACCCATTCGAAACGCTCGCTGAGCGTGCGGCTTTGTTCCATCCACGCATTTACTACACGTTCAATGGCCGCTTGGGGCATGTGGTGCAAGCCCTGATTATGCTGTGGACCGTAGCAAATCACTCGACAGCAACCGCACACAGGCTCAGCTTGGAACATGCCAGCGTCGGTGCTGGCTACCGAGGAGCTGTCTAATAGTGCCGGGTAGTCGTTATCGAATACATAGACGTCTTTGTAGTCCGGGTTAACAGCGCCACCAGCGCGGTCGTTTCCGGGACACAGGTAGCAGCCGGGATCGTGCTCCGGCAAAGGTTCTGCACTATCGCCCTCGTGGCCTTGCCAGGGGCGCTGCGTGCGATGAGGTGAAACCACCACCCACTCGCCGGTGAGCAAATTACGGCGTCGATGTGGTGTGTCAAGACTCTGTGCCATGTGGCGTCTCCGGTTGCGTGGTCACTCGTGCTCCAAAGGAGGGAGAGGAGCTGTAGGCTTCAAGTTCGATGCCGGTCGCTTCGAGATAGCGAGCGCTTAATGTTGTGACAATGGACTCAAGGTGTTCGCGTTCAATAAGTGCCACCGCGCAACCGCCAAAGCCGCCGCCAGTAATGCGCGCGCCGTACAAGCCGCTGTCTTGTCCCATGTCGTGAGCGATGTTGTTAATGATGTCCAGTTCGGGGCAGCTAGTCTCGTAGTCGTTCGACAGTGAAAGATGACTCTCGTGCATAAGCCGTCCCACCTCGCGCCAGTCTTTGTTGGCAATGGCTTCGACCGTGGCGGCAGTACGTTCGTCTTCGCTTGTGACATGACGCGCACGCCTGTAGCGCAAGTCTCCAAGTTCTTCTTTGGCTTCTTCTACTTGTGCCGAAGTAACGTCTCTCAAGTGACTTACGCCTAAAATGCCGCAGGCTTCTTCGCAGCTCGCTCGTCGCTTGGCGTAAGATCCGTCGCGGAGCTCGCGGCTGACTTTGCTGTTAATAATGAGGACGGCAACGCGGTCGTCGCGTAGAGGAATGTGTTGCACGTCAAGTGAACGACAGTCGAGGTACATGAGGTGTTCATTTTTGGCGTATGCGACGCAAAACTGATCCATAATGCCCGCCGGCATGCCAGTGAAGTTATGCTCGGCGGTTTGACACAAGGCGGCCAGTTCACCGTCGGGTACGCGTTCGGGCTCAATTAACTGCAGCAAGCGGGCCATGCCAATTTGCAGTGCCGCGCTGCTGGACAGTCCGCAGCCCATTGGTACGTCGGACCAGACCAGTATTTCTAATCCGGGCATGTCCATGCCGTGAGACTGAAACTCAGCCACAACGCCCTTGAGATAGTCGGTCCAGGTTTCGCTGACAGACAATTTTTCGCCGTTGCCGCCGAACTCTTCGGCGCGATCAAGGTTGGCGCTGTAAACGTTAATGCCCGCTTCGTCCCGGGGAGCGGCGATTAGCCACACCGCGTGTTCAATGGCCATGGGTAGAACAAAACCGTCGTTGTAGTCGGTGTGGTCGCCAATCAGATTAACCCGCCCCGGAGAACGAATGGTCCAATGGGAGGGTTTGGAAAAACGAGCGACAAATTGTTCCTCAAGGCGTTCCATAGTACTTAGGTCGTCGCGCCGGCGTCCCGCGCCACTTCCAGCTTAATTTGGCGTATTACTTTTTGGCCCTCGGTAGTTTCGACCAAACGATTGTGTCGGCGAATAAGCGAGTTAAGCTGGAACACTGACAGCAACATGCCGTTTAGCGGCTGGAGATAGCCGCGCTTGTTAAAGTCGGTCAGCGTCTCAGAGTCGAGTGCCTGCAGTTTCTCTTCGTCAATAGTGTGTAAACCGTTAATGGTTTGTACGGTTTCGTCATCAAACACGACCTGAACGCCAATCTCTTTGACAAGCTCAGCGTCTTCAATGGCCTTAATAAACAAAAGCGTTTGTTGATTCGACTGAAGCTGGGACTGCATTTTCTTGGTCAGGCTTTCGAGCCAGGGCGATGACTTGCCGTTCTCATCAAACAGGGCCTCGCCTTCCGAACGGCTAAGCGCGTCGGACGACTCGTCAATGGCAAGAGCGTACTGGTCGTCCTGGTCGGTTGGCGTCAGGTAAAACGGGTGAGTTTCAATGACCTGAGGTACGTAAGTTGCGGTCCACTTGGAGTCTTCGACGAACAGATTGTTCTCTACCATCAAGCTGGCGACCAGCGAGAAAGACCACGCGCCCGTGTTTGTGTTGCGAGTCATGAACACCGGAAAGTCGCAGACCGCTTTGCTAATTTCTTCGGCTCGAATAGGCAGAATGTGCTGTTTGCCGGCAAAGGTTACTCCGCCGCCAGGCAGCAGGTGCATATCGGCGTGTTTCACGCTGTCGAGTAGAGTCATTGAAGTCATAAATTTCTCGTGGAAAAGGGTGGTTTAAGAGCGGGAGGCTAACCAGTGCTGAATGTAATCACGATGAGCCGGCAGATTGTGCAGCATTTGTTGGGTCAGCTGTTCATTGCGCTGGATTATTTTTTGCGCCTGCGCGTCCTCTGCGTACAGGTGGGACTGGTGACTGAAGTCGGGCCGGAAGCCCATGCCGTACAACACGTACTGATAGCTTGCAGCCGGGAACAGTTCAATTGAGCTGTCAAAGTCTCCACGAACAGGACCACGATAGCGCCATACGGCCAGATCTTCTTGCAGTGAATCGGGAATGTTGGCCGGGTCGCGATGTGCTTTCCAGTACGGTTCAGGCCGCTGGTTCAGCATGTAGTGCAGTTTTAAAAAATCGATTATACGCTGCCAGCGGTAGTCCATTTGCTGGTTAAAGCGACGCGCCGTAATAGGCATAACGTCGTCGGTGGGCGGCAGGTTTTCGGCGATGTAGCGAGCAGAAATTTCCACCAGCATGATCGCAGTTGCCTCCAGCGGTTCCACAAAACCGGCCGACAGGCCGACGGCGACGCAGTTGTGTTTCCAAAATTCGGCCCGGTGACCTGAGCCAAATTTGATTTTGCGGGGTTCGAGACCGTCAGCCGCAGAGCCAAGGTAGTTGCGTAAATTGTCTTCGGCCTGGTCGTCAGAAATATAGTCTGACGAGTACACGTGACCTACTCCCCGACGCGACGTTAAACCAATGTCCCAAATCCAGCCCGCATTTTGTGCTGTAGCAATGGTGTGGCAGGCCATTGGGCTGTCTTCGTTTTCGTAAGGCACCTGCAGCGCCAGCGCTGAGTCGTTAAACAACACGTCGCTCTTATCAATGAAGGGTACGCCGAGTTGTTTGCCGAGCAGCAAAGACATAAAGCCCGTGCAGTCGACAAATAAGTCCGCCTCAAACTCACCGCGCTGTTCAAGATTAACCGCGGTTAGCCGACCGCTGTCGTCTTGCTTGGCCGACTTAACCGTGTCAACCACGTGCTGGACGCCCAGCTCGTCACGGCAGAACTCTTTGAGTAGTTCGGCAAAGGCTCCGGCGTCAAGGTGGTAAGCGTAGTTGCACTGCCCTTGATAGTCAGACTCGGTGATGGTGCGAGGGGCCAACCCGGCTTCACACACGTGCTGTTGGAAATTGGATTCGGTGGCGTAGTTTGCAATGTCTGAGACGTACGGCGCTAAATCGACTCGCCCGTAGCCCAGCGGAACTGTGAACGGATGATAGTAGTAGTCGCCGTTGCCGTGGACCCAGTTAACAAATTTGCCGCCTTGTTTAAACCCGGCAAAGCAGCGTCGGAAGAGCTCGCTTTCTTTAATGCCTATTTGTTTGACCGTGTTTTTCATGGTCGGCCAGGTGCCTTCGCCCACGCCCACTGTGGGTATGTCGGCCGACTCGACCAGAGACACTTTGAGGTTCTTCGCGCCTTTGTGGTGCGCGGCAATAATGGCAGCTGACAGCCAACCAGCCGTACCGCCACCAACGATTAAAATGTGTTGTATAGGTCTGGACAAAGTAGTCGCCAATGAAAAAACCGGAGAGACATAGACTACCAAAAAAAACGGCCCGCGAGTTACCTCACGGGCCGAGTTTAGCCGGTTTTGATTCCGTTACATCTGGAATCGGAAACCAAGAGCGTAGCGTGAACCATTATCTTCAATAGAGTAGATTTGGTTCGCGAAACGACCCGTCTGAACAAGCTCTTCTTCGGTGATGTTAATCCCCTCGAAAAACACTTCAAATCGGTCGTTCACGTCGTAGCTTGCGCTGATATCCCACTGACCAAATGACTGGGTGTTAATGGGTTCGCCATTAAAGCCGTTGTCAATCTGGCGCAGGAAGCCTTCGCGGTTGTTGTACGCGATACGCGCCTGCATGCGGTCACGCTCGTAGAACAGCACCAGGTTCTG
>JBGCFV010000073.1:0-11080 GCA_045107075.1 Gammaproteobacteria bacterium
CTTCTACCTTTGGGCACGAAGTCTGGAAACCGCAAAATATTTTCAGAAGCGGACATCAACTATCCAGACGGCTTTGAAGATTTGCATAGCGAAAGTGATATCGTCAGCGCACTAGAGGAGCTTCGTAAAATACGCCCCAACATTGTCCGTGCGGTCGTAAAACTGAACGAAGGGTTCGGTGGCGAAGGCAACGCCGTGTTTACTTACCCTGATGCCGAGACCGGTGAAAACGGTATCCGCGAAGCGCTGCACGAACTGTCATGGACATCTGGCCACGAGACCTACGATAAGTTTCTGCAGAAATTTGACGACATGGGCGGCATTGTTGAAGAACTGATTGCAGCTCAAGAAACGCGCTCGCCCAGCGTACAAATGCGCATCTTGCCTGACGGCAGCGCACGACTCGTATCCAGTCATGAGCAAGTGCTCGGTGGCTTGACGGGGCAAGCGTATCTGGGTTGTCGCTTCCCGGCAGACGACGACTACCGTAGGTCCCTTCTGAAAGAAGCCAGTAAAGTCGGAGCTGTTTTAAGCAAACGCGGCGTTATTGGACGATTTGCCGTCGACTTTCTCGCCGCGCGTAGCAACGGCGAGTGGAGCGTTCACGCCATCGAAATCAATCTACGAATGGGTGGTACGACGCCGCCTTACCATGCACTTGAGTTTCTAACCGAAGGTCAACTTGACGCTGAAAGCGGCCTGTTTGTTGCGCCGGACGGTAAAGCCAAATATTACAAAGCCACCGACAATTTCAAGTCGCCCGCCTACCGCGGCCTCTTGCCTGAGGATCTGTTTGAGATTATTTGGAATCAGGGCATTGGCTTCAAACACTCAACAGGTACCGGCGTACTGTTTTATATGATTGGCGCGTTGTCGCAATACGGCAAGATAGGCATGACCTGCATCGGCAACAGTCCCGACGAGGCGCAGCGGCTGTTTGATGAAACAGCCAAGATTATGGACGACAGCACAATGGGTGACGGACACGGCAGAGCAGCACCCATGAACGATCGATATATTGGCATGGAGTAGCTGCACTCGTTTCGAAACTTCTGCATGATGATCAAGAAAAAAGGCCCGGCGCACTTGCGTTGGGCCTTTTTTAATTCAGTTCTAAGTAGCCCACCGGTCACAACAAAACGTTTAACACTGGCAGGCATGGGTTAACACAGTGCTCCCGCACCAGTCTGACAATTACCGCGTTACGATTGCAATCGCCTCAGTTTCGCACAGTAACTCAGAACGACACACTGCCGCATTGACCATGACATGAGCGAAGCCCTCATAGCCGCGCGCTTCAAATATCGACTTTAAACGATCACCATCCGCTGGGTTTTTGACATAGGTAATAGCCGAAACGACGTCGCTAAAACAGGCCCCTTGCGCCTCGAGCAAAGCCGCTACATTCACAAGCATGCGGTTTGCCTGAGCGTCGAAGTCTCCTACGTGCACGGTGCTACCGGTTTCATCCAGACTCGCGGTACCCGATATATGAAGTATTTCGCGATTGGATTCGGCTACTCGCATACCGCGGGAAAAGTCGGCTCCGTAAGACGGTGCTTCGTTAAGCGTCGGCGTGGTCATCAATATTTTTGGCAACGCGTGCTTGCCCTTGACGGCGTACACTCTCAAGCACACCAAGTGTGGTTCTACCAGACCTGCGCCAATACCGGTACTTGCCGGCGGAGGGTTCACACCTCTTTCGTCAAAAAAGTCTCTGCGAGAGCGGTTTAGATCGGCATAGTCGCGATCGATCTTAGGCAAATAAATCCATGTTCGCACAACGTCGCCGAAATCCATCCCAACCTGGTGCAACATTTCTTCGGCGCGGACAAACATATCGCGCGTCTGCTCGTACACGGATTTCCCAGCACCGTAAAGCACTCCCGAATAAAGACGGGATTCGTCGTCAATGCGTACGGCAACACCCTGCGATCGCTCACACTCCGGACACTCGCAGAAAGACCCAGCACGTATTGCTTCGAAAGAAGTTGGAATTATAGGCACGATTGCCTGAATGGAGAGCTCTAGCCAAGCGTGCTTGCTTAAGGGCGGTTGCTCTATTTCCGTCACCACCGGCACCGCGTCCGCTGCTGCTCCAACCAGTCGGTCGCGCACAGTTCGAACGGCCTTCAGGTTAGCGTTTAAGTCACGATGGAAGAGCGTCTCGCAAACGACCGATTCAAAACCAACGCCTTCCGACTGCAACACACAACGGACAGCTTGATAGGCCGCTTCAGTTTGATCAACAGCTTCGGAAGATTGAAGAGTGGGTAAAACACTGATGAACAGTTCGCGAGCTTTGGGGCCCTCTACTCGACGAACAATGACCCGGCAGTCGTTAACAAGCGTTTCTGAATGGAGTCCATCACTATCCACGCCGGCGCCATGCTTCAGCGCCGGAATTTCTGAAGCACTCACGCTTCTTTCGCAATCACAACACTCGCAATCGGCGCAAACTAGCAACCATCGGTGGGCAGCTCGCCGTCCGGTTCAGATGAGAAAAAGGTGAACGCTTCGTGTGGTCGGTTGTTCTTGAAGCAGTTGCCGGTACCCGGCTCAAACGGCGGCGTCTGCAAGTAGATAACGTCGGACGCAAGCGGTGCCAACGGGAAATCTGCCGGCGGATTCGTACCGTTATTGTTGAGTGTGTTTCGAACAATGCGGTTATTGTTCGCTGACGGATCTGCTATCGGCGGTCTGACCTCGCAGTTACGATTGGGATCGAAAGAGTTTGCCGTACACCAACCCAGTACACCAATGCCAAAGAAATTGTTGTCGTCAATTTTGTTTTTCTTTATCACGTGGTTACTTATACCTAACAACAAAATACCACCACCCGAAGGCAGCGCGCCCTGGAAAGTAGACGGGGATGCCGGGTTGGGCAGGTTATTGTTGTACACCCAGTTTTGCTTGACTACCCAGTTTTCCATGACAGGCAGAGGGCCGTTGCCGGCCGCGTTAGGATGAAATAAACCAATGCCCAAAGTGTTGTTGTAAATATCGTTGTTTTTGACCAGCACGTCATTGGACACGGTAATTTCAAAACCGATAGTACTCTGCGACAAGTCATTGCCGATGACTCGAACGTTTTCTGAGCCAGCAACCCACATAGCTGTATCCAGTGAACCGTAAGAAACGTTGTTACGAACAAGGCCGTTTGCAGAAAGGGTTGGGTAGATGCCGTTGTTCAGGTTATTGACTGACTCGTTGCGGACAAACTTAAAGTCGTTCACCCAACGGGTTTGAATGCCGTTAACTGGAAAACCTTCCACGCTGAAACCACGAATATAAAAACCGTGCAATTCTTCGTCGCACTCTTCAAGTGACTCGTCGTACTCGCATCCCGCCGGCGCAGCGTAAACGCCAGTCTCTTGCATGCTGTCGTCAGCGTCATTAAAGATGAGTCTTACTTTACCGGGGTGACCGTGACTGTTTCTCGCCTTGCCAATCAGGCGAAGGTTATTGGTCGTGATACGCAGTCCGTAACGGCTACTGGCGCTTTCGACGTATTCACCCGGCTCAACGAGAATAGTGTCTCCCGGTGCCGCAACGTCAATCGTTGCCTGAATCGATTCCCCTTCGAATACCCTGTGAACAGTTGCCTGGGTCGTAACTGAGCCAGTAACCACCATAGCGGCGAGTAACTTAATGCCGTAGTTAAACATCGTCTTTCGGGTCATTTCGATTCTCCAGTATTCTTTTTTATTTAGCGGCCAAACCAGCTTCGAATAATGATCGCTTCGAAGGTCGCGGAACCGCTTGGAATCTTACGGCTTATGGACCCGACGTCACCGGAGTCCGTTAGCTCTTATAATGTAATAGGACAGCCTGAGCCTGTCAATAAAACGGACGTATAAACAGGGGATTACGACAAAAACCCACCTAAAAGGCCGACGAACTGTTTAGCAGAGCCCACGCAACGGGAACGGGTCCTATAAAATGTTTCGGTAACGACTGGAAATCAAGGGTAAACGTGGTTGTTGAACCCGCTAGCCCACGTTGACTTTGCCCTCGCTATCTTCGAGAATTCTAACTCCGCCCGTTGAGAAAAGGCCTCAATTAAGAGCCTAACGACGGTGTTTCCGCTCGAACACTCATCGAAAAGGCTTCTCCAACGTGATGCAACCGCAAGCTAGCAAAAAGTGGGATGCTTTAAACGCTCACACGCCGTCTTTTTGGGCGACACTGTTCGTTGCAACAACTTTAGCCCTTGGCGGCTGCTCTCCAGGCCCCAGTCAAAACGACGCGTTAACTTTCCCGGAAGCGTCGTCAGGCACAATTGAAATAGACTACCCGCTGGACGAGACGTTATTCCCTTCCGACATTGTGGCCCCCACTGTTGTGTGGAAAGATAAAACGGCGGGTGTTGAAAACTGGCGGGTTGTACTGCGGTTTGCCGATAACGATGTCATGCGCTTTGAAGCTCCAGCACCCAGCTGGCGTCCAAGCGAAGAAAACTGGTCGCAGATCAAATTGCGTTCACTTGAGAGTGACGCAGAGTTAGCTGTTGTGGGCTCTAACTCAAATGGCCAGACAGTCTCGGCTGAGAGCATCCGTTTTCGTACCTCTTCAGATGCGGTTGGCGACTCTATATTTTATCGCGAAGTGCCACTGCCGTTTATCACGGCGGTTCAGGATCCCTCTCGTATTCGTTGGCGCTATGGTTCAGTCGACTCGGTGGAGCAACCACCCGTAGTACTGGAAAATCTACCTGTCTGTGGAAACTGCCACTCGTTCTCAGGCAACGGTCAGGTACTTGGGCTCGACGTTGACTACGGCAACGATAAAGGTGGCTACGCCATTCTCCCCGTTTCCAAAAAAATGACGCTCGATGACGAAAAGATTATTACCTGGAGTGACTACAAAAAAGAGGATGGTGAAGCAACTTTTGGGCTTCTTTCTCAAGTCTCCCCAGACGGCCGCTATGTCATCAGTACCGTTAAAGATCAGGCCGTATTTGTCGCAACACCCGGAATTGCCTTCTCACAACTCTTCTTCCCGATCAAAGGCATTCTGGTGGTCTACGACACAGAAACCGAAACCTATGCTCCGCTTCCGGGTGCCGACAATCCAGAATATGTGCAGAGCAACCCAACCTGGAGTCCCGATGGCAAAACCATATTGTTCGCACGTGCCAAAGCCTACAGGACTGAGCCGGTGGCCAACTCGAACCCTGTACTACTCAGTGATAAAGATGTCCCGGAGTTTATCCAGGACAAAGAACCGTTCAAATTTAATTTGTATCGTATTCCCTTTAACGAAGGACGCGGCGGCGTAGCTGAACCCGTACAGGGCGCATCTCATAACGGCAAGAGCAACTTTTTCGCCAAGTTCTCACCAGACGGCAAATGGATTGTATTTACTCAGGCCGAAAACTACATGCTGCTTATGCCCGACAGTGAGCTCTTTATTGTGCCGGCCGAAGGCGGCGACGCTCGCCGACTTCGTGCGAATACCCCGCTAATGAATTCATGGCACAGTTTTTCGTCTAATGGTCGATGGCTCGTTTTTTCATCCAAAGCCAACACACCCTACACGCAGCTCTTCCTCACGCACATCGATGAGCAAGGCAACTCTACTCCAGCCGTCGTGCTGGAACGTTTCACAGGAACTTATGGTGCGGCCAACATCCCTGAATTCGTACCGCTGCCCGCTGACGCCATCGCTCAGATTAAAGAACAGTTTCTCGACGCGTATTCCTTCCTTCGAGCCGGCATGGCAAACGAACGTAGCGGCAACTACCCAGCTGCTGTTAAAGCCTACGAACGCGGCCTTGAAGTAGAACCTGAAAACGTAGAACTACTTAACGCAACTGGCTTTGCATTGTTTCAACAAGGTAAGAGCCAGCAGGCCGTAGTCGCTTTGGAAAAAGCACTTGCCGTTGACCCAAAACACTGGAAGGCGCACAACAACATGGCGCTCGCCTCAATAGATCTTGGCGAATACGAACTGGCCGAAGCACATTATCGCGAGTCACTGGCGATAGAACCGCAGCCAGCGATTTACAACGACCTTGGCTTTGTACTGGAACGTCAAGGCATGCCTTATGAAGCTGTCGACATGTATCGCAAGTCGCTCGAGTTCGATCCGGATTCACGCGCCGCTCAATATAACCTGGCGGCTTCGCTGGTCCGCAGCGGAGAGTTTGCCGAAGCCGAAGGTTACTTTCGAACCGTAATCGCAACGAAGCCAGGTACACGAGCGTATGCAGGTCTTGGAGTAGCGCTACAAGAACAGGGTCAAGACGACAAGGCGATTGCCAGCTTTCAAAATGCTATTGAAGCAGACCCAAACAACGCAGCGGCGTACGACTTACTCGGCACACTTCTCATTCAGCAAGGTAAACACAACGAGGCTTTGGCGGTTTACGAACGCCTTGTGAGTCAAAAGCCAAGCGCCGCGGCTCATGAAGAGCTGGCCACAATGCTCGAGCGTCTTGGACGCACCGATGAGGCTCGCGAACAGAAAAGCAAAGCGCTCATGTTAAAAAGTGCCGCTACGCGTTAAGCCCACTAACACACTCTTAGGCCAGACCTCCTAACCGCTCAGACAACGTCAATATAGACTCGCTCCGATCTTGCGTTTTTGGTTTCTGGCGACTGGCGTGTGCGTCATTGCATTGACTAAGTTTCTCTAAACAAAGCGCTCAAACTGCTGCCTGAAGCCTTGATACGCATGGCTCATGTATAGTGGTAGAAACTGTTTGCCTGTGCGACATTCAAAAAACTATGAACGCGGCAAGATTAATGTCCAATTGTGTACGACCCAAATGTAACTAAAGCGATAGCGTGCGAGGGAAATAAGTCATGGAATTAAAATCAGGAGAATTCAGATTTTGGACCTCGTTTTTTTTGGTTTTACTAATGGCAGCCACGCTGCTTGATGCCAGCGCTGAAACATACTCCAACTACATTGTTCAAGCTGACGAGTCCCGCCAGAGCGTTGAACTGCGAAATGAAATCAGCCAGCAGCTAAGAAGACCGTTAGAAATACGACACAACTACACTCGTGTATTCACAGGGTTTTCGTTGCCAATGAGCGCAGCTGAAGCTGAAGCCGTACGGGGGCTGTCTGGAATACAAAGAGTAGTAATCGACGAAGATTTGTTTCTGGTTAATAACGACAGCACGGTCACTTCGAACAGCACCAACGCGAAGTTCGACAGCTCCTCGCGTTCGAGCGAACTTAACAGCAGCGGTGACCCGGTTGTCGACCTCATGGGAGCCAATCAGGTTTGGGACGGCTCAGCGACAAATGACGGCGGCCACTTGGGCGAAGGCACGGTAATTGGCATCATAGGTCCGGGACTCATAGTGACTCACCCTATTTTTGACTCCACTGATAGCGACGGTTACACGCACACAAACCCACTCGGCGAAGGACAGTATTTGGGAGACTGTTTCGAAACGCCACAAGATGTTTGTAACAGCAAACTCATAGGCCGGTATAACTTTACCGAAGCTGGCGGACAAGTAGCACCTGACCTTGAGTCTTACAGCGCTCAGTTGCTTAGCCAGTCGGCGGGAAATCGCTTAACAGGCGACAGCCTGTCACCTTGGGGAGTGGATATTGTGACCGGAGTGGCACCGCACGCTAACGTCATTGTGTACCGGGTATGCCCTGCTTTTTCCTGCCCTGCCTCCGCGGTTCTGCAGGCTCTCGAGCAGGCGATTATTGACGGCGTAGACGTGCTGATTAATCCAATTGGCGGTAGCAATCAAAGTCCGTGGGGCAGTATTTTTGCTCCGGCAACCTTGAGCCTCAGGGAAAACGGTGTGATGCTAAGTCAAGCCGCAGGTAGCAGTGGGCCGGAACCCGGTTCATTGATCGCGGCTGTTTCGACTCCGTGGTCAAGCGTGTTTGTGTCTTCAACGCATGCGCAACAGATATCCAGTAAAACAATCGGTGAGTTTCAGGGAGGCAATCCGCCAGTGCCGCCTACCCTTCAAGGCGGCGCTATTGGAGAGGGCGTTTCCGGACCCATTGTTTACGCCGGCAACATCCCCAATCCAAACTCGCCGGGCGATCCCGGACAGTGTCTTCAGGCATACCCGGACTCTATGCTCGAAGGAATGATAGTTGTTTGTGATCGCGGTCAAATTGCACGCGTACAAAAGGCCATTAACGCCAGAGACTCAGGCGCGATTGGCTTTGTTCTAGGCAACATAAGCGGCGGGTCAGACACAGTCAGCGACGACATCTACGTCATACCCGGCATTCATCTGAACACAGCCAATGCCGACATATTGCGTAGCTGGCTCAGTACAGGCACAGGTCATCAAGCCACGATAAGCGAATCAGAAGCCGTTATCGATTTTGAACTGGCCGATCACGTTGCAATTACCAGCGGTCGTGGGCCCATACTGGACCTCGATTATTTAATGCCTTCGGGTACCGTGCCCAGTCAGAACATTGTCACCGCATCGTTCCCGGATCTTTTTAAATTTGTGTCCGGAACATCAGCGGCAACTGCTGGCGGTGTTTTCGCGCTGCTTAAATCGGCGCAACCTGAATGGACCGATGCCGAAAGGCTCTCGGCACTCATGACCACAGGTGTCGCACCTCTCACGGAAGACGATGGCACGACACCTACCGGGACCTTCACTCACGGCGGTGGACGAGTAAACCTCCCCGCTGCAACCCGAGCCGGGCTCGTTCTGGACGAAACCATCGAGGGCTTTATGGCGGCGAATCCGCTATCGGGCGGTCAAACCAAAGACTTAAACCTGGCCGGATTAATCAATCTCAATTGCCTGGAAATGTGTACGTGGTCGAGAACAGTCCGTGCTACTCAAAACGGGACTTGGAGCGCCGCTGCCGAAATCGGCAGTACCATTCAAATTGATGTGGCCCCGGCGACGTTCACCCTTTCGGAAGGTGAGACACAAACCTTGGTGGTAACACTCAACCGCAGCGGTTCAAGCGAAGGTGGCTATGACGGCGTGGTAACGCTGAGCTCTGATAACAGCAACGTCAGTAACACAGCCTTTCAGTTACATGTCGGCTTGGTCGCCGATAGCGACCTGGACGGACTACCCAATGATCTGGATAACTGTCTAAACGTAGCTAACGTGCAGCAGCAAGATACCGATAACGACAGTTACGGAAACGCCTGCGACGCCGATCTAAACAACGACGGCGTTACCAACTTTCTTGACCTGAGTTTGTTTAGCCTCGTTTTCCAAAGCTCGGAACCCAATTCGGACTTCAACAGTGACGGCACGGTCAACTTCGCAGACCTGGATATTTTTAAAAGCCTGTATTTGTTACCGCCTGGCCCATCTGGCATAGCGCCGTCAACGGTTGATTAGAATACTCCTGCGACCAGTTTAAAATTAGCAGCAGAGTTAGGTTCGATGCACGGACGAAATTGACTGGCATCTGATGCTTTTTTCGTCATCATCCAAGAGAATGGCCCGACGCAATTACGCCGGGCCTTTTTTTCACCTTGCTCAAACACTAAGTGGGTGTGTTACGAGGAAATTCAGCTTATTCGACACACGTACCCAGACCTGGCCCGGGCAATGAAAAGAAGGCATTCGACAGCGACGTAAAGTCCAGAAAATTAACGACTCCATCACCGTTCAGGTCGAACAAATCATTTGTGCTTAAGAACTCGTTCGAGAAGGCCGCCAGATCCAGAAAATTAACGACGCAGTCATTGTTAAAATCGGCGTCGCAGGCGTTACCGTAGCCATCGCCATCAGTATCAATCTGACTCGCGTTAGTCATTGTCGTGCAGTTATCGAGCGAATCGTCCACACCGTCTCCATCGATATCAGCCACCGAATTCAAGAAGTAACCTGACTCGGAGGTGAACGTTACGTTGCTTGGCAAATCGATAAATTCGAATGTAACCGGATTGTAGAAATCGGTCAGGCCATTTGCTCTTAGCGACAATTCAACATCAAGGGTTGGTGAGCTTCCATACAAACGAATGGTGCCCTGTATCAGCCCACGATCATCGTTATCGAAATCGATATCGCCAAACTGAGAGAGAATATTGAAATTATCCGGATCGGCCGCGGTAACCGGGTCCTCACCGCCGATGAAATAATTATTGACGTAGTAGCGCTCCGAAACCAGTGAATCTCTCCCGGTATCACCGACAAAACTAAACAACGCCATTTTCAAAGTAGCGTTACTGTTCGCTCCTGTAGCGGAATAGTTGTAGAAAAGCGTGCCCTGTAGATGAAATCGAACTTCTACCTCGACGAATTCGGTCTCATCTTGATCGATGCTAAAGGTGAGAGTGTCCGTCAAGGCTCCGATCGCACCAGCTGCATCTCCGGAAGACCCGAGGATACCTCCTGTTCTCACACCGATTTCGGCGGTCGTAAAATCGACAAACACTTCGCCACTGGAATAGCGCGGTCCACTATAGTCAGCGTTTACAGAACGAAAAATAGAGGGTCCAGACTCCGTATCGTCAATAATGGTTCGCCCAATCCCCGGCGTGAATGCGTTGACAAAGGCACTGACACTCGCAGCGTTAGCTTGAAACGACGAAATAAGCACCAAAATTAGCGATAACGTTCGTATCTTGAGTGAACCCATGTTGTACGGCCTGATATATAAAGTGTTCAAGTACATTCTCCTGATTCTGTGATGCATTAGTCTGAGCTTTTGAGCCTTCTTGTTATTCATACGCAAGAATGGTTCAAAACCGGCATACCTGAGTCACCGAGGCAAAAAAAAGCCCCGCCGAAGCGAGGCTTTTCATCTCATCTGAGTTTACCTATTACGTTCAATTAGCAGGCACACAGATATTGGCACTGGGTCCCGGCGGTAATTGGAAACTACTTGTAAACGCAGCGTAGTCAACAAAATTCAACGCACCGCTGCTATCGATATCAAAGTTTTCATCGTAAAGCGGATCACCCACAGCTGAGTTAAACCGTGGCGTGAACTGCGATATATCAATGAAGTTCACAATGCAGTCGTTATTAATATCTGCATCGCAAGCGTTACCGAAACCGTCTCCGTCCGTATCGGTTTGATCAAAGTTCTCAACGTTCAAACAGTTATCGAACGAATCACCGACTGAATCGAGGTCGGTGTCGCCGGCTACGTCGTT
>JBGCFV010000074.1:0-32320 GCA_045107075.1 Gammaproteobacteria bacterium
GACCAACCAGTCGGACCTGGCTGCGTTAAAAGCGGTTGTGACGGCCAAGCTGTCGGGCAGCAGTATTCCGGACGGGCCTCAAAACGCAAATTTGAATCTCGACGACATTGCGTTGAACCTCGACAACGGCGCCATGAACATTAGCCAGTACACGGCTGAAGGCTTTGGCCTCAAAGGTCGCGGTTCACTCAAAGGCACAAGCGTTTTAGACGCGGCGACCTTGACCGGACCGTTTACGGTTGAGCGTTTCAATCTTCGTGAGCTGTTAACCAAGCTCGACGTTGACCTCGACATGTCCGACAACACGGCCCTGACAGCGGTTGAAGGCAGCACGAGTCTTCGCATGACACCAAACGGTTTTGAGCTGCGCGACCTGAAAGCAACGCTCGACCAAAGCCAGATAACCGGCTTTGTAAAGCTGACAGGCAAGACGCCCGAAGTAAGCCTGAGCCTAGACAAGCTGCTGCTCGACGGCTACTTGTCACCGCCAGACAATATCGAGGGTCAGGACCGTGCCGTTGACACCATTGAGCTGCCGGCGCAGACCATTCGCGACTTAAACCTCAACGGACAGCTTCGCATTGGCTCTTTGAACGTGGGCGGCATTGCGTCTACCAACGTCGAAGTGCAGCTCGCTGCGAGCGACGGCGACGTGCGTTTATATCCGATTAAGGCTCAGCTTTACGGTGGCAGTTACAGCGGCGACGTTAGTGTGACCGCACAGGGCGAAGTGCCTGAAATCGCGCTGAACGAATCGTTCACCAACGTGGACTTCGGTGCTCTCAGCCAGGAACTGGCCGGCAGTCAAAGGCTGAGTGGTCGAGTAACTGGCGCACTGAAAGTAACCGCCAGAGGCCACAACACGCGTGACCTCAAAGCCAGCTCCGACGGCACGGTTTCGTTTAACTTCAAAGACGGCGTGCTGGACGGCATTAACGTCATGGAAACCGTGCGCAACATTGTCGCGACGGCGAACAAAGAGGCGTCCATTCCTGACGAGCCAAACCGCACCGAGTTTCGTTCGCTGCAAGGAACGGCGACCATTTCCAAAGGCGTGCTGTCGAACGACGACCTCAATATCGATATTCCACTTATGCGCATTAGCGGTAAGGGTTCGCTCGACCTGAACACCAAAGCCATTGACTACCGTGTTGCGGCGAACGTCGTGCAGGAGGGCAACATTCCGCTAGAGAAAGAGCTGCGCTTTATATCCGACTACACGCTGCCGCTCGTTATTGGCGGCACGTACGAAGCGCCAGAGGTTGATGCGACTCGCAGTATAGCCGACCTTGCCAAGCAGTACGCCAAGAAGCGACTGCAAGACAAGCTGCTTGAAAAGCTTGGGGTGGGTGGCAAAGACGACGAAGAAACGCCTCCGGCAGACGGTGAGCCTGCGCTTTCGCCTGAAGAAAAAGCAGACCAGGAAAAAGAGAAGCTGAAAGACGCGCTAGACAACAAACTAAAAGACAAGCTCAAGGATCTCCTTGGCGGTGGCTAAGTGGCTTTTACTGTTCGCGCTCGCCGTTGGTGCCGGTTCAGTGTGGGCCGCCGAGCTTGAATCAATTACGGTGTCGAACGAAAGCAAACGTTACTTCGTGCGCTCCGTTGCGATGCTCGACGCACCCATTGACGCTGTTTACGACACGCTCATTGACTTCGACAACTACGAAGCGTTTTCGAGTGTTTACGACGACGCGCGCTGGCTGACACGAAACGAAGACGACAGCGGCGAAATTTACACCTACACCCGCGGCTGCATTTTATTTGTGTGCCGTGGCTTTGGGCGAACTGAAACCGTGGTGGCCACAAAACCTACCTTTATCGAAACCCGGGTCGATCCTGCTCGCAGCAAAGTGCGGTTTGGCGTGTCCGTTTGGAACATAGAAGCGGTCGACGACAAAACCAAACTCGAATTTGCACTCGATTTCGAACCCGACTTTTGGGTGCCGCCGGTGGTTGGTCCATTTGTAGTAAAGAAGTACCTGCGTAAAGGTGGCGTAGACGCGCTGAATCGCATTGAGGTTTTGGCAAAAGAAAAGGTCGGTACAGACGAACCGTCTGAACCTGATTCTCAGTCGCCGTCTCCTTCGCAAACTCCTGCACATTCTCCTTCGCAAGCAAACTCCGCCTACACTCATGATCAGGCAGGTGCTTCGACCCAAACTCGGGCCAGGTCTCTGGTTAAAGCTTCGGCTGACTCTTTAGCCCAGGCACCTCGAGCGGCGACTCCCGCTCAGTGAGTAAATCCGAACACACCGTTGCCACTCGACTGCTCGAGTGGTTTGACGTTTCAGGGCGGCACGACTTGCCGTGGCAACACAACCCTACGCCGTACCGGGTGTGGGTATCTGAAATCATGTTGCAGCAAACCCAGGTCGCGACGGTAATTGACTACTACGCACGCTTTATGGACAAGTTTAGTTCTGTCGAAGAACTGGCTGCAGCGCCCGTCGACGAAGTGCTTCATCTTTGGACAGGTCTTGGCTACTACGCCCGCGCAAGAAACTTGCACAAATCGGCACAGCAGGTGGTCGAGGAACATGGCGGCAAGTTTCCCACTACGCCCGAGGGCTTAATCGCACTGTCAGGTATTGGTCGCTCGACGGCCGGTGCCATTCTGTCGCTGTCCATGAACACGCGCGAACCTATTTTGGACGGCAACGTTAAGCGCGTTCTAGCCCGTCATTTCAAAGTAGCCGGCTGGCCCGGCAAGCGTGACGTGCTCGACACCCTCTGGGACTGGGCGGAAACCACCACACCACACGAACGCGTGGCGGACTACACGCAGGCCATTATGGATTTGGGTGCGACCTTGTGTACACGCTCCAAGCCCGACTGCGAACGCTGCCCGCTGCGGGATACATGTTTGGCTCTCCACGAAGGCGTGCCAACGGACTATCCTGGCAAGAAGCCCAAGAAAGCCAAGCCCACTCGTGAGGCGTGCATGCTTCTCATTGTGCGGGACGGCGACGTATTGCTGCAGCAACGGCCTGCGTCCGGTATATGGGGCGGCCTTTGGGGGCTGCCTGAAACGCTGGAAGGCGAAACGCCTGTTGACGCCGCGGCGCGTCTTGGCATTGAGTGTGAAGACCCCGAAACGCTGCCGGACCATTTACACACGTTTAGTCACTTTCATCTCAACATACGTCCGGTGCGGCTTGCGGCCAGCGGTGAAAGCGACTCGGTGAAAGAGCCTGACGACACAGAAATGGAGGCGGGCGCCTCTCTTTGGTATAACATCGCCAAGCCGGCTCAAATTGGGCTTGCGGCACCGGTAGTGAAACTGCTGGATCAATATTGTAAGTAGGAACAGATATGACTCGAACCGTACAGTGTGTGTTGTTGGAAAAAGAAGCCGAGGGTATGGACTATGCGCCGTATCCAGGCGAACTTGGCCAGCGAATTTACGCAAGCGTAAGCAAAGAAGCGTGGCAGCAGTGGCTGGCCCACCAGACCATGTTGATTAACGAAAACCGTTTGTCACCCATTGAGCCTAGAGCCCGTGCGATGCTGGTTGGCGAAATGGAGAAGTTCTTTTTCGGCGGCGGCGCGGCCAAGCCCGACGGTTACGTTCCCCCGGAAAACTAAGGCAAAAAAAAACCCCGGCAGAGCCGGGGTTTCCTTATTGGTCAGTACGTTGTTCTTATTATTATTTTTTTTGTTGTTATTTATTCAACTTACTGCACCATTTGGCAAGCGTCGTTTTTATAGTTTTTTGTGTCGACGTACTACACCAAGACCGAACATGCCAAGGCCAAGAAGGGCCAGCGTGCCAGGTTCTGAAACAGCGGTACTGTCAAGCCACACGTAGTTTGTGTAGCTCGCGCCGCGAGCGTTGTCACCGACTAGTGCGGACACGTCAGCGCCCGTAAACCACCCGTAACCACCGTAGCCGTCTTCAAGCGCGTCGACGCTGTAGTCGTCAGCGAAGATGTGCCCACCGGCGACTCCAATGATGGTGTACCAAGCGGTATCCGTAATAGTTGAAGCGTCTTGCGATGCGTCGATTGAGATTCGGTAGTCTTCAGCCTCGCCGCCAAACAAGTAGGCTGCGGCTTCAACGCCTGAGTAAACGTCAGGGTTATTTGACCACCAGTCGCCGTCGTCCACCTGAAAACTGCCCAGGAAGGTCGGCATAGCGAATGCGGTAACGGGCAGCAAAGCTGACAGCACTACCGAAGCAAAAGCGAGTCGAAATTTGTTTTTAAATATGTTCACGTCATGTTCCTTTTGAAGTTGGCGGTTAGGAGTTTTCGCCAGTTTCCGAATTTATTTGTCACGATGTCTGCTTAACTACTTTGCAAGACGTGTGCCAGACTTGTGATAGGCCCGCTGCTATAAGGTTTTCGTCATAATATGTGGGTATGTTATGTTCGTGCTGTAAACGCTACCGACAAAAAACTTCATTAAATTCACATAATTGCGCGCATTTAGTGTGACGCAGGTCACACTTTAGGTTGCGCTGGCGCCCTCCAGATTGTGTGGCTTTTTTGGCAGGAACAAACAGGGTGAGTCACGGTTCTTAATGTCAGTGAACAGAATAAATGCCTGTAGATTTCGACCGCTCTTTCAGGTTTGTGCTCGGGTTTTTACCGTTAGTAAAGACACGCTCCAGCCGCTTGAGAGAATAGTATTTTCCGTGCGGTGCTTCTCAGAACGGGCACATGTATGTGGCTATGGTTTTAGGCAGTAAGGCAACACTTTTAGGAATATTGTCTCTGTTATTATGTGCTCCCTCGTAAACTGTGACTAAAAAACGTATGCGTCAACTTGGTGTTTTAATACTTGTTCTGTTTCTCGCCGCCTGTGGTGGGGGAGGCGGGGGTGCGTCACCCGCACCGGCACCACCTCCTCCAGTTGTGCCACCGCCAGCACCGCCACCTGAAGCAACTCGCGCCCAGATAATAGATGCGTCAAAATTTACCTCACGGGCAACGTTTGGGTTGCCGTATGAAGAATTAGAGCAAGTGGCTTTGACGGGCCACGATGAATGGCTCGACCAACAGTTTGCGTTGCCGGTCGGTTTGCATACGCCGGTTGTCGACTTTCTCATCGAGAGCCGCGACTCAGGTGCCTTCGCCGCTTTTGAAAACGACATTAGTTATCTTGTGCAGTTCAGACGCTGGGCGTGGTGGAACTGCGCGGTTACCTGCGTTGACGTAGTCAGACAGCGAGTGGCCTTTGCGCTGAGTCAAATTTTGGTGGTGTCGGACAACGTAGACGCTCTAATTGTCTACCCGGACGCGCTAAGCAGCTACCAGGACGTTTTGCTGCAACACTCGTTTGGTAACTTCCGCGACCTTCTTTACGACGTTACCTTGCACCCGGCCATGGGGTTTTACTTAAGCCACATTAATAACAGTCGTTCCAACCCGGCCCAAAACACGTTTCCAGACGAGAACTTTGCTCGCGAAGTGATGCAGCTGTTTTCCATTGGTCTGTTTGAGCTAAACATTGACGGCAGTCTTAGACTTGACGGGAGCGGCAACCCGATTCCGACGTACGACAACGATGACATTCGTGAATTTGCCAAAGTGTTTACCGGCTTCTCCTTTGGCGGCGCTAATGCCACTTTTGGCGGAAGCGACGTCATCGACTTTCGCTCGCCTATGAAAATGTTTGACTTCGCTCACGAGCCTGGTCCCAAAAACCTGCTCAACGGTTTCGTGGTGCCAGAAGGGCAAACCGGCCTTAAAGACGTAAGCGATGCTATCGATAACTTGTTTAACCATCCAAACGTTGGGCCGTTTATTGGCAAGCAGCTCATTCAACGTTTGGTGACGTCGAACCCGTCGCCTGCCTACATTCAAAGAGTGGCTGAAGCGTTTAACGGTACGGCTACAGGTGTTAGAGGTGACATGCAGGCGGTTGTACGCGCGGTGTTAACCGACCCCGAGATTGACGCGCCGTCTGATAACTTTGGCAAGCTTCGCGAGCCGGTGGTTCGCTACCTGAATATTTTGCGGCAGTTTAATGCCTCGAGCGAATCTGACTTTATCGCCAACGGCGGCTACTTTTTTCAGGGTGTAACGCGACAGCATCCTATGTCGGCTCCCAGCGTGTTTAATTTTTATTTGCCACAGCACGCGCCGAGCGGCGAAATTTCGTCTGAAGGTCTGGTCGCTCCCGAGTTTCAAATTACCGACAGCAGTACCATTATTAATTTCACTAACCTGCTCGACTCTCTCGCGCTCGGTGATGTGTTCGCCGAAACGCCCGAGCCGTTTCCGAGTGTGACGCTCGACTTTACCGAGTACGACGAACTGGCTGAAGATCTTGACGCGTTGATAGACCGTCTCGACATTTTACTGGCGGGCGGTAATCTGTCGGCCGAGTTTCGTACCCTCATGTCGGAAGTGCTGGTGGAACTGCCAGAAATTGAACAGCGTCGACGAGTTGCCCTGTACATGGTGCTCACCTCCACCGACTACGTCATTCAGCGTTAGGAAGAGTTACATGAAACGAAGAGATTTTTTAACTCACTCTTGCTCGCTGGGCGTGGCCGCCGCGACGCTGTCTTCCACCGTGCTGCAGCTTGGGCTTACCCGACACGCAGCGGCGCAGCAGTCGGCGGGCTACCGTGCGCTTGTGTGCGTACTGCTTGCCGGCGGTAACGACTCGTTCAATATGGTCGTGCCAACCGACGCTGACCAGTACGGTGAGTACGCGTCCATTCGCTCGGACCTTGCATTGCCTCGCGAGTCGCTGTTACCGCTGAGCGGTTCTGGCACGGGCGGTCGCAACTACGGCGTGCACCCTGGCATGCCTGAGCTTCAGTCTCTTTACGCGAACGGCGACGCTGCCATTATTGCCAACGTAGGCACTTTGCTTGAAGCGTTTGATGCCGCGGCGGTCGAGAACGGTGTAGCAAGACTACCGCTTGGGCTGTTCTCTCACGCGGATCAAATTAACCAGTGGCAAACCGCAGTAGCCGACGGGCGTATTGCTCAGGGCTGGGGCGGGCGCGTGGCCGATGTTCTTGCAGGCGCTAATGTAAACAACGGCATTTCAATGAATATTTCGCTGTCGGGAACGAACGTGTTTCAAAGCGGAGTGAATACCAACGAATACAGTATTGATGCCACCGGTAACGGTGTTAGTGGCATTAATAACTATGACGACGGGACGTTCTTTGGCGACTTAAGAAAACGCATGATCGACGACATGTTGGCTATTCCACGCAGCAACGTGCTGCAGCGTGAGTACAGCCGTCGCCTGCGTGGTGCCGTAGACGCGGGTGGAGAGTTTGCCACTGCGTTGGCGTCAGCGCCGGATATTGCTACAGCGTTTTCAGACAACAGTTTTGCTCAGGCCCTTCGACAAATTGCCCGCGTGATTAGCGTGCGTGACACGTTGGGTGCGAGCAGACAAACGTTTTTTATCACGGTAGGCGGTTGGGATCATCACGACGACGTGATTGAGAACCAGGCGGAAAAGCTGCCGTTAATTAGCTCAGGGCTGCAGCAGTTTCGTGACGCGCTGGTTGAGCTGGATGTGTTTAATGACGTGACCACGTTTACGACTTCGGACTTTGGTCGCACGCTTACATCAAACGGAAAGGGGTCAGACCACGGTTGGGGTGGACACCACGTTGTGATGGGCGGTGGTGTTAACGGGGGTCAGATGTACGGAGACTATCCGTTGCTTGCCGCAAACAGTCCGCTTGATGTTGGGCGAGGTATTTATGCGCCGACTACTTCGGTGGATGAATATTTTGCAGAGTTGGCACTGTGGTTTGGCGTAGCACCTTCGGAGCTGGATCAGATTTTGCCGGGTGTCAGGTCGTTTTATTCACCTGAGTCGGGTGGCTCGCCTTTGGGGTTTTTGCAGACTTAGCAAAATCCGGAATAGCGAAAATATCCGTTGGATCACCTCCAGGTATACGCCTGATTCGCTTGTTTAATTCGTAGGAGCGACTTCCAGCCGCGATGAATTACGAAACGCGATCTATTATTCAGACGCTTTGTCGCGGCAGGATGCCGCGCAGCCTGTTCAGCCCGCAGGGTTAAGCAAGCAAGTGCCCTTAAGGTGCTCCTACGCGCGTATTGTTGCCGACGCGCTCCTACGACTCGCCAGGATTCACCAGCACCTCACAAAACCGCTCTATCTCAACCTGCGTATTGAAATAATGCACAGAAGCCCGAGCAACGGCTGGAAGTTCACGCTCTCCCAAATCCAACTGAGCATAACTACTCGGTGTGACCGAAATATTTATCTGCGAAGCTGACAAACGCTTCTTAACGTCGAAAGCATCTTCACCCTGTTTGGTAAACGTCACAATTCCGCAGCGCTTGCGACCTAGATCATGAACAGCCATTCCGGGCACGTTCGACAGCTGCATTCGGAGATAGTCGGCCAGCAGTTCAACCCGGGTTTCAATGCGATCCAGACCAATGTTCATGGCGTAACGAGCCGCCGCTGTTAGTCCAATGCGTCCCGCCACAAAACTCTCAAAGTTTTCAAAGCGAATAGCGTCGTCGGCCCACTCAAAAGTGGCGGGCGTATTCCAGTGAGCAGAGTGCAGGTCAATAAACGGAGGGTCGAGCTGGTCAATGATGTCGCGGCTCACGTACAAAAAGCCGGTGCCCCGAGGCCCGCGCAGAAACTTGCGCCCCGTGCCGGACAGCATGTGGCAGCCAATAGCTTTAACGTCAACATGAAGCTGCCCAACAGACTGACACGCGTCGAGCAGGTAAAAAAGTTTATGTTTTTTGGCAAGCGCACCCACTTCAGTCGCCGGGTTAACCAGGCCACCCTGACTCGGCACGTGGGTTAACGCAATCAGTTTGGTGTCGGGCGTAATCAACGCTTCCATAGCCTCAACGTCAACCTGACCGCTTGCGTCGGACGGTGCAACATCAATTTTAATATTGCGACGTTTCGCGAGTTGCAGGAGCGCCAGATAGTTCGACGCGTACTCCGACACGTGTGTGAGCACGCGGTCGCCTGAGTTTAGCGGCAGTGAGTAAAACGCCATGTCCCAGGCGCGCGTTGCGTTTTCAACAAACGCCATTTCACGCGGGTCGGCGTTGAGCAGTTCGGCGAAGGTCAGGTAGAACTGATCGAGAGGTGCAAGGCTTGCGGCTTCGTAGCCGCCAAGGGTCTGTTCAGTCGCAAGATGGTCGAGCACAGACTGATACACCGGCTGCGGCATGATTGACGAGCCGGCGTTGTTAAAGTGAATTAGCTTTTCGCAGGCCGGCGTGTCGTCACGCAGCTGTCGAATGTCGTTGTCGTCAAGCGCCTTCATAGTTGTAGAAGTGTACGCTGAACAAATTGTCGGCATCTACCCACACTTTTTCTTTGCTAAAGCCCACTTCGGCGGCTCTTGCGGCAAACTGGTCGACTGTGAACTTGTGGCTGCACTCGGTCAGAATATATTCGTCTTTGGCGAACTGAACCTTGTGGTGTCCCACCTTCACGGTTTGAAAGGCGTTGCTCACAAGATGCATTTCAATGCGGCCAAGCTCTTCGTTGTAAATAGCGCGGTGTGAAAACGAACCAATGTCGAAGTCTGCCCCGAGCTCGCGGTTAAGGCGTTTCAAAATGTTTAGGTTGAACGCACGGGTTACACCTTTGGCGTCGTTGTACGCGGCTTCCAGAATTTGTTTGTCTTTCTTAAGGTCTACGCCAATGAGCAGCCCGCCGCCTTTCTTGGCAATGTTCGCCATGACTTTCAAAAGAGCACGAGCCTGATCGGGGTAAAAATTACCCACGGTAGAACCTGGAAAATACACAATGTTGCGCTCAGGCATGACCGCAGGAACGGGCAGGTCGAACGGCTGCGTGAAGTCGGCGCATACAGGCAGCACTTCAACGTGTTGGTATTGTTTGGCAATGCGTCGGGCCGCGTTCACCAAATGGTCTTTTGAGATTTCAACCGGCACGTAGGCCGCCGGTTCATGCATGGCGTTGAGCAAGCGACCGGTTTTGGAGCTTGAGCCACTGCCGAATTCAATGAGGGACGCACGCGGGCCAATGAGCGTGGCCATCTCTTCGACGTGGTCGGTCATGATGCCGATTTCGGTGCGAGTAGGGTAGTACTCGGCGAGCTCCGTGATGTCGTCGAACAGCTCGGAGCCTACCTTGTCGTAAAAGTACTTAGGCGGCAGCGTCTTTTGGTCTTTAAGTAAGCCTTCAATAATTTCAGCTTCAATATCACCTTCCGACGGGTGACTGTCCAGCAGCTTGATGTCATCAAGCGTGTCGATCGCGTTCATGTATATCCTTCAATAGGTTTTGTTTTTTTGGTTTTGAGGCTGCTATAAATCTTTGGCTAAACGCACGCCGGAAAACTGCCAGCGTGAGTCAGGGTAGAAAAAGTTGCGGTAGGTGGCGCGCAGGTGTGACTGCGGTGAGACGCAGGAGCCGCCGCGCAGAACGTGTTGGCTGCACATGAACTTGCCGTTGTATTCACCGAGTGATCCGGCCAGCGTTTTAAAGCCCGGGTAGGGGCCGTAGGACGTGCCTGTCCATTCCCAGACGTCGCCGAAGACTTGTCTTACCGAGCCGTCGCTGGCACCAGGTGCCACCGGATGCAGAGCGCCGGACTCGTAGAAGTTGCCTTCTACTTCTTGGTCGGCGGCTATGCATTCGAGTTCGGTTTCTGTGGGAAGTCGTGCACCGGCCCAGCGGGCAAAGGCGTCGGCTTCGTAGAGGCTTAAGTGACAAACCGGCGCGTTGAGGTCCAACTCGCGCACGCCGCTTAACGTGTACTCACTGGCTAAATCGGGCTGCCAGTAAATCGGGTGTTTCCAGCCGCGTTCCTGCAGCGTGCTCCAGGCTTCAGACAGCCACAGCTCGGCGGTGTCGTAGCCGCCGTCTTTCACGAACTCAAGATATTCGCCATTGTTAACCAGTCGGTCGGCAAGTTCGTGAGCGTGAACCAGCACCTTGTGTCGGGGTGTTTCGTTGTCGAAGGCAAAGTGGTCGCCCTCGTGGCCGTTGGCGCAGTCGCGTTCGGCAATGGATACAAAGTTCATCGGCGAGTTTGCGGATTCAGGCACGGCCAGCTGGGTGTACGCCGGCAGCATTGGGTTTTGAGCCAGAGCGTGTTTAATGTCGGTAAGAATTAGCTCCTGGTGCTGCTGCTCGTGGTTGATGCCAAGAGTCAGCAAGAACTGTTGGGCGTCGGTGAGCTTCGTACGGTCAAGCCAGTCGAGCATGCGCTCGTCAATGGTCGCGCGGTAGTCGCTAATCTCGGCCACCGTAGGGCGCGACAGCAGGCCGCGGTGCAGGCGCTTGTGCATGGGGCCAAGAGAGTTGTAGTACGAGTTAAAGAGGTAAAAGTAGTGCTCGTTCACCGGGGCGTAGCCGGGAGCGTGGTCAGCCAGAATAAAGCGCTCAAAAAACCAGGTGGTATGCGCGAGGTGCCACTTCGTGGGGCTGGCGTCGGGCATCGACTGAATAACCTGGTCTTCCACACACAGGGACGCTGCGAGCTCAGCCGTACGGCGGCGAACGTCCAAATAGGCGAGGAACGCCGAGTTGTCGGCGCTTGCAGGTTGAGGTCGGTTCATAAAAATGCGCGGAATCAGGTAATTACGGAAGTGCAGTTATGAGACTATTTTAGCGCTCTATATAAAGAGTAGCTAGCTACTGGACAAAAAGTCACAAGAATCTACCTTCGGACCTGTGAAAATTCCCAAAAATTACAAAAAGTTAGGCTAATTTTCATATCTGTGCGGTTGGGTCCTCGTTTACAAGCATGCATTCTGGTTTGAAATGCGACTCGGTTGTTCAGATGTGGGCGTTGTTCAGGCTGGCGGCCCGTTTAAACCAGATAGCGCGGTGAAGTGACTTTTTGTTTGTACCGCTGACGTGCCAAAAGGGAGCTATGAGGCACGAAACGTCAAAATCGGCCGTGTCTGCACCCGGCCAGTCAGCTCAAACGAGCTGTACTTTTTAAGTGCATCGTCCGTGAACACCCACCCGGCATCACGCGTATCACATTGTTGGCGTGCAACCCTCTCGACTTTTTCAGACTACAATAACGTGCGTAGGGTCCGCTCCAGCCTGGACCCTTCGTCACACTTCGCGGATGACAGCATCAATGAAAACGGCACTGACTACTTTTTATTCGACCCTCTTGCTTTGCTCTACGCTATTGGCGACGGCTCAAGTTACTGCTCAGGCGACGGTTCCCGTGCAGGTCGCAACGGTCGAGCTTAGATCTGTGAGCGAACAGATTGGAGTTTCCGGTACCGTGACGTCGCCACGCACGGCGACGTTATCCACGGCGGTTGCCGGTCAGGTAGTTGGTATTTTGGTTGATGAGGGAAGGCTCGTTGCCAAAGACGAAACGGTTTTGAATCTTGATGCCGAGCTTGCGGAGCTTGCACTTGAACGCTCACGGCTTGAAGTGCGACAGCGGCAGACGGTGCTGGCCGACGCCCGGCGACGTTTCGACGAAGCCAGTAGCGTCGGTCCCGGGCGCGGTATTGCCCGGTCGCAAATTGACTCGCTGCGTGCCGAGGTCGTGAACGTTGAGGCTTCGCTTGCCGTGCTCAAGGTTGACGTTCGCGCGCAAGCTGCGCTGGTTAAACGTCATAAGATTACGGCACCGTTTTCTGGAGTTATTCGGCAGCGTTTCTCCGAGCTTGGCGAGTGGGTCAGCCCCGGCGACGGTTTGTTTGAGCTTGTGGCCATGGACGGTCTGCGCTTCGATTTCAGCGTGTCGCAAAATGTGTTCGGCCGAATTAAAACCGGCGCGCTGCTCGACATTCGTCTGGAGTCGTTGCCGGGTCAGACCCTGCAGGGACGGGTAGAAGCAATTGTGCCTATACGCGACGCAGGGTCCCGAACGTTTACCGTGCGCGCGGTTCTGGTCGAGAACGACTCGCTGCGTGCCCGGGTTATTTCGCCGGGCATGTCTACCAGCGCCAACATCAGTTTGGATACGGGGAAAGCCGGGCCAGCCGTGTCGCGCGACGCCGTGCTTCGGTTTGCCGACGGGCGCACCGTAGCGTGGGTTGTAGAAACGCTCGACGGAGTGAGCACAGTACGCATGCAGGCGGTACAGCTTGGGCTTGAGTTTGATGAGTTTGCCGAAGTCGTTGAGGGTCTCAAAGCGGGCGACCGGGTGGTTATTCGTGGTAACGAGTCGCTGCAGGAAGGACAGGCGGTAGCGGTAACGGAAAGCGGTCGTTAAGCATGTTTGAAGCGATCATTCGAAACGGCATTTTGACGACGGTAGCCGCGCTCATACTGTGCGTGATTGGCGTCATGGCTACGCTACGCGTGCCCGTGCAAATGATTCCGGATCTTGAAGTGCGCACCGTGTCCATTGAAACGGCCTGGCCGGGTGCTACTCCGCAGGACGTCGAGAAGGAGATACTTATTGAGCAGGAAGAGTTCCTGCGCACGCTGCCCTACTTGAGTCGCCTCGAGTCCTCGGCTTCTCGCGGCAGAGCCGTGATCGAACTCGATTTTCCGTTTGGCGTCGACATGACCCAGACGCTCATCACCGTAAACAACGCGCTTAATCAGGTGCCGTCCTACCCTGAGAACGTGGATCAGCCGCGCATTTACGCAAGCTCGTTTTCTTCCAACTCGTTCATGTACTTTGCTATTGCACCATTACCCGGAAACCCGAAAAACCTGGACATGGACATGATGCAGGATTTCATTGTCGACAACGTTCGCACGCGTTTGTCGGGTGTTCCCGGGGTTTCGCAGGTTAACGTCAACGGCGGCGCGGAGCGGCAGGTTAAAGTGTTGTTGGATGCAACCCGACTGGCCGATCGGCAGCTGACTATACTCGATGTACGAAACGCTATTCGCTCGCGTAATCGTGACGTGTCAGGCGGCGAAATCGACAGCGGCAAGCGCAGCTATCTTCTACGCATTGTGGGTCGCTTTGACACCGTGGACGCGCTCGAGGAACTGATCGTTGCTCGTCGGGGCGACTCGGTAATTCGCTTGTCTGATGTCGCCACCGTGCAGCTCGATCATTCCAAGATTCGCTCTCTTGCTTATTTTAATGAAAGCCCTGTGATTAATCTTTCGGTAGGGCGAGAGCCTGGCTCCAACGTCATTGACATTAAATACGGAATGATCGCTGCGGTTGAAAAAGTCAAAGCCGAAGTGCTGGTGCCGAACGGCATGACCATTAGTCTTGTTGCCGAAGACGCAGGCTACGTGGAAGCCTCCATTAAAAACGTCTGGACCAACGTGGCGCTGGGTGCTTTGTTCGCAACCGTCGTCATGTTTCTGTTCTTGCGCTCCTTTCGAGCGACGGCGATTGGCGTGCTGGGCATACCCATTTGCACCATCGCGGCGTTTATCGGTTTGTTGGCCGCGGGACGCACGATTAACGTGATATCACTTGCAGGCGTAGCGTTTGCCATAGGCATGACGCTTGATAACAGCATTGTCGTGATAGAAGCCATTGAGCAAAAGCGGCGCGAGGGGCTGGACCGCTTTCGTGCAGCTGTAGAGGGTGTGCAGAGCGTGTGGACCGCCGTGCTTGCGTCAACGCTTACCACCATATTGGTGTTTATGCCGGTGTTGTTCATCGTTGAAGAAGCGGGTCAGTTGTATTCTGATGTTGCTATTGCCATATCGGCAGCCATCTTCGCCTCCATGCTTGTGGCCACCACGCTTATACCAACGGCGAGCGCTCGCCTGTCGTTTGGCACCGAGCACAAAGGCCGGGAAGGGAGTGCGCTACAACGAGGTATTTTGCGATCGATCGATTCACTAATTGCCACACCGGCACGCAGAATGTTGACCATTGCGATTACGTTAGTTGCGAGCGTTGCCGCGATTATATTTTTAACCCCGCCCGCCGAATATTTGCCCGAAGGCGAAGAGCCGAAAACCTTTGCACGAATGAGTGCGCCGCCCGGCTACAACCTTGAGACCATGCAAGACATTGGTCTTGAGCTGCGCGACTACTTTGTACAGTTTGTCGATGACGACCCGAAGCTTTATGACACGGGCCAGACTGACGTGCCCGCCATTCGTTACCTGAACACCCGCGTTAACGCAGGCGGCGTGCGCATTATTTCGCAACCGATGAGAGTGGCTGACATTGACGCGCTAATGGACGCGTTGACCACGCGTTTTGAAACCTATCCTGGCATGCGGGCGTTTGCGTCTCGAGGTTCGATTATTTCAAGCAACGACGGTGGCACCCGCAGCATCAATCTCGATATTTCAGGGCCCACTCTTGAAGTGGTTTACGAGGCGGCGCTGTCAACGTATCGCCGGGCTGAGGAGGTGCTTGGTAATCCGCGTATTCAGTCAAATCCTTCGTCGCTGTCGCTGTCACAACCCATGATCGAAGTGCGACCTGACTGGAACCGGGCCGCGGAGCTTGGTGTGAATTCGTCCGACATTGGCTACACGATTGCGGCGCTGACCGACGGCGCGTTTGTGGATGAGTACTTTGAGTCCGACAACAAAATCGACATTTACTTGTACGGCGCATCCGGTGGACAGGCACGGCTAAACAGTCTGTCGGATTTACCCATTTACCTGCCGCAGGGAGGTGTGCAGCCGCTCAGTGCGCTGGCCTCTATAGAAGAGTCAATTGATACCAACCAGATTCGCCGCATTAACGGCCAACGAACGGTTACGCTGAACGTCATACCGCCGTCCGACGTGGCGCTCGAAGACGGTGTAGAAATTGTGCGGCGAGACGTAGTGCGCTACCTGCGAGAATCGGGTGGACTGCCCAACGTGGTGAATATTGATATATCCGGTGCGAGTGATCAGCTTGACGCCACCAAAGCGGCACTTGCGGCCAACTATCCGGTTGCGCTGGTTATTATTTTTCTGCTCATGGTCGCGATTTTCCGCCACTGGGGCTACCCGCTTTTAATTATGACCACAATCCCGCTAGGTATTGCCGGCGGCATTGTTGGTCTTGCCGCCATGAACGCGGTGGGTCGTTTGTTTGAAACGCTCGGGTGGGGTGGATTTCAGCAGCCCTTCGACGTGATCTCGATGTTGGGTTTTCTCATTCTCATCGGTACGGTCGTGAACAACCCAATTTTGATTGTCGACCGGGCTATACAGCGCAAGAATGACGCGTCTGCTCTAGAGGCGGTGCGCGAAGCGTTGTCGTCACGTTTGCGACCGATTGCCATGTCAACACTGACCACGCTGTGCGGCCTGTCGCCGCTCGTGTTTATTCCCGGTGCTGGAACCGAGCTTTATCGCGGCGTTGGCGTCATCGTGCTGTTCGGCATTCTTGGTGCAGCCATTGTGTCGCTGACCATGCTGCCAGCGCTTACCGTAATGGCGCTGGAGTGGTCGGAGCGTCGTGCGGCGGCAAGACAAGAAGCGGCAACTTCTGGCACGTAGCGACCGCGGCATTGGTTTCAGGGTCGGTTTGTTTGGTACCTCGGTAGCTCCATCGATTCATGACAGCGGCGGGTGTAAAAAACGCTCGCAGTAGCTTAGTCGCTTTCCGATTTGTAAAGCTATGAATAGAAGCGCACCGGCGAACGGGAGCAGCAGACAGGACGGCCTGGCCAACTTACCCTGGATGGAGCACTGGTTGGGTCGCGAAAAGGCCGAAATGCCGTCTTAAAGAGCTATAAAAAATATACTTTTATTACAGATAGTTAGCATAAATTAGAGAATTGTTCGGCTAAGTCCTTGACTACACCCACTTAGACCGCTTTAATACGCGGCTCGCGTGAACAAATGTCGGCTTTCTCCAAGCCCGTCACGCCAGCAGAAAACAATGGCCAGGTAGCTCAGTCGGTAGAGCAGCGGATTGAAAATCCGCGTGTCGGTGGTTCGATTCCGCCCCTGGCCACCATTTTAATCAACACTTATGGCAACTTTGTCAATTGCCAGAAAAGGTGTCCTCGGGGGCACCTATTGACACCCGAGGGGCCTTTTCCCTAGCGCCTGAATGTATTCTCACGCGGCCGTTGGTGAGCCACCGATCGAATTTGCAATTCAGCACTCGCCACTGAGCGGAGACCGCTCCGGGGCACTACCTTGCAACGGATTCGAAATACGAGAATATCTCGCAGTCACCTCCGGCTATCTTAGATTTTCAGGCGAGGTCTCACTGCGGTACCGCAAAAAGAGGGCCGACCCATCTCGGGACCGACCTTTTTTAGACATCCAGAAGACCTTAGTTTAAGGAATGTTGGTCTCACCAGTTTCACCGGCGCCCGTTCCGAACGGCGTTGCTTGCTCGAGTCATGTCCTCTCGAGACCCGTAGCTGGTGTATGGCAGAAGAAGCTCTGGTGCTGTAGTGTTGATCTGGATAATGGCAACAAAAAGTGCGCACGGATGAGCAACCTATACTCGGATTTTCGACTGACCAAGGATAATTGTCATCGCGAACCGATACATCGGCCCGAAGCGATACAAGGCACGGGCCAGCTTTTTGCGTTTGCCAGAAATGATCGATCCCGGCTTTTGGCGATGTCTGAACCTGATTCGCAAACGCTTGGCATTGCACCAGATGAACTCTGGGCGATCGGTGGAAAAGCACTACCGATCGATTTGCAGGCAATAATTGACAGGCAAGAGGACAAAGCGCTACCTGCAAGCGTCACGCCTTACCAATTGCCAAACAGCCAAGAATCTACGCTGGCAATTTGTCACCAACATGAAGATGTCATTTTTCTGGAATTAGAAACGGCTGAAGCATTGGATATTCATGCTTTTCAGGAAATCGCATTCGCTGATGCCGCCAAGAAAATCAACTCGCTGGATGAGCTGTGCGATTTTGGGTGTCGGCAAATGCAACAAACGTTTGGGTTTGATCGCGTCATGGTCTATCAGTTTGATCATGACGGTCACGGGTTCGTCGCCGGCGAAGCGAAGCGCGATCACCTCGAACCCTTTCTTGGCTTACATTATCCCGCAACCGATATCCCGCAACCTTCACGCGATCTTTTTCTTACCACTCGATCTCGAACGATTCCCAATGTCAATCTACCTAACCATCAATTGCTATTTCGTAATGCCGAAGACGATAAGCAAGCCTATCTTGACCTAAGCTATTGTCAGCTTCGCGCTACGTCACCCATCCACATTGAGTACTTGCGAAATATGGGGGTCGACGCAACGATGACACTCGCGATCATTGTGCGTGGAAAACTGTGGGGGCTGTTCGCGATGCACCACTACAGTGCCCGCAACCTGGATTACACAGCTCGATTAAGAGCCGAGTTATTCGCCTTGGTGTTTTCGACCCGCGTGCTGGAGATCGACACAGAGAGTCAGGAAAAAACAGAGCAGCGCTCGCGAAAAAAAGAAAATCAGTTTTTAGATGAGCTGCGTGTTGGAGACAAGTACCAACTTCGTATTCTAAGAGATAAAGCGCAGTTGCAAGGTCTCTGCCCCTGTGACGGTGCTGCGGTGATATCTTCATCTATGCCGTATTATTCTGCAGGTATAGCGCCTGGGCAGAATTCACTTGGCAAGCTTCGTGAGTGGTTAATACGCAATGATGTCGAGTCAGCCTATGCAACCGACAATATTGAAGACGCATCGCTACGCGATATAGAGGGAGTCGCTGACCTTGGCGGTTTTCTGGCTATTTGTATTTCTGAGGTTACTGAAACCTATATTGTTTGGTTCAGGCTGCGGCAGAGTCAGCAAATAGCATGGGCGGGTGACCCGCGAAAGCCGCAAGTGCAAACATATGCCGATGAGCAAGGAAAGCAACACCTAAGCCCAAGGCGTTCTTTCGAAAAATGGTTGGAGAATGTAGACACTCGCTGTGTTCCGTGGGAGCGGTGGACCATGCAAATGGCGAATCGACTGCGGGAAAAAATATTGCGTCTGGAGCTCAAGTATACCGCTGTCATGACGGCGCGCGGCAAAAGAGAGTTTATGGAGCTCACCTATACCGCATCCCATGACCTACAGGAGCCCCTTCGTTCGCAACTTAACTACCTCGACCTATTGAACGAAGAACTTGGAGATCACGATAACGCTGATTTGAAAATGTACGTCGAAGCAACCACCCGTGCCGTTATAAGAATGCAAGCATTGATTCAGGACATGCTTGAGTACTCGCAGTTGTCTAGTGAGAACACTTGGGTAATGGTGGACATTAATGCGTTGTTGGACGACATAAAATCGGATGTCGCAAGCTCGCTTGAACACTCGGGTGGCACGTTAACGTGGGGTCCGATGCCAGCTATGGTCAGCGATCCAAGATTGCTACGCGCAATACTGCAAAATCTGATCACCAATGGCCTCAAGTTTGCGGAACCAGGCAGGCAGCCATCTGTACATATCAGCTTGGAAGAGAAATCACAGACGTTTGATATTTTGGTAAAAGATAATGGTATTGGTATTGAGGAGAAATATCATGATCGAATTTTCTCGATGTTTACTCGGTTACATCGTAGAGATGAATACTCAGGTACGGGTATCGGCCTTGCTATAGTAAAACGCGCTGTTGAAGCACTTGGAGGCTCGATAGGCGTCATATCTTCAATTAAGAACGGCAGCACTTTTTGGTGCCGCTTCCATAAAGCGAAGTTGCACAAAGGACCTTCAAATGACCCAAATTAAAGTTCTGCTGATAGACGACAGTTCGGACGACAATTTTTTTCATGAACGTGCAATCAAAAAATCAGGATTGGACGCTGCAATTACAGTATTCACTCATGCAGAAGGAGCGCTGGAGTATCTGCAAAGCATTGCTGAAAACGACCACTATCATTTAATACCGCATCTGATTCTTCTCGATATTAATATGCCAAGAATGACTGGCTGGGAGTTTTTGGACGTCTATGCGAGCCTACCGGGTAGCGTTCGAAAAAGCGTTGTTATCGTTATGCTGTCGACATCGCCGGATCCACGCGACAAGTCATTAGCCGAGGATAACGAGCTAGTTGCCGACTTTAGCAACAAACCGTTAACGGCCGATTCATTCAGAGCAATGATCAAGCAGCACCTAGATCGTCGTGAGGACTAATACTGCAACCGCACGTCGCATTCTCGGCGCTGTCCGGAGTTGTACATCAACGCTTCACAAGGAACTCGATCAGCATGTACAAGGCGATCGTGCACTCGCCGGTGACATGTCCCGTGATCATTACATTCGGACGCTGAAAGCGCATTGGGCGTTGCATTGTCTTGTCGCGCAGCATACGGCTGATTCATTGGCGAACACTAGAGAGCATTTTCTCGACTGGCCGGAATGCGAGCGATTAGAAGCGCTATCCTGTGACCTGAATGCATTGGGCGTGACGTTGGGTCCGTCTGATCTCTCTGACGATACAGTCCAGATTCAGGGCGTTGCTTTTACTGCGGGTCTGCTCTATGTGGTTGAAGGCGCGTGTCTTGGCAACAAGCAAATGTTGAAAGCGCTCATAAAAAATAACGAATTTGTCGCATGGGGTGCATCACGATTTATGCAATTAAGCGGAGATAGCATCAGCCAGCGCTGGCCGCAGACGCTCGCTTTACTGTGTAAGTATGGTGACCATCAATTAGACGCAGTGATGCAAGGTGCTATCGCAGGCTTCACGTTTTATCAGTCAGCATGGGACAAGGCGTCAACTAGGCCAATCGCAACAGTAACTTCAAGATAAACAAGATCCGCATGAATCGTATGCCTAGGATATTCTAAAATGCAGAATCCATCGCAAAGGAGGCGGATGATGCTGCGGCACCAAGCGGTATTAGAGCTTTTCTTAAAAGGTTGTTGTTCAATAGTGAATGATCGGTTAACTGGTGCAAGGCAAAGCAGAGGCTCGTGACTATTGCGTCGATGAGCTAGATTTCGCCCTGCATAGTGATGCAAATTACGCAACGAACGCCCCGGTAACTTTTTGATAAATATACCCTGAACCACCTAACCACCGTTTTGAAAATCCGCGTGTCGGTGGTTCGATTCCGCCCCTGGCCACCATTGTTTAAAGAGTCTATTCCAACCAAAGCTGGGTCAAGCATTAAATTGCCATATAGCAGGCTTTCGCTTCAAGCAGCTTCAGATAGGGCGCTTGTTCCGTCGCGCCTAACCCATTTGGTAGAGAGTCGTCTGCTGGGGTCCGCTCGGGCATCGCGTGCCGGTCGCGATAACGCACAAACATCTCTTCGGTCATTAACAGAGCGTGCAAAGCAGGTTGATATTCACGTGCGCGGGCCAGCATCGTGAATCCTCAGGTGTCTACATCTCCCCAGTAGGCGACATGTTTGTTAGCTCTACGAGTCAACGGGGGTATTACAAAGAGACTGCGTGCTGACCGCGCACAAAAAAGCCCCCACCCAACAGGTGGAGGCTTGTTAATCCAAGTGTCGTTTAGACTACTGACAAATGGTATTCACCGCTGATGGACCCGGCTCTCCCAGGAATACACCGCTGAAGATTGAAACATCAATAAAGTTAATAACACCATCACCATTCAAATCGAACAATTCGTCTTGCGTCGACAAGAAGTTTTGTGTCAATACTGAATAATCCAGGAAGTTAATGCTGCAGTCGTTATTGAAATCGGCATCACAGGCATTGCCAAAGCCGTCACCATCGGTATCCAGTTGCGATGCATTGGCAAACCACAAACAGTTATCCAGCGTGTCATCAATACCGTCTTCATCACTATCTAAAGCACTGCGATATACCCAGGTTCGAGTGACGTTCGTTGCAGCATCATATTCCGAATAAAGCTGGTCCGGCCCGGATGACCCAATGAGTACACTATTAGCCGTGGGTTCTACATTGCTGCCCTCGTTCAGCACAAAGACTGAAGCATCAAAGTAAATTTGGATTTGTCCGACTTGATTTCCGCTCCAAACTATCGTGCCTTCTCCAATATGAATCGATTCAGTACCAGCCTGAATGCTGGTGCTTGAATCATCCAGCATGGTTAACGTTCCGCCAGCTAAACGCACTGACCCACGCGTGCCACCAAGGATAGTAGTGAAATCGGTAATGCGTAAATCACCTTGATCTGCGATCAGCACAATTGGGTTAGCAGGACTAGCCACGCCCACACTGAGAGCATAAGCCGTCGAGTCTACGCGAACCGTTCCACCAAATTGGGTGAAATTGACTTGGTCCTGTGCAGATGGTTCGACACCTGTATCCCAGCGGTCGTCGTTATTCCATTTGGAATAGCCAGGCCCGTCAATATATCTGACTAATTCTTCCTCAGTGTTTACAAAACTCAAGTCGGAAACGAACTCGTTGACAACAAAGTCCTCAAGACCATCGTAATGATCACCACCTAAAAGAACATTGTCAAAGACGAGACCAGAGATCGGTGCAATCGCCGTGCCTATGAAAGGGTCGAGTTCATTGTCGATATTTCTGGCTGCTGAGCGAACGTTTTCGAAGCGAACGTTAGACACCGGTTGCGTGCCGCCATTCATACCCGATGTCATATCCCAACCGAACAACGTACGGGTTGGGAAATTGTCGGAGATTCGAATATCACGGAACAGAACGTGTGAACCATCGTTACCGAAGAACGGAATTGCCGGGTCCGGAAAACCAATTATCGAGCGACCAGGCCCACTACCAAAAGCAGTTCGGGCAAAAATCACGTCAATGTCTTCCACGACAAGCGGTCCTACATAGCGGTACACAGCCGGATTGTCATTGAGGATGTTACTCAGCCGTAACGCCATGCCGTTTACATCTGACCAATACGTCATCCGACGAATACCTAATCCGCTGGGATACGTACCATCGTCCTGCACACGAAGAAAGTTGTCTTCAACATAGCTGCTACCATTAGGAGAAATACCATCGCCATTGGCGCGCCATGAAAATACTTTCGACCAACGCACGTAGTTGTAGTTGTCAGTATCAGCGCTGAACGGGCCTACCAAAGCAACCGCGTGGTTAGCCGGATCAGCAACTGTAATACCTTCTATACTTGAGCCACGAGCTTTGTTAGCAATTCGGATCGCACGATTTAAATACGCACCGGGATTGTCTTCACCGCCCGCCAGGCCTTGCTCTTGCCAGTGAGGAATTCTCTCTCCGGACAGAGTGCCGTGACCAAAGATGCGGATATTCCGGGAATCATTATCGTCATCCTCATTGAGGAAGTTTCCATGTACGATAGCGTTGCCTGGAATGTAGTAGCTTCTATTGCTGCGAATTCTGAACTGGTCACCCACTTCCCAGTCGCCGTCAAAAATCTGGTGCACGCCCGGCTCGAAGTACAGGGTTGTCCAATTTCCGTCGGTTGGTGGAACCGTGCCTGGCGCAACGCTCAGCACATCAGGATCACCAGGGTTTGGCTTATCCAGAATAAACGGATTAGCAAAAATGGACACCGCATGCAGTGCGTTTTCATTTAAGAAGTTTCCATTTAAATCTGGTCTGTCGAATTCACCATCAATATCAACCGCCAAAAGTGTTGGTTGGTTGATCGTGACATATGCGCGGCCGTCTTCCACACGGAACGTACGCACATTTCTACCTGGAAGCGGAGTAGCCGTCTGAATATCAACCTGCTCACCGGTTACCGGGTCGAGACGCGTAATCTCAATCTCAACAGGAACATTGTTGGCCATTTCAAAGTTAGTATAGGTGTGGCTCCATCCACCCACGAAATCATTGTAGTAACCGATCATATTCGTATCGGGACTGGAATCAATGGCCTTTGTTATCCATGCGTAAGACGACTGCCAATTCTGACCTTCTTCACGTACCCGGAACGAATAGTGAGGTGATGCAATTTCTGCCAGACCGGGTGCGTCCGGGTAAACTGACAACCCCAGCGTTGAGATTTGATCATTGGACAAATCAGTTTCTTTGTTCGTCAAAATAACGTTGGGCGTATCGACATGTGTAATGGTCGCCGTGCCAACCAGCTCCAGGCTATCGGCAATCACTTTTGCTTCAAAAGTCGTTGTGCCCGGTGCAATTGCCGTAAACGTCAATTCGGTGCCGGTAGTTTCTCCTGTGTGAAGCGCCTCGATAAATTGCCCTTCAATATCAATCATCAATCGCAGGCCACCTTCTTGGCTGAGTACCACAGGATTTGTGAAATCTACTGTCACTGAAATAGTGTCTCCCGGTGAATGAACGACTGGGCTTTCAGCGCCACTAATGGACAGCACGCGTGAAGAGGGTTCTACCTGTCTAATTTGAAAACCATTGATAGAGCCAGAACTGGCACTATCGAACGGTCGATAAGTACCAATGATTTTGCCATCGTTATCAGCAACCACTTCCATCACAACATAGTTACCTCCTTCGACAAACTCTTCACTGACAACACCACTGGTTGCCGCTTTAACACCGTTGAGTTCAATAAGTGCTCCTTGCCCGTCGGTGTCACCGGCACTGTAAACATAAATCTCGTAACTGGCACCCGCTGTCAGCTGGAAAAACTCAATGTCACCAATGTACGTTTCTGGTCCATTAAACGTTGATACGAAAACATAATCGTTAACAACTCCATTGGAATTTAATCCCTCGTAATCGAAACCATTTTGACTGGTGATGGAAAGTGAAACCGAGGTCGGTGTAACACCGTCGGATGCAATCAAATTGAAACCACCGTCAATAACACGGCTCCAAGTGTTATTGCCAAGGTCAGAGAGCGCGCCCTGCCCGACATACGCTTCTTCAACAACCCCCACATCGATATTGACAATCTGCGCCCACGTTGATGGCGAAGCGAACAGCAATAAAGCGCTGAACGTCGCCGTGAATAATCTAAGTTTTAGCATTTTGTACCTCTGTTAGAATCTCACCGGGCAAGTACGCTGGCCTGTGTAGATTCAATTATTAAGACGAGAAAATAGCCGTTTGCACGGCGTCCACCCCAAAAGACCAAGAGCTCCTACGCAATATTTCCTAATTTGTTGAACAAATATTGGCTGAACCAGTAACCGTCGGAAAAACGAGGGTTTATAGTAATATGGCGACATTTTGATTTTTTTTCGCCACCGTTTTGTTAGATTTTTGAACGTGAAATATAAGGGACCTTTCGAGGGTCTGCCCAGGAATTGATACCGAGTGCTATATTCTGTGAGTGTGTGGCCGAACCTATTTTTTATTGATTCGGCAATACTCGCTCATTCCTACTGGCAGTACCGAGTGCCCGGAGGAACTTTCAGGCACAAACCCTGTCCGGATTAACCTTCTGTGCTGACGGCCGATTGAAATCAATTAATGTTGCCCAAACCGGCGCAGGCGGTGCATCGATTGAGGCGATTGTGGGAGCGCTTAAATCTGTTCTGGGTGTTGCGAGATTTGTTCAGGATGTTTGACACAATCCTGTGACACCAGATCACATCATGTTGGGCAGAATGAAAACCATCATTTTTTTTGAACGACGCTGGACTATCAAACTGTTTGCGCGCCAATCTCGAAAGGGGTTTAAATCAACTGTTTTATCAGGCGCACTCAAGCTAGACGTACTTGGCTTTGGCAGGCCGTTCTCGTCCAGCGAAAATTTTTTGTACAGTTTTTGAGTGGCGTGGATATGAATCATATTGAGGTTGCGATCGTCAGAATTTAAAACCAAAAAGATTGTAGTACCGATGACGATATAGCTATCTGGTCCGGCGACCAGTGCGATGCCGGCGACGATATCGGTCTACTACCCTGCGTATTCGCGCAGCTTTTTCATTAGCAATCGGCGTCAGGCAATCGGGAGACTATTGAGTGAGCATCGTAAGCTGATTTAAGAGTTGAAATTTCTACGCAGGTTAACGGGTGGTTATTTGACTGTTCAGTAAAAGTTGACGTTCAACGTATGTGAACAGCTGTATTTAATGAACAAGTTAGCGCCTTGTACGTACAAGGTGAGATAGCTGATCATTTTTGACGCCTTTGACTCGGCGTCTTGAATCAGTAGAGTACTTTGGGGCTAATATTGCTATTAATCAGTAAGATAGAGATTTCGAAGCTATAAGCTAACTGTAGTCCCTATTTCGTTATCGCTTACTCAGTTTAGGACAAAAATACTTACAAATAATTATAATTGTAGGTATATTTGTCCAATGTCTACAGGTAACACGTCAAATAAAGCCACAGAAGCTCTGAATACCTTCCGGGAGCACGGCGGTATTCTCCGAACTGGCGAAGCACTTAATCTTGGAATTCACCGAAGAACGCTATACGCCCTCCGGGATGGCGGTCTGCTTGAGCAACTCAGTAGGGGCCTCTACAGGCTGGCTGATATGCCTCCGCTTTCTGATCCAGACCTCGTGACCGTAGCGCGCAAGATTCCTGACGGCGTCATTTGTCTAATTTCAGCACTTCACTACCACGACATCACGACCCAAATTCCGCACTCCGTAACGATAGCGGTTAGGCGTGGCAAAGAACCACCTCGTCTCAAGTATCCACCAACAAAAATCTACCCGTTTTCGGGGCTGGCGTTCACCGAAGGTGTTCAGACACATGAAATCGATGAAACGCCGATTCGTGTTTATAGCCCTGAGAAGACTATTGCGGATTGTTTCAAATACAGAAATAAAATAGGTATGGATACTGTGCTTGAAGCCGTCGAGCTATACCGCAGCCGCTTCAAGCCAAAACCTCGCGAACTTATTAAGTTCGGAAATATATGCCGCGTTGAGAAAATCATGCGTCCTTATCTGGAGGCAAAACTCTAAATGGCCACGCTCAGAGATGTCTCCGCATCGGTTCATCAACGTCTTCTAAATAGGTCTCGTGAATCAGAGAGACCCTTTAACGAGTTGCTCCAGTACTACGCAATGGAACGGTTTTTGTACCGGCTTAGTCAATCCGAATATGTTGATCGTTTCATTCTTAAAGGTGCTCTCCTGTTCAGGGTCTGGATGGTCCCGGATAGTCGTGCGACTAGAGATATGGATTTCCTGGCGTATGTCGATAACTCAGTTGACGGCCTAATCGCGATTGCACGCGACATCATAGCCGTTGAAGTCACGGAGGACGGGTTGATATTTGACCCAGGTTCCGTAAAAGCTCAGCGAATCAAAGAAGATGCAGACTATGAAGGCGTTAGAATTCACTTCAACGGACTATTAGGAAATGCACGGGTTAAAATGCAGATCGATGTGGGGTTTGGTGACGTCGTGCACCCAGCCGCAACAGAAGATAAATATCCAACATTGCTTGACCACCCCGCCCCCGTTCTTCGTATTTATCCACCGGAAACAGTAATCGCCGAAAAGATTGAGGCGATGCTTTACCTTGGAGCGCTTAACAGTCGCATGAAGGATTTCTACGACGTATGGCGTCTGTCGCAGCAGCAGTCGTTTGACGGAGAGAGTCTATTAGAGGCGCTAAAGAAGACGCTAAATAATCGCTCAACAAGTGTCTTTCAGTTTTCAAAACTCTTCAGTGAATTGACAGACTCAAGTGACAAACAAGAGCAGTGGACGGCTTTCGTAAATAAATCGATGGTTGATGCACCCAAAGAGTTCGTAGTTTTACTCAAAGCGATAGGTGTAATGATTTCGCCGATGCTGGAAGCAGTCTCTAAAGACGTCATTTTTGGCGTAACATGGAGTGCGGGTGGTCCGTGGAAATGAATAATGGCGCGACGGGGGATTACTCGACCAAATTTTCGAGACAAAGTGATAAGATTGAACGAACTTATCAAGAGCTAGGCCACACCCTGGGGTGGCGATTTCTTACTTCGCCACTCTCTACAATTGATTGCCAAACGAACGCACTATTCCTAACACTGAATCCAGCAGGAAGCGAAATAGCGCATGCCGAACACAGAGAAAGTGCCGAATTCGGTTCGCCGTACGTCTTCGAGACATGGGCAGGCCATTTACCGGGGCAGGCGCCACTACAACAGCAAATTCAAAAATTGTATCGACGGCTTGATTGGTCGTTTAACGTAGTGTTGAGTGGTCAGTTGGTGCCATTCCGGTCGCCCTCATGGGCCGAACTTCCCCGAAAGACCGAGTCACTTGAGTTCGGAACAGGCCTCTGGAAGGATGTGATTCGCTACGTGCAGCCACGGATCATTGTTGCTGTTGGTAAAGGGCAATTGCGTAATCCGCTAATACAAATTTTGGGCGTGCCGGAAGAGAGTCATGATGTGCCTGTTGGTTGGGGGCAGGTAACAGCTGGCTTAGACCTCTACAAGGATTGCCGCGTGGTCACTCTGCCTCATTTGTCTCGCTTTCAAATCATGGGGCGATCGCAGAGTGAGCGCGGACTTTCTATTTTGTTTGACTGAGCGCTGACTGGCGCTACGAAGCTTTTGATCTACACGAAGTTTTGCTTAAAAGCACTATTGGTTAGAGAAATGACAATGGAGAATCAAATCGGCTCTACGAGTATGGAAAGTCTCGCGATCTGCTCGGATGCGAATTCGAGGACATGCAGGTTTCCATAGGTTTTCTGACAGCGTACAAGACTAAAATTACTTTCAGTAGTTTACAAATTTATCCCTTTAAATCGATAAATGAATAAGAGTAAACGAAAGCGATAGCTTTTTTTAGTATTACATTGTGCTCGATAACACATTATAACTTTTTCTTAAGAGCTTTTATCTATTGTTGCCAGGCTGTCATCGCGCTTTGTTTGAGCGTTCTTCCTTGTCGTTCCTCGCGAAATTGTTTGACCCATTTGCCGATGGTCGAAATACCGACGCCAACTGCACTGGCCGCTTCTTTTGCGGTGTAGTTTTGGTCGACAACCAACTGGGCTGCTTCAAGACGAAACTCAGGAGGATAGGTTCGTCTGGTTCTTTTGCTCATGTTTGACTCACTTAATGTCTCAGGTGATGATATCACCTACAATTAAGTGGCCAAATTAACTATGCCACTACAATGCCACTACATCCTGACTATAAGATGCTTATCACTAGCTTATATAGATTGACTGCAGCAGCGGCTGCTTTGATCGTTTGTGCAAGCGTATGTGCAGCGCCTTCACAGTGGGTTGTGACGACCAGCGACTTTACTGGCACTGGCTCTATTAGCGAGGCCCTTGTGCTCGCTGAGGCTGCCGTGCAGGCCGGAGCAGAGGGAGCCGTGATTTCCTTTGCATTGCCTGCCGCCGCCACCATTACGTTTTCCTCTCCGCTGTTTATTTCGCGTACGTTTGACGAAGGTCATGAGCTTGAGATCGAGGGGGGCGGTACGGTCACGCTGTCCGGTGGTGGGGTGTCGCAGCTGTTCGTCGTGGATGGCGAAAGCGGTCTATTTCCCGATGTTAATGCGCCGGTCGGGCATCTCATTTTGCGTGACCTTGAACTACGCGATGGTTTCACGGATGACACGGGTGGTGCAATCTACAGTGATGGGGACGTGCGCATCGAACGCAGCACCCTGGTCAACAACCGTGCAATCGTGAAGGGCAACGTATTCACATGCCTCCTTGGTCCCCAGTGCGAAGGCGGCGGAGCGATCTTTAACGGAGGGTTTGCGCAGCTCATCATCATTGAGTCTGAGTTGCGGGACAACTCGGCCTTCGGTGGTCTCAGTGATGTCGGTGGAGCGATCAGTAACGCCGGTTCCCTGATCGTGAGCGAGACGTTGTTTTTTAACAATCAATCGGGTTTGGGTGGCGGCGCCATTGCCAGCGGCGGCCTCGTGGCTATTATCGACAGCGAGTTTGTTGCCAACCAGGCCGACGCGTTGATCACCGGTTTTAATGGCGGCGGTGCAATCTTGAATGGAACCTCGTATTCCGGTTTTTCTCAAGTCAATAGCATGACAATTGTCCGCTCCGAGTTGCGCGATAACCGGACCATTGGTCAGTCCGTCGATGGTGGCGCTATCGTCAGCAATGCCGAGCTCGCGATTGCCGAGTCGCTGTTGGTGGGCAATGAAGTGCTCGGTTTTGGTTCTCAAGCCGGCGCAATCAAAAACAACAGCTCGCCACTGTTGGTGCTCAATTCCACATTCAGTGGAAATGCGGCCCGCGGGCAGAGCGCAGACGGTGGCGCGTTGGTTAACACGACGGGCGAAATCAGTTTGATCCACACCACTTTCGTGGACAATGAAGTCACCGAACCCTTTATTTCGAACGGTTTTGGTGGCGCCATCAAACAGTCCGATGATCCGATCTCGCCCATTAACATCATTAACAGTGTGTTTCTGAACAATCGTGCGGTGGCTGGAGTTGGCAACGACATTCGCGGTGGCGTGAACGCGTTCAATTCGGTGATCGAAGATCCATCGGGGGTTGTCTTCGTCGATCAGGATGGTGTGTTGCTTGGGGATGGCGGAGGGAACATTGAGGTTGACGCCGATCTGTATCCTGCGGTGCTTGCGCTGGAACAATTGGCTGAAAACGGCGGGCCTACTTCGACCTACGCGTTGGGTAATTTGGTGGTGGATGGAGTGTCCAATCCTTTGCCCGATCGTGGTGATTCGGTGCGTGCGCTGGACGCCATTAATGTCGTGTCGGCTCTGGCTCAGGAGTCTCTGGTGCTCGCGGGTGTCGATCTTACCGCGCTTACGGACCAGCGCGGCGTAGTGGCTATGCCGGGACCGCGCAATGACCTTGGAGCGTTTGAGCGGGTAGTGAACGATGCCGACGGTGACGGTATCGACGATGGTGTCGACAACTGCACCGAGCTTGGCAATCCCGAGCAGACCGACACCGACGATGATGGATTTGGTAATGTGTGCGATCCAGATCTCAACAATGACGGCATCGTTAACTTTGTTGATTTGGCACAGTTTAGTGAGCGTTTTTTCACCACAGATGCCGGTGCCGATTTCAACAATGACGGCGTCGTTAACTTTCTCGATCTGACCATTATGCGCGCGTTCTTTTTCGGACCGCCCGGGCCGTCGGCCCAAATGTAGGCAACATCGGATTTTAAGGCACCGATGGAAGGCGAACTAAGGAGAATGAACGCTATGGACAGGCGCTGTCAGAAACGCTATGGACAGGCACATCCTTAGAGAGCAACAACACTATAACAACACTATGGACAGGCATATCCTTAGCTAATACTAACAAGACAAAGAGTTAACGCATTTTTCGGGACTGTTCAGATGTCTGTGTCAATGTAAGTATTGCGAGTTCATCACATCAGATATCCATGACATGATCAAGCCGGCCTTCGAAGAAGATCGACATTTGTGACAGCGTCAAGCTCCAGTTCTGGATCGGCATCGTCCACTTCTTGCTCGCATTGATCACGCCCATATAAAGCAACCTAAGCAAGCTGTTGTCTTTAGGGAAGCCGCCCTTCGTTTTGGTGAGTTTTCTAAACTGGCTATGCACAGCTTCGATGGAGTTTGTGGTGTAAATAATTCGACGTATGTCAGCCGGGTACTTGAAGTACGCCGACAAGTTCTCCCACTTGCTTCGCCAAGACTTGATCACGATCGGGTATTTGTCGCCCCAGGCAGCCTCGAGCTCGTCCAGCGCAGACTCTGCTTCTCCCAGCGACGCAGCCCGGCAAACACGCTTGAGATCGACCATGAACGCCTTGTGATTTTTCGACGCCACATAGCGCAGCGAGTTGCGGATTTGATGCACGATGCACAGCTGCACTTCCGTGTTTGGATAGATCGACGCGATGGCTTCCGGGAAGCCGGTTAGGCGATCAAGATATCGTCGACACCGCGATTCTGCAGATCAGTCAAAACGGACAGCCAGAAGTTGGCACCCTCACTCTCCGAGACATACAGCCCGAGCACCTCCTTTTTGCCGTCCATATTCACGGCCAGAACGGTGTATACCGCCTTGCCTTGGTAGCGCCCTTTGTCACGGATTTTGTAGTGGATCGCGTCCAGCCCGACAAACGGATACACCTGATCCAACGGTCTGGCTTGCCAGGTTTTCACCTCATCAACGAGCTTGTCGGTAATCGCGCTGATGGTCGCTTTAGACACGCTAATGCCGTACATCTCTTCAACCTGACTGGCGATATCGGCGTAGCTGGTGCCGATGCCGTACATCGACAAGATCTTGCTCTCGATCTCATCAGAGACCGTGCGCTGATGCTTTTTAACCAGCTTCGGTTCGAAGGTGCCGGCACGATCACGCGGCGTCTCAAGCTCAAACTCGCCGTTGGTACTCTTCACTTTCTTTTTGGATTTGCCGTTGCGGCGGTTACTTCTAACCTCGTCCGCCAAGTGGGAATCCAGTTCAGCCTCGAGTGCTGCTTCAGTTAACTGCTTGACTAGCGGCGTTAAAACGCCGTCTTTACCGCTCATCGGCTTGCCCGATTGCAGTGCCTTCAAAGCCTTTTCAAAATCGAATTTCTCGGTCATAGTTCAATCCTCTAACCTTCAGTTTAGTGGATTGACACAGAATTTCTAACACTCCCCCTTGTTCCGCTACCCACCTGAAATACGCAGATCAATTTACACGACTAATGCGATTGCGTCTTTGAACAGCGTGATCCGTAAAGCGATAAAGAAACGCAAGCTGTTCTCAACCTATGCCGCGGCGACGAAAGTAATTTATTTAGCGATTACAGATGCATCCAAGAAGTGGAC
>JBGCFV010000075.1:0-10362 GCA_045107075.1 Gammaproteobacteria bacterium
TATGCCGATTAAGTTCTTTGATCGCCTTGGCATACCTCGTCTCTCATGATCCTCAACTTCTCGAACCGCCTAGTGCGGACCCGCATGCTAGGTGGTGTGGGAGGGGTTGGACAGATAGCCTGTCCACCCCTATCCCGATTGCCTGAGCGTTTAACAGAGGCCAGACGCAGATGTACCGGTGCCTTATTCCAAGTCCAAGGTGATGGAATCAATGAGCTCATGTCGCTTTAAATTATGAGCGGACAACCATGATCAGGACTTCCTGAAGCCTTTCCGGCACACTAAAAACTCGTCAAGAAAGTGTGTGTAGCATTTCGGGTCCAGTTTCTTACGGTGCGGTTTTATTCGTGCTGAATCGATTTTGTAACGCTTGGGAGATCTCATTGTGAAACCAATATCTGGCCTCGGCATACTCGCCGCTTGTGTACTCGCCGTATCAGCCATGGCTGATCACGATGATGAGCTGAACGATCGTGTCAGCACGGCTCTTTACAGTTACGACGTGTTCTACACTAATGACAATCCTTACGACTGTACGTTACCCGAGCCTCCCGACGGCTCGGATCGCAATTACTTTCCGACAGCTCAAGCGAGGAACATGGCTTTTGCTCTCGAGGCACCGGCGCTGTCGGTTCCAGGAATACCCAATGGTTACCATGAGGGGTTTATCAACCTGGGCTTTCGAGCTCCTGATTTTAACGGACAAGACGACGAGCTACTTGTATTTGACTGTGCGCCAGGCGGCGCCCATGACAGCTCTGACTGCGATAACGGTCAAGCTACACTCACTCGAATTAACATGCCGGCAACAGGGTATTGCAGCTCAGCTGAAATCGACATAAGGCGAGTTACAGGTCATGAACTGTTTCATCACGTGCAGTTTGCTTCCGAAGCGTCTTACGGGGCCTGGGGAAAGCTTTTGTTTGAGGGCACGGCTCGCATGATGGAAGACCAGGTCTATACGGACATTGACGATTCTTCCAATACGGCCTTTACCCGGGAAATTGCCCGCTTTCTGGATGAACCCAATACCGAATTCTGGCGAGCCTCTTACAGAGGAGCATTGGCCTGGAAGCATCTGGCAGAGCAGTACGGAACAACCCCTACCGAGCCACAGCTTGGCGTAGACTTTATTAAAACCCTGTGGGATCTGGTTGAAGACGATAGAGATAATCCGGACGTACCCGGAATCATTACTTCAACCATTCAGACCTTTAGTCCTGATACGTCGCTCAAAGAGTGGTATCAGGATTTCACTATTGCAAACATTGCCAAAGAGTTTGATACAAGCGGCCTGCCAGATGGCGACAAATATCGTTACATCGACGAGGACGCGCCAGACGTCACTTATTCGGCTGTCAAACGAGCTTGGACGGGGTCAGCCCAGGGAGAAAGCGGAGTAGTCTTTGCCGTTGCCAGATGGGGGTCGAGCTATTTCGAAGCCGATATTCCAACCGCTTGTGCGCCGGGTTACGTTTTTGGTTTTCGGGCAGGAGACGTTGACGACGTACGCTTCGGCGCGCTGTTAATTTCGGAGACGGACAAGGTTGAGAGAATTACCCGGGGTGGGGGTAACGACTTTTCGGTTGCGTACATACAGCGTCCCAGTCTGGTTGGCTCGCCGTACGAGAAACTCGTCGTCGCGGCAACGGGAGGAGACGAGCAGGACGCTTTCAATTTCGTGTTCGATTGTGCGCCGGGAAACATGGAAATTCTTCGGCCCAATGACACCTATGTTGCCAGAGTAGGGCCTAACGATCTGCCGCGTCCGTTACAAGTTCGACTGTCGGTGTCAGGTCCGTCGTCTCTCTCTGAAAGCTCGGTTCTAGGGCTGCAAGCTGAAGATTTTGAGGTGTTTGTTGGTAGTAATCTAAGCGAACCAAACAGAGCTGAAGTGTTAGGTGGGAGCTACGTTCTAGGCGAATATTGGTTGACCGTACAGCCACCCGAAAAACCTGACCAGAGTACGTATGACCTGCACGTTGTTTTGGCCTCAAGCTACATCGACACACAAACTGATGCGGTCAGTTATGAGGAGCAGGTGTTTGATCAGGTGCTTGTTATCGACCGGTCTGGCAGCATGGCGTTGCCCGAAGACGCACCAAAAATAATCGCCACCAAAAACGCGGCAGGTCTTTTTGCAAATTTGGCACTTGGGTCTGATCAAATTGGCGTGGTTAGTTTTAATGACGACGCTACCGTAAACGCTCAGCTAGCACTCGCAACGGAAGGCCAGTTGAACGACGTGATTGAACAGATTGACCTGATTTCAGAAAACGGTACTACCTCAATTGGTGACGGTCTCGATTTGGCGGCAAATGAACTGGCGACTCAGGGCAGTGTTCTTGGTGAAGACTGGATTGTGCTCTTAAGCGACGGGCAGGAAAATGAGTCGCAGTTTTGGGTGAACGTCGAGAGTACGATTAAGAACGCCGGCATTAGGGTCAGCGCTATTGCTCTGGGTGAAGACAGTGATCAGGTGCTTATGCAAGAGATAGCCCAAGAGACCGGCGGCGAATATTACTATGTGGATGTGGGTAGCGACCAGACTACAAACGGAGCACAGGAAAGTGGCGGTGGCGGCAGATTGGCTAATCGTCTAGCCAATGTTTATATCGCTGCAAATGAGCGCTTAAGAAATCACCAACGAATATTTGAAACGAGCGACGAGCTTTCGAACGGTTCCTCCGTGCAGCACACTGTGAAAGTCTTGGGCGACGGTATCGTTGACGCCCGGTTTATCGTGCAATGGGAAAAAGCCAGTGACGAGATAGAAGTTGTCGTGGAACGACCGGATGGATCGATTGTGGAAGAGGGTGACTCCGACGCTCTAATACGTAAATCAGATACGCACTTTATTGTCTATCTTCGTGAGCTAACGGCGGGTGAATGGATTCTACGACTTGAGGCGGCGGAGGGTGATCCGGCGTATCTGGCTGTGGTTTCCGGTGAAGACCGGCAAGGTGCGAAACTCTCGCTTACTACAAGTCAGGTCCCCGATCCGTTTGTTAATATTCTGTCAGGTGCCAAATTTTTGCGAGGGCTTCCCCAGAAATTGTCAGCGTCTCTGTTCGATGATGCGGGTGTCATAAAGGGTCGTGACGTAGAGATTGTCGCTACTGTTCGTCACCCGCTTGGTTTCGTAAACAGTGTGCCGCTTCTGGACGACGGCTTGCATAACGACGAGTTACCAAACGACGGTGTTTACGGCAACGACTACACGCGAACGACAGCATTTAGTTTGAATGATTTGGAGGACGTTCCGGGGACTGGTTCGCCTGGAAGCTACAACGTGGAGGTAGTTGCTACCGGAACCGATAACGCAGGGGAGAGTTTTGCTCGCTATAAAACTCTGTCATTTCAAATTTTTGAAACTGACGAGCTAACCAGTATTCCACCTTCAGATACCGACGGCGACACCATGCCGGATCGATACGAAGACCTGCATGAGTGTCTCGATAAAAACGTACCGGATGGTTTCGGAGACTTTGATGGAGACACTATTGGTAACCGCGCCTCGTATTTGACCGGGCTTGATCCTTGTCATCCAGATACCGATCGTGGTGGTGAATCCGATGTATCAGAAATTACACGCGGGGGCTTCCGGTTCGACCCGGCAGATGACCTGGTGCCTCGCCTGATTGATGCAGAAGTGATCAACTGGCGTTACGAGCACTTGCCGTTTCCGCTTCCGGGTGACGTTCAATCTGGCGCAAATTTGATTCGACATCAGTTTCATTCCAGCTACGAGACTATTCGCCTTCTGCGTAGCTTGAGTGAGAGCGGCCCGTTTCTGGAAGTGGTTGAGTTTCTGGCAGCTGATTTCGGCGGTCTTTACCTCGATACCGGTCTGGTCAACGGTGTGATGTACTACTACAAAGTACAACCGCTCGACGTTAACGGCAACGAGGGTGCGCCAAGCCATGTGTTTAGCGGCACGCCGAACGCGGATCCGATTCCGCCAATCGGTAGCGTGCGCATTAACGGCGGGGCGCAATCGGTTACGCAGCTGAACGCTACCCTGTCGCTCGTTGCCTCAAGTGATACGGTCGCCATGACTATCTCAAACGACGCCTCGTTTGACGGCGCCGTTGAACAGCCTTTTGAACGTTCTCTGCCTTGGCTTTTGGAAGCCGACCCGGATAGCGGCGTAGCAACTGTCTTCGTGAAATACACAGATAGCAGCGGTAACGAATCGCCCTCTGTGTACCACGCAGGCGTTGTGGTTGATGACTCTGCCGATGTGGCGAATTTGCGTGGCCGAGGGTTTCTTGAAGGGCAGGCGATTCACAGCACTATTTTTGTGCAACCTGAAGGACCGGGGTCCGTCGCACCTGACTTTACCGGCGCTTCTGGCTCCTATACGTTGAGAAGTGTGCCGCCGGGCACGTACGACATCGGGTTTTCTTATCCCGGGTATCAAAGTGAAACGGTGGAAGGCGTTGTCGCTGTGGCTGGCCAGACTACGTTCTTACCCGATGTTACGCTGTCGCTGTTAGTCGTTGATTCCGACGGGGACGGTGTTAGTGATGACTTGGACAATTGCATTGACGTCGAAAATCCGGGTCAAACCGATACCAACGGTGACGGCTACGGTAACCAGTGCGACGCCGATATAAACAATGACTGCGTGATTAACTTTCTTGATGTCGTTCAGATTCAGGACTTGTTCTTCAGCGACGACGCTGACGCTGATTTCAACGTAGACGGAACGGTTAACTTCATCGACTATTTTGTGATGACCTCCAGTTTTCTGGCATCACCTGGGCCGAGCGCTAACGTCAGTTGTCCGTGAAGCGCTAGCCGTTTTCAGAACATTATCACCCTACGTACCAAGGCCTGGCACACACGGATTAGCGGAGGGGCCGGGCGATTGACCGAAAAATTGTATAAACGTTAAGTAGTCCACAAAGTTAATTATTCCGTCACTATTGATATCGAAATTTTCGTCATACTGTGGGTCTCCAACGGCCGAATTAAACTTGGGCGGATACGAAGCAATGTCGATGAAAGCAATAATACAGTCGCTATTGATATCAGGATCGCACATGTTTCCGATGCCATCATTGTTGGTGTCAATTTGTGATGCATTGGGAATCAGCGTGCAGTTGTCGGTGCTGTCAAAAACACCGTCGCCGTCGGTATCGGCCGGGGGCGTGAAACAGTCCTCTCCTCTAAGAGCGGTGTTGTCGACTTGCGCGAACCACGCAAACGTACCCCGGTAGTGGAAACAGACATAGCCCTCTGCAGCCCCTTCAAGCGCCGAACCTTCCAGGTTCACCGAAATTTCCTGAGCGCCGGTGAGCAGCAGGTCGTTGTCTTCGTGGTCTTGTACTTCATACGCTACGGAATAGTTGCCAACCGACTGAGCATCGGGTGCGACGGTGCCGACGAGTACGCGTAGAAAGTCATTGTCGTCAAACGAGTCTTTCGACTGATAGTAGGTGTTAAAGGTGTACTCAGGTCCGGTGATAGTGGATAAATCCTGCGCTGGTGAACAAATATAAGTATCCATTTCAGTTGCTGAACCTGCGACCAGATCATCGGCGTTCTGGCCGCTGGCGTCACTGTCGGCGCACAGGGCCCCGTTTGCACCGGTGGTTAAATTGGTACCCAGGTTCTGATTCGTCATGGCGGGAAGGCCTGCCGCATTGCGACTTAAGCATAAATCGTCGAGGGTAGTGCCCCAGCCTTCAGTTGGGTTAGCGCTTAAAGTAATTAGTGTCCAGGGTGCCGGAATACCTTCGTCGAAGGTTTCGACGGGCCCACAGGCGGTGTTGAGCGTTTGGCACTCGCTTGGGCGTGGCGTAGCTGCAAAGGGTAGTGGAATACTAACGTTGTCGATAACAATGAGTGTGCCCAAGTCACTGGCAGCGCTAAGAATGGGGTTGATTCGCAAGTCATGAACCTGGCCATCTGCAAAGGCGGAAATGTCTAAAGTCTGCGTTTCAAAGCCGTCTGTTAATGTGTCACACAACAGTAAGAATATTGAGTCTCCGTCTATCGATATGTTTATTCGGTCAGTCGGCGAGTCGCAGCTTGCAACTGATAAATCGAAGGTTAGCGTGGAAGCTTCCAAGGGTATTATCAACTCTTGACGAATGCTTCTATCTGTAGAAAAAGGCAGATTCGGAATTGATCTGAATACGGCGGCAAACACGCCGTCGGCGGCTACATTATCACCCATGTCGGGGCACAGAATTTCGGAACATATTGAGAGCAGGGGGTCGCCACTATTCAAGGCAACCTCCGACCAGGTTGTCGTCGGTCGACCTCGTGCGTCTTCAAAGCCGCCTTGTTGAATGGCGTCGGCCATAAGCCCGTTTATTGCATCTTGTGTCGTCATGCCCGGATCGGTACACACCCAGTTTGGTTGTTCCACCAAACACGTTGCCGAACAGCCGTCTCCGTCACTTTCGTTGCCGTCATCACATTGCTCGCCTGGAGACAGGAGGCTGTCGCCACAAGCCGAGCCCGTCGACCCCTCGAACATTTCTATTCGTTCGGCTGTGACCGTAAGCGCCGGTAAACACAGAAGCACTGGTAATACCCAACGTAAAGCGCCTGACGCGGATCTCGATAGTTGAGAATTCATTCTTTTCTCCTTGACAACGACGTCCCGGTGGCTGCAAAAGCAGGTCCGAGTTTGTTCTCTGGCTGTGAGCCAATCTGCCTGTATGAGGCAGTCGTTATACCTTATCAAAAAAACAGTAAAGGGTTGGTAATTCGGTGGTGTGAACTGACATCAGGTAATACCCAATCCAATTTACCACACGAGTAATTCGAAGCTCAGTTCAGAACAAGTAGAATGCGGCTTTGTAGGAGCGGCATCTTGCAGCGAAAAACCGTTCCAGTATTTAACAGTTTCGCGTATTTCATCGCGGCTGGAAGCCGCGCCTACCGGCAGCCATAGATTACAGGCTTAGAGTGACTTGGACTTTACGCTATGCCTGCTGCTTGATCAGTTTTCGCGCAGCCGATGAAAGCAGGGCCACAGAATACAAACGGTGCACGCCAAGAAGCGCCTTGAACACAAAGCCAAGACTCTCTTTCCCAGTCCTCCTGCTCCGCACTGGAACTACTGCAGACCCGAAAAACAGTCTTGTATCCTGAGTCTCCGAACCCTCAATGGCTTCGGTCATTAGCCACGACCTTGTTCTTTTATGTATGTCACACAAGAGCAACTGGTTACGACAGCGATCTTCAACAGTCCACGCCGCGTATTCGTCGGTATTCCCCAACGCGAGAGCAGAGGCCTGTTCGTCAGTTGATGGTCCCTTCAATGCAAGTTTCAACACAAGCCTTTCGAGTTTAAATAGACCCGTTGAATAGAACGCTAAGACATATTGTTCGTGAGAGACATAGAAAGGCAGCTCCACACAATAGCAGTCCGTATAGGCACCACTTTTGGCGTAGCGATTGAGCAGTGCTTCCTCAGGTAAGTTGTAGGTTTGGACTTTAGGCATTTAAATCTCTGGTGTTTTCCGGAACCGTTAGAGGCGAGAACCTAACAGCAGGCCCAGCCAAAACCGAAAATGTCAGGGTGCTGCTTGCACCGCGATATGTGTCCGACGCCTGAGTCGCCAAACATGTAGTCGAGATTTATCTCAGAATCAATTTGCATAACAACGTCCATTAGTGACTGGCATTTCGGGCATTTTGGATATTCAGCGCTCTGCACCCAGTAAGACCATCCACCCAGCTTGTCACCGGGCTGCGAGGTTGAGATTATTTCGGCCACTTCGATATCGATGTCGAGATCTTCAATTACAAGTGCTGGGTCTTTGCATTTGATGGTGACAAGCCGCTGGGCAAAATCATAGTCATACGAAATACCATATGTTTCGTGTTCTTCCGGATGCGGGGTCTCTGTATGCTGTGACCAGGACACAATCGATTTCTTCCGTAAAGTTTCTAACTCGACTGGCGTCGTAATATTAACGCCATGGTTAAAAAACCGTACCTCATTAGCCTTGGCAAACGGTAGATAGCTTTCGCACATGCCGTCGCCACTGTCGCAGTGATACAGCTGCACGAAACCGGTTCCTGTCGCTTCAGAATACTCTGCAGGCAGCGTCGAAAGGTCGAGCTGCATGAAGAACAGCATGGGCTTTTTACATCCGTCGCAACAGGGCCATTCACTAGACGACGAAAATTCAGGCGAGCCGCCGAAAAACGAAGTGCTTTCTTGCGTGTCGGATGTTGACGGCAACCAGGCAGGTTTACTGTGCGCCTCACACCAGGATTCAAAGACGGTATTGATGTCGTCGGGAGTCATGTGTTTTGCCATGATGCTGCTAAATCCTTGGTTGTTTTCCCCGTTGAGTTTTCGCACGCATCGAGTTCAGTACATGCAGGCGTACGATCTATTGCCAATAGCCTATGCTATTTACTGAATTGTTGCAGGTCGGTGTTGTTTTTTTTAATCGGTCATGAATAGTGGTCTTTGTTACACACTCTTTAGTGGGACAGGTTAGAATGCTCTTCGCTTGGGTCTGATCGGTTTTAACGACCCCGGATTCTACCTTTTACGTTCAAATCAAGAGGAATTCACATGCTGGGATATACAACGATTGGCACAAAAGATCTAACCAAAGCCATGGCTTTCTACGATTCGCTGCTCGAGCTCGTAGGCGGAAAACTAATGATGGGCCTGGATAGAATCAAGTTCTACGGTACAGATGCCGGTGGCGCTATGCTCGCGATATGCATTCCAGTTGATAAAGGCGAACAAAGCTGCGGTAACGGACAAATGATTGCGATACCCGGCGGCTCTATCGAAGGTGCAGTCGCGCTTTATAATAAAGCCATTGAACTAGGTGCGACCTGTGAAGGCGCTCCCGGTCAGCGTACTTCCTTTTTCTACGGCGGCTATGTGCGTGACTTGGACGGCAATAAAATAGGTTTTTACCATATGAGTTAAGCCAGCTATCGGAGAACGTGTTGCCGGTTCTCCACCTCCGTCATTGCGAATCCGCGTAGCGGATGTGGCAATCTCTGTCCGGTTTCTTCGAGGGTGAATGACTGAGACCGGTTGTGGCTGCGTTACGAGATTGCCACGCGCTTCGCGCTCGATGTGTGGACTCCTCCCCCCGAAAGGGGAGATAGTTTTAGTTACCACACATAAAACGGAGTCCACACATGAACCAGCATAAAGTAATTTCTATCGACTTGGCAAAATCTGAGTTTCAAGTCTGCGTGTTTGATCGTCGCATGAAGGTGTTATCCAACAAGAGCATGCGCCGCAAAGCGCTGGTCACGTTTCTAGCCAAGCAACCGCCCGCTCTAGTCGCTTTTGAGGCCTGTGCCAGCAGCCATCATTGGGGGCGTATGGCTCAGTCCTTTGGTCACCAGGTATCCATGATCCCACCCAAACAAGTCACGCCCTACCGGCAGGGCCACAAGACGGACGGTAAAGATGCGCTGGCTATTGGCATTGCCTCTCAACAAGCACAGCTTAAGACCGTCGCGGTTAAGACGCTCGAGCAGCAGAGCCTTCAGTGCGACAAGCGCGTTCAGGAGCATCTATCCGATCACTTAACGGCTACCGGTAACCTGCTGCGTGCTCTGGTCGGCGAGTTTGGCCTGATCATTCCCAAAGGCATTGCCGCATTGCGGCGTGAACTGCCCTGGCTGCTGGAAGACGGTGAAAACGGACTGCCCGATGCCATGCGCCAAAGTCTGTCATTGGTGTGGCAGCAGTGGCAGTTTCTGGCGGAGCAGCTGGCGCAAGCTGAACAGCTGTTGGCCCAGCGGGTGCGCGAACTTGAGCCGTGTCGACGGTTGGCGCAGCTGGAAGGCGTCGGTAACAAGAATGCCATTAGCTTGTACATCCGCATCGGCAATGGTCAGCATTTCAAAAACGGTCGGGAGGCGGCCGCCTGCGTGGGCGTGACGCCCAAGCAGCACAGTAGCGGGGGTAAGGTAAATCTGGGTGGAATAGGTAAGTACAAAGGTGACCAGCGGGTACGATCCTCTTTGATCGTAGGCTCGCGGGCAGCGGTCAACGCCTTGAGAAAACGTCCACCCAGGAACACTAAAGAGCGCTGGCTAAAAGAACTCATTGAACGTCGCGGACCCGGCCGAGCTGCGGTAGCGTTAGCCAACAAGAACATCCGAACCGCATGGTCGATGTTGAGGCACAACACCGAATACCAACAGACAGCGCTTACCGATTAATCTGAACAAGTAACCTGCCAAGGAAAGACGAGTACTGAATCTAACAGCCTTCACGGAACCTGATCATTGCACTGACTGATATAAGTCGTGAGCTCGTAGAGGCGTGAAGGGGCACGAACACATCAGGGGCCAGGGGTCGCTCCCTATTAAGAGCCCGTATATACGCGCGTGCTTCCGATTCAG
>JBGCFV010000076.1:0-42500 GCA_045107075.1 Gammaproteobacteria bacterium
AGCCCGCAAAGTACGGGTACTTGGTTTTCCTCGGGAATCCAGCGTATCTCGGTGGCCGTCTGCGGACCGATGACCGTATATTGCAGACTGGGAGGTATTTCAGCGCGCGTCGGGCTGAGCGGTGTTCGGCCTCCCATAATTTCAGCTTTGCTCTGAGGATAGAGTGGTTCTGCGTTGGGATTCGCGTAGCCCTCGGGGTGGCGTGGCAAGCCGGTTGCCAGATCATATTTATCGGTGGCACCAACCGTATGCAACAGTTCGTGAGACAGGACGACCAGGTTACTGCCGCGTTGGCGTACCGATGCAAATGCGTTTACGACCCCAAACAAGCCTTTTTGAACGCCGACTGAATGCGGCAATCTGTCGTGGGTTTCCGGGTCAAAATAGACCATAAAAATCTTAATATCCGGGGTCACGCGGCCCTTTTCTTCCCGCTCTACTCGCCACGTCCAGTAACGCATAACCAAGCTCCAGCGAATGACGCTTAGTACGGAGCCAGCGGTTGGAGGCGCTGGCGGTCGTTCGTCCAGTTCACTGCGCAGGTCAATGTGAATGGGTTCATCCAACGTGACACCGTACCGGTTCAGTTCTGTCTGAAAAAAATCTTCGACAGGCCTGAAGTCATCAACGTCAAGTGCGTCAATGTACTTGGCCGCGGAGTCTGACTGGTCGCCGTTGATGGGGAAGACGGCTACCCATAGCGTGTTGTTCCAGTCAGTAGAGCGTTCGCGAGCCAGCCACGTTGACATGGCTACCATGATTAATATGCACAAAAGAATAAACTGCCTGATGCGGGCAATGCCGTTCTTCTTCGCCACTACTCGCGCTCAACCTCGACGTGCATGTCGCCGGTCATGGAGACTGATACTTTCAGTGCAATTGGGTGACAGCATACCTGACAGTCTTCAGTGTAGCTCTGCTGCTCGACAGACGGGTCAAGGAGTATATCGAGAGATTCCCAGCAGAAAGGGCAAGTGATTGTGTAAGGTTCTTGTTCCAACGTACTCTTTCCGTCGTTGTTATTGCGGCTGATTTGCAGACCGCAGGTATAAAAGTGAGGCCCTCGTTGACTAAGGCTGAAGGCGGGTGACGCGCCACGCATCGCCGGAGGTGGGTGTGGTGCTGTCGTCCAGATTGCGTTGCCAAATAGCACGGTCGTGCAGTCTGAATTCGCCGTCGCACCACAGTTCAATACGGTCAATCCACAAGCGTAGTCCGCCCCAGTGTGGAGGGCGTGGTACCTCCTGATCTTCAAAGCGCTTTTCGGTGGCGTGCAAATTGGCAAGCAGAGTCTCGCGTGAGTCGACGGGCTCGCTCTGTGCGCTGGTCCACGCGCCAATGCGCGACGAACGATGCCGGGTTGCGAAGTACGTATCACTTTCTTCTTCGGGCGACTTTACGATGACGCCTTCGAGGCGTACCTGACGTCCAAGTTTGTCCCAGTGAATCAACGCGCTCGCTCGCGAGTTGCCTAACAGCTCGCGACCTTTGCGCGACTGGTAGTTGGTGTAGAAAACCACAAAGCCTGAATCGAAGTTAGCGTCTTTGAGCAGCACAACACGGGTAGAGGGATACGCGACGCCGTCTTTAACTGTGGCGCTGGTAATCGCCATGCCGTTCGGATTGGGTGTATCGGCTGAAGTCCATGATTCGTCGAGCCACGTTGAAAACATGGGCATCGGATTGTCGGGTAGGGCTTTATCGAGCATGGTTGTTTCTCTCACAGTTTAATCAATGTCGTTTGGCCGTTGTCCAGTACGCGCAGCTTCGGCCACTTCGCGGTCGCGGGCAACGTGTTTTCGCCGTTCGGTTTGTAGGCGGCCAGTAAATCTACCAGGGGTTCGTCCTGGCCGTCATCACCCAGCGCAAAGGTGCCAAAGTGCATTGGGATAATAACATCGCTGCCTAAATCTATAGACGCTTTGACGGCTTCGGCCGGAGACATGTGGTTGTCCTGCATGAACCAGCGTGGCAGGTAAGCGCCGATAGGCATTAACGCAACAGTGACGTCGCCTAACCGTGAACGAATGTCATTAAAGTGCGTTGAGTAGCCGGTATCACCGGCGAAGAACAGCAGTGCCTGGTCGTTTTCGCTCAGCACAAAGCTGCCCCAGAGAGTGCGGTTGGTGTCGAGCACGCTGCGTTTGGACCAATGCTGCGCGGGCGCCATGGTTAACGTAATGGAATCGTTTAACGCCACAGGCTGCCACCAGTCCCGCTCGACAATGTGTTGACGATCAATGCCGACTTTGCCCAGGTTATCGGCGTTGCCGAGTCCGACAATAAACATTGGCTTGTGCTTTTCCCGCAAGCGCTTGAGCGTAGGCAGGTCCATGTGATCGTAGTGAGCGTGACTGACAAAAACGGCGTCAATGTCCGGGAGCCGTTCAAAGGGTATGCCGGGCTTGCGATAGCGTGATGGACCAACACGACCGAAGGGTCCGGTGGACTCCGACCAGGTCGGGTCGGTAAGGATGTTAAGACCACCAACCTGAATAAGAAGAGTGGAATGATTGATCATCGTTACACTCAGCGAGTTCGGCTGAAGGCTTGCCAGTTCGGTTACTTGTCGTGTCGCTCTTTTTTCCCACGGACCGTGATTGCGGTTGAAGCTCCACTTGAGAATGTCAGACGCTTTCTTTTTCTCATAGCTTTTCGAAACAAACGTTTTACCGTTAAAGCGTTCGGTAGCCGGTCCTTCGTATCTTGGCATGGTTACAGCGTCGTAACCGAGCCCTGTAACGCAAGCGGTGGCCAGAACCAAAGCCGTCCATTTTAAAATATGCACGTTATTTACACCACGCAATGACCACCACTGCGACGAGGGTCAGCGGCGGCGACCAGTTCGTTGCCGGGTGTAAATAACGTTGCACCGACACCGCCGAAAAACATGGATGGCTCGGCAAATTCGCGCACGGGTAACAGCACTCCGGTGACGTCGAGGCCGCGTTCGTACGCAACTCGCGGATCGCCGTCGTTTATCTCGAGATGTAGTCGGGGTCGGGCAATGGCTTCATCAAGCGGCAATTCATCACGCATAAAATTGTTCAGAGTACAGAGCAAGGCGCTGGTGATACGGTCGGCGCCCGGTGAGCCAATGGCCAGCACGCGACCGTCGACGTGACGTCCTGTCGTTGGCGCCATGTTTGACGCCAGCCGCATTCCCGGCGGGCCTGCATTAAGCCCTTTGCGATTGAGTTCTATTTCGCCAAGGCAGTTGTTCATCCAGATGCCGGTGCCGGGCGGCATAACGCCCGCTCCGTAGCCTGATGACATGGTGATGGCACAGGCGAGTCCGTTGCTGTCGACCGCTGAGGTGTGGACAGTCGAGGCTGACGGTTTGGAGAGCGGCACGGAACCCGTGCGGGCCAGCTCAAGTAGCGCTTGAGTATCTTCGTCAAGCGAATGACTGTAGTCCAGATGGTGCAAGCGGTGCATCAGAACCCGATGCTGAATGTCGGCAATGAGAACTGTTGTTTGCTGGCTCCAGCCGGCTGCATCCGACTGGGCGACTTGCGCATGATCAGGGTGGCTCAGAAGCTCCAACATCGCGACAAGACTCACACCTCCCACCGCCGGTGCCGGATTGGTAGCCAGGGTCCAGCCGCTCTGACTAAACGCAAGAGGTTTGCGTTTGATGACTTCGTACTCAGCCAGATCAGTGGCGGTCATGACGCCTTCGTTCGTTTCAAAGTCGGTGGCAATGAGCTTGGCGAGGTCACCGCGATAAAAGCTGTCCACGCCCTGCTGCGCGATGGCGTCCAGGCTCTCGGAGAGGTGTTCTACTTTAATCAGGTCGCCTACATTTTTGAGTGTACTGCCATGATGTAGCGGTGCGTGACTTTCGGACAGCCAGCCGTAAACACAGTCGTGTGCGTGCCTCAGGTAATTGTGGGATGCCGGTGAGAGGGGAAAGCCTTCCTTTGTGCTCTTGATAGCCGGGCCAAACAGTTCGCGCCAGGGAATTTTGCCGTAGTCGGACCAGGCGCGATCGTAAGCGGCAAGCCCTCCCGGGGTGCCTACCGATCCGTGGCCTACGTAGGTTGATATGCCACCGCCGTACTCCATGTTCACTTCCCAGGCACCTCCGCCTAGTCGTTCTGGCGCCAGGTTTCGGCCTGGCATTTCGATGTTACCGTCGAACGTGACTGGGTCACCTGCGGCAGGCCAGATGGTGATAAAGCCACCGCAGCCTGGGGAGCAAATGCCGGGCTCTGTGGAAATGGCCACGAGTGACGCCGCAATGGCTGCGTCTACCGCGTTCCCGCCTTCCCGGGCAATGGTGGCTCCCGCATCAGCTGAAAGCTGAGTGCTGGAAGCAATTGCTACACGTGACACTGAATAACCGGTAATTTGATTCTCATGGTGGTCATGATAGCAAAAGCCATCGATTACCGATGCATTGGAGCACGGGGAGACCCAACAGTGCAGTCGCAAGCTGCATGAGCCGTGCTGAAAACATAGCCATATTGAACCTCATGGTCTGTTGTTTTGTGTCGAAGTAAATGGGCGGAGATTGCCACGTCCGCTGCGCGGGCTCGCAGTGGCCCCTGGGGGGGGGCGAACGTGCAATTACATGTCCCAAATGTGAGATGAATACTGGTGAGCAAATCTTTGCTGGGGTACGGTTTGCAGAGTGTCTGAAACAGGACTAAACGTATGCCTGCGATAGAAGTGAACGGAGTAATGATCGACTATGCCGATGCGGGCACAGGTGAGCCGTTGATGTTAGTCCACGGGCTCGGTTCCAGTCATCGCGACTGGGACGATCAAATTAGCCTGTTGTCGCAACATTTTCGTGTTGTAGCTCCAAGCATGCGCGGCTTTGGCGATTCGGAAAAAGGCCATCCGTCGCATTCGGTCAAAACATGGTCGGAGGACCTGTTAGCGATGGCTGATTACGTCGGCTTCGATACCTTCCACCTGTTGGGTTTTTCCATGGGCGGGGCGATTTCGTACCAAACCGCCGTTGACCAGCAGGCCCGTTTACGCTCCTTGACCATCATTAACAGCCAGCCCAGTTTCGAACTGGACGAATGGTACAAACACATGATGGTGCTGTATCGCATTGCTATGGCAAAGGTTGTTGGAATGAAGCGCATGGCCCGCTTTGTGGCCAAGAGACTGTTTCCCGAAGATCATCAGGCCGATTTACGCAAGCGCATGATAAAGCGTCACGAAGGTAATGATCAGGACAGCTACATCAAAGCGGTACAGGCGCTAGCGGGCTGGAGCGTAGCAGACCGCATCGACCAGCTTGAGTTGCCTGTTTTGGTGCTGGCGGCGGATCAGGATCTCACGCCACTTGAAGATAAATTGGTGTATCTGGAGGAGATGGGCAATGCCCGTCTGGAAGTGATACGAAACAGTCGACACGTTTCTCACGTTGATCAAGCGGAAATAGTGTACGAATTAGTACGTGATCATGTGCTCTCGGTTGAGAGTCGAAGACCGGACGCCGACAGTTAAGCTGAAGACGTGGTGTTCGTTCTGAGCGGGCAAAAAAAAAGCGCCCCGGCTGCTTCACCGGAGCGCAGGGAGGGAGATTCTTAGGACGTGCGGTGAAACGAAAAGACTCTTGAGTCAATACGCAGGACAAGCGTATTGCTCGTCGCGCGAATGACGGTGAACTGGCCTCGTGACTCAGACACGGCCTGTTCGATTTGTCCGTTTGCGTAGCGATTTTTCTGGGCTTTTACGGCGAGGTCGACGGCACTGCCGTTACGTTCCCAGGTGCCACACATGTATTGGCGTTCTAGAGAGGTGGCGCTGCGTTGGTCAAGCGTAAACTTGCCGGTGTCCTCAAAACTAAGGCTGGCGAGTTCGCTGCTTGAACTGGCCGCCCAGGCTCCAACGAGAGCCGGGTCATGATCGTGTTGCTGTTCCTGTTGATCTGCACTGATCAGACTGGCTGGTATGCAAAGCCAACAAACGATAAACAACCGGGTTAAAAATTTACTCACGACGTGCCTCCTCAAGTGATGGAAAGACTTTATCGAACGAGAATTTAAAAGGCTGTGATGTATTCACGCTTTGTTGCGTTTAGGCCTATGCAGAGACTGTTTTCATGAGCTTCGTCACGTTTTTAACATTGACGTATCAGGTTTTTCGGCGTTTGGTTTAACAGTAAGAGTGTCGGTTCTTTCTTATGTAAACGCACTATGTAAAGCGTGCGCACAGGTAACGCAAAACGGGTAGTGATTGATATCACGTTTTGAGCAGGATGGATGTTGGGCGAGAATGCCCGAAGGTTACGGCTGGTTTGTACTACCAACCAATGGTGCTGAAATCGACGTTGTTTAGAAGGCGGTCCAGAGCACCTGATTCGTCTGCAACGGCCATCACAACAATAGCTACAGCGATGGCCGCAACTACGGTAAAAGCAATTTTCCATATGCTGTACGGTCTTTCGCCACGCACCTTTCCGGTTCGTGCATTAACAACAAACCGATAAGTTTTGTCACCGAAACGAAATCCGGCTGACCACACCGGCAGCAAAACATGTTTAAACGTCGTGCTGGAATGGCGTGTATCAGCGTTATGAATGCGCTGATGGTCTCCGCCGATATCACGAGCAATGTCATCGCGTATGATCCGATTCATGGTATTCACGGCAACGTCGAACCCTTGGTCGACGTCAACCTGATACACTTCGCTTGTAAATCCGCTTAAATACTTTTCATTGTATGGCGTCAGGTTTTCCAGGTCCCAGGGCAGCAAACTGTCTGTGATCTTGCGCGGTAGAGACCGGGTTGCGCCAACCAGCACGTCGTCGAAGAACCGGCGCACGCGACCACGAACAGGTCGCCAGCGAACTTTTCGAACCATACGTGTGCGGCGAACGCGCTTACCGTTTTCAATGCTGGTGTAAGACTGGGGCACCATGTACGCGTCTCCGCGTTCACCGACGTATTGAGTGTTCGTCTGGCTATCGTAAGTCCAGAAGGGCACGTAGACGCCGGATAAAGCGGCTTCTTTGCGCGCATGTTGCTTAATCTTGCTTGGCGCAAACCAAAGGCCCTTAAGCCACGCTTCGAACCGGGCTTGAGCCTGACTTTCAGTGATTTTAAAGGGTAGTAGCGATCGTGGTTTAATGTGCTTGCTATTGCCGGTACCGACAACAATAGGCGTGCCGCAAAACGGGCATTCCCCGGAGTGTACGTGTCGGTCGAAATCAAATTCGGCGGCACAGGATTCACACTGCGTGGAAGGCCGTTCCTCTGCTGGTCCAGCTTTCGCCAGCCACGACAGCGCCTCTTTCAGGTCGTATTCCTGAATCAGGCCCTCTGCACGGTCAATGGGTGTTCGGTGGTCGCAGTATTCGCAAACCAGTTCGTTAGAGCCCGGCTCAAACGTCACCAGGGCTCCACATTGCTCACACGGGAAACGACGCGCTTCGCCGGTTCCGGGCGCCGGTTTAAAACGTACCGGTTTCAAGGGTCGTTCGGACTCACGCTGGCGCCATGCGGGCATGGCTCAGGTGCCGCTCATCGTAGCCGTCTCACCAATCTAGGTTGATGGCACTGGCGGCGGCTGACTATTGAACAGGCTGTCGAGGTCACTGACCGTGTTCGCTAACTGCCATTCGGACATGCCGGTAGTCCAGACCAGCGACTGAGGTGTGACCTCGGCGCTGGCTATTTTCTTGCTCATAGCGTCGAGTGTAAACGGGCCGGTTTGATGGCCGTTCACGGCAACGTAGAAGCGTGCTTCTATAGGTATTCGCGGTGGCCCCGAGGCTGGAACACCGCTACCCGCGGCGCCGAGCGATTCACTCATGCGACTGGCAATCGCAATGCCCATGCCGAGCCCAACGCCGTCTGACGCGCCGCCGCCTGGATTGGACGCGGCTTGTGTCATCGCTTCGGCCGCCTGGAAGTCTGCGTATTCACGCAAACCGCCAATGACGCCCATGCTGGTGCGTTTGTCGAGAGCCTTCTCGACTTCGGGCGGCAGAGAAATGTTCTCGACCAGCATGCGTGTCAGCTGAATACCGTATTCCTCAAATTCAGGTGCAATTTTGGCGGTAATAAAGGTACTTAAGTCGTCATAGTTGGCCGCGAGGTCGAGCACCGGAATGTCTGATTCTCCGACGACGTTGGCAAAGCGGGAAAGGATAAGATTGCGCAACTGATTGGTGATTTCGTTGGTAGTGAAATGTCCATCGGTGCCGACGACTTCACGCATAAAGGCCACCGCGTCGAGAACGCGAATTTCGTACGTGCCAAAAGCCCGCAGCCGCACCACTTCGAATTCTTTGTCGCGCAGCATAATCGGGTTTTTCGTGCCCCATTTTAAATCGATGAAGCGTTTCGTGTTGAAAAAATACACTTCAGCTTTAAACGGACTTTCGAAGCCGTGCGGCCAACCCTGGAGCGTAGACAGTACCGGCATGTTATTGGTTTCAAGTTTATACATGCCTGGCTGAAACACGTCAGCGATCTTGCCTTCGTTCACCAGTACGGCAACCTGTGACTCGCGTACAGTCAGGGCAGCGCCATATTTTATTTCGTTACCATAGCGTTCAAATCGATACACCATCGTGTCGGCGGAATCATCGGTCCATTCGATGATGTCAACGAATTCGCCGAACAGCTTTTCCCAAAATCCCATGTCTTAACTCCAGTGTGTAATTTGATTAGCTTGTTGCACGTGCGCTGGCTGAGGCCAGAGTGTTTTTGAGGTTGCCTTCCATTTCCTGAAGTTGCACTACAGCCTCTGCGCGACGGCGTTTGCCTTCGTCAGCAATCTGCAGGCTTTCTTCAATGGTAGCAATCAGGGTTTGATTGGCTTTTTTGACGCTGTCAATGTCGAACACGCCACGCTCAATTTGAGCGCGCACCTCTGCGTTTGCGGTTTTGAGCGCTTCGGCGTTCTCTTCGAGCAGCTCGTTAGTCAAATCGGTTGCCGCCTTGACTGACTTGGCCGCGGCATGCGAGCGCGCGATGGTGACTGAGGTGGCTAGCTGGGTCTGCCATAGCGGAATGGTATTCGCCATGGTGCTGTTGATTTTGGTCACAAGCCCTTTGTCGTTCTCTTGTACCAGTCGAATGCTCGGCAAGCTTTGCATGGTAACCTGGCGAGTCAGCTTGAGGTCGTGCACTCGACGCTCAAGGTCGTCGCGAGCGCTGCGTAGATCACGTAGCTCTTGTGCCTTGATGACGTCGTCCGTAGCCTCCGCTTCTTTATTCAGGGCCGGAATCACTTCTTCATCGAGCTGGCGCAATTTCTCGTCGCCCGCAGCAATATACAATTCGAGGTCATGGAAATATTGAAGATTCGCTTCGTAGAGTCGGTCAAGCGAAGTGATATCGGTCAGAAGTTTGGTTTTATGTGAATCGAGTTCATTACTGATTTTGTCAATTTGCTTTTGTACGCCTTCGTAACGCTGCAGGAACTTCACGATGGGTTTGGCCCGGCCAAACAGTCGGGCAAAAAAACCGGGCTTTTCGAGTGCATCGGTATCAAAGCCTCGAAGCGTAGCGACCATGTCGCTAAGTGAATCACCGGCTGAACCAAGATCCTTGTTTTTGACTCCTTCGAGCATATTGTCTGAAACGGTCGTCAGGTTTTCCTGGGCTTTTGTGCCGAAGAAAATGATCGAGTTACTGTCAGCCAGATCGATTGTTTCCATCAGCTGTTCGATCTTGGCGCGCTCGTCTGGTGCCGCCGATTCAAACACCACCATGGCGTCCTTTAGTTCGGGAAGGTTAGCCGCCGCAATGTGCAGGTCTCCTCCAACAACGGTGGTTGCGCCAAAGTCGACGCTTGAATCTTTCTGGTTAGCCATTTGTGTGCTCCATAAGCGGTGTACGTGACCGTGAGAAAAGCGATGTGCTTAACTCACACCTTCTTTTTCGAGTTGCGTCTTCAACACTTCAATTTGAACATCAAGGTCAAATATATCGTCTTGAAGCAGTTTTTCTTTTTGTTCCGTGAAAGTACTCTCGATTGTGTCGAGTACGTTGCGAAAATTCGTTTCGAGAAGGCCGTCCGTGTCGTTCTCATGACTACGGGCATATCCTTCTGTTACGCGTACTGCGCCGTCGAGGTAGACGTTTAAAAATTTACGTGCCCGGCGCAAGTCGCCAGGATCTTCTTCTATGACACCGATGATTTCACGCGCTTTGTCCGTAATTCGGTGCAGTCGCTGTCCCAGTTCGGAATTTGGGATGCGGCGGCTCGCCAGTTCAATGGCGTCAATTTTTTCCTGTGCGCCGGAAAGCGCTTCGACTACTTCTTCGGTTGTGTAACCGTGTGAGCCACCCGTTACCCCTTTGTTACCGCGTGGGTCTGCTCCGTAGTGCATCACGGATCCGAGGGCTGCCAAAGCACCGGCAATTGCTCCAACCGTGAAGCCATGGCCGACGAGAAACGCTGACGTTAGAAAGGTTGCTGCGCCGACTAGCACAGCGCCCAGGGTTTTTCGAGGCGTCGATGGGGCCGTAGCAATTTTGCGCCGACGAAATTCGACTTCGGCCTGCAGGCCGCTGCGATTCAAAATAGCGCCGAGCCACGCCAGGGAAAGCGCGGTAACGGCGGTAATCAGGCGGTCAGTCTGGCCACTGGCCATAGAAGCGACAACTACCCACAGCAGCGGTGAGGGCAAAACAAATAGAAGCACTCCTTGAGAACGCCAGTATCCAGCTGTTTCCCGGGTATACGGTTCAGCCATCGAGCGCTTCTCCAGTTGTGCTGTTCTGAAGGTGGCAAGCATATGCCGCCACTTCCGAAGGCGCGTGAAGTGAGATTGGGGCGGTTGACGCTTTGGCTCGTACGGCCAGCACGGAACTCACGCCCAGAGTGCCAATGAGCAGCAGAGCGCCCAGCAGCCGTTTAATTGATGGATTCATGTTGAATACTCCACGTTGAATACAGCACATTGAATACCGTACGCACATCCGGGCTTGCAGTCCGTTTTGCACCCGACGTGAATTGTTCACAGCGTTGGACCGCGTCGAGCTCTATCGACGGCCTATTGCTTGAATTAAATCTACGTGTACGACCGCCTATTATAATGATTTAGCCTGTGGAAAGTGTAAATGTTCGTGTGTTATCGCGTGTATATGGTTGTATATTGTCGTAATTCAAGGTTTTAGAGGTGATTTCGACATGAGCAAAGACAAGCAGGCCGTTAACTGGACGAACGCCGCCGGGTGTTTGGTTGCCCTGGTTTTACTCGCCGGTTGTAGCATTACGCCGCCCACCGCGACGTCTGTTCCGGCTGTGGCGAGCGCTCCAGCACCTCACGGTTTGGTCATTCACGGTGGGGCGGGCTCCGGATCTCGAGCCAATATTTCACCTGAACTCGAAGCGGCGATGCGGGCGGCCATGGGCGAAGCTCTGGCGTCGGGTTTTCAGGTTCTGGACGACGGCGGCAGCAGTCTCGATGCGGTGACCGCCGCGATCTTGGTTCTCGAAGAAGCGCCGGTGTTTAACGCAGGCGTAGGAGCCGTATTTAACGCTGTCGGCAGCCACGAACTCGACGCCTCCATTATGGACGGTGCGACGATGAATGCGGGCGCTGCCGCGGGTGTGTCCACAGTACGTAATCCGATACTCCTGGCTCGAGCCGTCATGGAGCATTCCCCCCACGTCATGCTGTCGGGTAGCGGCGCGGAAGCGTTTTCGAAAGAACATAATCTTGAGCAGGTGACTCCCGACTTTTTTGATACCGAGCGTCGACGCCAGCAGTTGGAAAAACGTTTAGCGCGTGATCGCAACACAGCTGCGACTGATGCGGCAACAAGCGAATCGGGCAGCAACTACTTTGGAACAGTAGGCGTAGTTGCATTGGATAAACGCGGAAACCTGGCAGCGGGCACTTCTACTGGCGGCATGACCGCCAAACGTTATGGTCGTATTGGCGATTCACCGGTCGTCGGTGCGGGAACGTACGCCAACAATGCAAGCTGTGGCGTTTCATCTACCGGGCACGGAGAGTTTTTTATTCGCCATGTTGTGGCATACAACATTTGTGCGCGCATGCAATTTCGCGGCGACTCACTTGAGAAGGCCGCCGATGACGTGATCATGAAAGAACTCGTAGAGGTCGGCGCCTCGGGTGGCGTAGTAGCGATGGATGCCAAAGGTAATATTGCCTGGCCGTTTAACTCGGACAGTATGACGCGTGCGCACCAGTCGCGCGATCAGCCACCGCGGGTGTTGATCTTTAAGAACGAATAGGTAGACGTAACTGGAGGCAAGCCCTGAAATAACAATTCAGGGTTTGTTTGGCTTATCGCAGGGTGCGCGAGAATTCCTGAAGGTCACTCAGCATTTTGTCACGTACTCCCTCAGCGTTAATTCGGCGCGTAACAAGGGCGTTAGGATGCGGATTCGTTTCGATTGTGGTTTTGCCTGTGGTCGACAGCCCAAGTCGGGTGTCGATTTTGACGTAGGCCGCAACGGTTTCGAAAAATTCAGGATAGAAAGCGTAGGCAACAGCGCAGGCGTCATGAACGAAAAAATGCCGCTCGGAAATGTTTCTGATATGTTTTTCCATGGCCTTGGTCAAGCGCGTTACAAATTTGCAAATGCGTGTTTTGTCGTCGCTAAAGCCGGCGGCTCGCAGGTGTTGACTGTTGAGGTCGAGTTGTCGCGATACGTCCAATGGGATCAGCACTAAATTGGCCCGGGCTTTAAGCACGTGTTGAGCGGCTCTTGGATTAAAGTGCACGTTAAATTCCGCTTCAGGTGTTACGTTGCCACTTTTAAACGAACCACCCATGGCAATAATTTGACGCGTGTTCTTGAGTGTCCCAGGTGCCAAAACTTCGGCCGCGTCAAGATTGGTCATGGGTCCTGCGGCAATCAAGGTGACGTCGTTGTTCCCCGAGTTGATCCATCGGTCGAGTTGAATAGGTGAGCGAGGGGCCTCGACGTAGAGCTTGTCTGGCTTGGGCAGCAGAGTGCTCAATCCCGCCAGGCCATCGGCACCGTGAAGCTTCGTGTTCACGTTGGATTTTGTTTTAAACGAGACAGACTTGGCGAGTCGAATGTCGGTGCGTCGACACAGTTCCAGCAAGCGTGCTGCGTTGCCAAACGTACCCCGACGCCGCAAGTTCCCTTCCGTTGTGGAAAATCCAGTGATATCGGCGCGAAAACGCAGATCCAGCGCGAGTAGCCACAACATGGCTATAGCGTCGTCTACTCCGGGATCTGTGTCCATAACTACTTGCATCTGGAGAGCCTATCAAATTCGGCCGACCAATTTTGTGATTCTCTTTGCAGGATGGCTTCATGTACGATTTTGATCCAGGCCGGGGCGCGCCGACGGGTTGGGCGTCGAGCTACCGGGCACGGCTGGGGTGGGTTAGCGGACAGGCTATTTGAATTGAACCTATGACGGTCATTTCGTCGGTTCAGGTAGCCTGCTGATGTCAAAGCCGGACCGATTCAGGTGTAGTCTCGATGAGTCCCAACCTTTTCTCTGTTCGCCGTTGGTTCATCCCAACCGCGTTTGAACATGGTAATGTCTGCGTATTGTAAATAAGAAGGAGAGTGGTATGGCACTCATTGCCTGTTCCCGTTGCCGCAAACAAATCTCTAGTGAAGCAACAGCCTGTCGACACTGTGGCGCCAAGACCGGCGATTCCGCGGATCCGCGCAAGCCTAAACACAATTTTTTTGTGCACTACATGTTGTCCATGTTAACCGCGGTCACCGGCGCCGGCATTTACGTCGCGGCGCTTAACGGCGCTGATTTTTCACCCCTTACCGTAGCTGCCGCGCCCGTGCTTGGCATTGGCGGAACGCTTTGGTACGTGATTGCGCGTATCTGGAAGTATGTGGTCTGACCACGGTTATTGTGGCCAATGAGGTCAAACCTACTTTTACCGCTACCGGTTCTAGTCGGCCTGAGCTCAATCGTTATGCTGATGGGCTGTAACGAATCGGTTTCCTTGCAGGTACTCCCTGCTCACAAAGATGATCAAGTCAGCTGGATTGTCGATCCGTCACCCGCTTTTCAGGTTCATTGCGACACGGGTATCGGGTCCGCGTTGATCAGGCCTGTTGAACATAAATGGCCCGACCGATTTCAGGTGGTTCTTGAGTTAGCCGCCTTGGAAGGTTTTTCTGTGCGTTCCGGCAAGGAAATACATCGGTTGGAAGTGACTCGCGATGGGCTGGTGTTACTTGAGCCGTCCGACTCAAAAGTGCTACATATGAGTGCTTTCCAAGCAATAGGAAAAGGCTCTCGTTTTCGAATTCAGGTCAATCCGGCCAACTTCGCGGACGCGACTGATCAGCTGCGCGTTGAATGGGTCGACTATTACCGGTAAGTCATTGATCAGTATTAGTAATAATGTGAAGCCCTTCGTGGGCTTGTGTCGTCAAGTTAATCCCCTTAACCTCGACTTAATAATAAGAATGGCCTCTCAAAATTGCGAATAACCGCTTAGCGGGTTCACGGTTTTGACCACTAAAAAGCGATAATCAGGAAGTAGTCGTCTATCTGCACGGCACTTTTACGGGGAACTTTAATGCGTATTTTTTTGTTAACAATGGCTCTGGCGTTTACCGCGACCAGTATCGCCGGGGAGACTGCACAGTCTGAATGGTTCAGCAAGGACCGGGAAAAGGTTGTAGTCAGAGCGTTTTACGACAATCAGCAAATGCTGCAAAACCTGGCTGACAATGCGGCGCTGTGGACAGTGGTGCAAGACAAGTCCTATGCGATCGTCGAGATCAACGAATTTGAACAAGTCGATTTAATTAAAGACGGTTTCCGGCTTGAGCTTGACGAGTCGCGTACAGCAGACCTTCACCGCTCCTACGAGCGTTCGCCCGATCAACGTGCTGGCATCGACGGCTTTGAGTGCTACCGCACGGTTGAAGAGACGTTTGCGGATGCGGCTCAACTGGCGGTTGATTACCCTGATTTGGTTGAGTGGCTGGACGTTGGCGACAGTTGGGAAAAGTCTACCGGCTTAACCACCGGGCACGATATGCACGTGTTGAAACTGACAAACGCAAATACCAGCGGCGACAAGCCGAAGCTCTTCGTCATGAGTGCGATTCACGCGCGTGAATACACCACCGCAGAGACGAATACGCGTTTTGGTGAGTACTTGGTGAACAACTACGCGACCAACGCCGACGCGCGCTGGTTGCTCGATCACCACGAAATACACCTGATGCTTCAGGCGAATCCGGACGGGCGTGACGAGGCGCAAGAAGGTTCCTCATGGCGCAAAAACACAAACACCAACTATTGTGGACCGACAAGTCAGAACCGCGGTGCCGACTTGAACCGCAACTTTGAATTTGGCTGGGGCTGCTGTGGTGGTTCAAGTGGTAATCAATGCAATTTAACGTATCGGGGTGCGGGTCCAGGCTCGGAGCCTGAAGTAGATGCGGTTCAAGAGTATGTTCGTTCTATATTCCCTGATCAGCGTGGCCCAAGCATCAACGACGCGGCACCAGAAGATGCAACCGGCGTCTTTATCGACGTGCACAGTTTCAGTCAGCTGGTGCTTTACCCTTGGGGCAACACATTTGACCCGGCTCCTAACCAGCAGGCTTTGCGTACACTGGCGCGCAAGATGGCGTTCTTTAACGGTTACGAGCCACAGCAAGCGACCGAGCTGTATATTACAGACGGTACTACCGACGATTTTGCCTACGGCGATCTTGGATTGGCGTCGTACACGTTTGAACTGGGTACTTCGTTTTTCCAAAACTGCGGCACGTTCGAAAGCACCATTTTCCCGGACAATCTGCAGGCCCTGATTTACTCGGCAAAAACGGTGCGTGCACCGTACATGCTGCCCTCTGGTCCTGATGTAACTAACCTGGCGTTTTCAAATAACACGGTTATGCCGGGTGTTCCGGCAAACTTGTCTGCCAACGTCAGTGACACTCGCTACGAAAACAATAACGGCACGGAGCCCACTCAGAACATTGCTTCTGTTGCGGCCTACGTTGACGTGCCTCCCTGGGAGGCGGGTGCCGTAGCCATTGCGCTGGATGCAACCGACGGTGCGTTCAATAACTCTACCGAGGGTGTTCAAGGTACGATAGACACAACAGGCCTTCCCAACGGCGAGCACATTGTCTACCTGCAAGGTACCGACGCTGACGGCAACAAAGGCGTGATTACAGCCGAGTTTTTGTACGTGATTGATCCGGCTAACGCTCCCGTACTTTCCGGTAGCGTAACCGCTGCCGATACGGGTGCGGGCATTGCTGCGACAGTAAGCGCCGGTAGTTTCTCGACCACGACTGACTCAAACGGCGCTTATCAGCTGCTGGTTTTCGAAGGTGACTATAGTATTACGGTAACGCCGACCGGCAACGACTACGGTGCGACATCAGTTGCTAATGTGAACGCAAGCAACGGTCAGACCACAACCACCAACTTCAGTTTGTTCCCGTTTTGTGCTGTGTTCTCTGACGATATGGAAACGGCTGGCGTTGCCTGGACAGCTACAGGCAACTGGGGGCGTACCTCAAGTTCATCTAACGGCGGTTCATTCTCTTGGACAGACAGTCCGGGAGGCAACTACGGAAACAATCAGGACGTAACGTTGACATCACCTGCGATTGACTTAAGTGCTGTTGGCGCCGCTGACCTGACTTTCGCTCAACGCTGTCTCACAGAAGCTACGTACGATTTTTGTATTGTTGAAGTCAGTGACGACGGTGTTAACTGGAACCAGGTCTCACGCGAAGACGAAGCCAGCGGCGGGAGCTGGGGCACTCAGACTGTCGATATCTCTGCCGTTGCCGGTAGTGCTACCGCTCAGGTTCGTTTCCGACTCACAACTGACGTGACAGTTACGCGCGACGGCTTTTACGTCGACGACGTGAGTGTACGTGCGGCTGGCGCCCAGTGCGTTACAGTTGTCGACACGGACGGCGATGGTGTTTTCGACAATCAGGATAACTGTACGTTGCTGGCCAACGCATCGCAGCTGGATGTAGACGGAGACGGATACGGTAATGCGTGTGACGCTGACTTTAACAACGACAATGTCACCAACTTCCTCGACATTAGCGAGTTTGCTAGCGACTTTCAGACTTCGGGCGTTTTGGAAACCGATATGAATGGCGACGGCTCGGTCAACTTTATCGATCTGGCCGTAGTTCGGGACTTTTACCTAAGCCCTCCTGGACCGAGTGGGCTTGTTCAGCCTTAATTAAAATCGGGTTGAATAGCCAAGCAGCTGCTAACTGTTTGGTATTGAAAAACGGCGGGTAGGCGAAAGCTTGCTCGCCGTTTTTGGTTAGAGATTTTGAATGTTGTGTGGCTTGTGTGAAGTGAGCGGTGCGGGTTCACCCGTTCCGCTTTTACACGGATAAATGGGGTTAACGAATTACTGCTGCACCAAAATGAGCTTGTTGGCGTCCTGATCGATGCTGACGTCAAAGTGTCGAAGAAATGACAGTCCGACCAGTCCGTCGAAGCCTTCGAGGTTCTCCAGAATGACGACGGGTACCTGAGTAACACGCGCGTTGCCTATTTGCATGGAATCGAGCGTGAATCGGCGCGCGTATATTGTGCCTCCAGCGGCTTCCAGTTCGATTAGATCGGTGGCGTTATTAAAAATATTGCCGAGACCCAGTCGTATTAGCGTGCCCCCGGACAGTGCTGAGTACGTTGCACCCGTATCGACCAGAAAACGAAATGACTGCGCGCTGTTGTTTAGGGTAGCTGAAACCACCATGCCACCACCGCGCTGTTCAAATTGAACTTCGCTTGCCGGTGCACTGTTCGCACGCTGTGAGCTGTTGCGCAGCCGATTTCCAAGCTGAGCGCTCATCGAGGGGTCCAGTCGTATCGCCGCCCGATAGTAATTTTGGGCTGCCACATAGTTCTTGGCTCCATACTCAAAGTCGCCAAGCAGTCGATACAGTCGAGGGTGTTCGCCGAGTTCAAGAGCGTCAAGCAAAACCTGCATGCGACGCTGTCTTGACGCATTGGCATCGGCCGCAAATTCAATCGCTGCACTGTGCGCCTGAATCCGTAAACCTTCTTCCGTGTCCACTTGACTCAGGGTGTCGCGAAACGCGGATGCCAGCAGCTCGCTGTCTCTGGGTTTAGCGCCGTACGGATCGAGAGCGCACTCATGGGCGCGCTCAAACGCCTTGTCCCACTGAGCCAGCTGGGCGTAGGCGCGACTCTCTACAAGACACCACGGTTGCTGCTGCGGAAAGCGCTGGCGCATGTCGGACATAGTGGATATCGCCATCGTGCTGCTATTTGAGGTGACCAGCTGGTGGCCGTAATAGTACGCCGCGAGCGTCAGCGCCTGCTGCGTGATATCCGAGTTGTCGCTATCCAAAGTCGTCAGTGTTTCAAGTGCCTTGTAGGCGGCGTCCCATTGATAACGTTCGGCAAAGCGCGATATCGAGTAGCGTAGCCCACCTGCAGACGAGGCATAGCGCGCGGTAAAATCGCGTACACTTTGAGGCGAGTCAAACAAATCCGATGCTAAAAACGCACGAATAGTAGTTGCGTCAATTGCGCTGTAGGTGCTGCCGGATAGATGCATCCAGCCCGGAGTCTTGATTCTGGATGTTGTCACAAAACCAATAAGGCGTTGACTCCGCGGGGCGAGCAGCGGACCGCCTTTTTGACTTTCACTGCGCCCAAAATTAATCCTGAAATACTCTTGACCACCCGGCGCGGTTTGAAGCGCCGATTCTATTTGCCCTGGCAAGGCCAGACCCGGCAGATCGAGCTCAACGTCCTTGCCGATAAATAAACTGCCATCCTCGGTACTGATGTCGAAGCCGCTGTCATAGTTGTCGACAAAGGCAATCAGATTGTGCGCGTGGTCGGCCGCGACGACTGAAACGAACACCTTCTCGCCGTCGGCGTTCTGATAATGAGCAGAGTTGGCGGGATACACGTTATAAAGAGAGGCGAGAAGCAGGCCGGTATCACGAAGTCGTACGGCGGGCACCAGTGAAGAACCGCCCTCGAACTCGACCGTAAGCCAAACAGTGTTGGCTCGCTTGTCCGCTTCGGGCGCGGAAACGACAAAATCTGGTTCGATTTGGGTTGTGGTGGCAGCCGGTGCAGATTCGGGTTTGGACCAGTTGGCTGCCCACCAGCCGGTTGCACAGCCAGCGGCAAACAGGACAATTGCTGTGAAAATGGAGGTGCTTCTCATACCGTAGTCTGATCCTGAAACGGAGCGCCGGTTCCTTTGGGTGCTCTCAAGAGTGCTCAGAGCGCCTGAAAGCGCCCGGGGCATCAGTCTACTACGCGAAAAACCGCGCGACTAACTTCTGGCTGAAAGACACTCTGCGCACGGCCAGTCGAATACTCAGTTTGCCGGGAATGGGTGGTCTACGCGAAGGTATCGGTTATCAGGCAGTGGCCGGGTCGCGAGGCAACCCGTTGCAACCAGGAGGTAACGGCGGGATACGCGCCGAGGTCGAAACCGCCTTCATCGGCGACATGGGTATAGGCATATAACCCGATGTCGGCGATAGAAAAGGTGTTGTTAACGAAATAGTCGTGTTGACTCAGGTGCTCGTCCATGAGTTTGAGCGCGGCGAGGCCTCCTTTGCGCTTGCTCTCGAGTCTCTTCTTTGAAGCTGCATCCGGTTCACCGTGCATTAAAATAAAACGCGAAACGGCGATAAAGGGTTCGTGACTGTACTGTTCAAAGAAAAGCCACTGGAGAACCTGCGCCCGATGCAGGCGCGAGTCCGGGAGCAGGTCGGTGTCTTGTGCGAGGTAATGGAGAATGGCGTTCGACTCGAACAGAAATTCTCCCGGTGCATATTCAAGGGTGGGAATACGTCCGTTGGGGTTTTTTTGCAAAAAACTCTCGGTGCGGGTTGCGCCTTTCATGATGTCCAGATCCACAAACTTGAAAGGCTGTTTGAGAAGACTCAGGGTCAGACGAACTTTGTAGCCGTTGCCCGACGGCAGGTAATCATAAAGTGTGTGCATGACCGTGCTCCAGATAGTGATAGTTGCTGCTTGGAGGTTAGCATGCCCGTTTAATCACGTGCTTCAGGTTGCGGGGTTTTATCGCTCAAAAAAATACATGACATTCATTCACGACGATGATGAATCGGCTGTGCTGTGTGGAGCGTTAGGCGAGCTCAGGTAGTTCGATGTCGGTTGAACCAGTCCAGCATGAAATGATCGGCGTAGCTTTCTGTATGTAAGTTGTTCAGAAAACCGCAGTGACCACCGTAGGCTCTTCGCTCGACTCGAATATGCGGGTGTGGCGGTAGTTCTACAAGAGGGCCGTCGGGCACGATTGGATCGTCGATGGCCGACAGAATAACAGTGGGCGATGTCAGGGGTGCCAGACGATCATCTCGCACGCTGTATCCGTCGAAGTACGCTTCGACGCTGTCAAATCCGCCCACAGTTTCTACCAGGACTCGAGTGAGTTCAATTAGTCCGCGGTGGGTTTTAAGCACCGAAATATCAATTGAATCCGGGAACGCAGCGTGCTTCTTACGCAATGAGCGGCGCCACTTTTTGAGAAAGTACTCGCGATAAATTGCCGGGCCTTTTTCCATGTGTGTGAGCGTCGGCGCGGGATCGATAACAGGAGAGACAGCACAAATGCCGTCAAGTTTGAGATTAATCTGCGGAGCACGGGCCGCAATTCGCAGGCTAAAGTTACCGCCGAGACTGAAACCGCCGAGAAACAGTTGAGGCGGGTTGTAGCGGAGGGCAATTTGTCGGACCGCTTCGGCGGTTTCTTCGAGACGGCAGGAGTGAAATACTTCCGGGTTCAGGTGGTGACTGTCACCATGATCGCGCAGCTGTAGCCGGAAGATGCCGTAGCCTGCTTGCCAAAGATTGGCGGCGCAAGACAGGATGTACTGCGAGGCGGCGCTGCCTTCCCATCCGTGAATGAGAACGACCATGGGCGCTGCGCCGGAATTTGCCGGAGTATGGAACCCGCTCAGTTTAACCCCGTCGTCGCCTTCAATTATGACTTCGCTGGATTGGGCTAACATTGATTTCGCCCGCCTTTTGATAAACGGCAGCCGCACCTTCAGGCTCGCAAAGACCGACTGGGCATGGCCATGGCGGATGATCGCAGGAGGGTTGAAAGGTGAGTCAATGGTGCCGTGAGTCATGCCCGCGCCGTTGGTAATTAAAAAGACGCGTAATGATAGGGCTTTGTGTGATCGAAAGGAACCGCCTAAGCCGGCATGTCCGCAGAGCGGCAGCCCGGTTCAGGTTTGGCGGTGAATTGTGAGCTTGATGCTATTGGTGTGTCGAGCGTTGCACCGTTTCGGACCAGACCCCGGTGTCAGGCGTTTTCTTTCTTCAAGTTGACTACGTCCGGAGTGGCGACCATCTGCATTTCACCTTCGATCACCGCACCCTCATCAACCGCAATTTTACGGCCTATCAGGCTACCGCGCACGTAGGCGGTGGACGCCACTTCAATCATGCCGTCGGTACGTACGTCACCTTCTACCTGACCGGCAATAACGACCTCGTTGGCGCGAATGGTGCCTTTCCACTGACCTTCCTTTGCCAGTGTCACCGATCCGTCGAGGTCGCAGTCACTTTCGACAATTCCGCACACAACAAAGCTGCCTGTTCCGGAGATGGTACCGGTGATCTTCACACCTTCGCCAATGACGGTGGTTTGGGTGTTTTGTCGATCGTTTGTGCGGCGAGCTTTGTTGTCAGCCATCGATGTCTCCAGGCGGGTAGCTAGTAATGTATGGACTTATGTCCAATGCGACATTCTAGCCCTTTCCGGTGTTTTAACAACGGTCCGGTTCACATTTTGACATCGCTAAACTCACTTGGCGCCAGTTTTCCGGTTTTTCGAAGCTTCGGTTCACTCGAACGCTGCATCGACTGCCATCTGGACAACCAGGCCGGAGTGCTGCCAGCCGGCAACGGTCGTGCAATGAAAAAGCCCTGACACTCGTTGCATTTGGCTTCCCGAACAAGGTCCCACTGTTCCTGAGTCTCGACGCCTTCTGCTACTACGTTCATATCTAGATGGTGGCCCAGCTCAACGCTTGACTGCAGAATTTTTCGCGCCTGAACATTCAGCGGCGCGTGTTTGACGAATGATTGATCAATCTTAAGTTCGCTGAACGGAATGCGCGAAAGCTGTGTGATGGAGGAATAGCCGGTACCGAAATCATCAATGGATATTTTGAAGCCCTTGAGAGACAAGCGGGTAAGAGAGTCGAGGCAGTCTACCGGATTACTGCTGAGCCAGGTCTCGGTTACCTCCAATGTAATTTGCGACGGATTCACGCAGTAGCTTCGCAGCATTTCCTCGAGTCGGTCGGGTAGAGACAGGTCGCCAAGCGTTCTCGCTGAAATATTAATCGCAATATCGACGATCAAATCATCTTGCATCCAGCGGTTACATTGCGCGAGCGTTTTGTGCACGATGGCGTCTGTTAGTTTGTCAATATGACCGCTGGACTCTGCGGCGGGAATAAAGAACCCCGGAGCGAGCAAACCTTTCGTCGGATGCTGCCAGCGAACTAACGCCTCGACGCTCGAAAAGTCGAGCGTCTGCATATTAATCTTGGGTTGGAACATGACGACCAGTTCGTCGCTCGAGGGCATTTTTATGTTTAAGCCTTCTAGCGGGTGGCGCTGTAGTCGGCGGCTGTTTTGCGATAGTCGTGATTTTGTTAGTAAGGCAGTCAGGTTTTCGGGCACGAACGGTTTTTGTAACGAGCCGACAAAATTGAGCTTTCGATCGATGGCGATTTTTTCAGTTGCTACAAGGATTTTTTGGTCGCTGCCGCTGACAATAATAATACCGGCCTGGCAGCGTTTATCGGCGAGCAGTCTGAGCACTTCGACGCCATCAAGATTCGGCATCATGATGTCGAGTATCACTGTGGCAATGTCATCTCGATAAACGTCGTTTAGTCGCGCCGGGTCGTTGCATATACGCGTGTCATAACCCATGTTGTTTGCGACGGCTTGCATGTAAGCAGACAGGTCTTCGTCGTCGTCAATTATCAGAACACGGTTGAGCGACATTAGCTGCAACCTCTCGTGGCATGAATTCTGGTTTTTCTTTGTAAGAAATGAGGTTTCAAAGGCATGGGTGCGAATCGTTTGTCCTGAGAGAAGGGGAGGCGGTAGCCCTTGTCATTAACAAACGGGCTTCTAACAACCAGGCCATTAACAATCGAAAAGGGTGCTGATAAGAATGCAAAGACGTACTTTTGGATTTTTTATCAGGGTTTATATGTAGGGTATTGCGAATCATTTTAAGAGTTTGGTCAAATTCGCTCATTACAGCCATGAACCAGTTGGCGTTTTTATCATTTGATGACTAAGGTAGATGAGACACGAGGCCAGCTGTTTTGCATAACGTGAATGTTCGTTCTGCTGAATCATGGCGCACTGGAGTATGGATGGATTCTGATCAGATCGAGATTCGTAAACGCTTGGCCAGCCTGGTTGCCGAAGCGGGTAAGAACGAAGCGATTTTACGAAAAGCACAGGCACGCGAACTACGGCTTCTTGAAAGCGCTACGCTTGAGCAACTGTTCGACAATTTGGTTGACGGTTTATCGCGTTCGTTTGAGCTCGACAACGTGACTGTTGTGCTATGCGATCCCGACCATGAAGTGCGACATTTGTTACTCATTAACAATCCGATGAAACCGCTACCCGATGGCGTGTTGTTTTGCGATGACCTTGATGATGTGTCGACCATTTACGAAAAAATCACAGCTCCTCTACTCGGTCAGTATGTGCAAGACAGGCACTCCGCAATGTTTGCACTAGCCCGTCCGCCAGCGAGTGTGGCCGTGCTGCCGATGAAACGAGATGGCACAGTCATTGGAAGTTTGAATTTCGGCAGCAATGACCCAAAACGATTCACCCGACATCACGCAACCGATTTTCTGGGTCACCTTGCGGTCATTGCTGCGTTCTGTCTTGAAAATAATATTAATCGCAGCAAATTGATTTGGACCGGGCTGACTGACGTGCTCACCGGATGGCATAACCGCCGCTACGTTGAAGCGCGGTTGCCCGAAGAGTTTGCGCTAGCTGCGCGCAGTAATGATCACCTATCGTTTTTATTGTTTGATATCGATCATTTCAAACGGGTGAATGATCAGTACGGGCACGAAGCAGGTGACATGGTGTTGCGCGAAGTTGCGCGGCGAGTGCAAAAAGAAATCAGACTCAGTGATGTTGCGGCCCGTTGGGGCGGTGAAGAGTTTGTCGTAGTGTTACCACGAACAACACTGAGTGATGCTCTGCCACTGGCTGAGCGAATACGTGCTGCGGTGTGTGCGAAACCGATTCGGATTAATGACAATGCCTCAATGGAAATGACTATTTCAATTGGTGCAAGCAGCGCGCAACCCACCAAGCAAAAAGACGGTTACGCAGCTGACGTGCAAACGGCTATTCGCAATGCGGATCAGGCCATGTACACAGCAAAAGGAGCCGGGCGCAATCAGGTGTGCACGGCTGGCGAAGACAGCTCAACCAAGAGTTGAATACCTAGTCTCAAGCCTAAAAGCCGAAAGCCCAAAGCTCAAACCCCAAAACCCGAGGTTTTGTTTCGTTCGGCTCTTGTCCAATAATCAGCGAATTACTTCATCGCGGGAACGGTTAGCGCATTACTGGTTCCCACCAGAGGGAGGTCGCTGATGGGCCTCATTAACCCGCAGAGTCCTTCCGCCCAGTTCGTTGCCGTTCAAAGCGCTAATCGCCTCGCGACTGGAGTTCTTGTCTTCCATCTCCACAAAACCAAATCCGCGTGGGCGGCCTGATTCGTGATCGATGATGAGTTTGGCTGACTGCACAGAGCCGTAGGTGGTAAACAGTTCAGCTAATTCTTGTTCAGTTATTTCATAGGGCAGGTTGCCCACGTAGATCGAAGCCATCGTATTACCTATTGTTATGTTGGACGACCACGGATATGAGACACACGAATGCACGGCTCAACGCATGCTACCGTGATGCCGGCGCTGAGCGGTATGTAGATGGCGCAAGTACTTGGGAACCCTCCCGCGCCGAACCGCGATTTTAGGTCAACCGGCCGACCAATTGCAAACTAGTGTAAAGGGGTATTGACATACAATACAGCGGCTTAAGTGGTCTGAGCTTTAATCGCATCCGTTTTTCAGATCAATTCGGCCACCCGTAAATGACTGTGGCATTGTCAGTCACTTTGTTAGATAATGTTAATGAGAATCATTCCTAATTACCGGCAGTGACCGGTAGTTCATACATTTAGAGCAGGAAAATCATGAAACTAACGTCGCCAAATATTGGCGGTTGGCATTTTGCCGGCCTTAGAACATTCACTTTGCTTGTGCTATCCGCATTAACAGCCTGTTCGCCCTCAAGCGAAGAGAACACGAGTGAGTCTTCGACAAGCGTCGCCGTCGACCAGGTTGAGAAACTGGTGGTGTACTCCTCTAGAAACGAGCAGTTGATCAAGCCGCTGTTTGAAACGTATACAGCCCAAACAGGTATTGAAATCGAATTCATTACCGACAAAGAGGGGCCGCTCATTCAGCGGCTTAAGGCAGAGGGTGCCGCGACGCCCGCGGATCTGCTGCTCACCGTCGACGCCGGCAATTTATGGTTTGCTCAACAACAGAATTTGCTTCAGCCGGTGCAATCGTCAGTACTCGACGGTGCGGTGCCTGATCATTTACGTGACCCGGACGGGCACTGGTACGCACTCTCTGTGCGGGCGCGCACAATTGTCTACCACCCGGAGCGCGTAGAAGAGACCAAGTTGAGCACGTACGAGGCACTTGCCGACGACGAATGGAAAGGTCGGTTGTGTTTGCGCACCTCCAAAAAGGTTTACAACCAGTCATTGGTGGCCATGATGATTGCGACCAAAGGTGAAGCGGCGACCGAGGCGGTTGTACGTGGCTGGATTGATAACCTGGCGGCACCTGTATTTAGCAGTGATACCAAGTTGATTGAAGCGATTGCCGCAGGCCAGTGCGACGTTGGTATCGTCAATACCTACTATCTGGGACGACTCGTCGCCAAAGACCCGGGTTATCCGGTGAAACTGTTTTTTGCCAACCAGGCTACCGAAGGTGTGCACGTTAACGTGTCAGGAATTGGTGTAACGGCCGAAAGCAAACGTGTGCCGCAAGCGATACATTTAATAGAGTGGTTGGCCACCGGCGAAGCGCAGGAGCAGTTTGCGGGTGTGAATATCGAATTTCCTTTACTGCCTTCAACCAAGGTTGCAGATCTCGTCGCACAGTGGGGGACCTTTAAGCCGCAATTGATTAACGTGAGCCGGGCGGGAGAATTACAAACAGCGGCTGTCAAACTTATGGATCGTGCAGGCTATAACTAGCTCCAGGTACGACACCCGTTATGAATAACACTCGCCCAGCGCCTACCGCAAGGATGCGTCCAAGCTTGACACTCCGGGCCAAATGGGTGAGTGCCCCAAGGGCACTCCCAGGTCTGTTCCTTCGGACCAGAAGGGTGCGTACCCCAAGGGCACTCCCAAGTCTGTTCCTTTGGACCAGAAGGGTGCGTATGAGCGGCATCTTGCCGCGAACTGGGTTTGACGTTACTGAATACTCTTCGCGGCAGGATGCTGCGTTTGCAGTTCGGCAATGTGTAAATCCGATACCGTCAAGTGTAAAGAGTATTCTCACCGGATGTTGAGTTGACTCTCACGATTGCGCGTTCAGGCGAATGGCGCTGGTCTTTGTTCGCGGTGCTCATTGCGCTGCCAACAGTAGCCGTGCTTTTTGTCGTGCTCAGCGGATTGTGGGGTGGCTCGCCCGACGATACCGAACATCTTGTTCAGTACGTGTTGCCCAGAGTCATTCCCAACACTCTTATGTTGGTAGTGATTGTGGTGCTGTGTACCACCGTGATCGGGACTGCGTGCGCAGCGCTTGTCGAGTTTTGCCAGTTCCCGGGCAGGCGCGTGCTGCAAGTCATGCTGCTGCTGCCTTTGTCGTTTCCCGGTTACGTTCTGGCGTTCATTTATCTTGGTTTGTTCGACTACTCCGGGCCTGTTCAATCAACAACCCGTGCCTTTGGCCTGTCGCTGCACGACCTGTTTGGCAGCGCGCTTCCCGGAGTGAGTTTTGTTCTTACTCTGGCCCTGTTTCCATATGTTTACATGCTGGCACGTACCGGCTTTGCCAGTCAGGGGCGGCGTGCTTTTGAAGTAGCCTCCAGCTGCCAGATGTCACCCATGCAAGCGTTTCGTCGTGCCGTTTTACCCTTGTCGATGCCGTGGATTGCAGCTGGCGCGCTGTTGGTTGCGATGGAAACGCTAGCTGATTTTGGCACGGTGGCCGTATTTAACTATGACACGTTTACCACCGCTATCTATAAAACCTGGTTTGGCCTTTTTTCATTGCAAGGGGCATTGAAACTGGCGAGCTTGCTGTTACTGCTGGTCGCCGTATTTGTCGTAATTGAGCGTTATTTCGCCGTTCGACGACGACGCACGTCGCAGGCTTGGGGTGAGCCTACGCGCTTTTGTTTGAGTACTGCCAGGGGTTGGTCGGTAACGACATTGCTTTCATTAATAGTCTTTGCCGGATTCCTGGTGCCAATTGCTCAACTGTTTCTTTGGGCGTTTGGCGCTGGACTGGCCGAATGGAATAGCGGCTACTGGAAACTTGTGCGTAGCAGTGTGCTGTTGGGCATGACTAGCGCTGTGCTTATTGCCGTGACATCACTGTTACTGGTTTTTGCTCAGCGACGCCACAAGAACGTGATGACACGTATGGCTGTGCGAATAGCCGGACTGGGTTACGCGCTGCCTGGCACACTTCTGGCTGTAGGCGTCTTTTTCGCGGTCATTCAAACGGGTAAAGGACTGTCGGCACTGGTTGGTGGATCGCTCGCGATACAGAGCGTGTTTAGTGCCGGCCTGGCCGTGACGGTACTGGCGTATCTCGTGCGTTTTAGCGCCGTAGCGCTCGGCACGCTCGAAAACGGTTTGCTGCGCGTTCCGCCCTCGTTTGACGATGCCGGGCGCCAGTTCGGGCGGGACGGGCTCGGTCTGCTTCAGTTTGTGCACCTACCGCTGTTGCGTCCCAGCCTGTTGGCGGCCATGCTTCTGGTGTTTGTCGATGTACTAAAAGAAATGCCGATTACGTTGATGACTCGACCGTTCGGATGGGACACTCTCGCGGTAAGGGTGTTTGAACGTACGGCTGAGGCGCAGTGGGTCGAGGCGGCACCCGCGGCACTACTTATTGTGCTTGTTGGTTTTATTCCTGTCTTGCTACTAACGCGAAAAATGACGCATGCAACTTCACATTAAACAATTGTCCAAAGCACTGGGTGAAAAGCCTGTGCTGAACAGCGTTGAGTTAAAGCTCGAGGGCGGGCAGCTCGCCTGCCTTCTTGGAGCAAGTGGCTGTGGCAAGACGACGCTTCTGCGATGTATCGCCGGATTTGAAACTGTCGATGCAGGTTTTATCCGGCTGGACGATGACGAGGTAGCATCCGCTCAGGCCCATGTGGCATCTCATGCGCGTGGAGTCGGCATGGTGTTTCAGGACCACGCGTTGTTTCCGCACTTGAGCGTCGCCCAAAACGCGGCGTTCGGGTTGCATAAATGGTCAGCTGGCGATGCCTCGAAACGAGTTGACGAAGTACTGACGCTGGTCGGGCTTGAGTCACACGCGAAGCGTTTTCCTCATCAGCTGTCCGGCGGGCAACAGCAGCGCGCGGCGTTGGCGCGGGCGTTGGCCACTCGACCAAAATTACTGCTGTTGGATGAACCTTTTGCCAGCCTTGATCGCGATTTACGCTACCGACTTGTGCAAGACGTGAGTTCGATTTTGCGTGCAAGCGGCACGACGGCGTTATGGGTTACGCATGACGCGCGCGAAGCACTACAGGCAGCCGATGTTGTTGGCGTAATGAGGCACGGGCGTATTGTTCAATGGGATTCGCCGGTAAATCTGTATCAAAAACCAGTTTCAAAAGAGGTGGCTATGGCGCTGGGCGATTGCACAATTGTTTCCGGTGTCGTGCAGAATAACGGTCTCGTACAAACGACACTGGGCGCTATTCGGGTTGAGTGTTGTGAACCTGTAACGCAAGGGCAAACAGTCGAGGTGCTGGTGCGTCCCGAGCAGCTGACCCTGCTTCCGTCCAAACCGGAAGTGGGACAGCGCAACGCATTGCGATTGGATAACGATGTTGATCAGGTTGTCGAGCCGAACATCGACAAGCACACTGGCGGTGAAAGCAGCGCCGTAAACGCGACAATAAAACACGTTTGGTTTCACGGCATGCGTACCGTTTGCACGGTGGTTCTGGATGACGGTTTTGAAATAAAAGTGGCTGCACAGTCTGTACAAGGGCTGGTTTCAGGCGCGGCAACCCGGGTGGCTTGGGCCACCGACCAAACAGTGGCTTTTCAGATTTAGGTTTTTTAAAGCGTGTTATTTGAGGCCCCAAGCAACAATGCGGCTACAATATCGTTCAGGCTAGCTTGTGATGCCGTCAATTATGACGATTGAAAACAGGTCTCAGGTAGTCGTCCGGTTGACAAAAACACGATAAAACGTGAAGCTCATTGCACCGTTACATATGTATACGCCCACGTAAATCATCCATGTCCATTATCGATTCGGCCGTCATGCACGGTATAGACAAAGACGGATTCCGTGCCAATGTTGGCATGGTTATCTGCAGCCCTGACGGGCGCCTCTTTTGGGGTCGGCGTACAGGACAGTCGGGTTGGCAATTTCCTCAAGGCGGGGTTAACCCAAAAGAAAAACCCATTGACGCGATGTATCGGGAGCTGCGCGAAGAAGTTGGTCTGGAGCCGAATCAGGTGAAAGTGCTGGGCCACACGCAAAACTGGTTGAGGTATAAGTTGCCAGAACGTTATCGGCGACGGAATACCGAAGTAAAATGCATCGGTCAAAAACAAATTTGGTTTTTGCTACAGCTTGACGTGGCCGAGAGTGCGTTTCGGTTCGACTTGTTTGACCACCCCGAGTTTGATCAGTGGCGGTGGGTTGAATTTTGGTACCCGGTTAATCACGTTATTTATTTCAAACGTAACGTCTACAAGCGTGCGCTCAACGAACTCGAAGAATTTCTGTCGGCTGACAGCAACGACTCCGGGCGAGCGGCCCAAACGTCCTGACTCGTGTATTCAATCACGTATTCACAATACGTAGGAGCGGTATCTTGCCGCGATGAAATACGCCACAACGTTGAGAACTGAAATGGCTTTCGCGGCTGGAAGCCGCTCCTACCAACGCCCTTGCCCCCCCCCGTTTCTACGCGCATCGCCTTAGAACGGTTTGACCACAACCAAAATAACAATAGCAATCAGTATCAGAGCCGGAACTTCGTTGAACAGTCGGTACCAGCGACCGCTGCGCGTATTGCTGCCACGGGCAAATTCAGCTTTTAGTTTCCAGCAGTAGAAGTGGTAGGCCAGGAGTAGCAGGTACAGCGCCAGTTTGGCGTGCATCCAGCCCATTGTCATATAGGCGGACAGGATGGTCAGGAGCGAGAGCCCTAGAATACTGGCCAAAATAGCTGCAATTGTCATAATAATGAATAGCTTATGTTCCATTATCACGAACCGGTTGTGGCCAGCCTGGTCGGTGGTGTCTGCGTGGTAGACAAATAGACGGGGCAGATAGAGCAAGCCTGCAAACCAGCTAACGACAAATATAATGTGGAAGGCCTTAACCCAGAGCATATGTGGTCCTTTGGCCGCGTTCAGCGGTCTGTCGGTTCAATTCGCTGGAACTAAACCCTTAAAACTGTGGAATGAGTCCCATTTTGCCAGAATGGGCGCGGGTTTGGCTTTTATTTTAGGGGTTAAGTTCAGTACCATGGTCGGCCGGCTAGACATAAAGAATCTGGATTGATGGCAACGCCCAAGTTAGTGGTCAAAGAGCACCAGCCCATGCGCCTCGGCGTAATTTGGGGGGTAGCGCTTGTGCTCGCGGTCGGCACCGCTTATCTAATGTACGAGTACGGGCGGTATCGCGGTGGCTATGATAGCCGGGAGGCGAACACTACCGAGGCTGAATTACGCCGGGAGCTTGAAGAGTTCGAGCAGTCGAACAGCAAGCTGCGAGAGGAAATTGCTCTTCTTGAGACATCCGACAAAATTGACGAAGAAGCCTATGAAAAGGTCGAGTCGATGTTGGGCGATCTTCAGGCCGAAGTACAAAATCAAAAACAGGAGCTCGCATTTTATCGCAGTATCATTGCGCCCGAAGACGGTAAACGCGGACTGCACATTCAGGAATTCAGGCTGACGCCGGCTGGTTCCGAGAGCGAGTTTCGTATGCGACTCGTATTGGTTCAGGCTGCCAACAAACACGATCGACGTGTCAGCGGTACGGTCACCATGTCAATCGAGGGTGCTCGCGATGGCGCTCAAACCAGCTACAATATTGCTGACTTAATAAATGGCGAAGATTCCGAAGACAATCTCGGTTTTTCGTTTCGTTATTTTCAAAACTTCGAGAGGCAGCTGGTGCTGCCGACGGGGTTTGTTCCTCAACGGATTAACGTAGAAGTCAGTCCGAAAGGCCGCGTTGCGGACAATATTAAACAAAGCTTTGACTGGTCAGTCAAAAGCTCTTAGGAGAACGGTATGTTCGGCAAGAAAACAGACAAACGCAAGCCACCAAAACCCACCGCTAACATCGATACCTTTATTGGTTCGAGTACGCGCGTAAACGGCGATATGGAGTTTCGCGGCGGGCTACATATTGACGGCTACATCAAAGGCAATATTCAGGCCGAGCTGGAATCTAACTCCGTGCTTCGCATTAGCGAAAACGGTGTGGTTGAAGGTGCCGTTAGCGTGCCTCAAGTTATTTTGGACGGCACGGTCAAAGGTGACGTGTCGGCAAAAGAGCGGGTTGAGCTGGGCGCCAACGCACGGGTAATTGGTAATGTTTTCTACAATCTGATCGAAATGGCCATTGGTGCAGAAATCAATGGCAAGCTGATCCACGAGCCCGTCGGTCAACCTGCATTGGTTAACCCAACCAAGGTCAAGGCGTCCGACGAAGAGCTCGTTCAGGTTCCTGGCAGCAAGTCGGCCTAACGCAAGTGCCGCCGGGCGTTCTGTTACACGCACAAACGAGACATTCGGCTGACGAGCGATGCGTTTTTGAGCATCGTGTAGTGAGGGTCAAGCCTGACTTCACCTCAGCCGTGGTATCATAGGACTATACACACCAGAGTACTGATCGATATGGAACAACAAATTACAGACGCAGCACCAGTTGGTGCGCCAAACCCCTTGATTTTTACCGATGCGGCCGCGACTAAAGTGGGTGAATTGATTGCGGAAGAGCAAAACCCGGCGCTCAAGCTCAGGGTTTACATAACTGGTGGCGGTTGTTCGGGTTTTCAGTACGGTTTCACGTTCGACGAAAACGAAGAAGAGGGTGACGCCAAAGTAGAGAACGACGGCGTTACGCTATTGGTCGACCCAATGAGTATTCAGTATCTAATGGGCGCCGAGATCGACTACCAGGAAGATATTCGCGGTGCGCAATTCATTATTCGAAACCCGAATGCGGCCACGACGTGCGGCTGCGGCTCGTCCTTCTCAGCCTGATCGTGTCCAGCTTCCCAGCCCGGATGCTTTAAAAAAATGGCGGTAACCGCCTCCGTCAGTGCCCCGGAGCCGCGCGTTCTTGCTGCGGTAGACCTGGGCTCCAACAGTTTTCATATGGTCGTTGCGCGTTACGAAGACGGGCACCTGACTCTCCTTGATCGTCTGCGCGAAATGGTCCGTTTGGCGGATGGTCTTGACGACGAGCTTAATCTCGATCCGGCTGTTCAACAGCGTGCGCTGGATTGTTTGGCTCGTTTCGGAGAGCGGCTGAATACCTTCGATCCCAATGACGTCGCTGTCGCCGGTACCAACACGCTGCGCCGCGCGCGAAATAGCCGCGAGTTTTTAGCCAAAGCTGAGGCCGCTCTTGGGCATCCCATTGAAATTGTATCCGGACTCGAGGAGGCCCGGCTGGTATACCTTGGAGTTACTCACTCCGTGCCGCCTTCAACCCGCCGGCGACTCGTGGTTGATATTGGCGGGGGCAGTACCGAGTTCATTATTGGCCGGCGTTTTCAGTCACAGCGCATGTACAGTTTGTTCATGGGCTGTGTCGGTATCAGCAAAGCGCATTTTCCGAATGGCCAGATCACTCGCGAAGCGTGGCGAGCTGCACGCCTCGCCGTTGAGTTCGAAATGAGTCCGATTCGAGAGCCGCTCAAGGAAACGGGCTGGAAAGAGGCGTTCGGCAGCTCAGGTACCATACGAACCATTGGCCGTCTTATTCACAAGCGTGACCCGGCGGCTAACGGTATCACCCGCGCAGCTCTTAAAAGCCTGGTCGCTGAAGTTCGTCAACTTGACCACATTGACCAGTTTTCCGATCCTGATTTAAGTGACAAACGGCGACCGGTTTTCCTGGGTGGTTTAGTCGTACTCGAACGCGTGTTTAAAGTGTTGAACATTGATGTCATGCAGGTGGCGGACTATGCGCTGCGTGAGGGGCTTCTTTACGACACTATTGGCCACTGGTCGGGTGAAGATGCTCGCGAACGAAGCGTTAAGTTGTTGGCCAAGAAATACGATGCCGATCGGGTTCAGGCGAAAAGACTTGAAGAAGTGTCGCTCGGTTTGCTCAAGCAGGTTCGCCGACAGTGGGATTTGCCGAGGGGCAAATCGAAGCGTTTAATGCACTGGAGTTCGCGTCTGCACGAGATAGGACTCGGTATTGCCCACTCTCATTTCCATCGACACGGGGGCTACGTAATTCGCAACGCCGATTTGCCCGGCTTTTCTCGCGAAGGGCAGCAGCGTCTGGCGTGGATGGTTCAGGGGCACCGGGGACGTTGCCCAGAGCTTCCAATGTTGGCTGAAGGATCACCGTGGCGTGATTATTTGCCTAAACTGTTGGCTCTGTTTCGTATTGCGGCTGCCTTGGTTCGTGGCCGAAACGCGGGTGAGCTACCACCGTTTACCGCTTCAGCAGAGGGTGGAGAGCTACATTTGGAGCTACCAACGGGTTGGCTGGACGAATTTCCTTTGACCCGGGCGGGTCTTCAGGAAGAATCGCTTAAGCTACCCGAGCTGGGTATCACATTCACTTATTCTTAATGCGAGATCCGACAGCGGCTACGCCTGCGGAAAAGATGCATGCGTTAAAAAACCAGTAAAGGAGATTTCAGCGTTGTTTGGTAAAGAGCCCGTGCAGCGTCCTGAATCGAAGTTGAAAACAGCTGACCTCGCTGGTTGATGGTTGTACAATCGCGACTTTCCTAACGAGCGCTTAGCATGAATTTTTTAGAACTCCCATCACAGTACGTATCTGAGCAACCGCTTCTTTGGCTCTCGCTGGCTGTTGTGTTGGGAGTGCTCATCGGTTTACGAATTGGTCGGTGGCTCGAGCGCAGTCGCAGTAAGGCCGCACGAGTATCCGTTCCCGAAGGAAATGTGGGGCTTGAGGCAGGCGGCGCGACATCGGTTGCTCATGAGTCCGAGCCAGAACAGGTTGAACCCGAGTTGCCAAGCGGTGAGCTTGCTTTAAGCCGGCTTCCCGGCATGACCTCCAAGCAGATTAAACTATTGGGTGGTCAGGGCGTTCTTAGCGTCACGCAATTACGCGGCGCGACAGCGTCTAAAAAAGACCGTGAACATCTTGCCGACGAACTGCAGTTGGAAGACTTTGTGGTAAACAAGTGGGCAAAGATGGCGGACTTTCTGTCGCTGGATGATATGACCCCTGAAGTCGCCGAGTTTTTGGTCGTGGCTGGCATCAACTCGACCAAAGATCTGGCGTCGCGTAATCCAGAGTCGGTTGCGCACAAACTGCAAAACCTGAACGAAAAAGAAGATCGCATTGACAGTGTGCCGACGCGTCAGCAGTTGGAAGCCTGGGTAGCGGCCATTGGCAGCTGAGCAATGGCTTTTTAAATTGACGTTCAACGTTTTTTCATACTCCTCGTAAGCTCCCCCGCGCGGGTTTTAAAGTAGCTCCTGTCCTCTATCGTCTGTCTGGCGTTTGTTCAGTTTCGATTCAGCCAGCCTGTGCGATCTTTACCATAATGTTTCATATCCGTGCTACTGGCACGTATTACATCAGGTACTGCACTCTGCAGCTGAGGAGAGCGACATGTCACAGCCGTCCAAAATTGTTCGTTTCGGGTTTTCGCTGATCGCTGTGTTGATGGTCGTCGGGTTGATTTACGCAGGAACGGAAACGCCCGAATCTGAGCTGGCCGCAATTATTGCGCGGCTCGGCGCGAAGCTGAACGGTTAGCGCCTTCCGGAGACGGTGCTCGTCAAAGCCCCAATTCTGTCAGGCCGGGGTGATCGTCCGGACGCTTTCCTAATGGCCAGTGAAACAGTCGGTCACTTTCGAGGATGGCTAAATCGTTGATACTCGCAATACGACGCTGCATGAGTCCCTGTTCGTTGAACTCCCAATTTTCATTTCCGTACGAGCGAAACCAGTTACCACTTGCGTCGCAGCTCTCGTAGGCAAAGCGCACGGCGATACGATTTTCACTGGTTGCCCACAACTCTTTAATTAGTCGGTAGTCCAGCTCCTTGTCCCACTTGCGGGTCAGGAAGGCAATGATCTCTTCGCGACCGTGCAAGAACTCGTGGCGGTTACGCCAAACGCTGTCAGGCGTGTAGGCAAGCGCAACTTTCTCGGGGTTACGACCATTCCAGCCGTCCTCGGCTGCGCGTACTTTTTGCCTGGCCGTTTCAGATGTAAATGGGGGAAAAGGTGGGCGAGATTCGGTGGTCATATTCATCCTCAAAAACGGTTGGTGGTGCTGTATGCACTTCAGGCCGGAGTTGCCAGACTCTGGCGTCGCTCGAAAGGACGTTTCGCTAATGTCACAAATAGATCCGCCGAATCAGAATTGATATTACGTGTCGATCAGGCGAAGTAAACGCCACCCAGAATGCTGTTTTTCGCCGCGCCGGTAACGCTTGCCAGATTTCCGCTTGCGTGCTCAAGAGTGCGTTTTGCAAGCCACGCAAATGCGGCGGCCTCAACGTGGTCGGGAGCAACGCCGAACGGTTCGGTGGTTGAAACGGTTGCGCTCGGCAAGTGCCCACGCAGGCGAGTCATGAGGTTTTCGTTATGAGCGCCGCCACCGCAGACTAACAGTGAAGCGACATCCGGGCAGTGTGACTTGATGCTGTTACAAACGGTTAAAGCGGTGAGTTCGGCAAGCGTTGTCTGTACGTCCTGAGCTTTGAGGGGGCCCTTAACGCTCCCCAAATGACCTTTAAGCCAGGCCATATTGAAATGTTCCTTGCCTGTGCTCTTGGGCGGTGGTCTTAAAAAATAGTCGTCACTCGCCAACGCTTCCAGTAAAACTTGATTAACCGTGCCGCAAGAGCCCCAGGCCCCGTTGCGATCGAATGCGACGTTCTCGGTCGCGTGATGTTCAACGTACCAGGCGTCAAGCAATCCGTTGGCAGGGCCTGTATCGAAACCAATGACCGGATGGCCGGGTTCTAACACCGTGATATTGGCGATGCCGCCAAGATTGAGTACGACGCGTGTCTCGTGCTTGTCGGCCATTACCGCGGCATGGAACGCCGGCGCTAGCGGAGCACCCTGACCTCCGAGCGCTACATCGCGTCGGCGAAAGTCGGCCACTGTTGTAATGTTGGTGATGCGAGCTATTTGATTTGGGTCGCCAATTTGAAGCGTGACCGGAATCTCCTCGTCCGGGGCGTGAAGCAGGTTAATACCGTGCGAGCCAATGGCTTTTACGTGTGCAGCGGAGACGTTGTGTTTTTTCAGCAATGCCAAAATGGCTTCAGCAATGACTACGCCAAAGCGCTGGTCTAACTGACCGAGCGTCAATGCGTCACAGCGCTGGCCGTCAAAAACAATGGCGCGCATGGCGGCGGCCAGAGAATCGTTTAGTGGAACGGAATCGTAATGAATAACGCGTGACGTGTTGGAATCGGGAAACTCAACCAACGCCACATCTATGCCGTCGAGACTCGTGCCGCAAATTGAGCCAGCGTAGAGCGTGCTCACATGTTCGGCTTAGCGGGCCGCGAGGCGCTGTGCTTTTGACACAGTGTCGAGGTGGTGAATGAGTGGGCGAGTTGACGCATTAAAGTCGGCTTTAAACTTGTTAGGGACCGGTTTGGCCTGCGGTAACTTTACGGTACGCGGGTTGCGATGAACGCCGTTGACTCTGTATTCATAGTGCAGGTGGTTGCCTGTGGCTGTGCCGGTAGCGCCTACGTAGCCAACAATTTGGCCTTGTTTGACGCGACTGCCGTTGCGGGCTTTCGAGGCAAACTTGGACATGTGTGCGTACAACGTCGTGATGTTTCCGCCGTGCTGAAGAATGACCGTGTTGCCGTAACCATTCTTGCGACCACGAAATAGAACTTTGCCATCACCGGCTGCTTTAATAGGTGTGCCTCGCGGTGCACCGTAGTCAACGCCGCGGTGCGGGCGGACGACTTTTTTGTGTACCGGGTGTCGACGCTTGGGATTGAAGTTGGATGTCACTCTTGGTGTGAATGCAATGGGTGCTCGCAAGAATGCTTTGCGTACACTCATGCCTTCTGGCGTGAAGTAGCCGGTGTCGCCGTCGGGGTCGGCGTAGCGAACGGCGCGAAAGGTGTCGCCGCGGTTGTTAAACTCGGCCGCCAGAATTTCCCCGTTACGAACAAACTCACCGTCTTGCCAGATTTCTTCGTACACCATTGTGAAGCTGTCGCCCTGGCGTATGTCCAACACAAAGTCGATGTCCCAGGCGAAAATACCGGCGAGGTTCATTATAAGAGTGTCGGTTACACCGGCATCGCTTGCAGCGATAAAGAGCGAAGACTCAATAGTGCCCTTGGCGTGCTGCATGCGAATTTCTACAGGCTTTTCGAGCATTTGGGTGGTAAAGCCAAGCTCGGCTTCGGCGTCTCGACTAATTTGCAGTGTCTTCACTTCGTCGAGAGACCGATATAGCTGCTGGATGCGACCGTCCTCGTCATGAGAAATGCGTACGGCATCACCGGGTCGCAATAGAGTAAGCACTTCGCGGGCGTCTTTGAGTCGCAAGATTTGCGCGAGGTCTCCGCGAGACAGTTTGTTCTTGATGAACAGCTGGTCGAGTGTGTCGCCCGATTTAATCGTCAACGTCAGCTGATTCTCTGCTTGTTCGGACGCCTGATCGAGGTCAAACGCGTCCGGATTGACTGAAGGCAGCTTTAAAATGATTGGGGCAGATGGGCGGTCGGCCGAAGTTGATCCTTTTGCCTGCTGGTTGGGCAGCTCTTCCGCGGCCAGTGCCAATGTCTGAGTATTATTGGTGACTGGGTCATCTAGAGTGGCTGGTGCGTCGGCTACGTCAGATTGCGACTGAGCAGGCACCGCTAAAGTGATTGCAATGGTTTCGGCAGACGGTGATTCAGCCGTAACTTCAAGCTTCGGTGTGGCGACGAGACTGGCAACCTGAACGGTGCGTGGGTCGGTAGAAGGTGAGTTGGTCCAAAGCGCTGCGACAACGGCTGCTACGGGAACAATGGCACCGATTAGAAACAGGCGACGGTGGTTGCTGGCGGGTCGTTCGTCGGGCCCGCCGAGATCCGGTTGGCCTGATGCTTTGTAGTCGTGGCGTATTCTACTTTTTTTCCGCGGCATACGGCGGTTCTCGCGTCTCAAATCTGCCCGTAAAATACCTTGACCCTGTCTTGGGGTCAATGGCAGGTCTGACCTTATATCTATGTATTTCAATGAATTGACAGCAATATCTATGGCAGTGCTAAAAATAAAATATCTTGTAATAGCCCTTCCCTGTGCATGTGTCTGAATTGATGCGCGAATTTTAACCAGCTCAGCCATGTGTAAACGGATAGGCGAGCGTCACTTGCCTGTGTAAAACCGGGTGCGAATTTACGCGATGGTCTGACAATGCCAATTTGCAGTGCTCTTGCCTGCGCGAATTGCGCAACGCAGAAAAACCTGCCATAACGTGCCTTTAACACAGGAGAACACAGTTTGAACGTAGAGCAACAGTGGGCCGAAATTAATCGCGGCGCTGAAGAAATTTTGGTTGAGAGCGAGTTGCGCAAGAAGTTAGAGCGAGGGACCCCGCTGCGCGTAAAGGTTGGTTTTGACCCAACGGCTCCGGATCTACACCTTGGGCATACGGTGCTTCTCAACAAAATGAGAGCGTTCCAGGAGTTGGGACACGAAGTTGTTTTCCTGATTGGTGATTTTACCGGTCTGATTGGTGACCCTTCAGGCAAGAGTGCAACGCGCCCGGCACTGACCGAAGAAGATATTCAGGCTAACGCCGAGACCTACAAAGAGCAGGTCTTTAAAGTTCTGGATCCGGACACCACAATCGTCGATTTCAACTCGCGCTGGATGAACGCGATGTCGTCGGCTGACATGATCAGGCTGACCGCGAAACACACTGTGGCACGCATGTTAGAGCGTGACGATTTTTCAAAACGATACAAATCCAACACGCCCATTTCAATTCATGAGTTTTTGTACCCGCTGGTTCAGGGCTATGACTCGGTGGCGCTTAAGGCTGACGTCGAGCTTGGCGGTACGGATCAAAAGTTTAATTTGCTTGTTGGTCGCCAGTTACAAGGCCAGTACGGGCAGGAGCCGCAGGTTGTGTTAACAATGCCGCTTCTCGAAGGGCTCGACGGGGTCAAGAAAATGTCCAAGTCGCTCGGTAATTACATTGGTATTGATGAGCCGGCCAACGAGATGTTTGGCAAAATCATGTCGCTGTCTGACGACTTAATGTGGCGCTACTTCGAGCTATTAAGTTTCGAGCCTCTCAGTGTCATCGAGGGCTATCGTGATTCGATAAGCGACGGAGCGAACCCTCGTGACATTAAGTTTGCTCTTGGCAAAGAGCTTGTCGCTCGTTTTCACAGTGCAACAGCGGCTAACGCGGCTCAGGAAGCATTCGTACAGCGATTCCAAAAAAACGCAGTGCCGGATGATATTGCTGAAGTGACTGTTACGTGTGCTGAAGACGAAGATTCGATGGGTATTGCTCACGTAGCCAAAGCGGCGGGTCTGGTTTCCAGTACGTCGGAAGCGTTTCGCATGGTGAAGCAGGGCGCCGTTCGAATTGGCGGAGAGAAGGTAGAAGACCCCAAGCTCACAGTTGCCAAAGGTGACGAAATCGTTCTTCAGGTTGGTAAGCGCAAGTTTGCAAAGGTAACGGTTGGTTAATTTGGTAGCGCCAGGTTGAGCACCACGTGTAACGGTGTTTATTCTGAAACCGGTTGACTGACACATACACAGGTACGGTCATGAGCGATATTCAAGTTGTGCCCTTTACTCAAAACCTTAAGCCTTGGTTTGCGAAGCTTAACCGCGTGTGGCTGGAACGTTATTTTGTGGTTGAACCGATTGATGCGTTAGTTCTTGATCACCCCGAAGAGCACGTTTTGGCAAACGGTGGGCACATTATGTTCGCCGTTTGTGGCGACGAAGTGTTTGGCACCTGCGCGTTGAAATGCCACGACGAAGGCGTTTATGAACTAACAAAGATGGCGGTTGATGACAGTGTGCAGGGCAAAGGCGTTGGGCGCTTACTTCTTGATGCGGCCATTGCCAAATTTAAAGAACTCGAGGGAGCGAGGCTTTTTCTGGAATCGCACGACAGCCTTGTGGCGGCTTTAAGGCTTTATGAAACAGGCGGATTCGAACATACGCCTCGTCCCGATGGGCCAAGTCCGTATGTCCGATCCAATATCTATATGGTTTGGCAGGAGTTATCTCGATAGGGTAAGTCGCCGATGAGGACTCGCCGGGTCCTGTTTCTGCATAAGTTTAAATGCCGGGGCCTGCCGACATCTGTTCTTGTTATTAAAAGCCGGTTTTACTAAATCTTTAATTAAATCAACGAACCGAGCTTCATGGCGATACCCATGTTGCCGTCAATTTTCAGTTTACCCTGCATGAAGCCCATGGTGGGGTTGAGTTCGCCCTTTACCAGCGCCATCAGATTCTCGAGTGTCATCGAAACCGTGCATTCAGCGTCCATGTCTTCGGTGGTGACTTCGTCTTTGTTAATTACTAAAACACCTTCGTCACCGCAATCAAACTTGATCACATTGTCAAAATTACCCGCGGCGACCTTGTCGCTGATCATGTCTTTGATTATATCGATGCTCATTAAAAACCTCGGTCTGCGTTAAATTTAAACGCAGACCTTAGCCCAACTTGAAGCCGGGTAGCAATGGCTGGACTTTCAGCGACCCATGGATGGGCTTGTTTGTCTTATTCAAGTTCATCCGGTTTGTCGACGACAATAACCGATTGCTGTTTCTGTTCACTCTCGGTAATCCAGTCGTTTCTACGTTGCACTCGCTCGATCATATTGGCGGTCTCAGAGGTAGACTTCCGATTGTCGAATGATTCCTTTAAAACCGCGGAGCGTTTCTTGTCTTCAATTCTTTCCTGCTCTTCGCGCTCGGACTCGAGTCGATCCCTGGTATCACGGCTTCTTTGTCCCGCCCCACGACAGGCACTTTTTTTTCGATCTGCGGTTATGCGCCGACTGGTGTTGTTGCGTAAGCATCGCTTTTCAGCCTGCTGATCTTCTCTCGCGTCGAGAGCGACGTCTATCAGGCCCTGAGCCAGAAAGCCGACGATTGGGTTGGGTTCTTTGGGCACTATGCCATCGAGCTCCGAAGTTGTTGAGCACGCGCCAAGTAGCACAGTGGCAAGTACTGTCAGGCTGATAACGCTGAATTTCATATGGTTTTCTCTATACGATTGGTTTGACTTCATAAAGTGTCACTCATAATACCGGCTGCAGCGGCCATAAAATGTAGCTGGTCCCGGCCCTGTCTGGAGCAGATCATAAGATTATGCTTGGGCCGTATCGAATTCATGTGGCTCAACGACCACACCGAAGTTTAGTGTTTTGGCAAAAACATGGCGTCTGGCTGTCTAGCGTTAATCTTGGCAGAGCTTTTGAATCACTGCTCTTCCGGTCGGCCAGATGCGTTTTGCTAAAACCGCATCGCGGGCTGTTGACCGGGTCTTTTTCTATCTCGTCATGTCTATGGATAAGTCCTAATCTTTCTATTTGTTTGTCTTTTTAGCGACCGGAGTAGCGTCATTTGGCGTTACCTGTATTTAATTCAATGCTTTACGCAGGTTATGGGGTGCTCGACTGACCATTAGTGGCAGTGATTTGGAGAGTTGGCCTATTCACCATCAAGAGGCGTGCTCGTGTTCGGAGAAATTAATTTTCACCACCCCATTGCGCGCATTCGGGCAGATCCGGTCCACTGTTCAACTTATGATCAAAATGTTGCCGCGCAAGAACTTAGCTTAGTCATTGTTTTTGTTTGTATTTGCTTTAGCAGCTGAACTTAGTTTCAGTAATATCAAAATTTCTTTGATTTACCTGTTGACGTAAATCTCTATGTCCCTATACTGCGCCTTCCTCGTCATGCACTGCAGGCGAGGACGCACCAGGAGCTAGAAACTTTTATTGCGGAAAGGCTTTCAAAGCCCAACCACATAGTCTATACTCGCTGGCCGCCTAG
>JBGCFV010000077.1:0-34649 GCA_045107075.1 Gammaproteobacteria bacterium
ATTGCAGGCATGGTGTAATAGTATCTTGGCAAAGCTTGACATGTCAAGATGATTGATTATCAGAGCCAATGGCAAAGCTTGTAGCCTTTACCTATTGAGTGCCAAATGACACCTCAATCAGCCAAGTCGTTGAATCCAAAATATCCTGGGGTTAATCACCAGGCCACTTGGGGACGCCATATTGAAAAGAGATGCCGGCCTTGTGCCGGTATTTTTTGCCTGCCCGAACTAGCAACCTATTTAATAGGTACAACAACCCACTTAGTAGGTGGCTTTAAAGCGTCTACCTTGCCCCTAAACAGTAATGGAAATCAAAAGTGGCTAATCTCAATATATCCGAAGCTCCTTTGCAGGTTTTATTCGACAGCAACGCGGCCTATCGCGTTCTTATGCATCTGGAGAACTATAAAAAAGGCTACGCATCCAAGATTGCAAAGACATTTGATACGTCACTCAACCAGGTGCAAAAACAGCTCGCGAAATTTGAAAAGTCCGGGTTATTGGGGAGCCGCAAAGAAGGAGCTTCGCGGCAGTTATATTTCAATAAGAGCCCTGTTACAGACGAGCTCCGTAAATTTTTACAGGCAATGCCCAAGGTGCTGCCAGTTCGAACATTAGACAAATACTATCGTGAAAGACGACGCCCAAGGCGAGAAGGTAAACGTTAGGAGTCGGAGGCACTGTGCCGATGTGATATCGGGAAGATCAGGCTTGGGAATCTCAGGATAATCACGCCGACTCAGTCCGTCATGGATCGGCTGATCGCTGCAGATGCCTGGAGCGAGCCACAGTCTCTGGTGCAGGCTATTCTGGCGGCCCAGCATCAGTTCAGTGAAATTGATTGGGATGAGTTAGACGCTTGGGTAACAACCGAGAATATCGCCGGAAAAAAGAGGTCAAGGAGTTTTATAGCGATCTTGTGCAAGTCCGTCCGCCAAATACGGGCAAGTAACAGCGTCAATTGGCTACGGACTGACCTTTGCTTTTACGGTGTCAAATGACACTTCTATCAGTCAAGCAATTGACGACGAGCACCGAAGGCGCAAAGCCCGCAGGGTCAAAACAGCCGAGAGGCTGTTTAGATTAATCCCCATACGAAACATTCAATGACAAGATAGTGTTACAAAGAAGGGTGCAAATGCACCCGGCCTCTGCTAGTTGACGGGGCGCTCATAAGGCAAAAGAAACAGTTCAAGATCGAATCGAACAATTCGCTCATCTTACGGCTTTGTTCTTAATTACCTCTGGCGATTGGTATTCAATTAGTTGGGGAAAAGACATCGAATCCTGTCAAAGAGTAGTGCCTACAACCATTATTAGCCTGATTCAAAAGATTTGTTACTCGACCGGCCTGTTTCACCAGTGTTCACTATAGCTTGTGCTTTCGTTTATAAAGGGAAGAACGGATATGAAAGGTGAGAACATCTTTAGGGTCAATGACGCCCGTAAAGTGGTAACTGTAGACGACGTACAATTACTGATTGTCGCAACTCGTTTGGCACCTATGGAATGGTCAGTAAGGGTGGAAAATGAACGCGGTATCAGAACTGAATGGCACGAAATTTTTAGTAGTGTGGAAAAAGCCATGCAAACGGCGCAGGCGGCCATTGATAAAGAAGGTGTCGCCGAATTTATTAGTATTGAGGGGTTCGAATATCTGGATTGGTGAATTATTTTGTCACTGCAAACTCTTATCTGGCCGAGGGTACCGTTGTGATATCTAAAACAAAATTTAAGGTTGGAGATTGCCAAGATTATCATTGCATTGATGTAATAACATTTGTATCGCTTCGTTAACACATGCGTTAGAACAACTGGGGCCCTTAGAGTGACGGCGTGTACCTCTTTTGGGCAAAGAATCTTGGCTCCAATTCTCCCAAACATGACGGCCTGTGCTGTCGCGGGACTTGGGCCTGCGTTGCTCCCGGATTGGCTATGTCGAGACGAGATTGCTGACGGACTGCTTATCGATTTGTTCCCTGAGTACGAATGCACCGCAACGGACTTTGATTCAGCCACCTGGCTGATTTATCCGAAGCACAGTTATTTACCGTCAGAGGTACGGGTTTTTGTAGACTTTCTTAACGCAGAGGTTAAAGGTCACGCTTAAAAAATTACTTTATGGTCGGCCGCCAGTTATCTTTACTTTGTGGGCAACAAATGAAGCCGGAAGAAGTGAACACGCAACATCCCAATCCCGTTCTGCGACTAGGTGAAATGCACTTGCTTTACAAAAAGCGGTTTACTTAAGGCGTCACCTTGACCCACGCATTCAGCGATCCGTCACGCACGCTGAGCTTCCATTCTTTCCAACACCCGCCTGGCAAGCCGCCCAATTTCAACACGAAGCGCAACTGGCTCAATAACATCAATTTCAGGCCCGACTCCCAATAAAGCCGGAGCGGCAGACTCGATTGTCTCAAGTGGTAGTCTGACAATGTGCCAACCGTCATCACCGATAGTTTCGGCTTTAGCTACCGCCTCACCTGCAAAACTACCCAGCAAGCGCAGTCGCTGCATGCCTGTTGAGGAGACACGCAAGATAGCTGTGCCGGGGCGAAGTTGCTCTTCGAAAGATCGTGCTGATTTTGTCCACCAAGTGGCAAGGTCAAATTTTTTTGGCCGGCTAAATCGGTCGGACAACACATCGAGTGCATGAATATCGGCGACATTGAAACTGCGAATTTTTTTATTTTCATTTGCGACCAGATACCAGTTTCCGGCCTTGAGTACTAGGCCGAGTGGTTCGACTTTCCAGTCGCGTCGAGCGGTCCAGCTTTGGTAGTTCATTACAAGCAGCTGCCGGTCAAGCACGGCGCGAGCAACCCTGACAAGGAGCGGCGTTGGGCGAGCCGCACGGTACCATTCTGCTGTATCAAGATGGAACCGCCCTGCAATCCGGCTTGCTTTGTCGCGGTCAGTGCCAGGCAAGGCAACGAGTAATTTGTTGCGTGCTCTATTTGCAGCATCACCCAGCCCCATGGCTTGCGCCGCACCAGGAAGGCCTACGAGCAGCATCGCTTCCGTTTCATCCGGGTCCAGGCCGGTCAGTTTTGTTCGGTAACCGTCGGACAACCGAAAGCCGCCACCCGGTCCCGAATCGCCATAGACTGGAATTCCGGCCGCACTCAGGGCGTCAATGTCACGGTAGATGGTGCGAACAGAGACTTCGAATTCTTCCGCAAGGTATTCGGCGGTTAGTTGCCCTCGCAGCTGGAGCAATATGAGAATCGAAAGGAGGCGGCTTGCACGCATATTTTAACCTAGCACAAAATTACTGACATTAACTGTCAGTAATCAGCGAGTACTGTAGATCGCAGGTTTACAACGCAAGAAGGATGTCCCATGACGGGGTTACTGAAACGCAGACAAGCGCTGCAAGGAATAGCCGCTGTTCTCACTACTGTGTCGTGCAGCCGCACGCCAACCTGCGGAATAGAGCCCGAAGCGGCAACAGGAGAATTGATAATGGATACAAGCTACGCACCTGTTGGAAAAGGCATCGTCACCGGAAAAGGCGTAGGCGACTTTGATTTTCTGACAGGAAATTGGCACATCCGGCACAAGAGACTGAAAGACAGCACTAAAGATCTGTGGCAGCGTTTCGACAGCAGTGCCACCGTTCACCGTGTGCTCGATGGTATGGGAAGTGTAGAGGAACTACGAAAAGCAGATGACAGCTATATGGGAATGGGGGTTCGAGTTTGGCTACCCGAACAGGAACAATGGGCTGACCATTGGACGAGTACAAACACCGGCGTCGTTAACGCTCCTCAATTGGGTCGCTTTATCGATGGCGACGGAGTGTTCATTACCGATGACGAAGTGGACGGCATAAAATGGCAATACCGTGGTGTATGGGATCGCATTACTTCGGACAGTTGCCGCTGGCATCAGTCCGCGTCTAATGACGGTGGTAGAAGCTGGGACTGGAACTGGTGGATGGAATGGACTCGCCAAAGCTAGCCAGTCACGTTGTGAATTTGAAACGGTACGCACGCAGCCCGCGAGTGGCCAGCAACAGGATAAATAAAAATGCCCAACGTTATACAAGTCAGCCCAGCCTATCGCCACTACGACAAGACGGTTCACGGCCACGGCGTTATCCAGTCTACAAGTAACCGTCTGAAGTGGTACGACATCTACCGCAACAACCAGCCCATTGAACAAACGGTTCGCGATCTTGCGCTAGACTTCGTTTCACGCCAAACAAAAAGTGTGGGTATTCCTTCAGCTAAGGAGTTGGGTTTCGTTCTTTTACATCGATGCGGGAAGGGCTTTTATTTTCTGGGGCTGTGTACGTGGCGCGGAAATAATGAGCTTTGGAAAACGATCTTCTACTTTGACGCCGGGAAGACGACAGATTTTACGCTCTTCCCACAGGATGAATCACACAGAGACACATTCTGTGTGTGGGAGCTGGCCGTAGCGTCCCATGAAACGCTGGCATGGACAACTTACTTGCTGTCAGACCGGACTAGCAAAGATGCCGACACATATTTAACGGCAATAATATAAATAGAACCCCCTTTGCCGGGAGCTGTTTGTTGTAAAACAGCACAAATCGCCACGAAACATAAGGGATACTACCTAGTCCAAAAAACCAATTATTGTAAAATGTGACGCAGTTTGAAGTTCTGCTGATTTCAGTGGTGAATACTCGGCTCATCTGACTAACCTGACTCTTCGAGGCCTGAGAATCACATGCGATACATCGTCATCACACTTTGCGTATTGTTTTTAACCGCTTGTGCGAGCACTTCGCCAACGGCCTGTAACCTTGAACGTTGGCAAGCCGCGGGTGCCAACAATGCGATATCAGGCGGACACTTCGATGATCATCACAGGGTCAACAGCTGCTCCAACGAAGCGCCACTGGCTTATAAAATGGGTTTCGAAGCGGGTCTCGAAAAGTATTGCACTTACGAGCAAGGACTGTTCGGCGGGCAACATGGAAAAGCTCCGGCCCAAAGTTGTAATGACGCCAGGTGGATCCAGTATGAAGAAGGTTTTTTGACCGGACGAGAAATTCTCGCCACTAACCAGCGACTGGAAGTCATCGCATCTCAATTAGAGCTGAAACGTATGCACTTGCTGGACGTGGAGTCTATCCAGGGCACGGGCCCCCTGAATAAAGTGGATTACGAACGGGTCAACTCACTAAGAGCTGAAATGGCCGCTCTAGCTTCCGAGAAAGCCGAAGCGAACAGTCGCCTGTTTAGCCTGCAGTCGGGCTTCAAGAGCAAGCGAAAACGTGAGCTGTCTTCGTTGTAAATCTGGCTACTGGCGTTCTCGCGCTGCGACGAAGCTGCGAGAATTCGAGCAGAGTCAGTCTTGTGCTGTAACGCGTACATTAGTTGCTTACCGATCGCATGCGTCGTCGGAGTTGTAAAAAGAGTGAGTTATTCGGCAGGGTAAAGGCTTGCGGAAGTGAACGACGTCATCGCATTACTGACGACAATATTTACGACGGTCCAGTCGATGACGAGCTGAACGCAGCCAAGAGTTTGGTACCTGCTGCCAAGACTTTTTAAGGCGTTTAAATAGCCCTTTTTTACCTCCCGAAACGTTGCCTACGACTCGCAGTCGTTCGGTAATCCACTTGGGCCAGTTGGTACAAAGAAACGCGAGGCCAGAATAGCGAGGTCTGCGAAGTTGGTTTGGCCATCGCCGTTGAGGTCGGTATTTAAATCACCGGCCAGCAAGAAGTTTGAGCTGAATATAGATAAGTCTAAAAAATTGACGGCACAGTCCTGATTAAAGTCAGCGTCGCAGACGTTACCGATGTTGTCGCCGTCCGTGTCGCGTTGGTTTGAATTTGCAGTCTCGCTGCAATTGTCTGCCGCGTCGTCCACGCCATCACCGTCGCTGTCTGAGGGTGGCGAATCTGAAATGATCATTGTAATTCCACCGACCGTGCTGTCGGGGCGTGTATAAACTCCGGGATTAAGAAGAGCAAAATCCAAACCGGTAACTACCGACTCATCGTCTATCTGATACGCGTCTTCAAAACTGAATAAATCGCTAAAACGGATGGTGAAATCATCTTGATTAGACCCTGTGCCGTCGCTGTCGAAATTGAGTGCAACTATATCGGCTGAGCTTGTGAACCCAAGTGGAGTGGCCAGTTGAAACTGGGTAGATTGCAACGATGCGTCGAAAGGGTCGCCGCCGACCAGATTGGCCCAGTTGAGAGAGATGCCACCACCCGGCGACATTTTGGTGCCAGTGCCCGTGATGTGGGCGGTCGTGCCATCGTTAGGCGCTGGGTAAAAGGTAATCGTAATGGTAGCCAGAGCGACCGGCGTCCACAGCGCGGTTAACATCGCGAGGCATTTTATCCATGTGTTCATCTCGAAGTTCCCCTTTCTTTTGCATCGATTGTGTTACAAACGTTTGGACAGTGCAAAGAAAATGGAGTGAGTGAACCGTTTGGTTTTAGCGTGCTTAGGCAAGAGCGTTGAATAAGCTCTTGTTAAGTCGACGAGTCTGGATTATGGATTAAACATAAATGTCGTTCTACTAGTCGAAAGAATCGTTCTACTTCACGGTAATGTGGAACGAGTGATTCGTCGCTCTTTCGGAGTATGCGGTGCCGATCGAAAGCGTGATTTTATAGGTGCCGGGCTTCGTAAAAGAGTGGGCTACGGTTGCGCCTCCGCTGTCGACTTGACGATCTGACTCGAAGTCCCACTGCCAGGAGCTCATGTAGTCGCCTTCTTGGGTTGCCCGGCTTTCGCTTGCGTTAAACGTGATTACGTCACCTGTTTTGGGGTGTTCGGGTGAAAACGTGACTTTCGGTATCGCGTCGTGTTGTTCGAGTTCCTGACTAATGGCCGCAGCGTGCACTTGGGAAAATGCGCTGGCAAACAGCGCGCTTTCTGTTTTTCCTTTTCGTGGAACAAGCACGTCCCATACGCTGCCGCCGGTGCTTAATGCGAGGTCGATGTAGTCCGTAACACTGTGCGCTTTTTTGTGTGGTTCAATAAGTTCGCCAATGCGGCACTCTTCGATTTTACCGTCTGTGTTTAACAAAATGCCGAGGCCGCGAGAATTCATGCCGAGCGCCCGTCGTTTGTCTTCACATAAGAAGCGCACATTAACTATTGCCGTAACCGGAATTTTAGCTTCAGCTAGACGCGCCGATATCGAGTTGACGTTTACGTTGTGATTGACCGAAGTGCGGTGTTCGTCTGTTACCAAAATAATGTGAGGCGCAAACAAGCGGGCTACAGAATACTGAGAAATGGTTTTGTCGATAGCAAAATACCCGTCTTCAGTGCCGCCACTGCGTCTGAGTTGTTTTACGGCCCGGTTAAACTGTTCGGCGTTTCCCAGCAGGCTGCCACCAAGCTTCATCGCACGCGTGTCCTTGCTGAATTCGGCTAGACCAAACTTGGTTGAAACGCCCGGTTCGGCCTGTAGCGCTAATGCGGCCTCACCAATCCATTCGTATTGTCCCTGCATTGACCCCGAATGATCAACGATAAAAAGTTGATTCGCCAACCCTAAATTTGCCTCAGCCGCGTTGCCGGACGGTAAAAGCATGAAGAAGGCGAAAGCAGCCGTCAGGGTTTTTGTGAAAGCGTGGCTTTTGAGATGCGACATAGAATTCGGGTCCTGAAGAACATGGTTTTGTTTAAATGAGCGTTACTTTCAAGACAGTCGGTGTTTCGCTTAGTTCCTCAACAGGAGTGAACTTAGAGGCGCTGAATAGTGTCGACTGTATATATGAGTATTCGAAAACCAGTTTTAACGGGGATGGTGCTGTTACTCATACTCCTATTGTACGCGTTTTATTCGACACAGTCTCTTCAGCCCTTTAACGAGCCCGTTGCTGTTGCAGTGCGGCAGGCCGCGCCGGACGAGCTGGCGCAGCCAACGAATGCGGCTGAAACGGCCGTGACTGTGTTGCGCGATAATACAGCTGACGATGGAAGCTATCGCATAGGATTTGACGGCTTCCCAGCGGTCGAGATATCGCTTCGTGACAGAAGCGACATGGCCGTTATTCCAACAACCGAGCATTTCGGAGACGTCTACACCGAATGGGTAGGTATGGCGGAGAGCGGTGATCCGGCGTTTGCTTTTGCAGTAGACCAGGCGCTACGTCAAGGTAAACGCAGCCACGCTTCGTCAGAAGACCTTGAGGAAGCTGTTGCGCTGGTCCACAGCGAACTCAAACACCGCGACGGTTCAGGCGAGCCGGACTCAATGATCGCCGGTAACGATTTAAACGAGGTGGAAGAGGGTATGCGGCAACTGTTTAAATACTGTAGCGGTCTACCAAAAGACGAAGCCAGAAATTATCAAGGCGACTGGCTCCAAAAATCGGCTGACAAAGGTCTCTTTCACGCACTTGCCGTAATGGGCCAAGTGAAGATTAGCGAGGGAAAGACGGCTGAAGCGATTCACTATGTTGAGAGGGCGTGGCAAAGCGGCAGTCACTCAGCGTTGCGTCAGCTATCGACTTTTTATGCCAGTGGAAGCGCCGAGCACAGTGCGGACCCAATTTTATCGGCTGCTTATCTGCATTTAGACATAGAAATATTTAATCTGGCTTTTCCCCCCGAGAAACGCGGGCCAATTGTCACGCGTTTTTACGCCTCGAAAGAGCAGCAGTTGCACGACAAGCTGCGTGCACTTCGACCGCACGAACAAGGCAAGGTCTTGCAGCAGGCGCACCAAATATTGAAGCGTAATCCAAAGTGCTGTTACGGCCTCTAGAGCACTAGATTTACAGGTCTTGCCCCTGCTTTCAGGGCCTGAGTCATCACGGCTAAGCGATGCCCCTGTGTGCTGAAATGGCACCGAAGCAATTCAGCCACACCCATCATGATATTCGGCGGACTAAACTAAGAAGAGTGTTCGCGCTTGTGCGAAGATAGTCCGACAGGGACAGCGCTTGCCAGTCCTGTGTCTTGCGATCGAACGGTTGCTTTTTGGGGAAAGCACCCGGTCACGCGTCGGCTGACACGGTATTCGCGCATCAAGATTGGTTTGCGAATGTTGTCACACAAGCACCATTGAAACTTCCGACGTGGTAGTCCAAACGCCAGGCATACCGATGTTGATTAAGGAGAGGGGCCGATGTCGATAACAGTGATGCAATTCGCAACACGCACCGCACAACTGTCAAAGTGCACACTACTTGTTTTGGGTTCGCTTGTTGCGCCGTTGGCGTCAGCGGCAGGGTTCGCCAATGTGCCCCAAAATCCGGGTACATTACTAAGTGGACTCAATGCGCCGCAACAGGGGCGAACAGCCATTATTGCTTACCACGCGGGCACGCTGTTTACGGTTCCTGAAATTCCGGCGAGTCAGCCCAATTCCGACTATCAGGTGCGAACCTGGGACCTTGCAGATCCTGCGCAGCCCGTTGAGCTCGCAACGTGGGGCGTGTCGCGTCAACCGATCATGGCGCATGGCTACCTGAAAAAAGACGGTTATCTTGTGCTGGGTGACAATTTCGACCCGGTTGGTCCTTGGGGTTTTCGGGCAACCTCTGAGAGTACCTTTGTCCGCGAAGACGTGCCTAATCTGCTTTGCTCTGGCACCCGCGGCTGTTTGTTTCAACCGTGGTTCGTGGGCGAGTCCTGGTGGAGTTACAACACCATCGAGGGTAACGGCACGATCAGTTTGAACTGGCAAGAATTTGCCAACTGGGATCACCTTGGCCAAACCGGTGTTATTGGGCACCCATTTCTAATTGGCGATTTACTTATTTTTGCGTCTGATCAAAGCCGTACCGGTGTTGCGACGTACAACGTTAGTGATCCAGGTAATCCGATATTGCTGGACGTGTTAACCGACGGTGGACCGGGCGGCTACTGGCCGGAGCTTTGGGGAGGTGACGGGTTTTTATATATTGTGTTTCCGTACAACGACGGTGGAAACGGTTTTCGTGTTGTTGACGCTACGGATCCCAGTGACCTGAAATTTGTTACCGACAAAGCGCTTCCGGGAGCAAGCGCTCAGTACGCTCAGTTTCAAGATGAATTTGCCTTTATTGGCGACCATAAAATAGATATGCGTACGTTTGAATCGGTGATCGACTTTAACGGGGCCAATACGCCGCGAACAAACGACGACGGCGTGGGCGTAGACATCAGCCAGTTTGCTTTGCCGCTGGGCAATTTGCTGGTGACGGGCGGAATTGGCCCTAATCAAGGCATGGCCGTTTGGGCTCATCAGGCTGCGCCTGACACTCGACCGCCAGAGGTGGGGTTTCACATTCCGCAGGCGAACCGGGTCAACTATCCGGTCAATATGCCAATTAGCCTGCTTATCCATGAAACGATTGACGTCACAACGCTAACGGTGGGCGAGAACTTTATTGTACGCCCCCAAGGTGGCTCTCCAATTGACGGTCAGATTACGTTTTCATTTAACGACATACTGACGTTTACTCCTGATGAGCCGCTTCAAGACAACACCAGCTACGAATTGATGATTCCGGCTAACGGCATTGCCGACGCAGCGGGCAATACGATGAGCCCGTTTAGTTTTACGTTTTCGACCGGGTCATCGGTGGGTGGTAATCAGGCACCGATCATAGAAAGTTTTGGGGTGTCGGCTTATCCAGTTGCGCCCAATACGTCTGTCCAACTCAGTGCTGAAGTTAGCGACGTAGACGATCAGGACCTTGAGCTGAGGTTTGATTTTGGCGACGGCTCCCCCAAAACGGCGTGGTCTGCGGCAACGAACGCAACGCACGTTTACGTGCAGCAGGGACACTATCGGGCACGCGTGCAGGTGCGAGATGCGCCAGGCACTGTGGTGAGTAGTACGGCTGTCGTCACCGTAGCAACAGCTCCGACTGGCGCGCCTCCCTTTCAAAGTTCGCCGCTTTCCTGCAGCGCAAGTGAGCGCCGCGTTTGGACTGTAAACCCGGACAACAATAGCGTGTCTTTGGTCCATGCTGACACGCTCGAGCTGGTGCATGAAGTCTCAACTTGTGACGATCCACGCTCCTTGACTGAGGTGGGTAGCGAGGTTTGGGTAGCCTGTCGCGATAGCGACCAAATTGAGGTGCTGGATGCGTCGAGCGGGCAGAGCCTGTCGCTCATTGAGCTGTCACACGGTTCCGGACCGGTTGCGATTGTGAGCGATTCAAGTTCCGTTTATGTCGCCTTGGAAGGGAAGTACGGATTACTTCGTTACGACGCAGTAAGTCGAACGCTGGTCGATCAACTTTCTCTTGAAGCAGCACCTCGCGCACTCGCGCTCACGGGCGACGGTTCAATGCTCTACGCCACGCGGTTTCGTTCTGCGCGCAATCACGCTGAAGTGTGGGAAGTTGCGACAGTTAATATGACGCTCGAGCAAACGTTTCGTTTAGATCGTTTCGGCGGCGAAGAAAATCGTGACAATACGGCTGGAGGTCGCGGTATTGCGAACTACCTAACTGCAGCACATTTATCGCCTGACAACAGCACGCTGTGGGTGACAGCAAATAAAGCCAACGATCTTCGAGGAATCTTAACAGCCGACGACCTGGATGCGGACAACACGGTTCGAAATCTCGTGTTGTCAATAGACTTGTCGAGCGGTGAACTCAATCATGTAATTGATATTGATAACAGCGATTCATCGTCAGCGCTCGAATTTTCACCGTTGGGTGACTACTTGTTCGTGGCTCTTCAGGGTAATAATGAAGTTGTGGTGTTTGATGCGCTGGATTTTGATAACAGTGCAGGCAACGGTACTCTGGTTACCCGTCTAGCGGTGGAAAACGCGCCTCAAGGTTTGTGTATTGATACAGCTACAAATCGATTATGGTCGAAGAATTTCTTAAGCAGAACGCTGTCCCGGACAAACACGGAGCAACTACTTAGTGCCGGCGATATTCAAATTTCTTCGGCAGACAGTATAGCGACCGTGACGTTAGAGAACCTGCCAGCAAGCGTACTGGTCGGCAAGCGTGTTTTTTACAATGCTTCCGACGAGCGTATGAGTTCAGAAGGGTATATTAGCTGTGCTACTTGCCACCTTGATGGAGGCCACGACGGTCGCGTGTGGGATTTTACCGGTCGCGGTGAAGGGTTAAGAAATACAACGACGCTTCAAGGGCGCGGTGGCGTAGGGCATGGAAACGTTCACTGGAGCGCTAATTTTGACGAGATTCAGGACTTTGAACACGACATGCGCACCGCATTTGGTGGTCTGGGTTTTCTGTCCGAGTCGGATTTTGCATCCACGAATACGCCGTTGGGAGCGCCGAAGGCCGGTTTAAGTGCAGAGCTTGATGCCCTGTCGGACTACGTGAGTTCGCTTGACGCTTCACATGTTCCACGAAGCCCCAATCGAAATAGCGACGGCTCGCTGACCGCGGAAGCGCTGCAAGGCCAGCTTGTTTTCAGTGAAGAAAACTGCGCGTCTTGTCACGCTGGCGCTGGGTTGACTGACAGCACGCTTGGGCAAGAGACGCTGCACAATGTCGGTACACTTAGAACAACTTCTGGTCAGCGTTTGGGTGAGTCACTCTTGGGAATAGACACGCCGGGTCTCGCTGGCCTGTGGGAAACAGCGCCGTACTTTCACGACGGAAGCGCCGCCACACTGGATGCGGTGTTTTACAGCACAGGCGGCGTAGTGATACCCGGAGAAAGCGGCGTTGTCGCTAACGGTGCCTCCATTCAGGATCAATACATCGAACAAAACAACGATAATACTGTTCGCGGTAGCGCCTACGCACTCATTAATACTAATGGTGGCACGGTTACCTACAACGGCATTAGTGCGAACAATGACGGTTTGGGTTCAATCGACATGAGAGTCAGCGCCTGGAACAACCAACCCTTTACCGTAACGGTCAACGGCGTAAGTGCGACCGTCACGCCTGAAGACCCCATGAATGACCCACGGTGGCGCTTAACCAACTGGGTACAGCTGAGAGTCGACAACGTCATGTTTGATGCAGGCAGTAGCAATCAAATTGTCATTTCAACACCTAATCCAACCCCGTACATTGCGGTGGACGAGCTGGTGATTTCAACCAGCGATGAGCTGACGTTGGCGGATGCACACAGGAGAGTGTTAGAGCGCAATCCGTCTGACCAACAGGCTTTGCTTGGTTACCTGCTGCAGTTAGAGGGGGGTGACGTGAGCATCGACAGTGACGGTGATGGAGTCAGTGACAGTCTCGATAACTGTCAGTTGGTTGCTAACTCTGACCAACGCGATACCAACAACGACGGCTTTGGGAATCTGTGCGATCCCGATTTGAATAACGACAATATCGTTAACTTTCTCGACGTAGCGCTTTTTGCCGATGTGTTTTTGGGCAGTAACGCAGACGCCGACTTCAACGGTGACGGCGCGACTAATTTTCTCGACTACGTCATTGTTTCGAATTACTTCTTGCTGCCGCCGGGGCCGTAGCGATTTGTTAAATCGACAGGTTTCGCATGAGCGGTTTCCAGTCGCAATAAACGTTTCAGTTCTTGACCACATCGCGTACTTCATCGCGGCAAGATGAGCCGTGCAGCCTGTCCGGCCACCGGCCGGACAGGCAAATGCCCTTGGGGTGCTATTTCGCACTCCACTTGGCCGATGGGATTAAACCTTGAGATGACTGGTTGCATACGAGTGTGTTTTCTCAGGAGATTGCGTCTCAATGCGCGTGTCGTGCTCTTCGATGGCGACAAAGGCGGCAGCAGCGAAGTTCAATATCAAGGATATCTCCCGTGAGTTTGAGTCATGCTTTGTAGCTGTTTGGGTTCTGGTAAGCGGTGGAATTAGTCCCCTCCCGCTGCATGTGCGCTATTTGCATTCAGGTCTGTTGAGACGATCGTATTAGTTCATTTTTTGGTTAGCGTCACCATCTCAATCTAACGAAAACGTAACAAAGCACAATGCCTTCCAGCCTTGGAGGCCGCGATTTTCCCGGTGGACATTGTGCTAACATAAGTCGCTCATCACCGAGCCTCTAAAAAAACACTTGCAGCCCTGGCGTGTCCGGGAATGCCGCTTACAGGTTCTCTGCCACACTCGTCATTGGGAGATACACATGTTTAGATTTTCAGGATCCAGAATGCAGCGGCTCGCGCTGACTCTGTTCAGTTTCATAATGACAGCGCCTTTGCTTGCTCAGGAAGCGCCGTTCAACGTTGGGCTGGTTGGTACGTATGATCAAGCTGACAACTACGCGGACGTTTGGGGCGACGGTGACTTCGCTTACCTCGCTCGATTTGGCATTAACGAAATCGACATTATCGACATTTCCAATCCAGCTTCGCCACAGCTGGCGGCGACCTACGATTCAGGCGTCGGTGGTGCGAGTGCACAAGACGTAAAAGTTCACGACGGTCTCATGTTTGTCAGTCTGGAAGGTGTGAACCCCGGCGCACAGATTGTAGACGTACGCGATCCGCTCAACCCGGTTAAGCTTACCGACCTGACTGTGCGACCAGCTGTCCACAATACGTTTTTTGACGACGGTTGGTTATACATCGTCGACAGTCAATTAAATCAGGTCGACATCGTCGATTTGCGAAACTACGACCCGGACAGCGCGCCGGCCGTTATTTCATCTCCTACTTATCGTATGACTAATGTCGGTAACCAGTTTGTCCATGACATCACTGTGCAGGACGGCCGACTGTATGCGTCGGCGTGGGATTCAATCCGAATTTACGACGTCACCAATTTGGCAAGTCAGGCTCCGACGTTAATGGGTACTGCCCAAGGCAATGCTGTTCACGCAGCGTGGCCGTCTGGCGATAATCGCTTTCTTGTTGTCACAGAAGAGCGAGCAGGTGGTGGACTGACGCTTTACGAACTTGAAGACGACGGCACTAGCGTGTCTTTGACGCTGCGTGACGGACTGACCCTCGATGGTAGTCTGGCTTTTAGCACGCACAACGCTGTAGTAGATGGGAACACCGTATATATTTCATACTACGAGGCCGGTATGTATGTGCTCGAAATTGATCCTGATACGGCTACTTGGGACATCGTCGCCAGTTACGACACGACTGCCATAACAGGTGCTAACGGTTTCTTCGACGGTAACTGGGGCGTCTATCCTTACCTTGGTCCTGACAAAATTTTGGCCAGCGACAGGCAGAACGGCTTGTTTATTTTTGATGTGGATCCGAATTTACTGTCGTTCGATTACCCTGCTGGCCAGCCTGCAACCGCAATGCCAGAAAGCCCAACAACAGTAAACGTTGATGTTTCCGTCGTGGGTGCGCCTTTGAGCCCCGCAACTACTACATTACAAGTTCTGATTGACGGCCTGGCACAGGCCCCCATTCCCATGACCGATTTGGGTGGTGGATCATTCGAAGCCGACCTGCCGGGCGTGCCGTGTGGCAGTACCTTGGAGTATTTCGTCACGGCCGAAAACGACCAGGGTACGACTTTTAGAGACCCTGCCAGCGGTGCGTATCCCGTTATTGTTGCAAGCCAGGTGATAACCACCTTTGAAGACTCTTTTGCCGGCGATCTAGGCTGGGGCTCTGCGTCAACCGATCTGACAACCGGCGACTGGATTCAAGACTCCGCCATTGGTACCGCCGCTCAGCCGAATGGCGACTGGCCGGGTGATGCCGACAATCAGTGTTACTTCACAGGGCAAGGTACGCCTGGTGGCGGCATTGGCGAAGCTGACGTGGACGGCGGCCCTGCTATTTTGACTTCACCCTCTATGGACTTCTCTATGGGTGATGGCCAGGTCAGTTACGTTTACTGGTTCTCAAACGACGACGGAGACGACAGTCTGGTTGTAGAGCTTTCCAGTGACGGCGGCGCATGGGTTGAAGCAACACGATACACCGGCGGTGTAGGTGGTTGGGTACAAGACAACGTAACCGTTAGCGAGTCAGTGACGCCAACTGCTGATGTGCGTGCGAGGTTTATCGTGTCAGATAATCCTAACGACTCGATTACCGAGGCGGCCATCGACTCTGTCAAGGGTACCGTGTTCTTGTGTGAAGTCTCCACCGACACCGACGGCGACGGCGTTTCCGACGACATGGACAACTGCACCAACGTGTCTAATCCGAATCAGATCGATTCGAACGGCGACGGATTTGGAAACCAGTGCGACGCCGATTTGAACAACGACGGTGTTATCAACTTTATCGACGTTAGCTTGTTCAGCGCGGTGTTCTTGAGTAACGACGCCGACGCAGACTTTAATAGCGACGGTACCGTTAACTTCCTTGATCTAACACTAATTGGTCAAAGCTTTCTTGGTGCTCCGGGACCAAGTGGCCTCGTACCTTAAAGGCAGAGGAGTCGTAAATATGAAACACTCAATATTGAAGCCAAGACTTGGCCGCAAAGCGTCTGCGCTGCTGTTGTGCATGGCGGCCATGGTCTCGCCAACGGCAAGCGCCGACGAAATGGCCGACTGTCTTGCAACACCTGGCGTGGCCGATTTTTTTGGTTTTACTCACCGCATGGAAGTCTTTCTGGACAACAAGACCTGGTATTTTGCCGGTCCGGAACTGGAGTTGAATTTTGCGCAGAGAGGTCAGCCACAGGACTTGCCGGGCCATTGCTGGACGCCGGCACGGGACGTTGGCAAAGCCAAGGAAAAGCACTTTGTTGGCAAACACCACAACACTGGACCGCTTGCCATGAACGGTCCGCCGCGCTTTTGGTCTTCTGACGCAGAAGATCATCAGCAGCTCTACTGGGTAGATTTGATTATTACCGAATGGAGTCCTGAGATTGCACGGCGTCGCATGTTGGACGGCTACGTGCACTACCACGAGTTGGTGCAGAAAGACGACGGTTGCCTGCATCCAACGTTAGTGGCGTGGATGCGGCACTCGGCCGTTCGTTCCTTCACATTGGACGGTGGGCCGCCACAGTCCCGGCCTGATGGTCGGCCGTTTCGGCCACGCAACGTTGGGCACGAAGTCATTCCGGGGGTGGATACCAACTTTCCGCCCAACTACGATATTCCGTATCTTCCGGAGCTTCTGTGCACGCCTAATCGTCGCGCGAAGTAGTTAAGAGTTATGGGGGTACGTTTTACTCAGTACTAAGAGTGAGCGTGCCCCCAGCTTTTTATTTGCCATCTTTCCAAGTCAGGTGGCTCGAGTCTCAGTAGCTAGCCTCGATAGTTGTTGAGTTATTTAAGTCAGAAGTAAATTGCGGTTTTCACCACACTGTCGTGGCACGTCCTGTGTTAACGACCGTTTTCTTTCTACTAGAGGACTCAACGCAGAGTCTGCAATGCTCACACGGTTTGCCGAGCCGAGCCGAGCCGAACCGGCTCAAGTTTTCTGCCAGACAGCGCAAATAAGAATGAGTGCTTGCCAAACGAGCATTGCTCAACCGGCTTTTATTGGCCCAAGAAGGTTTGTTTTTTCCGCGTTGCCAAGTCCGCTTCTATTATCGGACCGGCCGGCAAGGCCACTTTCCTCGTAGACCTGAAACGATACCGGTTAGGGCACATGACAACGATAGGCCCCGTAAAATCGGCCCCATGGCGGTAAACCACTGTGGAAACCAATTTCTAAATACATCTATACCAATATCGATAAGCGCCAATAAATAACATTGGTACGTCGATTTAAACAGTTTGGTTATTTGTGCTGTGCATTGGCCGCTCAATTGGTCATACCAATTAGAGGGGATTGGAAACGCTGTCGGATTGACAACGGTGAAGCAATTGGTATATTGATTTCTGAGCTGCCCGGTCGGGCATGACAACCAGAAGACTATTCCAGGGGAAATACGATGAAAATTCAATATGCGATCGCCATGTTCGCATTATCCGCAACCGGGGTGTCTTTAGCGCCCGCGGCCGTTGCCCAAGACGGCCCATTAGAAGAGGTCGTTGTATCCGGTATTCGGGGTTCTCTTCGAAACGCAATCGAACAGAAACGGACTTCGGATAATCTAATCGAAGTCATCGAAGCCGAAGACGTCGGTAAGCTGCCTGACCAAAACCTCGCAGAGGTTCTCGAGAACATTACCGGTATTCAAATTACTCGTACCGCGGGTGTTGGTACCGGCGTTCAGATTCGCGGTACTAACGCTAACCGAGTTGAAATTAATGGCGTCTCTACCGTGGGCTCTGGCTCAGGAAGAACCGGTATCGATTTCGAGGACGTAAACGCCTCCATTATTTCATCTGTCGAAGTGACCAAGTCGCCTGAAGCCAAAACTATTGAGGGCTCAGTCGGTGGTACGGTCAACTTGAAAACCATACGCCCACTAGATCTGACCGAAACTTTGGGTTCTATCAGAGTACAAGGTGAGGACAGCAGTCTGAGCACCGAGGGTATTCAGCCGCGACTGTCAGGTGCTTTCGGTAAAAAATGGGATACCGATTCCGGCGAATTCGGATTCGTCATTAGTGGTAGTTACACAGAGCAAGAATCTGTTTCATTCCGTCCTCGTACCGACCGCGACAATCGTTCGTCACCTCCCGGTTCAAATCCGGCTGAGTTTCTCGGTATTCAGTTCCTGGTTCAGGAGCAAGAGAACTTTGACTATGAAACTGTTAACTTAGCGACTACCTTGGAGTGGGCTCCTAGCGATAATCTAAAGTTCTACTTTGACGCCATTGTTAATGAGCAAGACCGGAGCCAGGACAGTTACAGACTTCAGGCATCTGGTGTCAGCTCGCTGAGAAACCTTAGCATCCCTACCGCATTCGAGACTGTAGATTTCGGTGTGGGTCCAGGAATGTTTCCGGCTGCTGAAGCAGGTTTTTTAGAGCCTGATCTCGCTAATGACGACGATGATCCAAACCTGCGTTTTTCTAGCGACACCGGATCTCGTGTTACGGAAAGCCGTATTTTTGCACTCGGCGGTCAGTGGCAGCGCGATAGACTGACTGCTCGCTTTGAACTCGCCTCGACCAGCTCGGACACGGTTAACCCTAACCTGAGTACTACGCTGAACTTTATCAACCCAAATTGCCCTCTCGACGGCACAAGTAACGATAACTGCGTGCCGTTCGTTTACGACTTGTCAGGTGGTTCACTTTCCTGGGGTATTAACTTCGATTCACCGTTTGCGCCTACGTCTGCGGACTTGCTGAATCCAGCCAACGTGGTATTGGACCAGGTAGTGGTTGGTCGCAACACAACTGACAACAAAGAAGACGCGATTCGATTCGACTTCACTTACGACCTTGATTGGAAAGCAATTACGGCACTCGACTTTGGTTTCCGCTACAGCGACTCGTCTAGCCGGTTCAACGACGTAGAAGGTCGTATTGGTGGCTTCAGTCAAATGGAAGACAGCCCGAACGGCGCGCTGTTTGCAGACCTTCTCGTTCCGGGTCCTGATAACTACAACGACGCAGATGGTCGAGCATTGTTCATTCGTGACTTCCTGCTAATCGACCCGGATCGCGCTTTCTCTGATCCAGAAGGTACGCTAGCTATTCTTGAAAGTGCTCTTGCTGCTCACAGACTGAATGAACCACAGGCAGACGGTGACCTTGTTGCGAACCCTCAGTCTGACCCTGACCAGTTCTTCGATGTCGGTGAAGAAACGACTGCTTTGTACGCTCAGGCAAGTTTCGAGTACGGCATCTTCCGAGGCAACTTCGGTGTACGTTATCTCGAAACAGAAATCGATTCAGTCGCATTTGGTTTTGAAGATGCAGCTGGCAACCGGTCGCTTGAGTCAACCAAAGCCAAGTACGACTTTGTGCTGCCGCGTTTGAACATAGTTGCCGCTCCGACGGATAATTTGCTGATTCGTTTTGGTTATGGTTCTGACATCAACCGGCCAAACTTTAATTCCATCAACACCGCGTTTTCATCTGACAACCAGGAGAACTCAGTTATTGGGTTAGGCAACCCGGCTCTCCTGCCCGAGGAAGTTGACTCATACGATATCTCTGTCGAATGGTATTTTGCTCCTTCAGCTGTAGCCAGTATTGGCTACTTTAGTAAGGACCGCACAAACATTTTTGGGAATACCTTTGACGGCGCTATACTCTTGGATGATCCTACAACTAACAGCGGGTTAGCTCGTGAAACAGACCCAAGTTGCCCAGGTGGTGGTATCTTCAATCCGACCGTTATTCCTAACGTTCTGGGTGATCCTAACTCACTGGGTTTGTGTGTTGACTCTACCTTCCCTGTGAACGATCCAGAAACGACTACGCAGTCCGGTATCGAGTTGGCATTTCAGTACGACCTTTCAAGCTTTGAGGATCGACTCGGCTGGGCATCCGGTTTCGGTGCCATTGCCAACTACACGCGACAAGACTTCAGTGGCGGTTCAGTAGTCGACACGACTTCAGGTCGAGGTCTTCAGGTCTTGGGTGATGTCAGTATTCCACGTGGTCTGCTCGATTTTTCTGAAAACGCATACAACTTTACGTTGTACTACGAGAAGTTCGGTCTGTCTGCGAGAATGCGCTACACATGGCGTGAAGGTTTCCGCACACAGGACTTCGGTGGTGGTGCGAACACAAGCGGTAGCAGTACCTTTAGTTTCCCGGTTAATACACTAGACAGAAGCCAGTTAAACGCCAGTGTCAATTATGCGGTAAACGACAATTTAAACATCGGTGTTGAAGCGGTTAACCTTACAGAAGAGCGTATTGATCAACGCTGTGTGTCCGAGTCCGGGCCTCTGTGTTTTGTTGGGTTTCCTGACAGAAGAATTGTTTTTGGTGCTAGCTATAGTTTCTGATAGCCGGTTTCAAAATCAAATTAGTGGCGGCCATACATGATGGCAAGTCAGTAAGTATAGAAACCCCGGCTTATGCCGGGGTTTTTTTTGACTGAGTTATTACAACGTCCGACTGATCTTTCTATTTGATCATTCCTGCAGGTTTGACGCTTTCATCCGGAAAGGCTCGACATTGGAGTAGCTAGCGGTGAGGGCTCTTTTCAGTCTCTGACTGCTTGCGACGAATTGACTTCGACGCACGACCGCTGGATATTGTGTATTACGTATAGAAGAGGCAACGTAACAAATGAGCTTTAAGACATTGATCGCCGCGACACTCTTGACAATGGGGCTAACTATTCCTGTGATTACTCAAGCAGCAGAACACCCCAGTCTCATCATGACGCAAGCCGGTGTTGAGCGAATGAGAGCTCAGCTGGGTTCGGTGCCTCTGTTTGATGCGTCTGTTGAAAGCGTCAAAGCTGATGTGGACGCCGAAATCGAATTAGGTATAGACACGCCAATTCCGAAAGATTACTCAGGTGGCTATACGCACCAGCGCCACAAGCGTAACTTTCAAGTCGCCCAGAAAGCCGGTGTTCTTTATCAGATTTTGCAAGACGAAAAATACGCTAACTACGTACGTGACATGCTGCTGCAATACGAGGCGATGTATAAGGACCTACCTCTTCATCCCCAAACAAGATCGTATGCCCGCGGCAAGTTGTTTTGGCAATGTCTGAACGACAGCAACTGGCTCGTGTTCATGAGTCAGGCTTACGACTCAATTTACAACTACCTGTCAGAGGACGAGCGTAACCGCCTCGAGGTGAATCTGTTCAAACCGTTTGCGGATCATATTTCCGTCGACAGCCCTCAGTTCTTTAACCGGGTGCACAATCACAGTACATGGGGTATCGCCGGTGTCGGCATGATAGGTCTTGTGATGGGCGACGACGAATTGGTAGACCGTGCTCTTCATGGTTTGAAGGACGACGGATTAGAAATTGGCACCAAGGACAATGACGGCGGTTTTATAAAAGTAGAAGGCCAGAAAACCGGTTTTCTGGCTAATATCGATGAGCCGTTTTCACCGGACGGCTACTATACCGAAGGGCCGTACTACCAGCGATATGCAATGTATCCTTTTTTGATTTTTGCTGTAGGTCTCAACAACGTAAAGCCTGAATTAAACGTGCTTAAACACAAGAACGGTGTTCTGCTCAAAGCGGTAGACGCACTGTTAGCTCTGTCTGACGTTGACGGAGAGTTTTTTCCACTGAACGACGGCCAAAAAGGAATGTCCTACTACGCACCTGAACTCGTTACTGCAGTCGATATCGCCTATCACCTTGGCGGTGATGCGCGCCTTCTAAGCATCGCGCAAAAACAAGGCAGCGTGCTTCTTGATGACGCCGGTTTTTCAGTGGCATCAGCGGTTCAAGAAGGCAAAGCGCTTGCGTATAAAAAGGCGTCGGTCAATTTGTCGGACGGGGCCGACGGCAAACAGGGTGGCGTTGCGATACTCAGATCTGAAGACGAGCAGCTTGAGCTGGTTTTCAAGTACGCCTCTCAAGGTCTGAGTCACGGGCACTACGACAAGCTCTCTTTTTCGTTAAACGAAAACGGAGACGAGGTGTTGCAGGACTACGGTCTTGCCCGTTTCGTCAACATTGGGCAAAAAGGGGGTGGAAATTACCTCAAGGAAAACGCTACGTGGGCGAAGCAAACGATTGCGCACAACACGATTACTCAAGACGAGACTTCGCATTTTCAAGGAAAATACGAAATTGGAAGCCAGCATCATTCTGACCTGCATTTTTATGACGCGACCGATGCCAATGTGCAAATCGTAAGCGCAAAAGAGAAAAATGCCTATCCTGGAACAGAGCTGCAGCGAACCATGGCGATCATTAAAAATTCGACTTTCGAAAAGCCGTTCGTGATTGATGTCATGAAAATAAATTCAAACAAAAAACACCAGTACGATTTACCGTTCTATTTCATGGGCCAGGTTATAAGCGTAAACTTTGACTACAATTCCCCAACGAGGCCGCGACCGCTTGGTGATGAAAACGGTTATCAGCACCTGTACGTTGAGGGTAGTGGTAAGCCTTCGGACGACAGTACGCAGTTCTCATGGCTGGGTGATAACAAGTTCTATACGCTGACAACTGTTACCGATAACTCTGACCGATTACTGTTCACACGTATCGGTGCGAATGACCCTGAGTTTAACTTGCGTCGCGACGCCGGGTTCATGATTCGGCGAAAGGGTGCAAAGAATTCCGTGTTTGCATCTGTTATCGAGTCACACGGAAGCTACAGTCCTGTTTCCGAGTTTGCGGCCAATTCCAACAGCAGTATTGCGAATCTAATGATCTCTCACGATGACGACGAATACACGGCTGTGACAATTGAAAGCAAAGACGGAGACAAGAGTCTCCTGATTTTATCGAATACTAGTTCTTCGGTTGCTTCAGCTCATAGCTTAATGGTCGGTGGTGAGACGTATAAATGGACAGGGCCGTATCAGTATCTTGAAAAGCTGAAATGACTTTAAGGAGTGAAGGCTCTGATCGCAGAAAGCGTGTGTTGTATCGTGTAGGAGTGGCATATTGCCGCGACGATGTACGCCACGCTGTTAGAGTAAAAAGGGCCAATCGCGGCAGGATGGCGCTCCTAAGCGAATAGTTGGGTCCTGTCTTCGTTCGATTCTTCGCCTACGAACTCAACATAGCCCAAACACCGCGAACACCAATAGACGAAGTGAACAGGGCGAACAGTAAAATCAGGACTAACACCACATTGGTCGCTGCCGAGTTTCGGTGTTCTCCCATGAGATCTCTGCGATTGCCCAGATAGATAATGCAGGCAACCGTCACCGGCAAGATGACAGCATTGAACGCCTGCGAAATAATCATAACCAACACTGGTCGGGCTTCGAAGATGGGTACTACCAAGCCAAGCAAAGAAATCAGCAGAACCATCACGCGGTAGCGCGGCAAGGTCATATTTCTGTCGGAATCGTTGTAGTCACACAATAGCCACGGCAGCATCAGTACGTTAGGAAACTGTGACGATACGCCTGCGGCGACAATGCCTAGTGCAAATATGGTGGTGGCGAAAGATCCCGCGAGTGGCTCTAAAAGCCCAATCATTTGCGACGCTCGCTCGAGCCCCAGGCCTTCAACATGCAAAGAACCTGCCGCAGCGGCCATAATGGAAGCGCTGATGACAAACATCATAGTTACAGCCACGATGGCGTCATTACGTTGCTTCGCCATATCGGCGGTGGTCCAACCGGCCAGTTTTACAAGCGTAGTCCGAATAATAAACAGCCCTGAAAAAACCGTAGTGCCTACCATGGATGCGATGACCAAAAAGGGGCTTTTGCTTTGACCCGCTGGCACCTCCGGTATTGACGGAATCAGGCCTTTTAGAATATCGATTGGAGGAGGCATAAGAATGAAAAAGTTGAGCACAAAGCAAGCCGCCATTATCGCTACAATCACGGCCAGGCTACGTTCGAATACCTGCGTGTTTCCGTTCCAAAAAATGAAATAGACCAGTGCACCAAAAAACGCTGCAAACCAGACCGGGTGTATACCCCCTTCAACAACGGTCTTCGACCACTCCGAACTGATTTCGGCGACAATGCCCATGACACCCATAACGCTACCGCATACGCCAGCGGTGAGCGCCGCGATAAAGAACAGGCCGACTAAAGGATGAATGTGGCGACGAAAAGCCTGAAGAGCTGTTTCACCGGTTACCAGCGTCATTCGACCGTAGGCGTTGATCATGAAATAGGTGGCCAGACAGGAAGCTACGATAGTCCATAAGAGCGACATACCGTAGTCGGCTCCGGCCTTGGCCATGGCGGTTACGCTGCCCGTGCCAATATTGAAACCCAGCAAAAAAATACCAGGAAGAAAGAGCGCGAGTGTTCTGGATAGTCGATTAATCATAAGGCACTATACTAGCAGAATTGGGGCATTAGCCTGCGCAGCTAACGACTCATGAGTGGGTAATCTGGCCTTCACATTGTCGTATTCGATAAACCGGAAAAAGAGTAAATAACAATGGAAGAAACCTGGCGCTGGTTCGGGCCCGATGACACAGTAACGCTTGAGCAAATTCGGCAGGCCGGGGCAACCGGAATAGTCACTGCACTGGATCACGTACCGACGGGCGAGGCGTGGCCGGTCGCGGATATTCGTGAACGAAAAAATATGATTTATGAGGCGGGCCTTGGTTGGTCTGTCGTTGAGTCTGTCCCTCTGCACAACGACATCAAGATTCGGTCGGGCGATTACCGGAGACACATAGATAACTACAAGCACAGTATCCGCAATCTCAGCGCAGAGGGTGTGCGTCGCATTTGCTACAACTTCATGCCGGTGGTGGACTGGACCCGGACGAATCTGGCTTACGAGTTGCCCAATAAAGCCCAGGCGTTGCGTTTTGAAATGACTGATTTTGCCGCCTACGACATGTTTGTACTTGAACGCACCGGTGCGAAAGAAAGTTACAGCAACACTGTAGTAGAGCGCGCTACTGAGCGCTTCAAGGCGATGTCTCAAGAAGCCAGAGCGGCACTTGAGAAGAACATTATCGCCGGATTGCCGGGAGGAGAGGGGAGCTATAACCGCGAAAGCATTCGCGCGGCGATTGAAGAGTTTTCGGTTTTTACCAATGACGAGTATCGTGCAAATCTCATTTCGTTTCTTGAAGAAATCATTCCGGTGGCCGAGGAGGTTGGTGTAGTAATGGCGATTCATCCTGATGATCCACCGTTTTCACTGTTTGGATTGCCGCGTGTCGTGTCGACCGCCGACGATGCAAGGGCCTTACTAGACGCTGTGCCGAGCCCGGCCAATGGACTGACAATGTGTGCGGGCTCTTACGGTGCGCGCGGCGACAATGATTTGGTTGCTATGATCCGCGAGTTCCGCGACAGCATTCACTTCGTGCATCTTCGCAATATCAAACGCGATGACGACGGTTCATTTTCCGAGTCTGATCATCTGGACGGAGACAACGATATTGTCGGTATTGTCAATGCGCTACTGGACGCCGAGCAGAAGCGGCAAGACCAACCGCACGGGCATCATGAAATCCCGATGCGCCCGGACCACGGCCTTGCGATGAAAGAAGAGCGATTCGACAAACGTGTACGCCCGGGTTATTCCTATGCGGGCCGCATGAAGGGGCTTGCCGAACTGCGCGGTGTTATTCACGCGCTCTCGGCCGTTCGTCGGTAATGGAACTAGTTTATCGGCGATTTCAGGTAGCGACCTGGTGCCATGTAAATGTCGTCATAGCGAACACCGCCGTTGCCGTAAGGTTGTTTCTTTGAACCTGTATTAGTGATGGCCATAAAATGTGTAAGGGGCTGGTTACGCCGCATGCGGAAAATGGCGCTCTTGAAAACGAGCTTTTGGCTCTTGAATTCTCCACCGCGTAAATATACGTCGTATTGCTGCCCGCCTGATTCAACTGGCGCATTATTAACCACGTACCACACCTCGTACCATTCGTCTGGCTCTAGCGGTTTGGCTGGTTTGCCCGTGGCGGGGTTACTGATTTTGCTGTAAGCCTTGTCGCCACTTAGCACCATTAACGTTCCGTTATTTTTAAATCCGTCCGATTCCCGCTTGTCTGTAATGCGAATCATGGGTTCAAAGGAGTTGTAATGCTGAGCCGGGACGTCGGATGCGGGGACGTTAATTAGCCCAAATGAGTGGTTGTTCGGAAAGTACTCGACGTTGAAGCGCGTGTAAAACGTGAAGGTATCACCTACCGGCACAGGCTCTGGAAGAGGCGTAAATCCGATTGCTTTGCGATTGCCCACCACGCCGTCGGCCGCCGGTTTGCGAAGCATGAAGTGATTTTTCTTCTCTGCGCTGTAGCGAACTTCGGATACCTGCGGATTAGGTACATGGGGGTTTGTGTCGTTCTGTACGTCTATATTCGTCCAGTCTTTGAGAAACTCTCCCGACTCGAAGTCGTCGACTAACAGCCAGGTCGATTGGCTCGAACTTTGGTTCGCTGTAGAGAGGCTCTCGCAAGCGGTGCATAGAAGGACTATTGCTACAGCAATGCAGCAGAGCGGTGTAGACAAGAATTTCATATTCGGTGCTTTGGGTATCCTTTAGTCAAGAATTCGTCTGATTGCTTGATCAATTATCGAGTAGTCGGTTGATTCTACGAAACCAATGGAAAACGTTTGCGCGGTGTCCAGAAACTTGCCTTTTTCCCTTCGCCCAAATCCAAGCACTGTCATAGAAGGTCTGCTCACGTAATCATCCGGATAGTCGTCATCTTCGTGATGCAATACGTATAACATGCGAGGTGATTTCTCATCCCCAAAAGCCATCCACTCCGGAGCGGGCAGGTCGCCGATAAACGATTGTTCGATAGCGTATCGTCGAGTGTCAGCTGAATTGTACCAATAGTCGGTTGTGTCCATTTCTCCGCCCGGTACGCCCTCGTACTGTACCCAGTACTTAAAGCCCGGGCTGACTTTGCTCATGGTGAAGTCAGCACGATCAGGATAGAAGTCCCACTGACCCTGCCACTGACTATTGCCTGAGGTAAAGGTAATGCGAACATGTTGTTCGTTCTCAAAATTAACAACAGAGCTTGAAGAGTCGGTGCCCGCATTCATAGCGTGAAAGTAGTCTCCGTCCTGGCGGTGCACGGCGTTTGGAAAGCCACGATACTCGCCTTTATGTCCTGAGCCTTTTTGGCTATGAAAGCCAAGCCAGTCCACCCCGTCTTGATCGAGCATGCTCGACAACCCACCGCCTTCTTTTTCAAGATAGTAGGTGGCCGAAGGAGTCGAGAGGATGTAAGCCTGTCCGCCGCCGGCCGATTCGTCTTTACCGTGCGTGAGCCTTACCATGCTCTCAGGCTGTGTAGCACATGAGCCCAGCAGAAGAGAGAGTGTCAGACAGGTTATCAGTCGGTATGGAAGCATCGTTATCTACCCAGATTAAGTTGGATTAAGTTCAGCTCTTGCGCTTCGTTTTAACAGAAAACCAACCGTCGATATGATCGACGCACACGCTATGAACATGACACGACCCCAGAGTGGATTGGGGATGAGAGACATCAGTAAAATACCGGCGCCCATAAACATGACCATTGAACCCAGTTTGTTTCGTTGCAGTCGGTCGTATTCGTCTTGAACGTCATCAGCGATTACAGGTGTTTCCAGGTCAACGAAAAAGTCTTCACGCTGCGATTTGAATGGGTCCTCTTCTTCTTTGTAAAAGAGCGTTGTCATACAGAAGAAACCCGCGGTAATAAAAATGTGTGCGCCCAGAGTGAGTATCAGGTTCATGTCGCTGGCTTCTCTGCTGGTTAATTCGTTTAGCCCAATGAATTGTGCAAACACTTTCGGCGTGAGAACGTTTTTCAAAAACAAAGAGACTGACAGCCCCAGCAGCACGGTTACCCATGGGGCCCACTTTGGTGTCTTCTTGACGAAAAGGCCGGCAATCAAAGGTATGAGTAATGGTACCTGAATCATGGCGGAAACGGACATCATGAGATCGAACAAACTTAACTCACGAAGCGACTTGAAATAGAGCGCCATAAAGATCACGAGAATGCCAAATACGAAGCTTAGTACACGACTAAAGGTGAGCAGATGCTTATCGCTTACCGATCTGTTTCGCTTTGCCAGATAGGGCTGGTACACGCTACGGACAAGAATGCCGGAGTTTTTATTGAGAGCTGAATCCATCGACGACATGGAGGCTGCAAACAGTCCCGCCAACAGCAGGCCCACGGTTCCCAATGGCATGGCGTTGCGGGTAAACACCAGATAAACCGCGTCTCCCGCCTTACTGCCCAGTTCAGGGTAAGCGGCCGCAGCGTCCGGGTACAGAATGGCCGAAGCCCATGGTGGAATAAACCAGATAACGCTTCCTACGCCCATTAAACCCATGGCAAGCAGCGAGGCTTTCTTGGCGTTTACCGAGTCTTTAGCGTTCAGAAAACGAAAGGAGTCATGAAGGTTCATTATGGTGATAAGTTGCTTGGCCAGGAAAAACACAAACGTACCCACCAGCAACAAACCGTAATTCATATTTGGTCCCATCACGAAACCGGAGGGGAAGTTGGTGACGAGTTCCACCGGGCCACCGACCTTAACAAGCGCTACGAGTGCACAGGCAAGTGACACTACTGCGACTACGAGTGTCTGCACAAAGTCTGACGCCACTACACCCCATGCCCCGGAAATGACCGAGACAAACAGAACAGTGAGTCCGATAATAATGATGGTTAGCGTGATGTCCGCCTCAAATACAGCGCTTGAGAAAACACCCAGTGCATTGAGCCAGATGCCTGCATTGATCAGGCTAAAGACAATGAGGGCCCACGAGAAGAAGAGCTCATTCTGGTTTCCAAAGCGACGCCGGATGGCCTCTGTGGGCGTGTCCACCCGCATTTGACGAAATCGTTCGGCAAAGTAGGCCCAACCGCAAAAGTAAGAAAAGGTGTTGGCAATAAAAACCAGACAAACGGCAAATCCGTCGGAAAACGCCTTGCCGGCTGCTCCGGTAAATGTCCAAGCTGAAAACTGCATCATGAATGCGGTGGAGCCCACCATCCACCAGAGCATTCTGCCACCGCCCCGAAAGTAATCGCTTGTGGACTGCGTAGCCATGCGCCGGAACGCAAATCCGATGCCGAGAATCAGAAGGAAATATCCGGCGATTACGACGTACTCATAGACCATAAGTTCTATTGCTCGTGAAGCTGGCTAACGTCGACCCAGTTTTCGTTCAGACGGATAATGTCAATGAGCTTTTGGTAGCGACTGCCTTCCTCAAACGTTTGATAGGGCGCAACCGTCTCACCATTGATGTCTTTAACCATTTCGCGAATCAGGTAGCACCAGTTCCGTTCGGTATCTCCTTCCACATCAGGTACGTCGGCGGCAATTTCGGCAGGTAAATCGATTTCTTGCCACTGTTTATCGGCCCCGTATACATAAAGAGGGCCGCTGCCGTAGTGTCCTTTAATGTAGATGGCGCCTTCGCTGCCATAAAACACCAGGTGGTCTTCGTTAAAGCGCGGGTGGAGTCCGCCGTGTTTAAAGAGTACTGAAACAGGCTTGCTGGCCCGCTCGCTTTCGAGTTGTGCTAGCACGGTATAAGACCATTCTACGTTGGACTCGCCCCATTCGAGAGAAGGGTCATCGAGATTTTCAGGTATGAGTTCACGGCGGGTTTTGAAATTGTGCATGCCTTTTACAATGGGGGCTTTGCCCAGGTCGTCTCGAACTTCGCCCATAATGGAGAGTATTTTCTCCCCGATGACTGAAGTCACAATTGACAGCATGTGCGTAAAGTTGTTGTTCAACCTGCCACCACCGTCCTCTTTACGGTGTGACCAGCCAAACGGAATGTCTCGCTCGAGGTTAAAATGCGAAATGCACTCAACTTCCAACGGCTCGCCGATAACGCCTTGTGCGACCAGTTGCTTCGCATGCAGGACATAGGGCATGTATCGGAAGCTGGAGGCGAAGGCGGTTTTAACCCCTTTATCTGCCGCAAGCTTGTAGAGCTCCTCGGCACTCTCACCGCCTTCGGTAAGCGGTTTGTCGCAAAAGACGTGGCAGCCCTGAGCGATTGCCTGTTTGATCGGCTCGACATGTGCGCCTCCGGGGGTGCCAATTGAAACAATGTCAGGCTGGCAGTCAAGTAAGGCCTGCTGCCAGTCTGTGCTTGCATAGGGTATTCCCATTTTTGCCGAGACTTCTTTTACTACCGATTCGGTTCGTCCGACAATGCCAACTACTTCAGCGCCTGCGTATCGGAACGCATCGGTATGGCCCTGACCTGCGAACCCGGTTCCGTGAACCAGTACGGTTAGTTTTTTGTTCATGTCTGTATTTGTCCTTCAATGCGGTTTTATTGTTTGCTTGCCGCGAGTTCTACCGGTGCAGATTCCCGGACGGCCAGTAGCGTAAAGCACCTTCTTTCCCAGGCTTGTCGGTGTACTATCTTTATTACAATCGATAACACAGCCGGGCGCAAGCTGCCCTGTGAAGTGGTGGAAAGTTCGCGAGTCAAGCGGATAGATATTGCTTGGGAGAGCGGATTAAATATCATATGAATTTCTGGCAAAGGGGGTGTTACCCTGCTTGCTGGTCGCGTTTTATGGAGCGCGTAGTGCATTTTTAATTATGTTTTTTAACAACTCGACGGCAGCGGTGTTGAGCGTGTCTATAAGGTCTGTTTATGTATCCAGTTAAAATGATTGGCCTGTTAACGGTTTTCAATTTATTGGTTTTGACGGCTTGCAGTAGTGATAAATCCACTGCGCCTGCCGATGACGTTCGTTCTTTAAACGAAATCTGCTTCGACGGTGGTGAATTGGTGATGGGGTCTGATCATCACTATCCTGAAGAAGGGCCCTCAAGGGTTGTTCAGGTAAAACCGTTTTGTCTTGACACCAATGAGGTGAAAGTCGCTGACTTCGAAAAATTTGTTAATGCAACAGGTTATCGCACTGTCGCCGAAACCGGTCCGGATCCCAAAGACTATCCTGGGCAGCCACCAGAGTATTTCCAGCCCGGTGGGTCGGTATTTGTTTTTCCGACGGTCACGTCTCCCGGGTACTGGAGTTTTAATGCGCAAGCAAACTGGCGACAGCCATTCGGAATTGCTCAGAGTATTGTTGAAGCAGAAGAACATCCAGTGACGCAAATTGCGTTCAAAGATGCGCACAGCTTCGCATCCTGGCTTGGGCGTCGTTTGCCAACCGAAGCTGAATGGGAATTTGCCGCGAAGCGGGGCGGACTGTCCATTGATCAGGTCAGTGCCGACAACGGTGACATTGCCAACATCTGGAACGGCGAGTTTCCTTTGTTTAATTCAAAGAACGACGGATACGAGGGCACAGCACCTGTTGGAAGTTACGCCGCAGACGCTAATGGGATATTTGATATGCTCGGTAACGTGTGGGAGTGGACGGCTGACTCGTACGATAAGCAAAAGAGTTCGGACGGCAGGCAATACGTTATTAAAGGCGGGTCTCATTTGTGCGCAACCAACTTTTGTGCCCGTTTTCGTCCAGAAGCCAGGCAGCCGCAAGACAGTGGTTTGGGGTCCAGTCACATTGGGTTTCGCACCGCGCGTTCCAGATAGACGTTCAGTCCAGCTGAGTTGAATCCGGCTTCGAGCTAAAATCGGACAGTGCCTGAAAATCCGGAATGCGGGCGTAGCCGGGGCAAGTGGCGTTCATTTTCTTGAACGAAGCCTGTGCTTTTTCGGGCTCGTTTTTTGTTAACCATATTTGAGTCATGCGCCGCAGGGCAGTCGTGTCTGTGACGCCAGAGTTCATCTCTTCAAGCTGCGAGTTAATTGTCGTTAGCACAGAGTCGGGCACCGATTCTCTATCAAGTTCGTGCATTGTCAGATAGTAGTAGGCGCGCGCTACGCGATCAGACAAAGCGCTGTTACCGCGTAAGTCGTCACGCTCGATAATGCGCGCGGCCTCAAGATAAGCACGAGTTGCGTTGCTTCCGTCGTCCAGCTGACGATATGAGTCGCCCAGATTTCCCCACATTTCGTGCACTTCCGGACTGCCGCTGGCGATAGACTCGATAGCGAAATTGCGCAGGTTGGCAGAGCGTTTGAAATCTCCCATAAAGTAATAGGCCTGTCCCTCAAATTCGGCGTATTTGGTTGATTCCGGTGAAAGTTGTGATGCACGTTGGTAGGTACTGAGTGCTTCATCAAATTGCCCTACGCACAACTGAAGAGTGCCGAGGTTCATTAGCGCACCGCTTGTCTCTTTAATATCGAGTGCTGCAATACTGGCGTCGATAGCTCCCTGTATGTCTTTAGCAAACCATTGTAATACGACGAGAGTTGTCAACGGCTCCAGCAGGTTTGGATCGGCGGTGTTGGCTTGCTTGGCGGCAACGATTGCGCTGTCAAGATAGTGTTGCTCCCCCGACTGCCGGTAGGCGTCCAGCAAACTGGAAGCCATGTTTTCTAACACAAGCGGATTGTCTGGTTCCCTCTGTGTTAACGATTCATACAGCGTCAGTGCTTCCTGGTTTCGCCCGGACCGACGCAAGAACAGAGCTTGGGCTTGCACCACCACCGAGTCTTGTGGCGCAAGACCGACGGCAATTCCACAGGTGTCGGCGGCTTCGTTTAATGCTCGCTCTTCGTCGCTCATCCAGAATCCTTCCAGCAATGCTAGACACAAACCAGCGTGGGCACGAGCGTAGTTTGGCTCTTTACGTATGGCCGAAGAAAAGCGGCTTTGTGCCCGCCTTAAAGTAAGTTCAGTCGCATCACCGAGAAGATGTGAATGCCCTTCAAGAAAGTCGTTCTGCGTAGCTGCCGACGGGAAAAACGGTTTGTCACCTTTTACTTGAGACGGATTGAGTGTACGCGTAACGGCGTCGGCAATGCGTTCACTAATTGCTTGCAGCTGGTTCGGCAGCTGCGTGGTGAGTGTGCTTTCGGCCCAGACAGGTTTGCGAATACCATCGACCAGCATATAAACTCGCACGCCGCTATACAGACCGACGCTCACAATGTCGCCTTCAATGGCTGCATCGACACGCAGTGTCTCAACGGCGTCATACGCATCACCCGATTTCAGGACGGCAATAGCGGTTTTGCTGGCGACCGAATAGCGACTGTCGAGCTTGGTCCTCACCATGTCGGCTAACGCTTCATTTTCGTCGTTTTTAAACGGGAGCACCGCTACGCTGCTTTCGCCTAAAGACAGACGTGAATCGGCCGCTACTTGCGCTGTAGAGGCATTTGTTGTCTCGCTACGGGGCGAGTAAAGCCAAAACCCCAGTAGGGCGATACCGGTAAGAAATGCAGCGTAAACCCACCCGGGAGTTGATTTTTCTTGCGGCATTGGATCGTTTGATGGGCTGGGTTCGTTCTCCGAGGCAGACGCATGAGTCGGCGTACCAGGTGGTCGTGGAAGCGTGTTGTTTTCCCGAGGGCTAGTCTCGTCCAGGCTTTTGTATAGCGTGTGAGCTTCCACATCGAGGGCTCTGGCTACTCGAGCCAGCGTTTGCACATCTACAGAGGCTTCGGCAAACACGCGGTTCACCATTTTTACCGGGGCTGTTTCAAGCTCCTCCAAATCTGCAATGAGCTCGGCCAGAGCGGTTTGTGTGCGAAGGCCCTTGGCGACAAGCGCCTGGGTCAGCTTTTCACGCGACGCACGAACGCCGCGTTTTCTGGAATGAGTCCTGCTTTCGGGCATGTAGATATTTCCCCAGGGAGGCTTGCCCCCAAATGTCATAAATGCCAAAGATTTTCACTTCTCAGTACTTAAGTGTACTTAAACAGGGCTAACTGTAGGTGAAAAATATTGCCGTAAAGCCCACTGTTTACAAGCGTATTTTGGACTTTAAGAGAGCTTGTCAGCTTCAAGTGTATCAGCTCAGGGAAAAGATTAGTTCGTCGGATTTCGTTTTGGCGCCACGGCTGATTTGTGATTCAAACTGACGTTTTCGAACGAATTCAAATTTTGTCACTCGTCTTATTTGAATCAGACACGGCGGTGCGAAATATGAACACTCACTGCACACCTTAGTGAGCCACCTATTTTCCATCGTTTGGTGACACGGAGGACTCAATACACGCCCCGAGTCGGTCCGGCTGTTTCTCGAAAACTGCACCATAGGAACAGTTCTAACGAATCGATAGCACGTTCAAGAAAAGACAAAAGAGTAGTCGTATTTGGCCGGATCTAGTTCCGCCTCTGCCACTACCGTCACAACGATTGCCTTTCAATACATTGGAGTTTGAAAAGATGAGATATTCGAGTGAGAACAAATGTTCTCGAGGTAACAGCACGCGAATTCATAGACCGGCTAATATAGTCGAAATCCTTAAGCGAGCCTTGGGCCGTGGCGCCGCGTGGGCTTGTTTCGCGCTTGTCGCGGCAGGTCAATCAGCGATGGCTGATGTGCTGGTTGATATTGCAGCTTCTAACGGCGTGGTTAAGCCCGGCGAGTCTTCGGTGATCGAGGTGAC
>JBGCFV010000078.1:0-3458 GCA_045107075.1 Gammaproteobacteria bacterium
ACCAATTGCTGCGGTTCTGAGCCCAGAGTGCCGCCTGCTATGGCGCTAACTACCTGCGTGCCGGCAACGGTTCCGTCTGTTCGCCAGACTTCTTCTCCGGTTTGCGGTGTAAACGCCGAAAACCACAGCCAGCCATTGGCGGCGCTCAAGCCTCTGGGTGACGCATTGCTGGTTACATCAAGGTCAACGGCAACACCCGTACCCATTGCGGTACCGTCGGATTGTTGAAGTTCGTCGCCTGCGAAATACAGCTGCCCATTGTAACCGGCCGCATCTTCTATGCTGTCCGCCGAGTCAGTCACAAACGTTGTCCCGGCCGACGTACCATCGGTGCGCCAAAGCTCGCTGCCGCTATTGAAGTAAACGTCATTGCCTACAACGGTCAGGTTTTCCGTGCGCCGTTCGCCTCGGTTTAAATCGATATCCTGGATCATGAACGTGCCGGCGGCCGTTCCATCGGTCACCCAGGGTTCGCTCCGGGCCACGGGATCATATCCAACAAACACAACGCGGTCGCCAACACTCACAGCTTCATATTGATTGCTGGGCGCTTGCTCCGCGTCTTGAACGAACAACGTGCCCTCAGCGGTGCCGTCGCTAACCCAGATTTGGCCCGGCCCGCCGCCTTCATTTCCGCCAACCCAAAAAAGAACCCGATCGTTCCCTAGCCGCATGAGATCATTTGCCGGCACGTCCATGAGCATCCCGGTACCCTGGGGTGTGCCGTCGCTAATCAACCATTGTCCGGGATAGCCAAACAGGAGCTGATTACCCAGCGCCGTGGGGGAATTAAAGGGTGCTATCAAGCCAGGCGGCGTAACCTGAATACCTTCGTCAGTTCCATCCGTAGCATAGAGCGCCCCGAAGTCCGATAGGTAATAAAGCCGGTCTCCAGCTGTCGTCAAATGCCTGGGAGCAGTCATTGAATCTGCCACGATGGCAATCAATTCGGTACCGGCTTCGGTCCCGTCGGTTTTCCACAAGCCGCCGTCAACTGAATTCACCATAGCCGAGAAATACAAACTTCCGTTCCAGTCTGTTAATTCTCGCGGTGACGAACTTTGGCGTCCAACCACACGATCGGCTGCGATGAACGTGCCTGCTTCAGTCCCGTCGGAGCGCCACAGCTCAGTACCGGTTGTTGATGTTGTATGAGTGAAGAACACGAGCCCTTGCGAGGCGACGAAACCGTTGTGGTCAATGGCTCCCGGTGTCACGGTCTGATTAATGTCGGTGACAAGGCTGAGCGTATCAGCTGCATTCGTTATAGCGCATGCGCAACTGATAACCATCAAACTGATTAATCTGAAAAGCCACATTTCGGTACTACTCCATTTCCATTAGATTCGAATGCGTTGAAAAAAACTGCCTGCAGCCGGCAACGTGCAACCTGCAACCTGCAACATCATTGTAGACGAAACTGACTGATTGTTTCTTAAGGCGGGAAATCGCCATTACAACTCTAGTTGACCACAGTTGGGATTAACCATAACGCGCACCGCAAATGAAGCATTCAGGTTCACGGGGAAAATAGTGATGCATGCGACGCGAAGAATCAGGCCTTGGCAGGCTAGTCTTAAACTTATTGTGGTTGTTAACTTTGAAGTGATTCGCTTCGACGCTAGTCAAAGCGACGCAAGCTTCTGGGACATTGTTCGAGCGATACAACCACTGGCTTGGGCGCTCGGTTACCGTGTTATTGGCGGCTGTTCATTCCGATTGGATAACGAAGAGCATTGGACAATGCGGGGAAAGTGAACAGGGTCGGCGTTGTATTGTTAGAGATAGAACCAGCGCACTGTTTTCAGTGCGCTGGTAACAATCGAAAAGTTCTAACCTCTAGCCGCGTAGGTTGCACACCAACCTTTCGCGCTGACTTTCTGGCCTGCAAAAATTGAGCAAGGACCCCAGTCAGCGTCGCCGCCAGAAAACAGTACGCAGTTTTTGCAGTACTGATTGGCCGCTTCAGGTGTTCCGCGCTTTGGGAACTTCGCCGTGTCGACGTCGGCTGCGTTGTGCTTGTAACCGAGTGAACTGGCAATAGGACCGTTCTCGTCGACTTTAGGCAAGTCGGCAACAGCAACGGCGGCCGGTTTGGCTTCCACAGGTTTTGGTGCCGGTTTAGGCGCAGGCTTTGGAGCCGGCTTCTCTGCCGCTTTCTCAGCAGCCGGTGCTGGAGCACTCGGTGCAGCCGCTTTCTTATCTCCGCCACAAGCAGTCAGCCCGGCGATTGGTGCAACCAGCGCAGTCATGCCAGCGAGTTTTACAAATTTACGTCTGGCGATTTTAGTATCTTGCCGAGCCATTCTGTGTTCCCCTTAATTGAATCTTAAAATGCAGTCTTATGACCGCTAATGCGTTACGGTAACTGATTAATATTATCCAATCCACCCGTGGAAACCATGTGAACATTGAATGCGACTCATTCGCAAAACCAGCGCCTAAAAGAGACCTCTGCACCGACTGTGGCATTTCCCGCACAACGAAACCGGGGCGCTGTGGTGTGGCCTGTCAATTCATAAAACCCGACTATCCCGCATTAGAACGACGCACACACGGCCGCACGCGCAACGGTTTGCAACAGCAATCAGAAGATGTCGAAAAAACCGATGACGAACTCTTTTTCGGACCGTTTAAACGAATGCATCGTGCACGGCTGAAAAAACCGGCGAAAGGCGCGCAATGGACGGGCATAACAACACGTATCGCTGAGCGACTTCTGGAAACTGACAGCGTTGATGCCGTGCTGACAATGGCGCCCGATCCAACCGATCGATGGCGGCCCAAACCCGTTTTGGTAACGGATGCCGCCGAGCTTGCCAATTGTCGCGGTATGCGAATGGGCTACGCACCTTTGCTTGCCCTACTGGAACCGGCTGTCGAAGCAGGCTACAAACGCTTGGCCGTTATCGGTATACCGTGCCAGGTCTATGCGCTGAGAGCGCTGGAAAAAGAATGGGGACTTGAACGACTTTACGTTATTGGAACGCCCTGCTCCGATAACACTACAACAGAAAATTTTCACACGTTTCTCGAACTGCTCAGTGACACACCACAAGACATTAGCTACCTCGAGTTTCGCGCAGACTATCAGGTTGAACTACGCTTTGATGACGGCGCAGTTAAAACCATCCCGTTTCTACAGCTGCCCATTTCGCAACTGCCAGGCGATTTTTTCCCCTTAACATGCCGCACCTGCGTGGACTACACCAACGCGTTGTCTGACATCACTGTGGGCTACATGGGCGGCACAGGAAATCAGTGGTTACTGGTACGCAACGAACGCGGTGAAGAACTATTAAACCTGCTTGGCGACGAAATTCTCTTGGAAACACCAGACAGCAAAGGGCGCCGCAAAGGCGCCGTAGAGGGCTTTCTAAAAAACACCGAGCTCGCTGCGGGTGGACTGCCCCTGCGGAGGATGCCCGACTGGGTACGACCCATTGTCAGTTTTCTCA
>JBGCFV010000079.1:0-16498 GCA_045107075.1 Gammaproteobacteria bacterium
GAAAAACTTGGTGCTAAATTTGCCGGGCTGGATACAAAATAAACCGTAAGTTTAAACCGCTAGACTAAACAAGGGCGCACTGTGGGCAACAATGTTGTAGTAATTGGGACCCAATGGGGTGATGAGGGCAAAGGCAAGGTCGTCGATCTGCTGACTGACAAGGCGGCGGCGGTTGTTCGTTTTCAGGGCGGGCACAACGCGGGCCATACTCTCGATGTTGACGGGCAAAAAACCGATCTACACCTGATTGCGGCTGGCGTTTTGCGTGACAACGTTGACTGCCTGATTGGCAACGGTGTTGTGGTGTCCTTACCGGCCTTGTTTGAAGAAATGGACGGACTAATCAAGTCGGGCGTAAATGTCGAAGAGAGGCTACGAATAAGCTCGCGATGTCCGCTTATTCTGCCCAGCCACATAGCCCTCGATCAGGCTCGCGAACACGCCCGCGGTGCCGAAGCCATTGGTACTACGGGTCGAGGCATTGGCCCAGCCTACGAGGACAAAGTGTCACGTCGGGCTGTGAAAGTGTCCGATTTGTTCCACCGTGAACGGCTCTCTGCACGCCTCGGCGAAATTCTCGAGTACCACAACTTCATATTAACCAACTACTACAAAGCTGAGCCGATCAGTTTTGAGAAAACGCTGGAAGAATTCCTCGGCCACGCGAAACGACTTGCGCCAATGGTGGCCGACGTCACTTCTGTGCTGGAGGATCATCTGCAGGCTAACCGGCCTGTCTTGTTTGAGGGTGCTCAAGGAGCGCTGCTTGATATTGATCAGGGAACCTATCCGTACGTAACCTCCTCGAGCACCACGGCCGGAGGGGCGTCTACTGGCACGGGCGTCGGTCCTCTGCACCTCGACTACGTTTTGGGAATCGTAAAAGCGTACACAACAAGAGTGGGAGCAGGCCCTTTTCCGACCGAGCTTTTTGATTCCGCTGGCGAACACATGGCTCGAGTGGGTGCCGAGTTTGGTGCGACGACCGGTCGACCTCGTCGTTGCGGTTGGTTTGATGCGGTTGCAATGCGACGTTCGGTGTTGAACAACAGCGTGTCCGGTCTTGCTGTTACCAAGCTGGACGTACTGGACGGATTGGATACGCTCAAAATTTGTGTGGGTTATAAAATCGACGGAGTCGAAACCGACACCCTGCCTTGTGAAGCTCATTTACTTGTAGACTGCGAGCCTCAGTACGAGGAAATGCCGGGTTGGACCGAAACCACCGCGGGGGTAACAGACTACGAAAAGTTACCGGCAGCGGCGCGTGCGTACCTTGATCGATTAAGCGAGTTGGTTTCTACGCCCATAGCGCTGGTCTCTACCGGCCCCGACAGAGCACATACCATGTTGCTCCAGGATCCGTTCGACGCGTGAGTGTGTTGCGCACGCCAGATGACCGGTTCGCCAATTTGCCCGGTTATTCATTCGAGCCTCGCTATGTAGACATAGACGGGATGCGCATGCACTACGTCGACGAGGGTCCGGCTGACGGCGACGTTGTTCTAATGCTCCATGGCGAACCCAGCTGGAGCTATCTTTATCGCCACATGATTCCTGTCATTGCGCAGGCAGGCTTTCGAGCGATCGCTCCCGACCTCATCGGGTTTGGCCGCTCCGACAAGCTAAGTGGACAAAACGATTACACGTATGCCAAACACGTTAGCTGGATGAAGCATTTCCTGGAGTCTGTTGACCTGACTCAGATTAATCTTGTTTGTCAGGACTGGGGTTCACTAATTGGACTTAGGCTGGCGGCGGAAAACCAGCAGCGATTCTCTCGAATCGTTTTAGCCAACGGGGGGCTCCCGACAGGGGATCAGGAAATGCCTAAAGCATTTAAGCTGTGGCAGAAATTTGCCCGCTTCAGCCCTGTTTTTCCAATCGGGAAAATCATTAACGGTGGTTGTACCACTTCACTAACACCGGACGTGATTGCAGCTTACGACGCACCGTTTCCTGGTTCGAAATACAAGGCGGCGGCGAGGGCGTTTCCGAAGCTGGTTCCGACCCGCCCTGACGATCCGGCAAGTGCCGCTAACCGTAGCGCCTGGGAAGTGTTTTCAAGGTGGGATAAACCGTTTCTAACGGCGTTCAGTAACAAAGACCCCATTACCCGGGGTGGCGATGTGCAGTGGCAGACCAAGGTCCCGGGCGCGAAAGGCCGTAATCATAAGACCATTCAAGGTGGCGGCCACTTTTTACAAGAAGACAAGGGCGAGGAGTTAGCCCAAGCGGTGATTGATTTTATTGGCGAAAGCTAAGCCCTACCTTAATCAATTTTCTCCACCGTTCCGATGCCAGCAACGCACGACGTTTCATCTTTAGTGACGCCATCAGAATCGTGTAAATCACGATGAGTGAATCCTAATGTGATGTGTGGATGGTACTGCGTTTTGAAAGCCGGTTCGGTACCTCCTGCTTGCCGGTAAGCCGTGGCAATTTGCTCGCGCAGTGCTACTAGCTCACGCGATGTCACCACAATAAAAAAAGTCGTCATGATAGTGCCTTCGTCAGGGGGCTGGCCTCGACTCCGGCCTCGACCCAGGCAAACCGGCTGGTACGTCATGCTCTGGATGGTTTCGGAGGCAAGCTCATTTATCTCGTCTATGCTGAGGTGGCTGGACAGTCGCTCAAATTCCGGGGGAGTGATTACCGTAATATGCGCCTCACCTCTATGCTTTAACGAAACATCAAACTGCTCTTCGATTTTTTGGCGTAAATCTGAGAGCGGTTCAAAAGGAATGTTCTGGACTAAGTAGCTTTCGTATTTCCCTTCTCCTGAATGACGGACGAAGTGCTTTGAACGGGTATCCAAAATCTGTTGGTCAACGAAAAACATACCGGTGGATTCTAATTCTGAAGATATTCGGGGGCAGTCAAAGTGATCGTTTTCGGAACAGTGTTCATCGCCAGCGTGATGCTGAGCGCAACCCGACAGAGCAACAACGAGGGCCAAAATGAGGCCGGTCGGCCAGAGATGATGCATAGCTGTCTATCTATGAAATGCGGTTTGGCGCCCAGGGGGAGACTTGAACTCCCACATCCTTACGAATACTAGCACCTGAAGCTAGCGCGTCTACCAATTCCGCCACCTGGGCAATCGAGGGCGAGACTGTACCGAGACACTGATTTCTTGTCAATGCGAATCTGGTTTTTATGTGTTAAATCGGTAGCTTGTTTGTTAATCTCCAACGGTGAAAACGCCACACCCCCCTGAGTATCCCCTTGAAGTGACCGGCACGCAGATGCGTGAACTGCTTTCTCAAGTGTTGGAACATCTGCAGCCCGTTATTGAGACGGTCGAATCCACGCCGGTAGATCAAAGCGACAGCGTGCGCCCTGAGCTACTGCTACGCCTCAAAGAGGATGTTCCGGGCGCTGGAGAAAGTCTGGACTCCGTGCTTCAGCTCTTGCTTGATGAAGCCATGCCACCCTCACTGAGTGCTATTTCAGGTGGGTTCATGGGCTATGTTCCCGGTGGAGGTCTTTTTCACTCAGCTCTTGCCGACCTTATCTCTGGCACTATAAACCGTTACGTGGGTGCCCATCCGGTCGCTCCGGCGCTCAGCGAAATTGAGGCAAGCGTCATCCGGTGGTTTTGCCAGATTATAGGTCTCCCTGCTGAAGCGCGTGGTTTTATGACCTCGGGCGGGTCGCTGGCCAATCAATCTGCTCTGACGATTGCCCGAACGATTAAGTGCGATGAATCGTTTGGTGATGCGATCATATATTTGTCCGATCAAGCGCACGGGTGTTTGTCGAAGGCCGCCAAACTATGTGGATTTCCCAAACGTAACATTCGAATTGTTGAAACCGACGACAACTTTCGAATGTCGATGGCGGCTCTGCGTGACGCTGTCACTGACGATCGTAGCAAGGGTCTTAACCCCATGTTTGTGGCGGCTAATGCGGGAACTACCAACTCTGGCGCGATTGATCCTTTGGAAGAGGTTGCCCGCTTTTGTCATAACGAGAACATCTGGTTCCATATCGATGCGGCTTACGGTGGTTTTTTCGCTATAACCCAGCGAGGGAGGAGCAAGCTGAGCGGTATATCAGAGGCGGACTCAATCGCTCTGGATCCGCATAAAACACTTTTTCTACCGTACGGCACTGGAGCGCTTCTGGTGCGCAACGGAGACTGGTTGAAGCAAACCTACCAATCAGAAGCTGACTACTTGCCGGACACTCTTGGGGACGACGACGCCATGGACTTCAGGGATATATCGCCTGAATTGACTCGACCTTTCCGCGGTTTGCGAGTATGGTTGCCGCTCAAAGTCCACGGCGCCGATGCGTTCGCCGCCTGCCTGGACGAAAAAATGGATTTAATCGCGCGAGTTTACGCGAGCATTAAATCCAATCCCGCACTTGACGTTCTGGCGTCCCCAGAGCTTTCGATCATGGCCTTCGCTATGACTGCAAAGCCTGACGAAACCATTGAATCCCAAAACGAGCGAAGCAGACAGCTGCTGGCCAGGATCAATCAAAAGAACAGAGTGCATCTTTCGGGTACATTGCTGAAAGGCCGTTACGCACTGCGCGTGGCCGTTGGCGTTTATCGTACCCACGAATCACACATCGATATTTTGCTTGCAGACCTGCAAGCATCGATAAACGAATTAGAAGAAATAAATGACTAAGAAAAAAACATGGAAAGACAACGACCCGAAAGCCAAACGCGAAGCACAGCGTTATGAGCATCCGGTTCCAAGTCGAGAACACATACTGAGCACAATGGACGCCTTTAATGCGCCGTTGGATGCCGATCAGCTGCATAAACTACTTGGCTTGAAAACACAGCGAGATAAAGGAGCTGTTTCAAACCGCCTGAAAGCAATGGTTAGAGACGGACAAATTTTACGGAACCGACGCGGTGATTTTTGCCTCGTCGCGCGCATACCGGTACTGACCGGCCAGGTTATGGCCCACCGGGACGGTTTCGGTTTTGTACGAGTTCCAACTCAGGATGAAGACATCTACTTGTCTCCCAGACAGATGATGTCTGTATTCCACGGCGACCGAATTGCCGTGCGAGTCACAGGACACGACCGGCGCGGGCGCCCTGAAGGGCGTGTTGTAGAAGTATTAGCGCGAAGAAGCGAAGAGTTTGCCGGGCGTTACATTCGTGAAGGCGGCGTCGGTTTTGTTATTCCTGAAAATCCGCGAATAACTCATCACCTGCTTATTCCCAAAGGCAAAGCGCTCAGTGCCAAGCCTGGCCAAATGGTGGTCGCGAAACTCGTGCAGATGCCGAGTAACGAACACCATGCGATCGCTCACATTATCGAAGTGTTGGGAGAGGTAACCCAGCCCGGCCTTGAAACCGATATGGCGATACGCACCTATGGTTTGCCGTTTGAGTTTCCGGAAGAAGTTGTAGAGCAAACGGCCGGATTCTCGGCAAGAGTAACGAAGAAAGCCAAAGAAGGCCGGCTCGATTTACGCAAATTGCCGCTTGTTACGATTGACGGCAGTGACGCCAGAGACTTTGACGACGCTGTCTATGCGGAGCCGCTAAAAGACGGCGGCCACAGGCTCATCGTTGCGATCGCCGATGTCGCGCACTACGTCGAGAGTGAGTCGCCGCTTGACCTGGAAGCTATCCAGCGAGGCACGTCGGTTTACTTTCCGAACAGAGTGATTCCAATGCTTCCCGAGGCGTTGTCCAATGGGCTATGTTCGTTGAAGCCACAGGTTGATCGGTTGTGTCTTATCTGTGACATGCACATTAGTGCGCAGGGCAAAGTAACCAAGAGCAGCTTTGCCAAAGCCGTTATGCATTCGGCTGCACGACTGACGTATAACGAAGTGCACAACATTATTTGGGAGAAAGATCCGGCGCTGCGTAAAAAACGAAAGCGATTGATTCCGCACCTCGAACATCTCAAAGCGGTATACGAGAGTTTGAGTCGGGCTCGTGAACGGCGCGGTTCGATCGAACTTGATTTGCCGCAGTCCCGTTTCGAGTTTGATGAGGAAGGTTCGGTGGAGGCCGTAGTCCGATATCCGCGTAATCATGCCCATCGTTTAATTGAGGAATGCATGGTCACCGCCAACGTAGAAGCAGCCCGGTTTCTCAAGCGCAACAAGATGCCGGCACTCTATCGAAATCATCCGCCTCCGGAAGAAGATCGCGTTGAAAAGCTGGCGAGTTTCTTGCAAACGGTCGGTATGTCATTGCCGCGCAAAGAGAGCGTGACGCCCAAAGACTTTAAAAAGGTCGCGGCTGAAATTAGCAGTCGACCCGATTCAGCCGCACTCAGTATGACGTTGCTACGAGCGATGATGCAGGCTGTTTACGAGCCAAAATGCGATGGCCACTTTGGTCTGGCGCTAAAAGAGTACGCTCACTTCACGTCGCCTATTCGACGCTATCCTGATTTGCTGGTGCACCGTGCAATTGCACATGCATTGACCGGCGGCAAGCCAAAAACCTACCGCTACAAACTTCCCGAAATGGAAGATTTGGGTCAACAGTGTTCCATGACTGAAAGACGAGCTGAGGAAGCCAGTCGAGACGTTGAGAAATGGTTGAAGTGCGAGTACATGCTGGACAAAGTGGGTGAGCATTTTGAAGGCACGGTTGTAGCCGTAACCGAGTTTGGTTTGTTTGTCGAAATCAGTGAGCTGTTGGTTGACGGTTTGGTGCATGTAACCGCACTGGGTAACGACTACTACACATTTGACAATGCTCGTCACCAGTTGGTCGGCAGACGCAGCGGCGACCGTTATTCTCTTGGGCAAACTGTGACCATCCGGGTTGCGGGTGTCAGCATGGAAGATCGCAAGATTGATTTCGATATGCAGACATCGGACGAGCATAGAAAAAAATCATCGACTCGGTATAAAGACAAACGCAAAGGTGGAGGTGGTAAGAAAACATCGCGTCGAGGCAAGGCGTCGAACACTAAGTCCAAATCCAAGCCGAAGCCGAAGTCCAAATCTCAATCGAAAAACAAGAGCAAGAATAAGAACAAGGCCCAGCCAAAGACAGGGCAGGCAAAAAAATCAAAGAGCAGGCGTAAGTAGATGTCCGAGAAAGAACTCGTATTTGGACTGCACGCCGCGACGCATTTGTTGGCGTCAAGCCCGGAGAAAGTCTTGGCCGCCTTTGTACAGCAAGGTCGTAAAGATCAGCGTTTCGAGCAGATGTTAGAAGCGTTGGAAGTGTGTGGCTGTCACGTAACCTCACTGTCCAAAGACCAGTTGGACCGGTTAGCGGCAGGCGGTCGACATCAGGGTGTTGTACTGGAAGTCCGTGGCGGTGTGGTCTTGGCCGAATCTGACCTCATGGAAATTGTGGCCGAGAAGGGCAGTGAAGTCGTTTTGTTGGTGCTGGATGGCGTGCAAGACCCGCGTAATCTGGGCGCCTGTTTAAGAGTCGCCGACGGCGCGGGTGTGTCGGCGGTTGTAGCGCCCAAAAACCGGGCGGCCGGTTTGACCATGGCGGCCAAGAAAGTAGCCTCCGGAGCTGCTGTGCCCTTTGTGCAAGTGACTAACCTCGCCCGTTGTCTTCGTGGCTTGAAAGAGGCGGGAGTGTGGTTGGTAGGTACCTCAGACGCATCAGCCGATAGTTTGTATTCGGCAAATTTGACCGGACCAATTGCGATTGTGCTGGGTGGGGAAGAAAAAGGAATGCGGCGGCTTACTCGAGAAGCATGCGATGCGCTGATTTCAATTCCTATGGCGGGCCAAGTAAGCAGTTTAAACGTGTCCGTTGCCGCGGGTGTCGTTCTTTACGAAGTGGCTCGGCAGCGTTTGTAAGGGGACTTTTACGAATTAAGAATACGCTTTGTTTTGTCGAGGCTTCGCCGACCGCTTTCGCCGAGTCGCAAAGCCGTTGCTACTTGTACCGCGTCAAGAATAGCCAGCTGCGCCAGTCGTGAGCTCATCGGCGTGTAGAGGTCGGTATCTTCATCAACGTCAACCAGCAGGCTTTGCTCGACGACATCGGCAAGAGCTGACGCCGGAGACGTAATGGCGAATACTCTGGCCCCTTGGGATACGGCTGTTTTCGCGGCGTCGATAACGGGTTGAGATGCGCCCGTTTTTGAGACCAGAATGACGGCATAGTCAGAATGAGTAATAGAGGCCGCCTGCATGATAGTAGGTGAATCCGAGTAGGCGTTACAGGGAATACCGAGACGGAAAAATTTGTTCTGTGCGTCGGTTACGACAAACCCTGAAGCCCCGATTCCGTAGAGATCGATTCGCGTTACCGAAGCCAGTGCTTCAACCAGTTGTTCTACTACCTCTGCGTTTAGACGCTGCCGGACGCCAATCAATTCGTTAATGCTTCGGCCCATCACTTTTGCGATTATTTCCTGTGCGTCGTCATGGGGCGATACGTCTGCATGAATGACGTGTTCGGCCACCGCGAGGTGCTGCGTCAGCCGGGTTTTGAAATCGCGGAAACCGGACGTACCGACAGACCGGCAAAAACGGACAACGGTTGGTTCACTGACAGTCGTAGCTGAAGCAATATCCGCCAGCGTCCCGTCTATGATCTGGTTGGGGTGTTCCAGCACCCAGTCAGCCACCCGGCGCTCGGCGCTGGTCAGCTGATCTTTGATTCGTAAGATTCGAGTGAGCATTATTAGTAAAACTACAGGTTTTTAGGTGAGTTTTTCAAATAATAGCTTTAAATCAACCTGAAATGTAGTAAAATTACACGCGGTCAAAGGTCATGAGCGCTAAAACACGTAGCGTTCAACCATGACCAGATCAGTTAATTTGCCGGTCCAAACCGAAATACGTTTGCATTATTGGGCTGGTTTGACTATTCAGGTGTCCGTTCTGTGACGTGGCGCCGTCCATCCACTATGACGTTAGGCGAGAGGCTCCAATGGCCAAGTTTGTTCCGGTTGATCCGTTTGATCTTGTGATTTTTGGCGGTACGGGTGATTTGGCCATGCGCAAGCTCTTGCCATCTCTATATCACCGTCACAAAGACGCCCAGTTCAGTCCTGAAAGTCGCATCATCGCGGCCTCCAGAGGAGAGCTCAGTCAGGACGGCTTCAAAACGCTCGTGCGCGAGGCGCTCGAAACCTATCTCGGAGAAGGGGATTTTGAGGAGGCTTCGTGGCTGACGTTTGCATCACGGCTTCATTACCACGAGCAAGATGTCACCAGCGAAAAAGGCTGGGGCAATCTGGAAAACTATTTAGCCTCCAATCATGGCCGAATTCGGGTGTTCTATTTGGCCATGTCGCCTTCTTTGTTTGGTGTAACGGCCAGGAACATAACGGGCGCCGGATTAGCCGACAGTCGTTCGCGTATCGTGCTTGAAAAGCCGGTGGGCAGTGACCTTGAGTCGGCATGCGATATTAATAATCAGGTCGGCGCGGTTTTCGAAGAAAGCCAGATTTATCGTATCGATCACTATCTTGGAAAAGAGACGGTTCAGAACCTGTCGGCGCTACGATTTGCCAATTCGCTTTTCGAACCGCTGTGGCAGCGCGGTGCGATTGATCATGTACAAATTTCTGTGGCTGAACACATTGGTGTTGGCAATCGGGCTGAGTTCTACTCACGCACGGGTGCGCTCAGAGACATGGTGCAAAACCATATGCTGCAGCTTTTATGCCTTGTAGCCATGGAAGCACCCACCAGTATGGACCACGACGACGTTCGCAACGAAAAAATAAAGGTGCTAAAAGCTCTACGTCCAATTACAAGCGAAAACGTCAAACGCGTGACGGTTCGCGGTCAGTACAAGGCCGGTGCTATTAACGGCGAAGCGGTGCCAGGCTACGCACAAGAACTCGTGTCACAAGAGTCAGACGAGTCTGGAAGCGACACGGAAACGTTTGTTGCGATTAAAGCTGAAATTGATAACTGGCGCTGGAGTGGTACTCCATTTTACCTGCGCACTGGAAAGCGTCTCGCTACAAAGGCATCTGAGATTATTATCCAGTTTCGACCGGTGGCTCATTCTATTTTTGATCAGTCCGCGGGTGAAGTGACTGCGAACAGACTCACTATTCGATTGCAGCCCAACGAAGGCGTCAATCTGACGATGATGGCCAAAGAACCTGGGCCGGGTGGTTTCAAACTCAGATCTTTACCACTGAACCTGAGCTTCTCCGAGGCCTTTCCGCTACGCTACCCTGACGCCTACGAGCGACTGCTAATGGAAGTGCTGCGCGGGAATCCGGCGTTGTTCATGCGTCGCGACGAAGTGGAATCGGCATGGAAGTGGATCGATCAAATTATCGAAGCCTGGGAGAGCACCAGTCAGGCGCCAGAAAGTTATCTTGCGGGTTCGTGGGGGCCAACAGAAGCCGCTTTGTTGCTGGATCGCGATCAACGCGAGTGGCATGACCCGGAAGTCTAGCAGCGTATATCGCCGCACAGGTAAGCGGCCGTTTTACTGTAAAAAAGGTATCTATGAAACGCACTACACTTTGTAAAGACCGCGAACAGGCCGCACTCGCTCTCAGTCGCCATTTGATTGCGGTTTTGAGAAACGCCTTGTCGGAACGCGGACAAGCCAGCCTGGTTGTAAGCGGCGGGACGTCTCCTGTGCGCTTGTTCGAACTGCTTCGACAGGAGCCACTGGACTGGAAAAACGTGTCTGTATTATCGAGTGACGAACGGCTGGTTCCGTCCAACTCGCCCGAGCGAAACGAACGAATGATTTGCGAGAAATTGCTGACTGAACGTGCGTCCGCGGCCACGCTGGTAAGTCTTGTTTCGGATCACAATGATCCGGCCGCTTGTGAAGCGTTCGCCAATAGTAATCTTGAAAAGCTGTCGCGGCCTTTCGACGCGGTTGTGCTTGGTATGGGTGAAGACGGTCACACAGCGTCGCTGTTCCCGGACGCACCAGACCTGTCAACAGCGCTAACAAGCAGCCGTCAATGTCTTGTGCAAACTGTGCCAAGTCAGGAGCGGATACGCATAAGTTTAACGCCCAAAGCATTGCTTAATACGCGCGAACTCAATTTGCTGGTGTTTGGTGACAGCAAATACAGCGTATTGGAAGCAGCCAATGGTCCTGGAGACATTAGCGAGTTTCCCGTTCGAATAGCGCTGCATCAAGATCAAGTGCCAGTGACTACCTACTGGGCACCGTAACGCAGAGAAAAACATGAACAATGAGAATAGTCTGAATTCCGTAGTAGCTGAAGTAACCGGGCGCATTGTAGAGAGAAGCCGAAGAGCTCGAGCGCGTTATTTAAAGACGACGCTGGATGCTCAGCACGTTGGCCCGCATCGCACGGCACTGTCATGCGGTAATCTCGCGCACGGTTTTGCGGCGTGCGGTTCTGAAGGCAAAGAGGCTTTGAGCGGAGCGAGTCGGGGTAACCTGGGTATCGTTTCCTCTTACAACGATATGTTGTCAGCGCACCAGCCGTTCAAAGAATATCCCGCCTTGCTCAAAGAAGCGGCTTGGCAGGCTGGCGGCGTTGCTCAGTTTGCAGGAGGGGTCCCGGCTATGTGCGACGGTGTGACGCAAGGCCAGCCGGGTATGGAGTTGTCGCTATTCAGTCGCGACGTTATTGCCATGTCGACCGCGGTGTCCCTGACTCACAATATGTTCGACGCAGTCGCTTGCCTTGGCGTGTGCGATAAAATTGTTCCCGGACTGCTCATTGGCGCCCTGACGTTCGGCCACTTGCCGGTCATATTTGTCCCCGCCGGGCCTATGACGACTGGCATCAGCAATTCGGAAAAGGCTCAGGTCAGGCAGCTATACGCAGAAGGAAAGATTGACCGGGCGGCATTGTTAAAATCGGAGTCCAAGGCTTACCACAGCCCTGGGACATGCACGTTTTATGGAACGGCCAACAGCAACCAACTGCTCATGGAATTTATGGGCCTTCACTTGCCGGGAACATCATTTGTTAACCCGGGCACTCCGCTGCGCGATGCGCTGACGAAAGAAGCGGCAAGACGAGCGTTAACTATTACTCAGTTGAGTGAGGAGTACACGCCCATTGCACAGGTTATTGACGAGCGAGCCATAGTAAACGGCCTGGTTGGTTTGCTCGCTTCGGGCGGTTCAACCAATCACACGTTGCATCTGGTTGCTATCGCACGGGCTGCCGGCATCATTATAAATTGGGACGATTTTGACGAGCTGAGCAGCGTCGTGCCGCTGCTTGCCAGGGTGTACCCCAATGGCAAAGCGGACGTGAATCATTTTCAAGCGGCAGGCGGTATTCAGTTTCTAATTCGCGGCCTGTTAAAAGCAGGTCTTCTACACAACGACGTAACGACGGTTGCCGGACCAGGTCTTGAAAACTACACAAAGGAACCGTATCTGGACGAAGGCGAACTTAAATGGCGTGAAGGCACACTGCATAGCCTCGACGAAGAGGTGGTGCGTGATTCATCTAATCCGTTTGATGTAAGCGGCGGATTAAAACTGCTCACTGGAAATTTAGGTCGCGCCGTTATTAAAATCTCGGCGGTTAAGCAGGAGCACCACAAAGTGTCGGCACCGGCGCGCGTGTTTAGCGATCAAGACTCGGTTGCTGCGGCCTTTAAAAACGGTGAACTCAACAGAGACGTTATTGTTGTTTTGAAGCAGCAGGGCCCACGTGCAAATGGCATGCCTGAGCTGCATAAGTTAACGCCGCTTTTAGGCGTCCTGCAGGATCAAGGCCACAGTGTTGCTCTGGTTACTGACGGGCGCATGTCCGGGGCGTCGGGCAAAGTGCCGGCCGCGATTCAAATTACGCCGGAGGCCTGTGCCGGGGGTCTACTCGCTCTGGTCAGAGATGACGATATGATTCACTTCGACGCAACCACAGGTGAGCTTCAGCTCGACGTGAGTGAGGCCAAGCTTGCCAATCGGGAGCCGGTTTTAGATGTGGTTGATAGCGAACACGGTTTTGGACGAGAATTGTTCAGCCAGTTTCGTCAGATGGCTGGATCCGCCGAGGAGGGTGGTGGCCCGGCTGTGTTTGACGACAGTGTCCATCAGGCTGACGCCGTTGAATTACATGCAAACGCGACGACAAACGTATAGACGGGAGTGATAAAAATGGCCAAAAAAAATAATAAAACTGACAAAGATTCTGGAATGACAATTCACCAAATCATGTCAATTAGCACCGTGATTCCCGTAGTCAATATTGATGATGCGGATGACGCGGTGCCGCTGGCAAAAGCGCTTCTGGCTGGAGGCGTTGGCATTATCGAGATCACGTTGCGAACGCCTGCTGCGATAGAGTCAATCGCTCGCGTTGTTCGTGAAGTTCCCGAGATGTGTGTTGGCGCTGGAACGGTGTGGACAAAGCAAGACGCGAAACAGGTTCGCAAGACCGGTGCCCACTTTATTGTGTCTCCGGGTCGAACGGACTCGGTTTACAAATATTGCAAGAAACACAACATTCCGTTGTTGCCAGGCACTCAAACCGCAAGTGAAATAGCTCTGTGGGTCGAGCGCGGCTTTGAAGCCGTAAAGTTTTTCCCGGCCGAAGTGGCGGGCGGGCTGACAGCTCTTAAGGCGTTTGGCTCCGTATTTGGCAACTTGAAATTTTGCCCGACGGGTGGAATTACAAGCGAGTCAGCCCCTGACTATTTAGCGCATCCAAGCATTCCGTGTGTCGGTGGTAGCTGGCTGGTAGAAAAACAGGCGGTGAAAGCCGGCGACTGGAAACGGATTGAAGAAGCCGCTCGTGCCGTAAGCGGTAGCGCCCCGTCCGCGGACAGCAAGTCCGCTTCGACTGATACCAGCAGTCCGCCTTGGAACTGAGGCCTTTATAGGCATCTTCATTGCACGCCCGGTCATAATGGGTGGGTAACCTCAAGAATTAGTCTGGTCATTGGGTGCGCCTATTTTGTGCGTGTTGGATTCGTCATCGCTCGATCGCCGCTGAAGCTCTCTATCACTCTGAGGACATATTGGCGGAGGCAAAGGCGATATAAATCAAAGCAGAAGAGTCGCTTACTCTAATCTATCTGTATTGGGGTGGTTCTGATCAGGCCGCTGCTTCGCAATCTTGGCTGAGATAAACATGGCTTCTTTGTCAAATTAAACTATAAATCAGTAGCTTATGGGTTTTTAATCGAAATCGAATCAGTTTGATTTGTGCGCAACTCACGCCTTTCATTCACTGACCAGGCACCAAAACCTGTCGCGGCCGGCGTTGCGATAGGCTCAGTTCTGGAGTGTGTCTTAGCCTCTGGGCTCGGCTGAAAATCGTCACTGCTCGGCCAGTCTCATTGGACCTCTAAGAATCCTTGCTACAGCAGGGCGGGTCACGTATCATTCGCGCTCTTCGCAAATCGGGCTAGACCGGCTTGCGTGGAACTCCTTGCTACACCTACCGCCCCATATTGGGCGGCAAACGAAGGGTAGCTTTAATCCGTAGGGAGCAATAATGAGACACTACGAAATTGTGTTTCTGGTCCACCCTGACCAGAGTGAACAAGTGCCTGCCATGGTCGATCGATACCGCGGCATGATCGAAGGTAAGGGCGGTGTTATTCATCGTCACGAAGACTGGGGACGCCGTCAGTTGGCCCACCCGATCAAAAAGATCCACAAAGCACACTACATTCTTCTAAATATTGAGAGCGATCAAGAAACGCTTGACGAGCTGACAGCGGCCTTTCGTTTCAACGATGCTGTGCTGCGTCATCTTGTTGTGAATCGCGATCAGGCTGACACCGAGCAGTCACCGATGGCGAAGAGCAAAGAAGAAGAGAAAGCGAAAGGCGGTCGTGGCGACCGTGATCGTGGCGACCGGGACGATCGTAACGATCGCGACTCAGGCCGTGATGAGAGCGCTTCCAAGAAAGAAGAAGCCCCTGCTGCTGAAGCGGCACCCGCCGAGACCACCGACGCTGATGCAGCGCCGGCGGCAGAATAAAAGGATACCGTTATGGCTCGTTTTTTCAGACGTCGCAAGTACTGCCGTTTCACTGCTGAGAATGTCACCGAGATTGACTACAAAGACCTCAACACTCTGAAGCAATACATCACTGAAACCGGCAAAATTGTACCTAGCCGCATTACCGGCACCAAAAGCCAGTATCAGCGTCAACTGTCAACCGCGGTGAAACGCGCACGCTTTCTTGCGTTGCTGCCTTACACCGACCGGCACTAGGCCTGGGAGAATTTAAATGCAAGTTATTCTATTAGAACGCATCGACAACCTCGGTGGAATTGGCGACCAGGTCAAAGTTAAAGCCGGCTACGGTCGAAACTTTTTGTTGCCTCAGCGAAAAGCTACTCTGGCCACACCGGAAAACATCGCGAAATTTGAAGCGATGCGTGCGGACCTTGAAGCCAAAGCGGCTGCTGAACTCGCGGCTGCAGAAGCTCGTGGTGAGAAGGTTAAGGCCGTCGTACTGACCATTACCTCTAACGCTGGCTCAGAAGGCAAGCTGTTTGGTTCCATTGGTACTTTCGATATTGTAGAAGCCTACGAGCAGGCTGGTTGCCCGGTTGAGCGCAGTGAAGTGCGTTTACCGGACGGTCCTCTGCGCGCGGTTGGCGAGCACGACATCGAGATTCGCCTGCACACGGACGTAACTATCCCCGTGAAACTGAATATCGTCGCCGACGAATAATCATTCGTGGTACGATTTTAAGGACGATCAACTGCCCCGGTTTATCCGGGGCAGTTTGTCTCTGGACACTCAATATATGAACCGCCTACTCAAGCGGCTAAAACTCAGGGGCCGATTCTGAACTCCGACGAACAGTATTATCCCGACATCGACGACACAGACGTCGGTTCGCTACGTACTCCACCGCATTCGCTTGAAGCCGAGCGCAGTGTGTTGGGTGGGCTGATGCTCGATAATTCGGCGTGGGATAAAATTGCAGACGTTGTCGGTCAGGCCGACTTTTACCGTCACGACCATCGTTTGATATTCGACGCGATTTACTCTCTGGCCGAGCGTAACGAGCCTATCGACGTTGTGACCATCTCCGAGTTTCTTGACTCACAAAACAACCTGAACGAAGTCGGCGGGCTGGGCTATCTCGGTACTCTTGCCAAAGACACGCCGAGTGCGGCCAACATTCGTGCCTACGCCAACATCGTTCGCGAACGTTCCATGCTGCGCAAGCTCATTGAGGTGGGTGGCGAAATCGCTGACCTTGCTCACGAGGCCGGCGGTGAGCCCGTTAACAAGCTGGTCGACATGGCCGAGCGCAAAGTATTCGAGATATCTGAATCAGGCAAACGCCAAGGTTCGGGTTTCGTATCGCTCAAAGAAGTCATGCCGGGCGCGTTGGACAAGCTCGATGAGCTTTATCACTCGGACGGCGAAATTACCGGCGTTTCGACGGGCTTTACCGATCTCGACCGAATGACGGCGGGTCTTCAGCCCGGTGACCTTATTATCGTTGCTGGACGCCCCTCCATGGGCAAGACCAGTTTCTCGATGAATATTGCGGAACACGCGGCACTCGCACCCATTATTCAAGAGAATCCGGAAGCCGCCGTACCCACGGCTATTTTCAGTATGGAAATGTCAGCCGAACAGCTGAGTCTCAGGCTGGTCTCAAGCCTCGCTCAGGTTG
>JBGCFV010000008.1:0-19460 GCA_045107075.1 Gammaproteobacteria bacterium
GGTATGCCAATCATGCCGGCGCCCTCCAAATTGAGCACAGCCATGCCATCAATGCTGGTAATGCCCTTCACCGAATGCTTGGTGGAGGTTTGTGCATCGATGCGGGTGCCCGGTACTTCCGGTGCGAACGTGTTACGAATGTATATCGGAATATTGTGAGCTACGACCGGAGCCATGGTCTGTGGATGCAGTACTTTGGCACCAAAATAAGCCAACTCCATGGCCTCATTGTAAGACAGCTGCTCGATGACCTGCACTTCAGATACGGACCGCGGATCGGCGGTCATAACGCCATCCACATCGGTCCATATGTGAACCTGACTGGCTTCGAGCAAACACGCCATGATGGAGGCTGAGAAATCACTGCCGTTTCGACCCAGAGTAGTGGGTCGGCCGTCCTGATCTTGCGCTACATATCCTGTCACTACCACCGTGCCGTCAAACGACTCGGGAAGCAGTTCTTCAAGTTTATCCGCTGAGCTGGACCAGTCTACGGTGACACCTGAATCGGTTTCGCTTACGACGACAAACCTGCCCGCGTCCAGCCATCGAACCTCTCGCCCGTCAAAGGTATTTTCCAACACTCGCTGCATGAGCTGAGCTGACCATAGCTCGCCGTAACCCGAAACAACCGCACGCGTGTTTGCCGTGATTTTACCCGTTACAAAAGCGTTGCCCGCCATGTTGGCCACGTCGGAAAGACCGTCGTCAAACGCTGCCAGATAGTCTGCCGCGCCCTCAGGTGAAAACAGCGCTGTGGCCGCGTCAACATGGCGTTCACGAACGCCATTAAGAGCCTCTTTATAAGAGTCGTTCGACGAAGCCGCCAGATCGACCACATTGAGCAGCTCGTCGGTAATGCCTCCAAGTGCCGATACGACGACGCACTGCGGACCGTAGAGACGATCGGCCAGAACGGCAGCCACACCTTGAATGCGGTCGGCATTTGCAAGCGACGTGCCGCCAAATTTGTGTACGATGAATGATTTAGAGCTGTTCATTTTTCCGATTCTGGGCAAGCAAAGGAACCGAGCGTACGTCATGCCATTTCTTGTAGCAAGCCTCGTTTACCATAGCCTCACGAGCACTTTTAACTGAAACAAACAGCCGTTTCGCACCTTGCAGAGCTCCGTCATGAATATGAGTCCCCGTTCGACTCAACTCGTTTTAAACGAAACCGTTTGATCACCTTTGAGACGCCGTTTTAGCAAGAGATCCTGTCAACAGTCAGACCTTCTACTCAACAACTCAAGTTTAAACAGGCTTAAACCACGGCCGGCTACCGGCAGCCGGTCTCGTTCTCCATGTTTCGGCACATTAATCCACGCAGTAGTGACAAATAGAGCTAAAACTAGTTGATGTTTCGGCGCGCTTGAATTATTGTGCCACTGTACTAGCGCGCTAATACATTAACTCATACGGAAAACAACGTGAAACCACATAGAGTCCTGAACGACAGACAGCTAAAAGCAGCGGAAAATGAGCTGTTCAAAGCCATTCTTTCACTTGAGTCCGCCCAAGAGCTACGCGCGTTCTTTACCGATTTATGCACCCCCGCCGAGCTGGAGGCCATGACGGATCGGTGGAGTGTGGTAGCTCCGCTGGAGGAAGGTAGGCCTTATCGCGAAATAAGCCAGCAGACCGGCGTAAGCGTGACAACCGTTGGTCGCGTGGCGCGTGCACTGCGAGGTGATGGCGGCTACCGACTCGCTGTAAACCGGCTCGCTAATTAATGGTGCTTTAAGGCCTAACCAAGCGCATTGCTCACCTGATCCAGTGAATTAAAACCACTGGCGCAAGAACCACTGTTAGCTGCCCTGCGCAACTGAAACAAATCTAACTGAAATCTGGAACCCCTACATGACCAACCCTGCATTAGAAACTGTCGCACCGCGGATTAAAATTGCGGTGCAGAAGTCCGGACGACTTACCCCTCGGTCTCTCGACCTGCTGGACCGAATTGGTCTGGACTACTCGCGCAGCCCGGACCAACTTCTGTGCGTCGGACGCAATATGCCGGTCGATGCGCTGCTTGTGCGTGACGATGACATTCCCACACTGGTGCAGGAAGGAACCTGCGAGCTGGGTTTCGTTGGACTCAACGTCGCGCGTGAGGTGGAACTAGGCTGTCGCCAACGTGGCGTTGACCCCGGATTCAACATAATTCAATCGCTTGGCTTTGGGCACTGCCGTTTAGCCATGGCTCGCCCGGCGGAAACACCCTGGAACGGCCCCTCCTCGCTCGAAGGGAAACAAATTGCGACAAGTTACCCTAATCTCACAGCAGACTATCTGAAACAAAACGGTGTTGAGGCCAGCATTGTTTCGTTTTCCGGCTCTGTTGAAGTAGCCCCTCAGCTGGGCAAGGCCGACTTCATCTGTGACCTCGTGTCGACAGGCGCCACGCTCGCGGCCAACAACCTCATTGAGGAAGACATACTGTTGCAAAGCGAAAGCGTTGTTATCCAAAGCTCAACCGCAACCGACACAAACCAAACCCATTGGCTAGACAAGCTCAACCTGCGCATCGATGGCGTTATGCGTGTGAAGGAATCCAAATACATCATGCTTCACGCGCCGGTTGACGCCGTAGACGCCATTACGCAACTGCTTCCCGGCAGTGAGGCACCCACAATTATTCCATTGCAAGGTCGCAGTGAAAAAGTAGCTCTGCACGCCGTGTGCAGGGAAAACGTTTTTTGGGAAACACTGGAATCTCTCAAAGCGGCTGGCGCAAGCTCGATGCTGGTATTGCCTGTCGAAAAAATGCTTGGTTAACCTCTCACACACATCATTTAAATATCTCACAAAACACCCGGAACCCTACCTCGATGACAATGCCAGCTAAAACTCAACCGTCTGTAGAATTGCCCACGTATTTCTGGTCCGATCTCGACGCACTAAAGCAAAGAGAAATACTCCAGCGGCCGCCGGTGTCGCTTGCTGACCCAATGGCCGTAGCTAACGTCATTGAGCAGGTACGAGCCGATGGAGACGCCGCTATCTACGCGCTCACAGCTCGATACGACGGCGTAAAGCTGCTCAACTCACGTGTACCAAAAGAAGTCATTCAGGCGGCACTGGACAACCTGTCACCTGACCTGCTGGAAGCACTTAAGGCGGCTTACGACAACATCGAACGATTTCACCGCGCGCAGGAAACACAGTCTCCCCCAGTCGAAACCGCCAGCGGCATGACATGCGAAATTATGGTGCGGCCAATTGATGCTGTGGGTCTCTATGTTCCCGGCGGAACCGCTCCTCTTCCCTCCACAGTACTCATGTTGGGCGTTCCGTCGCAGCTTGCCAAGTGCACCACGCGCGTACTGTGCACGCCGCCGCAAAAAGACGGTCAAGTTGATCAGTTGGTGCTCGCCGCCGCCGCTCTGTGCGGTATCGATCAGGTGTTTAGTGTCGGAGGCGCTCAGGCCATCGCAGCTATGGCGTACGGCACCGAAACCATCCCAAAGGTCAACAAGATATTTGGGCCAGGCAACCCGTGGGTCACAAGAGCAAAGCAAATTGTTGCCCAAGACGCTGACGGCGCCGGATGCGACATGCCGGCGGGACCGTCCGAAGTGTTAGTCATCGCCGATGACACCGCCAACCCCTCTTTTGTTGCCGCCGACCTGTTAGCACAGGCCGAACACGGTATAGACTCTCAAGTCATTTTAGTCACTACATCCGGGGCTTTGGCTGACGGCGTCAAACGACAACTGTTATCACAAATTGAAACGCTCTCTCGACGGCACATCGCCGCCGCCGCGCTCGCGAGCAGTCGCATTATTATCGCTCGCAACGTCGACGAGGCGTTTGCAATCAGCAACGCCTACGCGCCTGAACACCTGATTATTAACACCACTCACTCACGCAGCGACGTGGAGAAAGTGACTAATGCCGGCAGCGTATTTGTGGGGGCCTGGACTCCTGAATCACTCGGCGACTATTGCAGTGGCACCAACCACGTACTGCCGACGAACGGTTATGCTTCTCACGTTTCTGGAGTTGGTTTGGGTGATTTCCAAAAACGCATCACCGTTCAGGAAGCCTCTGAGCAAGGACTGGAGTCGATTGGCTGGATAGCACAGCGTATAGCTGGCTCCGAGGGTCTGGACGCGCACGCGCAGGCCGTCACCATTCGAATGGCCCAGAAGAACAGCGCCAAGCTATGAGCGTACTAAATCTGGCACGTCCTGAGCTTCTCGGTCGAAAAGGCTACACGGCTGCGTTAGGGCGCTTTGACATGACCCGGCTTCACGCCAATGAAGCCCCCGGGTTCGAAGATATTGAAGACGATGAACTCAACCGGTACCCACCTCCCCGGCCAATTGCAGTGAACCAACGCTTGAGTGAACTTCTGGGGATCAGCCCGGAGCACTTGTTAGTGACTCGTGGAAGCAACGAGGGAATTGATCTGCTGGTACGCGCTTTCTGTCGCGGTGGCATTGACTCCATCGTGACCTGCCCGCCGACGTTCGGTATGTATGAAGTGTGCGCCGAAGTCCAGGGTGCCGCCGTTATTAAAGTGCCTCTCGACGATGAGTTTGACCTTGATTGCGACGCCGTCGTGGATGCGGTAAACAACTCTCAGGGAAGCGCAAAACTCGTCTTTGTGTGCTCACCTGCAAACCCGACCGGTTCGCACTTGGACGTTGACCGGCTTGAGTCACTGTGCCAATCGCTCAAGGACAAAGCCGTTGTTGTTCTCGACCAGGCCTACATAGAATTCAGTGATAAACCTGACTCGTTTGACAGCGACATTGGCTTTGACAATCTCGTCGTGCTGCGAACTTTTTCCAAAGCCTATGGGCTGGCCGGTCTTCGTTGCGGCCTTGTAATTGCCAAGCCGCAAGTCATTGCTCTTCTCGACTCTTTGCTTGCGCCTTATTCTACTCCTACGCCTACTATTAAAGGCGTGCTCGATGCACTGAGTGATACAAACCTCGTCCGCAGTCGCAAACGTATCGAAGATGTAGCCAACGAGAAAAAGAAACTTATTGCATTTCTGGATCAGTCTGACCTGATTTCCAAGCGCTTCCCAAGCGACAGCAACTTCGTTTTGGTGCAAAGCCCGCGAGCACAGGAACTTTACGACCACGTGTACTCCCGCAACATACTGATCCGAAGTTTTATCAGAACCGAGCGCCTTGAAAACTGCCTTCGAATTACCGTCGGAAGCCAAACTGAAAACAACCGTCTGATGGCCGCTTTTGAGGAACTGAGCAATGTCCAGTAAGAAACTAGTCGCTTTTGTAGATCGCGACGGAACCATCATAGAAGAGCCAGAGGACTTTCAAATTGACACGCTAAGCAAAGTGCGTCTTGTGGACGAAGTCATTCCTGCTTTGAGAAAAATGATTCGCGCAGGCTACGAACTTGTGTTGGTCAGCAATCAGGACGGCCTCGGCACAGACAGCTTTCCAAAGGAAGACTTTCAGGAAAGCCACTCCTTCCTTATTACCCTCCTTGAAAGTCAGGGCATTCGTTTTACTGAAGAGTTCATTTGCCCCCACTTTGAAAGCGAAAACTGTAACTGCCGCAAGCCTCGTACAGGCCTGCTGACTCAATACCTGCTGAAAAACTCCATTGACGTAGAGCGCAGTTGTGTTATCGGTGACCGCACAAGCGACGTTGAACTTGCCAATGCGCTTGGACTCAAAGCCTTTCAGGTAGGCACTGGAAATGGCGAATACACCTGGCCTCACATTGCTCAGGCACTTATGGGCCACACGCGAACCGCGACCGTCGTGCGTAAGACGAACGAGACGGATATCCGCGTTAGCGTCAACCTCGACTCCGACTATGATACGTCCATCATTACCGGCATCGGCTTTTTCGACCACATGTTGGAGCAGCTCAGTAAACACGGCGGCTTCTCAATTAATCTTCAGTGCAAAGGCGACTTGCAAACAGGCCCCCACCACACCATTGAAGACTGTGCGCTCGCGCTTGGTGAAGCAATGCGCACGGCACTGGGTAACAAAGTTGGTCTTCAAAGGTATGGGTTTACGCTGCCAATGGACGACGCGTTGAGCTCCGCCGCACTCGATTTATCTGGCCGCCCGTTTTGTCAGATTGATATGGATTTAACCCGGGAAATGGTCGGCGACATGCCAACTGAAATGGTTAGTCATTTCTTTAACTCTCTGTGTCAAACTCTGGGCGCTAACCTGCATCTCACGACAAACGGGTCAGATACGCACCACCAGGTGGAGTCTTCGTTCAAAGTAGTCGGTAGAGCTCTGCGTCAAGCGCTTCAGCTCGGTGGCGGCGGTTTGCCCACGACTAAAGGCATGTTATGACCGTCGCGATTATCAACAACGGCGGCGCGAATATGAATTCACTCATTTACGCACTGAAACGCCTGAATCTTGATCCGCTACTTACCGACAACGCGGATGAAATAGCAAAGGCGAGCCACGTTATATTGCCGGGTGTAGGCCACGCGACTGACAGCATGGCGAGGCTTAAGAGCCAACGCACTGACCAGCTGATTTCAACGCTTACTCAGCCCGTGCTGGGAATTTGTCTCGGTATGCAGCTGATGTACGACTATTCTGAAGAAGGCAATACAAACTGCCTGAGTGTAATAGATGGCAAGGTCCGCAAAATGGATGGCAGCATAGACCGCCCTGCTCCGCACATGGGCTGGAATCAGATTGACGTCAAAAACGATCACGATGTGTTCAACGATATCGCCGACGGCAGCTATTTCTACTTTGTTCACGGCTACACGGCTGACGTAAACGAGTACACAATCGCGTCGAGTGACTACGGTTACCCGTTTACCGCCGTAGCCGCGCGAGACAACTTCATTGGCGTACAATTTCACCCCGAACGCTCTGGCCCTGTCGGAGCACAACTACTGCGTAACTTTGTGGCACTAACATGATAGTAATTCCGGCAATAGATTTATACGAAGGGCGCTGTGTGCGTCTTTTTCAAGGCGACTTCGAGCAAGTCACCTACTACGACACGGAACCCGATACGTTAGCCAAGCGCTACACGATAGCTGGCGCTCCCTGGCTTCACGTAGTGAATTTGGACGGCGCCAAAGAAGGTGGTTCCCCGGACTACGCCCAACTGCGAACGCTTTGCGGCATTCACGGACTGAACGTACAGTGCGGAGGCGGCTTGCGGTCACAGGAATCCATTCAGAGGGCTCTGCAAATTGGCGTGCAGCGAGCCGTGATTGGCAGCCTGGTTGTGAGTGATCCGGCAGCGCTGAAAAACTGCCTTGGCGACTACGGAGCTGAGCACATCACTCTCGCACTCGATGTCCGAATTACCGACAACGTTCCGCGCCTCGCGATACACGGCTGGCAGGAACAGTCGACCGTGACTCTGTGGGACACGCTGGATGAATACTCAAGACTCGGCCTGACCGACGTTTTGTGCACCGACATATCACGCGACGGTGCCATGCAGGGACCTAATTTTGAGCTCTACGCTGAATGCGTTGAGCGTTTTCCCAACATTGATTTTCAGGCCTCAGGGGGCGTCAGAGGTATTGAAGATCTGAACGCTCTTAACGACACAGGCGTAGCCGCTGCCATTGTCGGTCGCGCGCTGTACGAGAACCCCAAACTTATTGAAGAGGCACGACCATTCTTGCCAAACGCATAGTTCCCTGTCTGGACGTTAAAGACCAGCAGGTTGTTAAGGGAGTTGCCTTTCGCAACCACGAAGTGGTGGGCGACATTGTTGAACTCGCCCAGTACTACAGTGACGAAGGCGCTGACGAGCTTGTCTTTTACGACATTACCGCGAGCCCCGACGGCCGTTCCGTCAATCTTGACTGGGTCGAGCGCGTTGCCCGTGTCATCAATATTCCGTTTTGCGTCGCGGGTGGCATTCGGTCAATAGAGACAGCCGAAAACGTTCTCAACCGTGGTGCTGACAAAATATCGGTTAACACGCCGGCTTTAGAAGACCCGGATCTAATCGACGCCCTCGCCAAACGCTTTGGCACACAGTGTGTCGTGGTCGGCATTGACAGTCGAAAAATTGGTTGCGAATACGGCGTGCACAAAAACACCGGAGACCCGGACCGAACCGAGCGAGTCACGCACAGTACGGCCTCGTGGCTTAAGGAAGTTCAGGAACGAGGCGCGGGAGAAATAGTACTCAACTGTATGAATCAGGACGGCGTGCGCAACGGCTTTGACCTTGAGCAGCTGAGTGAATTACGCGAGATCTGTCGCGTACCCATGATCGCCTCGGGCGGCGCTGGAAACATGGAGCACTTCTCAGACGTGTTTGAAACCTGTGACGTGTCCGGGGCGCTGGCGGCTACTGTGTTTCACAAAAAGCACATCGCGATAGATGAACTAAAAACCTTTCTTTCAAATCAGAACATAGCGGTACGCGTATGAGCACGTTGGCAGACGAACTTGACTGGGACAAAATGAACGGACTGATACCTGCCGTGGTTACCCACAGCGTCACAGGGTCTGTTTTGATGGTCGCATGGTGTAACAAGCCGGCGGTCGAGAAAACCGTTGGGTCAGGTAAAGTTACGTTTTACAGTCGCAGTCGTCAGGAGCTCTGGACGAAAGGTGACACGTCGGGAAACACTCTGACACTGACTTCCGCGCGGACCGACTGCGACCGTGACACGCTGTTGTTCGAAGCTATCCCGAGCGGGCCTGTTTGCCATACGGGCACTCAAAGCTGCTTTGACACATTGCAACCGGCACCTGGCCTGGGCTTTTTGGGTGAACTGGAAAAAGTCATTCAGAGGCGCCGCGACGCGGGTAGTTCAGACGCCAGTTACACCGCCGAGCTGTTCGCAAAAGGACTGCCTAAAATCGCCCAGAAAGTGGGCGAAGAAGGCGTTGAGGTAGCGTTGGCGGGAGTACTCAACTCAACCGAAGACCTCAAGAACGAAAGCGCCGACCTCCTTTATCACCTGATCGTACTTCTTGCCGCCCACGATGTGTCACTAGAGGATGTTGTCAGCGTGCTCCGGGATCGACACGTTAGTTAGTCAGCACTTACGAGCTTACTTTCTCGCAAGCCTCGACGACGAGCTCGCGTTGTAACAAGGCAATCATTTTTCCGGTTTTTCCAGTCCACATGGAACTCGCCGTTTCGGGCGTTAGTATTTGCACGACGCTCCAACCATGGGATCCTTATTCCCACCAGACTGAGCTTCCAGCTTTCGCACTAACTTGTTGTACTGCCCTTTTGGAAGAAAAATTCGATGAATATCCGGATTGCCCGTTTCTCCCGTATGGGTCGCAGTTCGACTGGTACCCCATTCAGATATGGCGGCCGTATTAAGATTTATATCGATGAAATAATATGTTTTACCGGAATCAGTCATTATAGAAAACTTCCACTTATACGTTGCTGGCTTACAAAGCCCAACATGGGGTAACGAATTCAGAGCATTTTAGTCAGAAGCCCAAAATAGCGATGTTCCTCGGGTAGAACATCGATGGGAGGTTATTCCGATCGTAGCCTGTTTCAGCAAAATCTGTTTTTACAGTTCCCAGAAATCTCAAAACGTTTCCTCGCTGGTGCCAGACCAAACCGAAGAGTAAAAACACACTTGCGTCGACTACTTAAATGACGGCTCTGGCTCGGTAGCAGGTGTGTGATTCTGATCAACCAATCAACGTCTGGATGAGCGAGAAATTCTTATTGAACTTCTATCTCGGTTTTATCCCAGGATTGGTATTCATTGAAAGACCATAACTTAAACTCGTCATCGTTTCTGGTTACGGCCAACCCGACTCCTCTACCAATTCCTTTTTGAATAAAGAATCTACAGTCCGTCTCGCCCAGGTAAATAAATTTCAAGTTCAAAAAATCAAGGCTATCAGGAAAATCGCTATCGATTTTCACTACATGTTCAGATGAGCCTTGAGCCAGTACCGGGTATCTATTGATCAGTTTTTTGCCTTCAACCGTGACCATTCTCTTCTGCTCCGGGGTAAGCGAGTTAACAACACTATCCGCGGACATCATGTCGTCGTGCTCTTTCTTTTTGTACTTGAATAGTTGGCGCAGCTGTTCAAGTTCTTCAACCGGAACACCTCTTAAAGTCGGCAGTTCCATGCCAGCTTCGTCGTGCGAACTTCGGTAATTCTCCAGAAAGACCTCAAGCTTGGCAGGCTCAGCTTCCAGTAGCTGAATCTCTTGTAGTTGTTCAGGGTCGATTTCGTACTTAAACTTCAAGAAATTAAGTATTTCAGCGTCAGTAACGGACTTATTAAATTCGATGCTCTCTTTCCACTTCTGCTCCATAAAGTCGTTGATATTCGATTCGCCGAAGACAACAACGGAGCCGCATGAGGCGAGAAGCACGATCAGCGTAATAAGTCTGCGCACTATCACATCTGCAAAGTTATCAAAATAGATGACGGCTGAATCAAACGGAGAGAAACTCACGCGCCTTTCCGTCGGCTGCATCGATAGTTGTTCGTGCGTCGAAAAACACCGGCGCTATTTATATGCATGGATACTCCACCTAGTTTAAATGCCATTCGCTTGCGAGCAATCGACGCAGCGAGAAAATACGTGGTTTAGAGATGCCTCACCAAAATGGTACCAAAATTCAGAGGTTTGGTGCTGGGAGGGACAGGAATCAGAAAGAGACGTCACCCGCCGCCTCCTTGGGTGCTGAAGTTGCAGATGCCAGCCTTAAGTCTTTGATCGAAATCGCTCTCCTCTTGCGTCCGAACTGGGCATACCTTCTCTAATGCCTAAGTGCTCTTTGACTCTACCCACAGCGAAGAAGACGAGCAATTCGCACGGCTCGACGCTCATGCCTCCTTCTGTGTTCGAACAGCTATTCTACCACCCCGCGCACATCGATGAGCAAATCACCGGGCATGACCGGCGGAAGAAGTCGTACATAAGTGATTGTTTTTTAAATCATCGTGAACCATCAGATAGATATCGGCCGCTAATCAGGTGTCGGTGATGCGAATGCGCCAGTTTCGGTGTGGGGATAACGTCAACTCAATGAAGCCGGTGAAGTTGTTCCTTTCGTGCGCCCAGGCGACTTATACAATTTCGCGCCTGCCAATTACCTGCAGACACCATTGACGCGCTATTCAACAGGGCTATTTCTCAACTATGACCTCACCGAGAACGTTGAGCTCTACTCGGAGCTAGCGTTCACTCGCAACAAGTCTTCGCGAACCCTCGCACCTATCCCAACGGGTGCTTTTTATGTCACTAACCTGGACAACCCCCTTTTCAGCGAGTCTTTACGCCAGGTTGCTGCGGAGCAGTTTGTGCCTGTCGCGCCGGGATTAGTGGGATTCGCGCTACGTCGTCGCTGGGAGGAACTGGGCACTCGTCAAATCGAGCAGCAGCGCGATTACACTCGGGCGGTTGTCGGCGTGCGTGGTGCGATTAACGACACCTGGGACTTTAATGCCTGGGTGAGTTACGCAGACGTTGACGAGTCAGAGCGGTTCTTCAATGGAGCCTCGGCATCGCGGATAGATCAGCGTTATTGGTTAACGTAGCCACTGGACAGTGTGTCGATACCTCTGGCGGTTGTGTGCCGCTGAATATTTTCGCGCCGGGTGCCGTGTCTGACGAGGCCGCTGACTTTGTTCGTTTGGCCGACATAGAAAACGTAACGCAACGAGAACAGACGCTTGTCAGCACCTTCGTCACCGGTTCACCGCTGTCAAACTGGGCAGGACCTGTCGATGTTGCACTGGGAATTGAGTGGCGAACGGACAGCATTGCATTCAAGGCGGATGACAATCTGTTTTCCGGCGATGCCTTAGGATACCTGGGCGATGCAAGTATCAGTGGTGAAGAGAGCGTCCTCGAAGTGTATGGCGAGGCGGTTGTTCCATTGCTGAGGAGTTTGCCCGGCGTCCAGAGTTTTAATCTTGAGTTGGGCGCGCGCTATTCAGACTATCGGAACGCCGGCACCGTTGACACCTGTAAAGTTGGCGCTGAATGGGCGCTTACGAATTCGCTTCGTCTGCGCAGCGCATTGCAGCACAGTGTTCGCGCGCCGAATTTGCAGGAGGCCTTTCAGGAACGGATTGTCACGGAAGGCAACCTTGCTGCGAGTGACACGTCCCGGGACCTGTGCTCTGCGTCGGCAAACCCGCAAGCGAATGGCAATGTTGAGCGCTGTCGGTTGCAAGGAATTCCCAGCGATCAAATTGGCATTTTCGAGGCCACGCCGTTCTCTCGAGTGAATTTCATTTCCGGGGGCAATCCGGATTTAACCCCCGAGCAGGCCGATACGTTTACCGTTGGTATTGTGTTTCAACCGGGAGCGCTCCCGGGTTTTGATGCAGCTATTGACTACTTTGATCTGGAGGTCACCGATACGATCGGTAGCATTGACGCTACTGAAGTTTGCTTTGACCCAGGAAACATTAGCAACGCGTTTTGCACCAATATCCGTCGTGACCCGCAGACGCTCGATGTCGTGGAAGTATTCGAACCCAGGAGTAACCGCGGTATCAGTGCGGTAAGAGGTATTGATACGCAGCTCAACTATGCAACGACATTGCCATCAGCGTTTGCCTTTGGTGACAATGCCGCCAATTTGAATGTGAGCGCGATTTGGACCCACACGCTTCGAAACATTGTGCAAGACACGCCAGTATCTACTCGCTTTAACTGCGACGGCGTGTTCGGCGAGCCATGTGGGGGTCTCGGTGGCGGTACGATCCCAGAGGTTCGCGTCACAACGAATGTTCGCTACGCGTCGGGGCCACTGGACGTTAATTTGACCTCGAGATGGATTGGCGGCACCGAGAATGGTTTACCACAGCTCTTTGGCGCTTTCGGTATCCAAGACGCTACGCTGGCCATACCCAACATTGATGCGACACACTACGTGGACCTGAGGATTGGATTCACTCTATCTGAAAACGTCTCGGTTCGGCTCAATATTGCCAATCTCACGGATGAGAATCCGCCGCTACTGGCCGATGCCGTGGATACGAACAACACTGACACACGCTTGTTCGATGTGTTCGGCCGAAGCTATCAATTGGCATTTTCCTTACGTCTTTAGCCGACCGAAGCGTTTCCTCAGATGTCGATGCGGTTACACACCCAATAGAATTTTTTACTCTATAAACGCTTGCCGCGCCGCGAGCCACTCGTTTTGATCTAAAACGCCCGAGCGATTGACATTCAAAACACTATGACCACCGGAACGACAATAGCCAAGCGCATTAGAGTGCGCTTGGCAGCGACCGCTCCACCAAGCGACTGATGCCTTATTAGACTCTCACTTGCAGTCCACACGTCGGCTGAGCCAGGTTGAGTGGAACTCACACGTTTAATCGTTCACCGAGTCAATTCATATAGGACATCAATAGTGTGGTGTACTAATTAAGGACTTCCAGTTTTTCTTTATCCAGATGCTTCTCGAACCCCGATAGCGCGACACTGACCTCTTTATTTGTCATGAGCTCTTGCATTGCCACCTTACCCACTAATTCAAACGCTGTTGCCAAGGCGATACTGCTTTCGGTTTCTAGTGCGCTTTTTGCCTCTGCAGAACAGTCATCGGCTAAAAGCCTGGTTACCAGCTCACCGATGTACTTGTCCGACCCAGCCTGAAGTTCCTTAGTGACATTCGATAACTGCGACATTTCGGGGTGCGCTGCCATTCCTAAAAAAATCCATTTCGCCAGAAGCTTTCGTTCTTTTCCATTAAGGGAGTCAACCATACAAGTCGCTAGCGCATTTGACGCCGGGCCTGCTGACACAGGAGTAACCATAAAGGTCACGTTTAATAGCGCAATAATAATGAGTATTTTTTTCATAGTGCTTCCTGTTAGGCTGTAAATAGAGTGAATCTGAGGCGCTAAAGCTAACTTGGCCATAATAATGAAGGCGCCTCAACCAAGCTCTCCTTCGCGTTGGTTTTGCTATGCTTTACAGTACCACAGTACGTTGACTGCTTTGCTATTGTGATCAGACGCAGTTCCACCGTAGCTGAAAGTGGAAAACCAAAAATGAGTCCACCTCGACTGTCGTAGGCAGTAGTTCTAGCAAAGCGCATAAAACCAAAATCGCAAAACTACGCATAACGTTTGAGATCAGCCTCCGGTGTTTAGCATGAGCTCATTAGGACAAACCCTGCACGGTCGGTTGTATGGATCTATACACCCCCACTCTCTTTGGACGTGGCCCATACCGAGGATCCGCAAAAAATACAAAAATGTCGACGCGGGCCCAACTTATGATCGCACTTGGGGCAATTTTCCGGAGCACTTGTATATCGCCCGTCCAACTTTCCATCCCTTAAGTCAATTTCAGCAATCTTTGCCTCCAAATCTTTCTTGAAAAATCCGTTTGGCTTGCCAAGCATTTCCCACATGGCCATGCACACTAAAGTAAGGGCATCTACTTCCCTTTCAAGCTGTTCAATTCTTCGATCTCGAGAGTGATTAATCGTTACTTCTCCAATTGATTGTCAATAAAGAGTTCATCTAATGCACTATAAATATATACGCAATCTGATTGATCGGAAACTCAGCTTCGGTAATTATTTCAAGCATCTCATTGTGCATGCTTCAATTGGCACTGAGTCGCAACGATTCACTTCTGCTAAACTCGCAGCCCGTGGATTGCGGGGACTACGCCATGCTGAAGAAAAACGACACACTTGATCGAAGCTTGCATCAATTTTCGGATGGCTCCGTCAACCATTCAATTTCCTCATGTGGGCTTGGTGTATAGACCCGCGGAATTATTCTGGCCCTTATAATTTGTTTGTTAACCGCATATATAAGGTAGTAGTTCACGCCTTCATTATATTGATTAAGCACGGGTGGCGTTAAATTCTCCAAGTCCGATAAGCCATTGCAATCCTGATAATATTCATCGGTCAGAACCCATGTATATGGGACGTTATTCTTCGCAGATCCTTTTATATTTACAACCCCTGAGAATTTCGCAGACTCACCATCGACTTTTACCAATCGACCATAAAACACGGTGTCGGCTTCTTTTCGGAGCGCCGCTATACGAACCTTGTTTTTCTCACGGACGGTTTCAGAGACGCTCAAAATGTGTTCGGGTACGTTTGAGTATCTACATGCACTAGTGTTCACCGTAATGGCTGTGACCATAACTGCCAAAGCCATAGTCAATGCTTTGAGGAAGTCAGGCATATGACTCTTGAGATCAGCCGAGGTTAAATATATTGAACTCATGCTCTATTTCCTTTCACGTTCGATTGCATCAAATACTATACTGCACAACCAACTCTCTTCAATTATGCCAATGACTAGCTGGAGCCCTGCACCACCTTTGTGGAATCTGAGACTTACCAAAAATGGCGTTCACCTTCGAATAAGGCCACCTCAGTATCAACATCGCCCCTATGATATTTAGAATCCATCCTGTTACGTATCCAACTAGATTAAAAATTGGTAGGGATCCGATCATGGTCCAAAACCAAAGCGAATCATTCTCCTGGCCTTCAAGCGCAACTCCGTCAACAATGCCAAAATAATCTGCCAAATAGAAAGTAAAGAAAAACCAAAATACGAAAGATATCAACATGCAAATAGCGGGCACAGCAAAAATAGCTAACTTTATTTTCGGCCTAATACCGAATTTCAATGTTCCATCGAAGGCAAGTTTTAACATCGCTAACGAATTTCGCACCATTAAGAGTTCGTCACCTGACTTGAGTATTGCGAACGAAGCAGGTCCGGATAACTAGTGAGTTCAAGTGTCGCTAAACATGATAAGTACATTGCGTCATTCATCTCACTGTGGTTCCAATTGACTATAGTCGGCATTAAGAACTCTACATAGACCTCTAGCAACTAACACGGGCGTCGTTAGTCTTCGCACATTCCGCCATCAACGACGCCGTGCCGAATTTCAACACCACACTTGCAATCCTGTGCATTAGCCGTGCATTGTCCCTCCGAACTATCACCTTGTTTTAAACCCCAGTCTTCATTCCAACATAGCCCTTCGCATTCGGAGCTATCAGCGCACGGCTTGCCTGCATCAGAAAATGGAATAACGCAAACTGGGATACTGAAACTACATACTCCTCGGACATAGCCGCCGTTCTTCTTGCATCTTTCAATATCAATCTGGGCCAGTTTTTCCGCCCGCATTTGTTTTATGCTTTGCTCTGTTCTTAAATCGCTCCAAGCACTACAGCCGGTTATGCAAATGACAAGGAAAAACAAAATAATTCGCTGCAAATTGGACAGGATAGAATGCTCTATGGAGTTTCCTTCAATCGGCTTCCGTAGTCGTAAATTCTCACGGCCTCTAAAACTCAGGATTGGCAAAATCAACACCTTGTTATTGGCATCCGCCGAGGTGGGCGCCCAGCTGGCGGTTGCATCGCTCCAGACGGTAGCACGACTATCTCCTTCCGAAATTCATTGAACTATCGCTCCCATCTGTCTGACTGGCAAATATACGGCGACACCAAAGACAATTACCTTACCTAACGTAGCCAACATCGACATTCCGAGAACCGTTGACTTTTGAACGATAAGCGCTCGATTTAGCACAACTAGTAACACGCAGAGAACCGGCACTACACTGAAAATGCCGGGTCCTGACATCATAGCTTGAGTCAAAGCTGGCAGTTGGGTATCCGCAACAAAGCCAAAGCCGACCAAAACCTCCCGACACTGAGCTGATGTATAACTCAACAACCAATGAACTGCTGCAACAGCAATTATTAGAACAATACTCGCTCTGTTGCTTAGAATTTTCGCTCCACTTTCCACGTCGGTTTAACTAATGAGATCAGCTTCGGCTGAGGATGATAAGTTCATTAGGACATGTCTCTCACGGTCGGTTGAATCGATTGTTATACGGCATTTGTAATTTTCCATCAGCTTGCTATCGGCTAAACCCAGCCGCTCAAATCGCTCTACTCAGGATCACATAAACGCTCGTTAGATTGATCAAGTACCGCCGCCCAAAGCCCGGGGGAAATTCGGTCCTGCATGTCACACCATGACCTGCCAAAGCCCGGAAAAGCACTCAAGTCACGACGCATGACTCCTACCTGTCGAGTAAACTCTGCGTCGCTAAACAACCCTTGTTCGTATTGGTAAAAAACGTTTTCGGAGTATTCAATCATCGCGGCACGGTGACGCCAATACTGATACATCTCGACGTCGCTGAGCGGCTCCCCAATATTGCCCTTGTGCAAAAGTTCAGCGTAGCCACCATCCCCCATATTTTCCGAGAGTAATTGAACAAGCGTATTTGACAGTTCCGTGCGTGTCTGTGCTTGGATCGCTTGCCGGCTTAGGTTCAGCTCAAAAATCACCAACGCTATGCCTATTAATACGCCTAAACTGGCAATTAGATTTAGCCAGCCGTCTATTCGATTTGAGTGCAATTTAGTCACCATCCTTTTGACAACATAAGAACCGCTGCCTTGAGTTGCGACAGCCGATTGATTCAGTTTAGCCTATGAAAATACAAACTGTCCGGCCGAGATTGAAAACTAGCGTCAAGTATCGCGTGGTCTCGAAAGCCGTAAAACTATTAAGATCAGCCGCGGGTGAACCACGTTGGAGGACCTCAAGAGCTTGGCCGATGGTTGCATCCCTTCGTTATATACTTTGCTATTTTACATGAATGTTTGAAGTGGTCTACTGATTCAGGACACCGAGTTTAGGTAGTAAACTACTATAACGAGGTGACCTATGACAACGAAAAGAACAAGACGACCGAACCTTCCAGAAGACTTCAGACGTGATGCTGTAGCGCTAGTGACTGAGCAAGGGTATTCCCAAGCTGAAGCGGCAAGAAGCCTTGGCATTGGTGCCAACCTGATTGGACGCTGGAAGCGCCAACTCGAAGATGAAGCCAGTGGCAAAGGCTTGAGCAAAGATGAACGAGAAGAACTCAAGCAGCTGCGACGTGAAGTCCGCGAACTCAAAATGGAGAAAGACATTCTGGAAAAGGCGTCGGCGTACTTCGCGAAGCAAATGAAGTGAAGTACGCCTTTATCCAAAATAAGTCGACGGGTTCTACCCCGATACAGCGGACGGTTTAGTTAAGGATATTTCTTTCTGATCCAGCATTTCAAGTCTTCGTCGTCTTCGTGGGTTATGGAACCGTTCGATGTAATCAAAGATGTCAGCTCGTAAGTCGGCGATCAGGGTGTAACGTTTACGATTGGTGCGTTCACGTTTCATCATGCCGAAGAAGCCTTCCATTGCTGCATTGTCAGCACAGCTCCCAACCGCACTCATTGAGCATGTCAGGTTGTGATCTGCCAAGAAGTGCTGGTACTCGTGGCTTGTAAACTGACATCCACGATCTGAGTGCAAGATGACAGCTGAACGATCATCGCGCTGCCACAGCGCCATTAAAACGGCTTGTAGCACTAGGTGCTTATTTTGATTACTGTTCATTGACCAACCAACGATCATGCCTGAGAACAGATCCATCACTGCACACAAGTAGAGCCACTTTTGGCCAACACGGATGCCAGTGATATCGATATCAGTCACCCATTTGACGTTTGGCTCTTCTGCCTTGAAGTCGCGAGCCAGATGATTGCGTACCCCATCCGGCCGAGTTCCTGACTTCTTCTTGGGAGACCTACGTTTGACCGGCACGCCTTTTAAACCGTTCACACACATCAAGCGTGCAACGCGGTTCTTGCTGCAGGTCTCGCCTTCGTAGCGTAGGTCTTCCCACATACGAGGACTTCCCAAGACGCCGTCGCTTTGATCGTACATCGCCTGCATCCGCTCCACTAACCGTAGATTGTCTTTTGTACGAGCGCTCAGCGGTCTGCTACGCCACGCGTAAAAACCACTGGTCGATACGCCGAGTCGACGACACATCATTTGCACTGGATAGGCTTCGCGGCAACGTTCGATCATCTGATATTTCACTTCGGGTCTTTCGCGAAGTACGCTGCCGCTTCTCGTAAAAAATCTCGTTCCTGTTTGACTCTGGCAAGCTCTCTTTTGAGCGCTGTAACTTCCTCGTCTCGAGAGTGGCCTTGCCCTGGAAAGGCTTTAGAGCCGGATTCGGTGAGCTCCTTCTCCCAGCGACCGATCATGTTCGAGTTCAGTCCTAGTTCTTTCGCTATTTGAGTCTTCGTTACGCCTGGCTGTTTTGCCATTGCGATGGCTTCAAGTTTAAACTCCGTAGAGTATGTTCTTCGTTTGCCCATGACACTCCTCCGCGAGCATTATCGCTCTTTTTTGAAGTGTCCGCGATATCAGGGTAGAACCCCATCTGTTTCATAAGGATAAGGCCTGACCGTACTGTCTCTAAGAGTAGGATAGAAGTCGAGATCTTCCCAGTCGTCTTTTAGACTGTCTAATATATCGCTAACCCAACTGTAATTGACCATATCTGGCTCGGTTTGTGAGATCTGATATAAACGAGCACGCGCCATTGTCTCAAATTCAGCCCAACGAAACTTATGAGCCAGATATAGGATAAGCTCACGAGGTATCTCCGGTTCGTTACGCTGCGACTCTCCATGG
>JBGCFV010000080.1:0-67689 GCA_045107075.1 Gammaproteobacteria bacterium
CTTGACGAAGCGCTTAGCGCTCTGGATAGCGATCGTGAATTTCTTAAAGCGGGCGGCGTGTTTAGCGACGACCTGATTGACGGCTACATTGAGCTTAAAAACGAAGACGTAGCACGTTTGAGACTGGCGACTCACCCAGCCGAGTTCGATTTGTACTATAGCCTTTAAGATCAATATCTTATAAGTGCTGCATTAGAGCGGGCAGGTCATGGTTTACACCTCGATCTGTCCGCTTGTTCCGCCGGCGCACAAAAGTTCACGCCAAGCCTGCGGAACCAATACACCTATTTCGTTGGTCAAAACGGTAAGTCAGGCTATTCTCTGTGGACTATGACCTTAAAACATTGGCTGATAACAGGTGCGCTGGCCGTCACTGCAATTCCCGCTGGAGCCGAGCTGTATCGCTGGGTAGACGCATCGGGCACGGTGCATTATTCGGATATGCCTCGAGAAGGCGCCGAAGTAATTGTCCTGAAACCAACGAACGTGATTCCTGGCCGACCGGCAAGGCGATCTCGCTCCTCCAATCGCCGTTTGACACCATCGAACGACGGTACGACCGAACCCGATGTACCACTGCCTTACACGGCAGTCACCATCACATCTCCCTCGGAAGACGAAACGGTGTGGAACACCGGCGGTACGTTGAACGTGCAAATTGGAGTCGAACCGTTTCTTCAGGAAGGTCACGGTATCGTACTGGTTTACGATGGCCGTATCGTCAACGACGAACCGGTTCGGTCAACTTCCATTACGGTCAACAACGTGTTTCGGGGACAGCATTCGGTGAGAGCCTCGATCAAAGATCAGGAAGGCAATACCGTTTTCGACGGCGGCTCTGTGACGTTCTTTGTGCAGCAAACCTCTACCAACTAAAGCGCTTCGCGGCGCGCTTGCGTGTGGCCGCACGCACACTCTTCGAAAACACAGGCAAAGCGGCCACGGCTGGTTATGGAACACGCTACCGTGTCAGCTAATCTTGCCCAGGTGCCTTTCGACGACGCCGGATATCGTTTACTCGATGGGCTAAACGTAGGGGTTGTCGTGCTTGACGAGCACTACGTCGTGACGTACCTAAACCAGGCTGGCGAAGAGCTCGCCGGCACTACGCGTAATCGCGCCATAGGTTTGAATATTGGTGAGCTATTCGATCGCGTTGAATCCATAAACGCTCTGGTAGATCGCGCCTTCGAAATGCGCGGCTCACTTGAAATCAGAGAGCTCGACCTGTTCTTGTTAAGCGATCCAGACCACCGTCGTCAGGTAGACGTCACAGCGATGCCGATTGACGCACACACGGTTGTTTTGGAGCTACGCGACGTAGCTCATCGCTTACGGATCGATCGCGAGAATGAACTTAAATCACAAAATACGGTGAGTCGCACAATCACGAAACAGCTGGCTCACGAAATCAAAAATCCGTTGGGCGGACTGCGCGGCGCGGCCCAGCTTCTGGCAAGACGACTACCAACACCGGATTTACAAGAATACACTGACGTTATTATTCACGAAGCCGATCGGCTCGTGCACTTGGTCGACGCGATGCTTGGGCCGAACAAACCTACGCATCGCGAGTCCACCAATTTACACCGCGTAATTGATCACGTTTGCACATTAATTCGCAGCGAAGCAGGTGAGGGCGTTGTTGTTGAGCGTGACTATGACCCCAGTCTTCCCAAGGTTTTAATAGACGTCGACCAGATCACGCAGGCCGTGCTGAACCTTGCACGTAATGCGCTGCAAGCGACCGGCGAGAAAGGCCGCATTGTTTTTCGTACTCGCGTAGAGCCTGGTTTTACCATTGGTGGGAAAAGTCATGCGTTAGTTGCAAGGGTGGATCTCCAAGACAGCGGCGCCGGTGTTCCGCAAGAACTACGCGAACAAATTTTTTATCCCTTAGTTACTGGTCGTACTGAAGGTGTGGGTTTGGGGCTGGCCATTGCGCTGGATCTGGCTAACCGACACGACGGTCTGATTAAGTTGCAGTCCGGCACACCAACGGTGTTCAGCCTGTATTTACCTCTTATCAAGGAACAAGATTAAATGGTGCAGGATTCTGATATTTCAGTCTGGCTGGTCGACGACGACCCGTCTATTCGTTGGGTACTTGAAAAATCATTACGCGACGCGGGCATGAATTCTACGAGCTTCGATCAGGCGCAGCCGCTGCTGGACGCGTTGCGCGGCTCACTGACAGACGGTCGACCTGACGTCGTAATTGCCGATATTCGCATGCCGGGTATGAGTGGACTCGATCTGGTGGCGAGGCTTCACGACGAAGTGCCCGATTTACCCGTTATTGTAATTACCGCCCACTCGGATCTTGAAAGTGCCGTGGGCGCGTATCAGTCGGGTGCGTTCGAATATTTGCCCAAACCGTTTGACGTTGACGAAGCCGTGCGTCTGGTGAGGCGGGCGGCAAGTCAAGGCGGCGCTACCGTTGATGCAAAGCCTATGGTTTTTCCCGGCTTTATTGGTCAGGCTCCCGCCATGCAGGAAGTGTTTCGCGCTATCGGGCGCTTGAGCGGTTCCTCCATGAACGTGCTGATTACCGGCGAGTCGGGCACCGGTAAAGAACTCATCGCGCAAGCGTTGCACGAACACGGTCCGAGAAAAGATAAGGTATTTATCGCGTTGAACACCTCTGCCATTCCGTCAGAGCTGCTCGAGTCCGAGCTGTTTGGGCATGAGCGAGGTTCGTTTACGGGCGCTGACCGTCAACGTGTCGGTCGCTTTGAGCAGGCTAATAAAGGCACCCTGTTTCTTGATGAAATTGGCGATATGCCCGCTCCGTTACAAACCCGACTGCTAAGAGTGTTGGCCGAGGGCGAGTTCTATCGTGTGGGTGGCCAACAGCCTATTAAGGTTGACGTGCGAGTGATTGCTGCGACTCATCAAAATCTGGAACAAAAGGTTGCAGACGAGGAGTTTCGCGAAGACTTGTATCACCGACTGAACGTTATTCAAATCAAGTCGCCACCGTTGCGCGAAAGACGGCAGGATATTGAAGCGCTTCTGGAGCACTACCTGCAAATGGCCGCTCAGGAAATGAGTATTGAACCCAAGCAGCTCAGCAATCGTGCCCGGGTCTTACTGGCTAACTTCCGCTGGCCTGGAAACGTGCGTCAGTTAATCAACGCCTGTCGACGTTTGACGGCATTGGCTCCTGGTCGTGAAATTCGCGAGCAAGACGTACCGAGCGAACTGGGTGGTGATCTTATCAGCGAGCGTGGTGAGCAGCACTGGACGGTGGCGCTGGCACAATGGGCTGAGCAACAGTCCGACAGCAGCGACCCAGAGCTGCTCAAAGAGGCGCAGCCGTTGTTCGAGCGAACGTTAATTAACGTGGCGCTTGCGCAAACCGGGGGTCGACGGCAAAAAGCGGCTAAATTGCTCGGCTGGGGGCGCAACACGCTAACGCGGAAAATCAAAGAGCTCGATATAAAATAGTCTGGTACGATCGATTTCGCGGAGCGGCTTCGAAAAACGGTTCTTTTTCTTTAGGAAATTGGCTAAATTATCACCATAATTACGCATTTAGCGTACTCATTATGGTAATCAAGCTGCCTCTTAAATCGGTATACAACCCTAATTTGACCGTATCAGGGCAACCCCGAGAAATGTTGCAGCGCAATGTTTTTGACATATTGTGTTTAAACTTAATATGTTAGGTATAACGTAGTCTAAATGAGACCGTTACTCGTTGATTCGCAAGCCGACTTTTTCGCGGTTTTCACTGGTTTCCAGCAAGCGAGAACTGGCTCACGGATTGGATTAGACTCGACTGGTATTTTTTCTCATCTAAAGAAAGAAGTCTGGAGCATCTTGTGTCAAAAGTTTGGATCGCCATTATTACTTCGGCCCTAGCGGTCGCTGTGCTGGCAGCCCTTATCTACAGTTCCAAGTCGGTTGACGTAAACGACTACAACAATCACTACCAAACCGTTAGTTTGATTGATCAAAGTGTAGCCAACTACGAGAGCCTGCTTGACCAGCTATCGGCCGCCCGACGAGATGGTCGTCCTACCGGAACGGGTGTGTCACTGATGCGTGGTCGATTGACGGCCAACAAAGAAGCGATCGTTTCCTCGACCGTCAGCCAGGATTCCTCCAAAGGATACTTTGAAACCCAGCTCAAAAAAGTGATCGAATTATCAAATACGGTAGAGACACAGCAGAACTCAGTTGGCAGCGCGCTCAAACTCATTCGCGACAACGGTCCAAACGAAGTACAAAAACTTAGCGCTGCAGGCTTCGAAACCGAGTCACGTGCGGTGTACAAGCTGTTACTCAAAACATTGACCTACGGCACACCGGGTTCGACCAGTAACGTCGGCGAAATCGACTCGATGCTGCAGGGCTTGAAAAACAACAGCGATTTACTCAGCAGCTCAATGGTCAGCATGATTGACGCGATTGAGCGTGTGCGTAACGGACGAGACAGCGTCGAGGCCAGCTGGGACGAATTGGCAGCGGTACCTTTTGGTAGCACGGCCATCGGATTGCGTAACGCGATTAACAGAGAGCACGGTGAGCGTGCTTTGAAAGTGCAAAATTCCCAGACGCTGCTAAACATCTTCAGCGTGCTATTGTTCGGCGGCCTCGGCTTGCTGGGCTTTCGCCTCCATAACAGCTACAGCGAACTTAACGACGTTAACGACCAGTTGAAAGACGCCAACTCCGGCCTTGAAGCTCGCGTGGAAGAGCGTACCCAAGATCTTGAGAAGGCGTTTTCCGAACTCAAGGAGTCTCAGGTGCAGCTGGTGCAGGCGGAAAAAATGTCGTCTCTGGGCCAGCTGGTGGCTGGTATCAGTCACGAAATTAATACTCCTTTGCTTTACCTGCAGAGTAACCAGACCTTAATTAAAGAAACGCTGAGTCGAGTCAGCGCCTTTGTCGATCTTAGTCACGACAAGCTGGTGCCAAGAGCCAATCCGGCTGAAGACAAAGAAGTCATTCGCAAACGTTACGTGAAAGGCCTGCAAAAGCTGAAGTCAGTTCTGATTGACGAAGAAATCAAGGCCGACCTCGAAGAGCTTGTCGATCTGACTAACGACAACATTGAGGGACTCGAAGAGCTGACCGTTTTGGCGCAGGGCCTCAAAGACTTTAGTCGTCTTGACAGGGCACCCATAGACTCGTTCAACGTTAACGAAGGCATTGAGCGTACCCTGATTATTGCCAAGAACGTGCTAAAGTCTCGAGTGAACGTAATCAAGAATTTAAACGATGTGCCGTCGGTGTCGTGCTCACCATCGCAGATCAACCAGATTTTCCTGAATCTGATCAACAACGCGGCGCAGGCAATGGAAGACGGTGGTGATATCACCATTACAACGTCCTCCAAAAAAGGTTTTGTGTCAGTCGCCATTCAGGACACGGGCTGTGGCATTCCCGAAGAGATTCTGACCAAGATTCGCGATCCTTTCTTCACGACCAAAGAAGTCGGTTCGGGGACCGGGCTTGGCTTGTCGATTTGTGAAGAAATTTTGCGTTCGCACAACGGTCGTCTCGACATTGAGTCCGAGGTGGGCGTGGGTTCAACATTTACAATTTTATTACCTTACAAAGTAAGTGAAGACAGCAGCGGCCTGTCCGACAGTGTCTTCGACGACAGTGAAACATTCTTCAACGATGCTGACGTTGCTGAAGCCAATGCTGGTGTGACGCAACACGCTTCCGAGACAGAGGTTGCTGATAGTTCGAATAAGGAACCGCAAAAGGGCGCAGTGAACCTTGCGCTTGTTAGCTAGAGATAACGAATATTATGAGCGTAGCAGAAGCAACAGAGAGGCCACCAGTTCGTAGGGGTAAACCTACGATACTGTTTGTCGATGACGAGAAACGTGTACTCAACAGTATGCGCGCAATGTTCCGTCGTGAATACAATCTGTTTCTAACTACGCGTGGTGATGAAGCGCTAAAAATCATCAGTGAGAACAACATCGATGTTGTAGTTGCCGACCAGCGCATGCCCATAATGACCGGAGTAGAAGTGCTCACGGCGGTTAAAAATTCGTCTCCGGACACGGTACGCATACTGCTCACAGGTTACGCTGACCTGGACGCCATCGAAGGCGCCATGAACGACGGTGAAGTGTTTCGCTTTCTCAGCAAGCCCTGCGCGGCAGAAGAACTGCGTGGCACCATCAAGCTTGCAACTGAAATTGCGATTGAGACCAACGGTTCAGCGAGCGCTGACCCTGACGACGATAGCTTTCTCGACGCTATTTCCACTGCCGGATCAGGACCATCGGCTTTAGACAGCGTCCACGCCAACATTGACGACGTTATGAACTTTGCCAGCACGGTCGTGTTGAGCGAAAACCCTGATTTAGGCACCTCTACTGTGCCTTCTCTCGAAGCTGCTCAGCCACACATAGCTCCAGTCAAAGCCACTCCGCTTCCGAAGGTCAGGGCACCTGAGCCTCCGGTAGCCAAGACTCCACCCAAAGCGACACCCAAGCCTCCGGTAGCCAAGACTCCCGTTAGAGCACCGGTCAAAGCACCACCACCTCTGGAAGCGCCCGCTCAAACAGCTGAGCCGCCACTGGGGCTGGTTGAAGATACTCCGCCAATTGTCAGGCGACGGGTCGATCCGGTCATTTCAGAATCGGCTACTATCGTTTTGGACGACGAAGATGACGAGCCGGTATCTCATGTACCCGATATGGCCCAACAAGATGCGGCTGCCATTCTGGACGCGGCCGACAAACGTTTGAGTGAAACAATGAGTCCGCTTGAAATTGCTCAGGAAGCGGCCGTTGCCTTGATGCCTGGTCATATGCAGAACCAGGAACCGGTTGAAATTGTTATGAGTGGCGACACTCACCAGGTGGTTGATACAACCGTCGGCGAAGGCGATTTTGGTGGCACGACAGCTGTAATGGATGTGGCTGCAACGCTTACGGCTCCGGCGGAAGATAAACAACCTGACAACAATCCGCTCCAACTCGTTGGAACGGGTAAATACAAAGTCTCAATCATTGTGTTCACGTCTGATGAGCAATTTGCCAAAAGCGTGGGTCGTTCTTTACAGGACTACTTTTACACGTTCCAGGCCAGCAACATCGCACGGCTAATGCACGGTATTCAGAAGATGGCGCCTGCCGTACTGATTACCGATGTGAGTGAAGACCCTGAAGTGATCGAACAGTTAGCAGCAAAGTTAAAGCAGAAGGTTCCCGAAATGGTCACCATGGTGGCGAGCGCGCACCGGGACGCCGAGCTGATGGTGCGCCTGATCAACCATGGCCAGGTGTTCCGCATGATCGATAAGCCGATGAGCTCAACGGCCTGTAAACGTCATGTTCGCGAGGCCATTAAGAAACACATTCAGCTAAGAGACAATCCTGACTTGATCCAGCGGCACCAGGTAGCAAAAACAAGCGGCAGCAAGTTGCCAGCTTCAATAGGAAAACTGATCAATGGCCTTGGCCGCGTTCGCGGTTTATGGTCGCGGAAATCGTAGTAGAGGTTAGATAGCAGTAATGCCAGAATCCAGAGATTCCTCAGTTCAGGTTGCCATTATCGTGGCGGGTCTGCTCGCCGTAGTGGGTGGCGCGTGGGTTTTTTTGAACAGCGGTAATGAAGCTGCTCTTGAGAATACCCAAATTGCTACAACTGTCCCGGTTGCACCGTCTCCACTGGATACGGTCGTTAGCAACACCGAATTGTTGCCAGTTGATACTGCACTGCAAATGGCCGAAATGGCTTTTCAGTCGGGCCAACTAACCGGGAACGAAGAGGGATCCGCCGTCGGGTTTTATCGTCAGGTGCTCGAGCAGGAGCCTGACAACAGACGCGCTAAAACGGGTCTGCAGCTTATTTCCACCCAGCTTGTTGATGAAGCTGAAGAAATGATTAGTAAAGGCAACTACCGTGAAGTCGTTCAGCGCATAGGGTCTTTGAATTCAATAGAGCCAGGATCTGATGCTGTACTGTTGTTGCAGCAGCGGCTCAATGAAGAAGCCGCCGGCATGTTTTCGGCGCTGGATCTCGATATTGCAGGTGGGGACCTCGACCGGGCCGAGCGACTGGCGCGTAGCCTTCGGCAAATCCCGAGTGCCGATCCGGAACGAATTAACACGGCCTTAGAAGCCATTGCCGCAGCGCGTCTTGAGGCGCAAAACGCCGCCGCGGCGGAGACCGCCCGGCAAGAGGCTGAACTGGCTGCCATGCAAGCTGCGGCTGCTGATGCACAACAAGCGCTAGACGCGGTGACGGATGGTTCAACCGAGGATGTGATGGCTGAAGTCATCGATCCGGCTGAACAGCTACGCGAGCAGATTGCTGCGCTTCTGGTCGAGGCGAACGCCAACGCTAATGCCGATCGTTTGGTTGAACCAGACGGAAATAACGCTCTTGAGCTTTATAACCAGGTGTTGGCACTCGATTCGGCTAACGCAGAAGCCAAGCGTGGCCTGCGAGGGCTTGTGCAAAAACTAACCTCTAGTGCGTATGACCTGGCGGAGGCTGGCAGCATAGAGCAGGCACGAGCCGTTTTGGATAGCGCGGAGTCAGTCGGCATAGCGAAACCTTTGGTAACTCAGGCACGTGAAGACGTCAGGCAAACCTGGATAGAAGCCGAATCCCAAAAAGTGTTTGCGTTAAGTGGCTTTAAAGTCCAAAAGAGCGTGCCACCAAAATACCCCAAACGGGCCGAGACACGGTCAGTTGAGGGTTGGGTCAAAGTGGCCTTTACGGTTGCAGAAGACGGTAACACTCGTGACCTTGAGGTTATTGACTCCTCAACCCGATTGACCAAACAGTTTACAAATGCCGCGATCAACGCTGTTGAGCAGTGGCAGTTTGAGCCGCGAGTTCTCGACGGTGAGGTTATTGCACAGCGCTCTGAAACGACCGTGCAGTTCAAGCTCACTGAGTAGTGCGCTAATAAAGGCGTAACGACACGCGCGGCGGCTGAGAAATCAGCCGCCGCGTTTTTTGTTTGAATAGATCAAACCATTCGATAGATTCATATCTTAAGCCTGTTTGCAGTTTGTAGCGCATTGAGGCATTTTAAAGAGCCACCTACGGATACATGGAATGAATAAGGACGGCGCCAAAAGGCACAAGGCTGATCAAGACGACAATAGTAAGGACAACGTGGTGTCCTTGCCTGAAACGGCCGGCCTGCTGCGCGTGTCTGATCCCGAAAACTTCCTTAACCGTGAACTCAGCATCCTGCAGTTTAATCAACGTGTTTTGCAGCAGTCGCTCGACCAGTCCATTCCACTGCTGGAGCGTGTTCGGTATTTGTCCATTTGCAGCAGCAACCTCGACGAGTTTTTTGAAGTGCGTGTTGCAGGTTTGCGCCACGTGGTTAGTCGACACGAGGGCGGTTCAGGTCCGGACGGAATTAATCCCGCCGAGTTACTCAAACAAATTTACGACGAAGCTCATAATCTCGTTTCGGAGCAGTACCGAATTCTTAACGACGTGCTGGTTCCAGCGCTGGCTGAGGAAAACGTCATATTTCCAGGGCGCAGTCAGTGGAGCGAGGAAGACGCCGAATGGGTGCGCACCTATTTTCGCAAGCAGGTTGCGCCAGTCATCACGCCAATCAGTTTGGACTTGACGCATCCGTTTCCACGTCTCATTAACAAAAGCCTGCATTTCTTACTGCGTATTGACGGAATTGACGCGTTTGGTCGTGATTTGAATTACGCCGTGCTGCACTTGCCCAGGTCGCTACCCCGGTTGGTAGAGTTTCCTGGCGGTGACGACGACTCCGTCCATCGTGTTCTGCTGCTGTCAGACATCGTTCAGGAATGCGCAGAGGGACTGTTTCCCGGAATGCACATTAAGGGCTGCTATCAGTTTCGCCTGACTCGTGATTCTGACTTGATGCTGGACGAGTTTGAAGCTGAAGACTTGGCTTTGGTTTTGCAAAAAGAACTATCTTCCAGAGACTTTGGTGCGTCGGTGCGACTGGAAGTTAGCGCCAACTGCCCGACCAAAGTAATCAACTTTCTTTTGCTGAAGTGTGGACTGACGGAGAAGGAACTCTACGAAGTTAACGGCCCGGTTAACTTAAACCGTTTTCTTCAGCTCCTGGATATTGTTGACAGGCCCGATCTTGTCTACGACGGGTTTACGCCCGGGACTCCGGTTGATCTGGAGCGTGGCAACTCAATGTTGAAACGCATATCGGAGCGTGACTATCTGTTGCACCATCCGTACGAGAGTTTTTGGCCGGTGGTCGATCTATTGCGAGAGGCGGCGGCCGACCCGCAGGTGCTCGCCATTCAGCAAACGCTTTATCGAAGTGGATCTGAATCACCTATCGTGGCGGCCATGATTGACGCCGCGAGCTCTGGCAAAGAAGTCACAGCCGTGATTGAACTACGAGCTCGTTTTGACGAGGCCCAAAATCTGGTGCTGGCCCAGCGCCTCCAAGATGCCGGGGTGCTGGTTGTTTACGGAGTAGTTGGTTACAAAACGCACGCAAAAATGATGTTGATCGTGCGCCGCGAGAAGAAGAAACTAAAACGTTACGTACATTTGGGAACGGGGAACTACCACGCATCCAATGCGAAGGTGTACACCGATTACAGTTTGTTTACGTCAAACAAAGCTATTTGCGAAGACGTGCAGAGAGTGTTCCAGCAGCTGACCGGAATGGGCATGCTGACCAAATTAAACCAAATGTGGACAGCACCGTTTACGCTTCGAAGTCGCGTACTGCGTTCAATACGACGCGAGATAAAACACGCCAAAGAAGGCCGCACGGGGCACGTAGTAGCCAAACTGAATTCACTCACTGACCCTATGATTATCGAAGAGCTGTATCGGGCGTCGCAGGTTGGGGTAAAAGTCGACTTGCTGGTTCGAGGAGTATGCTGTTTACGGCCGGGTGTAAAAGGTTTGTCTGAAAGCATCACCGTACGTTCTATAGTCGGACGCTTTTTGGAACACTCACGGGTTTACTATTTCGCTGATGACGGAGAAGACCGCCTCTATTGCTCGTCGGCCGACTGGATGGAACGTAACCTCGATCGGCGGGTAGAAGCCTGTTTCCCTATTTTGCAGGAAGACGTTAAAGAGCGCTTAAAAGAAGAGCTTATTAGTGAGTATCTTTGCGATACGGGTCTTAGTTGGACGCTTCAGGCGGACGGTCAATACGAACGTCACGTGACAAGAGGCACGCCGCGCAAAGTGCAGGAGCGCCTGTTGAAGGCCTTGAGCCGCTAGGATTATTGGACGAACGAGACCTGAGCGCCGAATTTGTTTGCTCTGGTCTTACCTCTCTACCGTTATTTTCCAATCCACTCTCCGACGGATTACACTGTTGCATTGTGTTTTTAAGGAGAGGTCGATATGTCGTATACACCAAGTCATCATTGTCTCGATTACGTTGAAATTGCGGCTACCGACCTGGAGGCGAACAAAGCCTTTTTCACCGCCTTGTTTGGCTGGACGTTTACAGACTACGGTCCGGATTACGTTGCTTTCGAAGACGGCCGTCTAGCCGGAGGGTTCCACCGGGTCGCCGCGGCTGACCTGTCTGTGAAAGGCCCCACACTGATTGTTTTTTTCTCCGAAGATCTGGCGGCAACGCAAGCTAGTGTTGAAGAAGCGGGTGGTTCCATAAGCGTTCCGGTTTTCGAATTTCCGGGTGGTCGCCGTTTCCATTTTCTGGGTCCGGACCATATCGAATATGCGGTTTGGGCTTACTAGTGAAACCAAAACTCGGCCTTTTGCTATGTTTTATTTTTGTGGAAATTGTCGTATAAAAGAGGTGCACAGAGATACTATTAACTGAACACGCAAAAGCGGTATCTTGCCGCGAAAATGCGTGTCAGTATCCTAAAAATAACCGCGTATTTCATCGCGATAAGATGCCTTTCTTACGGCCGGTTTTGGCTAAGAAAAAAGCAAATAGTGTCTTAAGAATTTGTTTCAAAAGATCGACTAACACTACAGGAAAGATTGATAAACATGACGGATCAAGTTGTATCGGGTGTCGTAAAATGGTTCAACGACGCTAAAGGGTTTGGGTTCATTGGCCAAGACGACGGTCAAGATGTTTTTGTTCACTACAGCGTCATTAACTCCGACGGCCGCAAGACGTTACTGGAAGGCCAGCGAGTTACGATGGAAGTAGCCGACGGACAAAAGGGTTTACAAGCAGCGAACGTAACGCCTCAATAGGTTCTTCGTTCGCGCGCTAAGCGCCACTTTATATTTATGATCGTGCTGTGCACGGCGGATGCATTCTATTGCCTGATGAAAGTGGATATCGTCGTGCTGAGTGGCTATTTGCCTTCGGACTTTCGAAACACCATAAAATGCTGCGTTGGCAGGAAGTTCTCTGTCCGTTGCCACGTTAAGCCTAATGCCGCCATTTCAAGAATCGCTTGATTGGCTGTCATTTTGTGTAGTGGTTTAATCGGCACCTGTTTGTCTTCACCGCGGTATTCGATAAGCACGACGTAACCGCCGGGTGTTAACGCGTTTGCAATAACGCGACCCATTTCCAGCGGATGCGAAAACTCGTGATAAGCGTCGACCATAAGAACCAGGTCGACTGACGACGGTTTAAGATTGGGGTCGTCAATTTCTCCCAGCACCGTCTCAACATTATCGACGCCGTTTTGCTTTATTCGTGTAGTGACGATATCCAGCATTTTCTGCTCGATATCGACAGCCAGAACTTTGCCGTTGGGAACGCGCTTTGCGATTGGGAAGGTAAAGTAGCCTGTGCCCGCGCCGATATCGGCAACCACAAAGTCTTTTTGTAACGGAAGGTTATCAATCAGCAAATCGGTGCGTTCTTCCTGTTCTCTCTCGCTACGCTCTAACCAGCCAGCGCCAAGGTGTCCCATTACATGGGATATCTCTCGGCCCATATACACTTTGCCCGTGCCATCACGGCTGGGTGACTTGCTTGAATAAGATCCTGCTTCTTCCATGCCTGAGCAGGCCGCCAACGACAAAACTACCAGGATTAGAAACGTTAAACGAAAAGTCTTGTCCATTGGTACTCACCCGGCACAAAACTTGAGTGTAAGGAAGGCCGTTCAGTATTTTGTGAAAGCAGACTTTTACAAACGTTTGCCCGTGATTTGCCTTTGTTCACTAAACCTTCCATTCCCTGGTGCGGCGGTTTTATTTTTCAGGCCAAACGAGTCCGAGCTTGCCTAACGGCCGCCCAGAGCTCGTTGCAAATCGCGATCGGAGCTTGTGGCAGCCACGCTAAAATCTTTCTCGGCTTCAGTTTGTCTATCCCCCAGTCGCTCATAGAGTAAACCTCTGCGGTAGTGCGCCCATGCCAAGTCAGGCAAATCACCGAACCGGGGGCCGTCAATGTAGTCGCTTAGCGCTGCGATACCTAAATTGATCTCCGCAGTTGACTCGGTTTTCGACAACACGGCTGACCGACCCACCTGGTATCGTGCCGCCTGAACGGAGCTAGTGTGTTCAGGCGCGCCTTTACCGGCACTGACAGCCGCCTTGAAGTTAATGCCCGCTTTTTCCCACTCGTTTTGCTGCTGCATAATATAGCCAAGAGTGACAAAGGCGCGCGGATCGTTGGCGTGTGATTCAGTCAGTTCGCGAAGCAGTTCTAACTGCCGTGTCTGGTCTTTCTGGTCCCCGTATAAATCGGCAAGCTGAAGGCCGCCTGCCACAGGGTTCACAGACTGAAGTTTCTTAATTGATTTCAGTGCACGTTCTTTGCTGCCGCCAAGGAGTCTTGGAGCACTGAGGCGGAAACGAATCATGCCAATAAGGGCTTCTTCCAACTCAGGGTCGAGTTCAAGGGCTCGTTCCAGTGAAGCGAGTGACTGTTTCGCGTATCTTCCTGCACGGAACAGGCTGGCCCTTGAGGCTTTGAGACCGTAGAGACCACCACGTAGCGAATGGGCTTCGGCATTGTCAGGCTCATCTTCTATGACGTGTTCAATATGTTTCTCGGCTTCATCCAGTTTGTTTTCTGCCAGACTAATGCGACCCAGCATCAATGTTAACTCAGACGATTCTCCGGCTTTGGCTGCGGCGGCGACTTCCGCTCGAGCTTTGTCGTAGTCACCGGCGTCCAATGAGACCTGTCCAGGTACTTCGGCCAGAGCGCTCATCGTGCACAGCAGTAGAGTGATTTGAAGTAACGATTTAAGCATTTGACGTTTTCCTTACAGTTGGCTTGCGTACATAGCGGCGCGAGAGCCGGTTAATAATAAGAGCACCTATAACTCCGGGAGCAACCCACGGGACCAGCTGCCAGTTTCCGCTTAACGCTTCGCCGAGAAAGCGGCTTGCGCCAAACACGAAGAACGCGGTGTGCGAGGCAATGCCGGCACCAATCATAGAGGCAAGATGCGACTGAATACGAGCTCCGCGATCTACCGTTTTTCTCCAGGCATAGCGCAAGTTACTAAATGCGGTAAAACTGCAAAGAGCGGCAAAAACATAAAACAGAACGCTGGATTGCTGGTACCCGGTGTAAGCCAGAATAAGGGCCAGCAGGCCGAGCCCAATGTTCAAAGAAGTATGGCTTGCTGAACGAGTGCGTTCCCGAGAGGCTTTTTCATCCAGAGTGAGCAGTCCGTGACGCAGATTGGATACGACCAACACGCCAATAGCAAAGAGAAACAGAGCTACACCGCGCCGTTCGGTGGCAATTTCGAACGCCTGGCTGGCCGTCAGGTTATCGCCAGCGTGCTTCAGACCGATAGGGTCGTTCATGATAAAGGCGCTGAGAATCAGAGACGAGTAAGCTACGAGATACATGCATCGTGCATACCAGTGTCCACTGCGAATATGCAGTTTGCTGCCTTTTTTTACCGCTACGGGTATCCAGAAAAAGATTAGCGAAGCGGCGCCCGCCGCGACGTGGGTGATTAAAAACAGATTAAATAGCTGGGTCATCAGGGTTTCTCCATATCGTGAAGCTACTTTATCGCTGCGGGCTCTTTGGCAATAGTGCGAAAAGTCACGCTTACAAACCATGACTTTTGGCCTATAACATCCTGTGCATTAATGTGGATAATGGGTCAATGAAGGCACTAACCGATAACAACTATCACTCGATCGCCGCTATTGTGACGTGGGCAGTCATTTTCACTCTTGGAATGCTGTTAATTCGCGACGCCAGTGCCCCCTACAACGAGCAGATAGTTATGTTTGTCGCGCTGCAGGTGGGCTTTCTGATTAGCATGATTGCCACGGTCCGGGATCACCACCTTTACGGTAGAAGGTGGCAGGGCTACGCCTTCCTGCTGACCGGCATTGCGCTTGTGGCGTGGTTAGGCTGGAGCTTCCCGATTTCGTTTTTGCCTATCTACAGCATTATGTGGATAACGTTACTACCGCTCTTTTTTACCGGGCGCACAAGTCTGGTGCTGCTGCTGGTAGTCATGTTTGGCTGGTATTCTATCGAGCGTTTTGGCTGGGACTCAAACGACCCGTTTCTGGAAGTCGCGCTGTACGCTACGTTTCATTTGTTCGCACTGTTTTCATCACAGGCCGCACGGCGGGCAGAAGACGCGACTCAACACGCCCAAGAACTTAACCGTGGCTTACTGGCTACCCAGCAGTTACTTTCAGATGCCGCCAAAGAAAATGAACGCACGCGTATTGCGCGCGACCTGCACGATCAGCTTGGTCATCACATGACGGCGCTCGCGATTAACCTGCAAGTTGCAAGTCGTTTAGCCGACGGAGAAGTCAAGGAAAAAGTGGATCAGTGTCACGACCTGTCGAAACAACTGTTAGGAGATGTGCGAAAAGCGGTGTCGACATTGCGCGAACACAAGTCTATTGACGTCGCGAATTCTCTGCAGCGTCTTGTCGACGGTGTGCCAGGATTACGCGTACACCTGGATGTACAGCCGGACCTAAGCGTTACGGACGTAGCAGTGGCCGAGGCTATTGTGCGCTGTGTGCAGGAAGCTGTGACCAACACCTTACGCCACGCCAGAGCCAGCGAAAGCTGGATCAAGCTGTGGCAGGAAGAAGGCGAGTTTCGCCTGAAGATTTCTGACAACGGACGCGCCCGAATGAACTTTATTCCGGGCAACGGTTTGTCCGGCATGCGCGAACGCATAGAAAAACTAAACGGCCAGTTGACTTTGAAGGGCGAACCTTCATTCACTATTCAGGTGCAGTTGCCCCAGGCGCCCGCATGACAATTTCTGTTGTTCTGGTCGACGACCAAAAACTAATTCGGGACGGTATTCGTAGCCTCCTTGAGCTGTCTCCGGAAGTGGAAGTCGTTGCGGAGGCCTCCAGTGGTATTGAAGTCGTTGACACTGTGCGGCAAACGTCTCCTGACATCGTGCTGATGGATATCCAAATGCCGCAAATGAACGGCATAGAAGCGATTGAAGCCATGGCCGAAGCGCAGCTCAAAACCCCGGTGATTATTCTAACGACGTTCGATGATCACGAACTTGTCTTGCAAGGCATCAGGGCCGGAGCACGAGGGTATCTATTAAAAGACGTCTCGCTCGAAGACTTGATTGACGCGATTAAGCTTGTGCACAGCGGAGGCACCATGGTGCGCCCGGCCATCACCGACACCCTCTTACGCTCAGTGGATACAACCGCTCAAAACTTCGATACGCTGCCTGACCCCCAAGACTTAACCACCAAAGAGCTGGAAGTGCTACGACTCGTTGCCGGTGGTTACAGTAATCGTGAAATTTCCGAAGGCTTAAAGCGCTCGGAGGGCACGATTAAAAACCACGTCTCCAACATTTTGTCGAAGCTGGGCGTACGTGACCGCACTCGTGCTGTTCTGCGGGCTATTGAGTTGGGGCTTTTGTAGTAGTGCTTATAGCGCTTGGGTGTGAAAAGTCTCAAGTCAGTCGAAGTATGTTCAAGCGTATCAAGGCCACTGCTGTGATTGGATATTAAGACTTTATGCCCTATGCTGGTCAGCATGCTATACAAATTTTGGTTTCTAAATATATAACTAATTGTTTTTACGAAATTAAATATAGCTTTACCTAGCTATTTGTTAGTCAAAATACTAGTCACTGGTGGAATGTTGGGATAGGCGTACAACAATCACAGAAATTCCGGAAGGCGCTCGAATGACCTCCCGACAGCTTCAGGCGGCTACGGGGCTCAATCAAGCGACGGTCTCGGGAATAACGGGGACAGACCACAGTTTTCTATTTAAGTTGGCGCCTGTGGAAAACCGTGGTCTGTCCCCCTTATCGGAAGTTATTTTTTTCGGTAACGATCGTGCAAGCCAACGTTCTTTAATATCATGGGCACAATTTTCTTTACCCGTCGCAATTTCGTTGCGGGTAACCGGGCTTGGGTAACAAACTCAGCGTACTCGCGGCGTTTTCTTGGGGTGAGACACTCAAATGCGTCAGCAACTTTTGCGTCGCTCGAAAGAGCATCGTTGAGTTGAGGCGGTATCGAAATTTCTTTAGCCTTGGATGGCTTTATTTCCTTACCTTTATCCACATTTGCGATTGATTCTTTTATGTAGCGCTTGATGATGGTGGGTTTTATATCGGCCGCTTTGGTCATGCGCCATTGTCGCAATGCTTTGGTGCGGCCTTCCTGAGCATTAATTAACTTTTTGCTTGTGTCGCTGAGCAGGGCTCCCTGATGAAACCAAAGACCGAAATAGTCAGTATAGGAAGCGACGCTTATGACGTTTTTACCGTGGTGCGAATAGCATGGCGTTCCCCACTTGATGCTCTCTTCCAGAGTTGTTGACTGAAGAACGGCGATGAGTTCGGCTAGCTCGCTTTCCCATTTGTCGGACTGCTTGATGTAGTCTTCGACAGATTCTGTTTTCGTCACGTTGTTCTCCGTAGGAGCGGCAACTTGCCGCGATTGAATATTCAAATAATGTGTATGTTGGATATAGCCGTTTGTTAATCGCGGTGGGATGCGGATCCTGTTTGACCCGAAGGGCCAAGATAAGTACCCCAGAGCGTGCATTCAAACTAAACCAAAATCAGGCGCGATGAACTGAATGCGGCTATCATAGCCAAAATTAGCGACGAAAAGTCAGCTGGGTGCCGCTCTTTTACATTCTATGCGCTCAACGCACAAGCCAGGCTTTTTCGCCCACTGTAACTCTGAAAAGGCTGATCATGAATTTATCCAAAGACGCGCTCGATTCTCTGGCTTTGTGTATGCAGACGCTGGAGAAAGGCTACGAACACTTACCGGCCGCGACGTCGACGTTAGGTAGCGACCAGAATCAGCAGGCGTTAACCAAAGCGGCTGAGCGCATGCACGATAATTATCCGTACCAGCATCCCTTCTACATGGGTCAGATGCTCAAGCCACCCCATGCCGTGGCACATCTTGCATACACCATGGCTATGAACCTGAATCCTAACAACCATGCGCTGGACGGTGGTCGCGCCAGTTCGCAGATGGAGAAAGAAGCCGTTGCTTCTATTGCAGCGATGTTTGGCTGGGACGAGTTTATGGGACATCTTTGCGGTGGCGGCACTATGGCAAATTTTGAAGCCCTGTGGGTAACGCGAGAGTTGAGCAAAGAAACCGGCAAACGGACCGTGCTAGCTTCGAGCCAAAGTCATTACACGCACTCGCGTCTGTCGCAGGTTCTGGAAATGCCGTTTCGTTCAGTGGGCGTCAACGACGTTGGTTCAATGGATTTAAAAGCTCTTGAAAAAGAGCTTGATAAAGGCGACGTGGGTTGTGTTGTGGTAACACTTGGTACCACGCTCGCAGGCTCAGTAGATCCGCTGCCACAAATTCTGGAGCTCAAAAAGCGCTTTGGGTTCAGGGTTCATGTCGACACGGCTTACGGTGGATATTTTACCCTCGCCAGTAATCTTGATCCCTATACCCGTATGGCTTACGACGCCATTAGCGAGGCCGACAGCATAGTAATCGATCCTCATAAACACGGTTTGCAGCCTTACGGCTGTGGCTGCGTTTTGTTTAAAGACCCTTCCGTTGGCCGTATTTATAACCACGACTCGCCTTATACCTATTTTTCCTCCGACGAACTTCACCTGGGTGAAATTTCACTGGAGTGCTCGCGGGCGGGTGCCTCGGCGGTTGCACTGTGGACGACTATGGAAGCGTTTCCGCTGAGTCGTGACGGTGAGTTTGCTGCGGCTTTGAGCCAGTGTCGTCAGGCGGCTATGGAGTTTCATTACTGGTTGCATGAGAGCGAGCATTTCACGCCGTTGTTCGGTCCGCAGCTTGATATCGTTTGCTGGATAGTTAACAGTGCGAGTGCCAGCCGTTCTTCAGAGCTTTCCCAACTGGTTTTCGATGAAGCCGCTAAAAAAGACCTGCATTTGGCTGTGGCCTCTGTGCCGTACGGTATGTGTACGGCGCTACAAACCATTCAAGACTGGGATCAGGACCACGTAAACGTTCTGCGAGCCTGTGTCATGAAGCCGGAACATTTGGATCACATGGCGTCGATTACCAAGATTCTGAGCGGAGTCGTTAAGGACGTTTTGAAGTAGGGAAGTGACATAGCGGTAAGCTAACTCACAGCATCATAGCGATAGTGCTAATTTACCGCGTCATAGCGCCAACGCACCTCGTCATTGCGAGCGCGAAGCGCGCGGCAATCTCTTAACGACGCTACGAGCTTTCGAACTAATAAGGCTCGAAGAAACCGGAAGGAGATTGCCACACCCGCTTGCGCGGGTTCGCAATGACACGGGTTTCGGAAGTGTCAATGTCACGGGATTTGGACGTGTATTCAATAGCGAAAATGAAAAAAAGGCCACCCATTCGGGTGGCCTTCCAGCTGTGATGAATGGCTAGGGGGTAGCCGGTTTAATAATCACTACTGTACGCCTTCATAAACGACCTGACCGTCGAGGTGTAACGTCGAGCTGAGTTCGCCGAGGCAGCTCCCGCGCGGTGCATACCGACGACATAAGCCCCATAACCGCAGCCAGAACAGCTTGGGTCGGTGTAAATGTACATGCCTGATCCACTCATTCCGCCGCTGCTGTCAGCCTGGTGATACGTAATGTTGCTGGTTGCATCAGTCTCGCTTGTCGAAGAAGTGTCTCCCCATATTCGAGTACCGCAGCTTGTACCCGGATTACCGCACGTACCTGAACCGGGGTAACCTCGAAGGTAGTTTGTTCGTCCCTCAATGGTAGAGGTAGAAGCAACCAGGTTACCTAGCCAGCCTACTGTGGTGCCGGGGTGATCAGAGTTAACTCCGTCTCGGACCGAGTTACAGCCAACGTCAAAGTCGATTATCGCGTAGTCGTAAGTTGAGTTTTCGTAGGTTGTATAAGCGGTAGGAATAGTGACCCAATAACAGCCGTACCATTCTCCGTACGGACTGCGGTTGGAGTCAGCGCTATCGTAACCGGGTGCCCAACGGTGAGTTGACTCCCAGGTGTTGGCACCTTCGTCCCAAAAAACGTGCGCTACCGAGAGCGCCGTAGACGGGCCAATCAACGTGCCAGAACCCTGAGAACCACCGATTGACCAGTTGCTACCGGTGTTATCAAATACAATGTGAGTGCGATGAGGGTAGTACGTGTTGCCCATGACTCGGCGTTCGTCCGTGCCGTGAACAATTCGCTCATTGCCTTTTCCGTCTTCGCCCATTTCGGCCTGACGCATGTTAGTCGTGCGCTCGGCTGTTCCTTGAGAAGCGGGGCGGCCAGGCATAACGGCTTCAAGCTCTTCCTGACTCGCGCCTTTCAGTTCGAGTTCACGAAGCTGTTTGGCTTCTCTTGCAAGCTCAAGCGCGGGCTCGGCTTCGATAAACTGGTGGCCACGAAACAGCGCTGTACCGCGAAGGTTTTCAGCGAGTTCTTCCACGCTTAAGGTGTCAATGTCAGGTGCGCGTGTATCGGAAAGTTGCTCGGGTGCCGCGCGACGGGCACCGGCTTCGCCGACGTACTCGAAACGCTTGCCACGCATAAAAGCCGTTTGACGAATTTCTTTACCGTCTGCTGTTACCGCGACTACGTCACCTTGAAAACGCAGTACGCGCGAGAACACGGTTTCTTGAGCCGGTACTGCGTCAGCAATATCACTTACGTCGTTAGCCGAGACGTTAACGCCACAGCTCATCGCAAGACCTATTGTCGCCGCGCTTACGGTTAGCTTTTGTTTTAAGAAATCCATTTCTTCCTCCAAATATCCTGTAGTGATTCATTGCACTTTGAGTGTGCTCTGACCAATACAGCGATACACAGGAGAGAATTCCCTCATGAACGGAGCGATCAAGAAGAATGAGTGGCGTGATGTACGCCACAGCGAATAAGGATGACGCCTAGAGGTGCCTTCAAAGCAACGTTTTAAAGCCTTCAGTAACGAAGCGCTAAGCGGTACGGGTGAACGCCGTCATTTCAGTCGTGAGTCGTTCTATTTCGGCGTCTTTAGCTTGCCATTTTTCGTTAACCCACATTTGGAAGCGCTCCCGAAAGGCGTTGTCGTTCAAGTAGTCGCCGTTGAAAATCCAGTCGGGTAAAATCTCGTGCTGCACTTTTACAATGACTTTTTTCATGCGCCCACACATGAAATCCCAAAAAGTGATTTTGCCAGGATACACAATGGTTACGTCAAGATAGTTCTGCATTTGACTGCCAAGTGCGGCGAGCGTAAACGCTAAACCACCTGCTTTGGGTTTAAGAAGATACTTGTACGGTGACTGCTGAGCGGCATGCTTGGTTTGGGTGAAGCGCGTTCCTTCGAGAAAGTTGATGACTGTGCTGGGCTTCTGGCGCAGCTTTTCGCAGGCAATGCGCGTGGTTTCAAGATCGTCCTCTCGCAGTTTGGGGTTCGCTGCAATCTGTTCTCTGGAATGCCGTTTCATAAAAGGCATTTCGAACGCCCACCACGCTAGCCCTAGCAATGGCACCCAGATAAGCTGTTTCTTTAGAAAGAAACGGGGAAACGGTACGCGACGGTTTAACGCTACCTGCAGCATGAACACGTCGTTCCAGTTTTGGTGATTACTGCCAATCAGATACCAGTCTTTACGCTCGAGGTTTTCGACGCCCCGAATGTCGAAGTCAATGTTGTGTATCTTGATCATTTGCCGATTGCACCAGATCCATGACTCACCGCAGAACTCAAGAATACGAAAGCACAATTTGCGGACAGAGTTGACCGGCACCAGCAGTTTAATAATAGCTACGATATAAATTGGAATGATCCAGAGTGTCAGGTTCACAACGAACATGAGCATGGAGATACTGCCTAAAATGGGAGCGGGTAGTCGCGACATGCGTTTATTTCCTGACGGGGCTAGAGCAAACCGGATAGCGGTATTATGCCTTGTTCCTGCGCTCATTCTGATACAAATTGTCGAGAAACGATACCGTTGCCGGAAAACGCTCTCTCCACGCATCGGCGTCTTCGCCAAGCTCTTTAGGTACGTCTTCGCGTGCCATGCGAACGTACTCGGATTTACCGTTACCGAACTGTTCAGGCAGTAGCCATAAGCTGGACAGTCCGGCAAAGGCGTAGTCTACATAGCTGCGCTCATTCCCAACCAAAAAATCTGATTCCGCGAGGCGCGCTTCGGTGTCCGTCAGCAATTTTTCAATGTGTTCTTTTGCAGAGACGACCGAACGAGCGTTAACGTTAAATGAAAGGGCAATCATTTTTCTTAGCAGCGGGCCCGCCAATTTGGCGAACCATCTTTGTAGCAGAGGAGCGTTTGGATCGTCTAGCCCCCAAACTTTTGCCAGTTTCTCTGGATGCTGAATCATATGAAAGTACACCCAGACCTGGAGCTTGACGCCGTATCGATCGAGTCGCTTTTCCCAATCGACGCGTTCGGGCGTAGGTTTAAGAAAAGCTCGATCTTCGGCGCTCTCGTGACCGTAACGCCCCCAGAGGTACCGCAGGATCTCCGGTGAATTACCGACCGAAGACGTGACATTACCGGTTCGGACGCGAAGCCGTGGTACAGAGCGCCCGGTAAAAAAAGCGCCCAGAGTGCCAACGCTTTGGTGTTCGGTATACGGAATGTTCGCCCTGTCCAGGCACCATCGAACCTTCTCTACAAAATGGCTGGCCGCAATGGTGTCGAACTGCAGGTCGTCGCGACCGCGCGCCATTAAACCTTTTAGCGTGACAAACCAGCGTAATAACAGCCACAGCACTACCAGGAACATTGCGCCCATCCAACCCAAATTGAGAACGGCAACTGCTATGGGTATTACCAGAAGGGCCAGAAAAAGCAGGCGTTCAGGAGTCATGTAGTTCTCACCGTTATGATTTGCGAGCGTTTAATTCACTCAGGGTACAAGTGTGGCTTACACTGTTTCACACCGCGCAGATCGCTCTGTGCGGCGTTAATACGTCGGATTTAAAACCTAACTTTACAAAAGCAGAAGCACAGCATGCCAACAAGCGCACTGATTTCAAGCAATCCGTATTATCGATTGTACCAAGATATGAAGGACCACCCCGACTGGATTCCCGTTATTGCAGAGGGCGACTCGTGGTTTGCCTTTCCAGGTGTTTTACTGCGTATGAACGTCATTTCTCATTTGCAGTACACCTTTAGGGCGCGCATGGCATTCCTGCGCATCTCATATCACGGAGACCGTCTTCACGACATGTTGAACGGACGGCAATATAGAAAACTCAAGCGCATGCTGTGTCACAAAAGCGAGTTTAGGGCACTACTGTTTAGTGGTGGTGGTAACGATATTGTTCAATCGATGGACGGTTTTGTCGTTAAACGCGGGAACTGCAAGCGCTGGCAGGACTGTGTGAATCAGGATGCGCTGGACAATAAAATTCTGCAGCTGGAAACGTTGTATCACAAGCTCATCAGGACGAGAGACAAATTCAACCCCAAATGTCGTATCTATGTGCATAGCTACGATTATTCGAGCGTTAACGGAAAACCGGTAAAGATGGGAACGCTGGTTCTGAGCAAAGCCTGGTTAGAACCCGTGTTCTTACAAAAAGGCATTGACTCCAAACGAACGCAACGACGGATCGTGCGTCATGTAATCGACGAGTTTTTCTCAATGCTGAAACGAGTAGAACTGGCCTACCCGGAGCGCTTTACGGTGATCGATACCCGTGGAACGTTGAAGCCTTCCGACTGGACCGACGAAATTCATCCAAGCCACGAAGGGTTCGAACGCATCACAGCTAAAATAGCCAAGCGTTTGTCTAAAGACTTTCCAGGCTACGTTCGGTCGCGAGCGGTTGAGTAAATCGCCTCAAGCTTCAGTAGCGTCGCGCCCTGAGATGCCAATTAGCAAGTTAGTGAATTTCGAGGTAATTCAAAATACCGCGGGCCGCTTCACGACCTTCGAATACAGCTGTGACCACTAAATCGGCACCGCGTACCATGTCACCACCTGCAAATACTTTAGGGTTGGTAGTCTGGAAAGGCGTATGTGCATTGCGTGCCACTTTGACGAGGTTGTTATCCATTAACTCAATCCCGTGGTCGCTAAACCACGGTGCAGGGCTCGGACGAAAGCCGAAGGCAATGACCACCGCGTCGGCTTCGAGCACGCGTTCGGTACCTTCAACGTTCTCGGTAACCTGGCGTCCTCGTGCGTCCTTTGGTCCAAGCCGTGTTGTAACGACCTTAACGCCTTCTACTTTTTTCGAACCGACAATTTCAATCGGTTGCGCATTGAATTCGAACGTAACGCCTTCCTCTTTGCTTGCCGTGTAGTCGCGCTTGGAGCCTTGAAGGCTGCCTTCGTCGCGTCGGTAAGTACATAGAACAGAGCGAGCGCCGTGACGAATAGAGGTACGATTGCAATCCATGGCGGTGTCACCGCCGCCTAATACCACGACGCGTTTGTTGCGCATGTCGACAAATTGTTCGGCGGCGCCGGGCAGAAGCAGTTCGCGATGAATATTACCAATCAAAAACGGCAGCGACTGATGTACGCCTTCAAGCTGTTCGCCAGGAAGATTGCCGCTCACAGCGGTATACGCACCCATACCAAGAAACACAGCGTCGTAGTCTTCAAGCAGTGAGTCGAATGACTTGTCTTTGCCAATTTCGATGCCGAGCTTAAACTCGACGCCCATTTCGACCAAAATTTGCCGGCGCGTATCGACCACTTGTTTTTCAAGCTTGAACGGTGGAATGCCGAATGTCAGTAGACCACCAATGAGTGGGTACTTGTCGTACACGACCGGTATGACACCGTTACGTACCAGAATATCAGCTGCGGCAAGCCCGGCTGGACCGGCACCGACAATAGCGACGCGCTTGTTAGTTGACTTGACGCCCGTCATGTCCGGACGCCAACCTTGACGTAGCGCTTCGTCCGTAATGTAGCGCTCAATATTCCCGATGCTAACCGCTCCGAGATTGTCGTTTAGCGTGCAGGCACCTTCGCACAATCGGTCTTGAGGACAAATGCGACCACAAATTTCCGGTAGCGAATTGGTCTTGTGTGACATCTCCGCCGCTTCGAACAGATTACCTTTAGCCAGCAAGTCGAGCCATGCGGGAATATGGTTGTGCACAGGACACTCCCACTCGCAAAAAGGCACGCCGCAGGAAATGCAGCGACCGGCCTGTTCAGTTGCACCGCGTTTATCGTAGTGGCCGTAAATTTCGCGAAAATGGTGAACGCGTTCCGCAACCGACGACTTTTCAGGATCGGTTCGCGGGATGTCTAAAAATTGTAATGGGTTAGTCGACATAAGTGGGTTACGCCGCTCGGCGCAGTGCCTCCAGTAGTTGATCGAGTCCGACGGCTTTGGGTTTTACCATCCAGAACAAAGGCAAATAGGTACGGAAATCGTCGAGTATGTGTTGAGCCCAGAGGCTTCCCGTTTCTCGCTGGTGCGTGGTAATCATGGCGTGCAGGTGGTGAAGCTGTGCTTCCATGCTCTCCTGCGTAATGCGGTGAATGTCTATGAGTTCGTGGTTGTATCGGTCGACAAAGTCACGACGTTTATCCAGCACGTAAGCAAAACCGTTGGTCATGCCGGCTCCGAAGTTAATGCCGGTATCACCAAGAACGGTAATGACACCACCGGTCATGTACTCGCAGCAGTGATCGCCAGCACCTTCAACTACCGCGGTAGCACCCGAATTACGGACGCCGAAGCGCTCGCCAACCTGACCCGCTGCGTACAGCTCGCCGCCGGTAGCACCGTAAAGGCACGTGTTACCCAGAATGACGGTCTCTTGAGATTTAAACGAAGACTGCCGGGGAGGACGAACTACAATTTTGCCGCCCGCCATGCCTTTACCAACGTAATCGTTGGCGTCACCTTCGAGATAAATATTAAGTCCGCCCGCATTCCAGGCCCCCAGGCTTTGTCCTGCGGAGCCGGTCAGCTTCAGTGTAATGGGTTTGTCGGACATGCCGTAGTCGTCGTGTGCCCGGGCAATTTCACCGGACAGGCGTGCACCGATGGAGCGATTATAGTTACGAATTTCGTACTCGAACACGCCGCCGAGCTTACGCCCAATAGCGTCGCTTGTGTCGTCAAGCATGCGCTCAGCCAACTCACCCTTGTCAAACGGGTCGTTGGAGTCTTCCACACACATATGCGAAATTTCAGCCAGCGCAGGGCCCGTCGAAATGAGCGGCGACAGATCAAGCCTGTTTTGTTTATTGGTAACGCCCTCGAGCTCTTTGAGCAAGTCGACGCGACCAATGAGTTGTTCAAGCCGTTCATAGCCCATGGCCGCTAATATGTCGCGCACTTCCTGAGCAACGAATCGGAAGTAGTTAATTACCATTTCCGGCAGGCCGATAAAGTGATTCTCACGCAGCGACTTGTTCTGAGTTGCCACTCCGGTTGCACAGTTGTTCAAGTGGCAAATACGCAGGTACTTGCAGCCCAAGGCGATGAGAGGCGCAGTACCAAAACCAAACGTCTCCGCACCGAGCAACGTGGCTTTAATAACGTCCAGTCCTGTTTTGAGTCCGCCGTCTGCCTGCAGCTGTACTTTGCCGCGAAGGTCGTGAAAACGTAGCGTTTGGTGTGCTTCGGACAGGCCCATTTCCCACGGGCTCCCTGCGTACTTGACAGAAGTAAGCGGACTGGCGCCCGTGCCGCCGTCGTGACCGGAGATTGTAATCAGGTCGGCGTACGCTTTGGCAACGCCGGCAGCAATGGTACCTACACCCGGCGCGGCTACGAGCTTCACCGACACCAGTGCCGTTGGGTTTACCTGTTTCAAATCGAAAATCAGCTGAGCCAAATCTTCAATCGAGTAAATATCGTGGTGAGGTGGCGGTGATATCAGAGCAACACCAGGCGTGGCAAAACGCAGCCTTGCAATCATGTCGTCGACTTTGTGGCCCGGAAGCTGTCCGCCTTCCCCCGGTTTGGCACCCTGAGCCATTTTTATTTGAATGACTTCGGCGCTTGTCAGGTAGGCCGGTGTCACGCCAAAGCGCCCGGACGCCACTTGTTTAATCTTGGATCTCTTCTCGGTGCCGTAGCGTGCTTTGTCTTCACCGCCTTCGCCTGAGTTGGAGCGGGCGTTAAGCCGGTTCATGGCAATGGCAAGCGCTTCGTGAGCTTCCGGAGACAATGCACCAAGTGACATGCCGGCGCAGTCAAAGCGGGGTGTAATGTCTTCCATTGGTTCGACAAGGTCAACGCTAATGGCCTCTCTGTCTGAATTAATTTCAAGCAGGTCTCTGAGTGTAGAAGGCTGTCTTTCGTTCACCAGCGCGGCAAAACGCTCGTATTGGTCAACGTCGTTTCCTTGTACGGCCGCCTGTAACGAGCCAATCACGTCGGCGTTATACATGTGGTATTCGCCACCGTAAACGTGTTTCAGCAAACCACCGTGTTCAATCGGTTTCGTCACGTTCCAAGCGTCTTTTGCAAGTATGCACTGGTCTTCTTGAATGTCGGTGAAGCCGGCCCCCTGAATGCGGCTGACCGAGCCCGGAAAACAGCGTTCGACTACTTCCTGATTGAGTCCGACTATTTCAAACAGCTGCGAACCGCGATAGCTGGCTATGGTAGAGATGCCCATTTTGGACATGATTTTCAGCAGGCCTTTGCGAATGCCGCGACGATAGCTGCGCCCAAGCTGGCTGCGAGTCAGGTCGTGGTGAACTTCGCCTGTGCGTACCATTTCGGTAAGCGTTTGATAAACCATGTACGGATAGACGGCGGTCGCTCCAAAGCCGAGCAGGCACGCGAAGTGGTGCGGATCACGCGCTGTTCCTGTTTCAACAATAATGTTGCACTTACAGCGCAAGCCTTCTTTTACAAGACGATGATGCACCGCTGAGGTGGCTAGAAGCGCGTGAACCGGATAAAGCGATTCTTTTAAATACCGGTCGCTTAATATGAGCAGCAAATTACCGTCGCGAACAGCCTGAACTGCTTCGTCACAAATGTCGTGCAGCGCATCGGACAAGCTTTGGTCTAGCGGTTTGTTCAAGTCGATTAGCTGGTGTTCAATTCCCATGCCTTCTTTTTTCGACACCATCTGTCGCAGCTTGCGCTGTGACAGGACGGGCGAGTTGAGCACAATCATGTTGGCGTGTTCAGGCTTTGGATCGAATACGTTAATTTCTTTACCGAGCTGCACCTGCATTGACATGACAATAGTTTCGCGCAGCGGGTCAATAGGCGGGTTGGTTACCTGCGCAAACTGCTGGCGAAAGTAGTCGTACAAAGAACGGGTTTTCTGCGACATTACCGCAATAGGGGCGTCGTCACCCATTGAACCAACCGCTTCCCGCTGGGCTTCAGCCAGTACGCGAATGACTTCGTTACGTTCCTCAAATGAAATGCCAAACATTTTTCGGTAGACATTGAGTGTTGCGTCGTCCATTGGCTCGGCCGTGAGGCGGACGTCAACAAGGTCTGTGTCGAGATAGCGCACGCCATCCTTAAGCCACGCGTTGTAAGGTGCACGTGCGGCGAGCTTTTGGTCGATGATGTCGTTGGTCAGCAGTTCGCCTGACGTCAGGTCAATAGCGACCATGTCTCCGGGTCCAAGTTTGCCTTTAGCGATAACTTTTTCAGGAGCAATTTCGAGCACGCCGGTTTCACTGGCAATTGTAATAAGGTCGTCGCTGGTCACCGTGTAACGAGCGGGCCGAAGGCCGTTACGGTCGAGAATGCACGCGGCGTATTTGCCGTGCGTAAGTACGATACCGGCTGGCCCGTCCCAGGGTTCGAGGTGCGGGCCAAAAAATTCGTAGAAGGCGCGTACGTTAGGATCCATCGCGTCAACAGTCTGCCACGCAGGTGGTATCAAAAGGCGAATGGCTTGAATGACGTCCATGCCGCCCATGACAAGCACTTCCAGCATGTTGTCGAGCGAAGCGGAGTCGGATCCCTGCATGCCAACCAGCGAATCGAACTCTTCGAGTTCTGGCACTCTTTCGGAGCGGAGCAGCGTTCGTCGTGCTCGCGCCCAGTTCCGGTTTCCCTGAATGGTATTGATCTCGCCGTTGTGGGCAAGCATGCGAAACGGTTGGGCCAGATTCCACTGCGGCAGGGTGTTCGTTGAAAAGCGCTGGTGAAAAATACACACCGAGGTGGTCAGGCGTTCGTCGCGAAGGTCAGTATAAAACTGGTCCAGAAACTGAGGCATGACCATTGCTTTGTATGACAACGCCTGCGGCGACAAACTGGCAATGTAGGTCAGCGAGTCTTCACGCTTGAACATGGATTCAATGCGACGACGAGCAATAAACAACTGACGCTCAAAACGGTCAATGTCCATGCCATCAGGAGCGTTAACAAAAACATGTTCAATTTTGGGTAGCGTCCGTAGAGCTTCTTCTCCGCAGGCATCGGCGTTGATGGGTACCTCGCGCCATCCGGCTGGTTCCAGGTCGACGCCACGAAGCTCGGACTCAATACGAGCGCGAGCCGGTTCGGCCATCGCTTCGTCAGACGGTAGAAATACAGCTCCAGCTGTAAACAATTCGTTCAGCTCAAAGTTGAGCTCTTCAGCAACGGTGCGTAAAAACGTCTCGGGGTGGCGGAGCAGTAAACCGCATCCGTCGCCGGTTTTCCCGTCGGCTGCAACGGCACCGCGGTGTGTCAGGCGGCTAAGCGCGTCCACGGCTGACGTAACCAGATGATGGGCGCGCTTGTCAAAACGATGCGCGATCAGACCAAAGCCACAGCTGTCTTTTTCAAAGGCGCTGTTATACATGCCATTAGTACGTTTCAATCGGTACTCCGTCAGTAAGCCAAGTGAACATTCCTCACGGAATCCTCAGTCGGGATTAGTTACGCTATTACGTAAAGTGGGTGTACGGATCGTTGATCGCGCACAGGTTCGAAACAGTTATACGATCTGGCTTCTAGACATTCCTTGTATCCGTTTAGCCAACGTTTGATTGCCAATATTGGCTGACAATCAACCCGTTAAACAGGCCGGAACTGCGCAGATTTGCTGTATGGTCCCAAGATAAGGTTTGTTGCATCGCAGTGCAACGGGTGCATCTGAAACCATAGTGATGCAAATGAAGCCATGTCGTTCATATAAATTAAGGAGAATCCCTGAGTTTTTGGGTCGATTCATGCACTAAATTGGTGCGTTAGCAAAATGGATCGTTTCTAGACTGGTTTTAGTTACGGTTTCATAAGCAATTATTGCAACTCACCATAACTCCGTGTCACATTTAATCCACGGTTGTACTTATCCGCAACCGTGATGAGAAAGAGGCAGCAATGCATTTAACGTACCCAGTTCATATTGTTCCCCGCCGCTCCATGCGGCGCAATTCCGGAGATTTATCCGAGGCTGGTTAGTACTTGAATGCGAGTGTATTTAAAACCCGGCTTAATCGTCGGGTTTTTTTTATGCCCGGGATTTATCATAGTGCAACATAATATGGAGTTTGCATGAAGCATTTTTTATCGACCGAAGACTGGAGTCAGGAAGAGCTGCAAAGCCTGCTCAAGCTTGCTGCAGAATTAAAACAGGATCCTTGCAACGACACGTTGAAAGGCAAAAGTATCGCGCTCCTGTTTTTCAATAATTCCATGCGTACACGCACATCATTTGAGCTGGGCACTCATCAGCTCGGCGGTAAAGCCATTGTTCTAACACCCGGGAAAGATGCCTGGCCGTTGGCGTTCGACTTTGGCGAAGTAATGGACGGCACGGCAGAAGAACACGTCGCAGAGGCGGCCAAGGTGCTGTCTCGCTACTGCGATATGATTGCGGTGCGTTGTTTTCCTAAATTTGAAGACTGGAAGCTTGATCGCCAGGACCGGGTTATTAATTCCTTCGCGGAACATGCAACGGTTCCTGTGATAAACATGGAGACGATTGTTCATCCGTGTCAGGAACTGGCTTTGGCTATGACCATGCAGGAACACTTTGGCCAGGTGCAAAATCGCAAGTTCCTGCTGACCTGGACCTACCACCCAAAACCGCTCAATACAGCGGTGGCTAACTCGGCCCTGCTTATTGCGACAAAAATGGGCATGGATGTAACGCTCCTGTGTCCCAATGAGGAATACCTTCTGGATGAACGCTTCATGGAAGGGGCAAGAGATTTCAGCGCCGCGCACGGACACGAGCTAACGGTTAGTCACGACATCGAGTCGGCTTATGCCGGAGCCGATTTTGTTTACGCAAAAAGCTGGGGCGCCATACCGTATTTTGGTCGTTGGGAAGAAGAGAAACCCATGCGTGACCGCAATAAACATTTTATCGTTGACCAGGCCAAAATGTCGTTGACTGACAACGCGCGCTTCAGTCACTGTTTGCCGCTGCGTCGAAACGTCAAAGCGACGGACGAAGTGATGGACTCTGACTACTGTGTTGCCATTGACGAAGCCGAGAATCGACTACACGTCCAAAAAGCACTTATGACCCGGCTTGTGGCTGGTTAGACTGGTGCAGGTCGCAGACTGACTCGTTTTGTCGGTAACACGGTTTTAATTGAACGTTAGTTTGACGCCGCGCCAATCGCTCCAGAAGAACTTGAATACACCTCTAAAACATGACACGTCTATAAATAGACTATCAGGAGTAATTACATGACCGATCCCGTCGTACTCGCCTTTTCAGGCGGCCTCGATACCAGTTTTTGTGTGCCGTGGTTACGCGAGCAGGGCTATGACGTTCATACGTTGTTTGTAGACACCGGCGGCGTTAGTCGGGAAGAGGTTGCCAGCATTGAGAAGCGGGCACTGGCTCTTGGCGCTGTGAAACATCACTGCGTAGACGCATCAAATGAAGTGTGGGACGAAGTTCTGGTCCCACTTATACGCTCCGGCGGCTGGTACCAGTCTCAGTACCCACTGCTATGCTCCGACCGCTATGTGATTGTGAAGGCGTCACTGGCGCTGTGTGACAAATTGGGTACGCGCAATTTTGCTCACGGCTGTACTGGCATGGGCAACGATCAAGTGCGTTTTGATTTAACGGTTCGAACGCTGGGTAACTACAACATCATTGCCCCCATTCGGGCCATTCAGAAAAAAGATCTCAATGTTCGAGAGTACGAGAAAGCGAAACTGGAAGAGCTGGGCTTTGACGTGCCCGACAAGACCGACCGATATACTATTAATGAAAATTTGATGGGTGTTACTTTATCCGGATCTGAAATTGATCAGTGGCAAGAACCCGATGAAGCGGCGCGCGTGCTAACTCGCTCCCCAGGCGACTGGCCCTCGGAACCTTTGAGAGTAAAGGTCACGTTCGAGCAAGGAGTCCCGGTGAAGCTCGACGGCAAAGCGATGAGCGGACCTGAAATTTTGTCTACCCTTAATCACCAGTTTGGCGCTTACGGCGTCGGACGAGGTCTTTATACCGGCGATACGACCGTGGGCCTGAAAGGGCGAATTGTATTTGAAGCGCCTGGTATCACGGCGCTGCATGCGGCTCACCGTGCATTGGAAGAGGCGACAAGTCCCCTACAGGAAAATTCGTTTAAGGACAGCGTTTCGACGATGTGGATAGAGCTCGTTTATCAAGGTTTTTTTTACGACCCTCTCAAACGTGATCTTGAGGCGTATTTAACCCAGTCACAGAGCTGCGTTAACGGCACCGTTACGGTACATACGGCGGGTGGCATGGCGCAGGCTGTTGCAATTGAATCGCCGCATTTGTTAACCACCAGCAACGCAGGCTATGCCCAAACATGCGACTGGACGGTTGAAGAAGCTGAAGGATTCATAAAACTGTTTGGTCAAAGCTCGGCGCTTTGGGCTGAAGTGAATGGCGCGAGCAAGACTGACTAATGGCACATACACTTCGAAGCGAGGTGCTACGCCACCTTGAAAAGCTCGTTAGCTTTGATACGACTAACCCACCTCGAGCGTTTGACGAGGCCGGACTCTACAGCTACCTGCAGCAAACGCTGCCCGATTTCAAACACACGCTTTGGAATCACGGAGAAGGTCGACTGAGCCTTCTGTCTGTGCGCGGTGAGCCCTCTTTGTTGTTCAACTTTCATATGGACACTGTGCCGGCTACCAATGACTGGACCCGAAGTTCCTTTGAGCTGGAAGTACGCAATGAGCGAGCTGTGGGCTTGGGCGCGTGTGACATCAAAGGCGCGGCGGCTTGTATGCTTACCGCGGCCCTTGCGACTGACGGAGATGTCGCTCTGCTTTTTACCTCTGATGAAGAGGCGGGCAACAGTCACTGCATTAAAACGTACCTGGCTGCGCATAACACCTTTAATTCTATTGTTGTGGCCGAGCCCACCAAAGCCGAAATTGTGCGTGCTCATCGCGGCATTGTGACCGGAACCGTAAGGTTTAAAGGAGCGGCAGGACACGCTTCGGCGCAAAGCGGTATTGGCGCCAGCGCCGTGCACCAGGCCGTTGACTGGAGTCACAAGGCTCTGAGCTGGGCCAGTTCCCAAGAGGCTCAAAGCTATGCGAATCTTGAAGGCATTCGTTTTAATGTTGGCACGCTAAACGGCGGTATCAAACCCAACATGATTGCGCCATCGGCTGAGCTTAAATTTGGACTACGCTCTCTCCCTGACACGTCACAGAGAGAGCTTTTGCAAACGCTCAACACACTAACGGAACGTTATGAGAAGGCGGAGATGACGCCGGGCTTTATCGCGCCGGCGTTGACGCCAACCTCCGACGATTTGGTTAAATATCTGCAAGGCCCGGTCGGCCCTGCTGTCGACTTTTGGACCGAGGCGGCGTTGTTTGCTGGTGCCGGCTGCGACACGGTTGTGTGGGGCCCTGGTGATATTGCTCAGGCGCATACCGCCGACGAATGGGTTGACTGTAATCAACTGGATTTAATGACAGCTCACTACCAGCGGATACTTGAATATGGCAGCGCATAAGCAAACTCGCGAAATTATTCATCGACTGCTCAATACAATAGGTAGCGAGCAAGAAATTCAACAGTACCTGCGGCGCTATTCAGATCTTGATGCAGACAAATTCGCGGTGGTTAAAGTCGGTGGTGCAATTTTGCAAAAAGCGCTTCCTGCGCTGACGTCGGCGCTCGTTTTCCTGCAAAGAGTGGGGTTGACGCCTATCGTGGTGCACGGTGCGGGACCTCAGCTTAACGCCAAGCTTGCCGAACACGGTATTAACTCCCAGGTCGTTGACGGCTATCGGGTAACAACGCCTGAAGTGCTCAAATACGCACGTAAAGTGTTCCTGCAGGAAAACATGAACATCGTCGAGACGCTGCGCAAGTCCAATACGCCGGCGGCCTCTATAACCAGCGGTGTGCTGGAAGCCGAAATTCTGGATGACGGCCGATACGGTATGGTCGGAAAAATCAAAGACGTCAATCTCGACGTCATACGTCATTGTCTTGACGGCGGCATGCTGCCAATTGTTTCGCCACTGGGTGAAACAGCCGACGGACAAATTGTAAACATCAACGCCGACGTGGTCACCAATGCGCTGGTGCGCGCTGTGCAGCCGTACAAGGTGATTTTCCTGACCGAGACAGGCGGTATCCTGAATCAGCACGACCGGGTTATTTCGTCGGTTAACCTCTCGACAGACCTTGATGACCTGTTGGCGCAGGAATGGCTGCATTCCGGCATGCGTCTAAAAGTAGAGCAAATTGCCAGTTTGCTGCATGACTTGCCTCCTACCTCGTCGGTCTCAATTACGCATCCTGATTACCTGGCACGAGAACTGTTTACTCACAAAGGGTCTGGCACCCTGATTCGCGTAGGTGAGTCCATTCTCAAATACGGCGACTGGAACGACGTCGACCAGCGTCAGCTGCGCGAGCTAATCGAATCGAGCTTTGGTCGCAGGCTGGTCAGTGACTACTCGGAACACAAACCTTTGCTTTCGGCTTACGTTAGTCAAAACTATCGCGCGGCAGCCGTGATTACTGATAACGACGGGTTACCGTGGCTGGATAAATTTGCCGTTACTGACAAAGCTCAGGGTGAAGGCCTCGGTAAAGCCGTCTGGGACGCAGTTCGGACGGGGCACGAGAGTCTTTTTTGGCGGGCTCGACCAAACAATCCGATTAACTCTTTTTACTTTCGTCAGGCTGACGGAGCTCTTAAGACCGACAGCTGGAACGTGTTCTGGTATGGCATTGACGACATGAACCGGGTACAACGTTGCGTTGAGGTGGCCGACCAAACGGCTGCGACGCTGGGCGAGGCGATAGAATGAAACAGGTAGGATTGATTGGCGCACGCGGATTCGTCGGTGGCGAACTCATACGAGCGCTGCAGGGACACCCCGAGTTTGAGTTGGCTTACGCAAGCTCCAGAGCGCTAGCCGGACAGCTATTGCGACGTGCCGTGCCGGGCAGTTCCAGTTCGCTACAGTTTGAGCGACTGACACACGAAGATATTGCCGAGCGTAACGCAGACATTGTCGTTCTGGCGCTGCCGAACGGTCTCGCGTCCGACTACGAGGCCGTGTTGCCAGAATCAACCGTGGTCATCGACCTGAGCGCCGACTACCGCTTTGATGACAGTTGGTACTACGGGCTGCCAGAGCTTACGCGCGACAAAGCCGCGAATCAGAGACGCATTTGTAATCCAGGCTGCTACGCAACCGCGATGCAGCTTGCACTGCACCCCGTGCGTGATTTACTGGACACCCCGCCGTCGTGTTTTGGTGTTTCTGGTTACAGCGGAGCGGGTACTAAAAAGTCTCGCTACAACAATCCGAGTACGCTCGACAAGAATATTATTCCGTACAAAACCATTGACCACATACACGAGCGCGAAGTCAGCCGGCAACTTGAGTCGCCTGTTCACTTCACGCCCCATGTGGCGTCGTTCTTCCGTGGCATACTCATGACCGTAAACATTCGCTTTAACAGTCCGTTGTCTCTTGGCGATTTTCAGAGTCGGTACGCGCAAGCCTATGCGTCAGAAGCGATGATCGAAATGACAGAAGACGTGCCTATGGTGAATGCGGCGGTAGGCAAGTCAGGCGCAACACTGGGTGGTTTTGCCGTCAGTGATGACGGCTTACGCGCCGTAGTTCACTGTACGCTCGACAATTTATTAAAAGGCGCGGCTACTCAAGCGTTGCAAAACATGAATCTCGCCTGCGGGCTAAATGAATTCGAGGGCATTCGTTTTGGCTAAACCTCTTTGGCAAAGTAACGACTCACAGCTGGACGAACGCATCATGCGTTTTCTGGCCGGCAACGACGTTCTGCTTGACCAGCAGCTGTTCGTTTTCGATGTGCAGGCTTCTGTGGCGCACGTTAAAGGGCTTGGCAGTATCGGCGTGCTTGAAGACGCAGAAGTGACTACGATGTGCGAAGCACTTGTTTCGGTAGGCGAAGATTTCGTTAGCGGTAAGCTTGAGCTAACCGACGAATTCGAGGACGGGCATTCGGCGATAGAGCACTGGGTAACCGAACGGGCGGGTGATCTCGGCGGTAAAATACACACCGGTCGCAGTCGTAACGACCAGGTGCTCGTAGCCACACGTTTATATTTGCTGGACAGGCTTTCCACGCTTAAGTCCGTGAGTGCTCAAATAGCGGCGGTTTGTTTGAACAGAGCCGATGAGAGTAAAAACCAACCTATGCCGGGTTATACCCACCTTCAGCGTGCGGTCGTATCCTCCGTTGGCATGTGGTTTGCCGGATTCGCCGAGGCGTTTGTCGATAACGCCTGGCTGGCACAGCAAACCAGCGACTGGGTGAGCTGCAATCCCCTGGGCACGGCGGCAGGTTACGGCGTTAATTTGCCGCTTGACCGTGAACTGACCACACAGGAGCTTGGCTTTGGGCGTATGCAAGTGAACCCTGTTTACGCTCAAAACAGTCGCGGCAAGTTTGAGCTTCAGGCGTTGAGTGCGCTGTCTCAAGCCTTGCTGGATGTACGTCGTCTGGCGTGGGATTTGAGTCTTTTTACTACGGCTGAGTTTAATTTCGTGTCGCTGCCGGAAACCTACACTACCGGCTCATCCATCATGCCGAACAAGCGTAATCCGGATGTGATTGAACTGCTCAGAGGCGCTTTCGGTACGGTTCAAGGTGCAATGACGGAGCTGACGGCCACTTTATCACTACCTAGTGGCTACCAGCGTGATCTGCAAAACACCAAGGGTCCTATGTTGCGGGCAACAGAACACGCTATTGAGGCGCTGCAGCTCGTGCCGGCGTTATTGCAAGAGTTGAAGTTTCATCCCGAGCAGATGGAAAACGCTTTTGACCGAGGCATGTTTGCCACCGATATGGCGGTGGAACTTGCAGCCAGCAACATTCCGTTCAGACAGGCGTATCGTCTTGTAAAAGACGGTCTTGACGAGATCACCGATTTTTCACCGTTGGACAGCCTGCAAAAACGAACATCGCCGGGTGCCTCAGCCGATTTACGTCTCGATTTGATTCAGGCCCGGCTTGATGAATTGGCAGTCTAGTTCGGCGCGCTAGAAACCTGACCGTGGCGTTTTTTATCGAGCTCATGCGGCAAAGTAGTTTTCTCATGACGCACGTCTTAAAAAACCTTCAGAAAAAAATAATTGTGACTGGTTGTTATTCGACGTGCGGCGCACCGATTGGCGGCGATACTCAACGACTGGATCGACTAGCATGACGTTTGTGCTGTTATCCGCCGGTTTCGTTGCAGGATTACTGGCTTCACGCTTTCGCTGGGTGGGTGCTTCAACCCCTCAGTATCTCAACGCCTTCATCATTAACGTGGCCTTGCCAGCCATGATTCTCTTAAAAGTACCGGGTCTGGTTTTGGACGCTAATGCTCTGGTGCCGGTCGCCTCGGCCTGGCTGGTTATCCTTGGAAGCGCGCTTGCCGTTTGGATTCTGAGTCGAATTTACAAGTGGTCTAACCGTATCACCGGGGCGCTGCTATTGGTGGTGCCCTTAAGCAACTCGGCTTACCTTGGGCTGCCCTTGCTCAATGTATTTACTAACGACGTTGTCGTGGCATACGGTGCGTTGTACGACCAGTTCGGTAATTTCCTGGCGCTGGCGATTTACGCTCCGATTGTTGTGGCGATATGGGGCGGTCAGAACTCTGGCGCTGAGACTGTCAACGTCAGCAACGTTGTTCGGAAAATGTTTAGTTTTGTGCCGTTTCCGGTGTTACTGGTGGCCGTTGGACTGATGACTTCCGAAACGCTGCCTGACTGGTCAGTCCAGCCGCTTGAATTACTGGCCGCGACTATGGGACCGCTTGCTGCATTTATCGTCGGTTTCGCCCTGCGCTTTTCGATTCCCGTTTCTCTGCGAACGCCGCTCGTGAGCGGACTGGTTTTACGCCTGCTGGCCGCCCCTGCTCTGGTTTGGTTAGTTGCATGTTTTCTGCCGTTGGCGGAGCCTGCTGTAACAGCAAGCGTGATTCAGTCGGCTATGCCGAGCATGATAACGGCCGGGCTGGTTGGCATAGCCGCTGGATTCTCCGAGCGGCTTATTGTCGCCATGTTGAGTGCAAGCACCTTACTCAGTGTTGTGACGCTAAGCGGAGTGTTCTGGTTGTTGAGTTAAGAGATTGCCGCGCGCTTCGCGCTCGCAATGACAAGGTGTGATTGGCTCTTGATTAATAAGTGGCCGTTGCGAATTAGTTTAGTTCCTTGTTGACGATTCTGCACAGAACGCTCTTGTCATAGCCACCACAACTCTTTCACCATCACGACCAGAACGCTCTCGTCATAGCCACCACGACTCTTTCGCCATCGCTACCAGAACGCTCTCGTCATTGCGAGCCCGCGAAGCGGGCGCGGCAATCTCCGTCAGGTTAAGACGGATTTATTAGTTGAGACAAATGGCAGCGAGAAGAGATTGCCGCGCGCTACGGGCTCGCAATGACACTGTACCTGGCTGCAAGAACAGCAGGCAGTGCCGCAGCAAAAACACGGTTCATGACTCTGGAGCGCTCACTAAGCGTAAGTGACCTCAGCTGTGTCACCCACTTCAAGCGAATTGCCCAAGCCTTCGACGGCAACGCCGTTCTGGCCAAAATACCCACCGACTAAATCTTCAAACGGATTGCTTTTTACCAACGTGCGCAGTGGTTCTCTCGACTCGGCTACGTCGCCGGTGTCCTGATTTATCGTGGTGACCTTGCAGCGCTGGCATGGCTTGGGTAGCAGCATTGAAACGTTTCTATCCGGGACGTCCAACACGCTTAGTTTGTGCTCAATTAACGCGGGTAGTCCGTTTACCACTATGTTAGGGCGAAAACGGTTCATAGGCACAGGCTCGTCGAGTTTGTTGTTCAGCGCCTCGAGCGAGGCTTCGTTTGCTACAAGATAAGGATACCCGTCAGCAAAACCTGTTTCTGCCGAAACGTCGGCGAGGAAATCAGGCTCTACCGGGCGGTGGCCATCTAACGCGAATCTCATTAGCCGCACTGATCCCGTATTGTTTGGTTCCAGTACCTTGGTAAGCCATTCAGCGCTGTCGCTTCCCTGGTCGACGGCTGTGCAGATGTCTTTCCAAACAACCACATTCTCCGGTTCAGCATCAACGTGATCAAGCGGAATATAAAGTGTGGGCATGGTCGGGTGTGCAAGTACCAAGTGGGTATTGGTCAGCTGCGTTGAGATAGTCGCCATTAAGTTTGCGGTGCGTTGAGTGACGAATTTATTGTCGGCGTCCACAAGCATCCATTCACGATCGTATTCAAAACCGCGAGACATGACTCTTGCAGAGTTGACGTCTATGCCGCGAAGTCCTTTTACAGGATACCGGTGTAGAGAAGTAATAGTGATCATGATGGTTATCCAGTTGTTGTGCTCGATCAGTTTGACAGGGTTGTCAGATCTTGAAGTCCATAGTAGCGTTGCACTGGGTCTTCAAGCAAAATTAACTCAATTCGTATTTGCGCAATTTGCCTACAATACGTAGTCATAGCGTCAGCAAAAAGCCGGAGTAACGAACAACGCTATGGGTATAATTGATTTATGCGAACGCGGCCTGATCCCCGATTCGTTAACAAAGTTTGGCATGCGAAGATCTATTAACCGGCGCTTGCAGCAGGAACTTGCTGGCGGTAGTGAGGCGCAGCAACAGCGTTTTAGAACGTTTATCGACGAATTGAAGCGAAGCCCTATAGCGCTCTCTGTAGAGGAGGCTAACGAGCAACACTACGAACTGCCGGTGGAGTTTTTTCTCCATGCTTTGGGGCCACACTTAAAATACAGTTCGTGCTATTGGCCTACGCAAACGACGACGCTTGCCGAGGCGGAAGAACACATGTTGGAATTGACCTGCGAACGGGCGGGTATTGTTGACGGTGACAACGTTCTGGAACTTGGCTGCGGCTGGGGTAGTCTGACGCTGTGGATGGCTCGACGTTTTCCAAATTCAAAGATTGTGGCGGTATCAAACTCGACACAGCAGAAAACATTTATCCTCGACCGCGCTCAGTCGCGAAGCCTTGGCAACATTGAGGTTGTTACAGCAGATATGAATGACTTTGATACCGAGCATGTTTTTGACCGGGTTGTTTCGGTAGAAATGTTTGAGCACATGCGAAACTACCAAGAGCTTTTGTCGCGAATTGCACGATGGCTCAAACCGGACGGAACGCTTTTCGTACATATTTTTTGTCATGCAAAAGTAATGTACCCGTTTGACGTCAAAGATCAGCAGGACTGGATGGCCCGTTATTTTTTCACCAACGGTATTATGCCTGCACGACATACGCTCGCGGAATTTCAAAACGACCTGATACTCGAACAAAGCTGGGATGTTTCCGGAATGCACTATTCACGAACGGCCTATGCCTGGCTCGATCGACAGGACTCTGCACGCAAAGAGATTATCCCGGCGTTTGAAAAAACTTACGGTCAAGATCAGGCGCGCGTCTGGTTTCAGCGATGGCGCATGTTTTTCATGGCATGTGGTGAATTTTTCGCCACGAATAAGGGTAAAGAGTGGTTCGTTGCTCATTATTTTATGCGCAAACGCTAGAGTGCGGTAATATATGCCTTTCCCGGTTAACGTGGGCTTAACGACAATGGTCTTGAAGTAGATGAGGGTTACTCGAAAGGAGTGACGTTCGAGATAGTCGAGTCCGGTGACATTAGGCCGAGTGACCTTGGGTTCGAGTCACATTGGGTTCGAGTCACATAAGCTTATCTTGAAACTATTTTCAGGTCAGTAGCTTGGGCACTAGCAGAGTCGATAGCACGATAGTTTGCCGCGACGAAATGATTGAATACCCTTTCGCGCCAAGATGGCGCCCCTATCCACTTATTTGTTTCGAAGGGGGTGGCAGCAAAGCGCCACTCACTGCCGGTCTGGTTGAAATTGAGGTTTGCACATGACAACACCGACACCGATTTCTACTTCGGCACAGCTGGTTTCACAACTGGCGGTGGTGGTGTCGTTATTTGTTCTCCTGGGTCTACTGGTAGCTGGAGCCATTGCGTTTCAGTTTATTGCCGACCCAGAATCCAACGTCGGATTTGCCTTTTTATTTGTTACTTCGTGGCTGCTTATACTGGGTGTTATTGCCGTCGTGATTGGTGCTGTTGGTATGAAAATGGCCCGCGGCGCTTCCGTTGAGCGCAGGCGTAACTGGTATTGTATTGCTTTAGGTTTGGTCGCGCTGGCAATGGGCGCGACGTTCGGCGTCGGTTTCGTTTAAGGTTTACATGGCTTCCGATCGCGAACAATTTCTGGCTCTCGTGCAGCGCGGCGACATTATTAGTGCAAAAGTGCCCGAGGCGCTGAGTGAAGCGGGCATTGCCCCTGACCTTGCTCGCTGGCGAACCTTCATCGACAACCTGTTGCTGTGGCTAGGTGCATCGACCATGGCTGCCGGCGTATTGTTCTTCGTGGCATACAACTGGGAGGCGATGGGACGATTTACCCAGTTCGGTTTGATACAGGCCTTAATAGTCGTCGCCGTTTGCTGTTATGCCTGGTTCGGCGGCAAGAAGGAGCGCATTGGCAAAGTATCACTGTTTGTTGCGAGTATTTTACTCGGTGTGCTTTTGGCGCTTTACGGGCAGACCTATCAAACCGGAGCCGACCCGTGGCAGCTTTTTGCCGTGTGGGCGGTGCTCATGTTGCCTTGGGCTGTGATCGCCCGTTTTACCCCGCTATGGCTCATGTTTATAGCGCTGTTAAACATAGCGTTCATGTTGTACTGCAGTACTTTTCGTCCAAGTGTTGGCGTTCTTTTGAACAGCGAGCGCACGGTTGGAGTCGGATTGCTGCTGCTTAACGGACTGGCGTTGCTGATCTGGGAGTGGCGTATGCCGTACAGCAAGTGGCTTCAGGACGTGTGGTCCCCACGACTACTCGCTATCGCAGCCTGCATTCCCTTCACGCTGGTTGCGATTGAGGCAATCCTGTCGCGCTTTGACTCTCTGGTACCCGTTCTTGTTTTGGTCTGGTCAGGGCTTGCCGTGTTGATGGTGTATTTCTATCGCTATCGTCGACCCGATTTATTCATGTTGGCTGCGGCGTGCTTCGCGGGCGGTGCTGTCGTGTTGGCATTTCTAATTGCTCAGGTCTTTGATCGGTTTACGGGAGGTGGAGGTCAGTTTCTTTTCATGGCCATTGCCATTATCGCTATGGGAACCGGCGCAGCCGTGTGGCTGCGTAAAACTCAAAAGGCGATGTTTGAGGAGGCCGGATGAACAGTTTCCCAAACAGTGTCTGGCAGCGACTTGAAAGAGCCGGCCTCGTCTCCGGTGATGCACCTGAATCACCAGAGGCGGACTCGCCGTGGTTTGTGAAGTTGTTGCTGGCCGCATCAGGCTGGCTTGCGTCGTTGTTTTTGCTTGGGGCACTGGGAGTGGCCTTTGGAGACTTGTTCGACAGTAGGCCCGGGTTGTACGCGACGGGGGCCGTGCTAATTTTCTTGGCTATTGTCGCGTTAAAAAAAGTTCGCAACGATTTTTTTGAACACAGCGCGTTAGCGCTTAGCTTGGCTGGGCAAGGACTGATTGTACTGGCTCTGTTCCAGACGTTTAACAAACCTGATACTGAATTTTTCTGGGCACTGGCCCTGTTTCAGGCCGCGCTCAGCATTGTCGTTCCAAGCTACGTTCACCGCGTTTGGTCGTCGTGCATTGTTGTAGTGTGCGTGTTCATTGCACTTCAGCGTCCGGAACTTCACCATCTGGTCGCCGGCACCGTTATGTTTGCCGTATCGTCCGTGTGGCTTAACGAGTATCTCTTTCCAAATCAGGTTGATCGCAATACAGCGTTGGCTTACGGCGCTACGCTGGCTGTGGGTGTTGTAGCAACGTTTCCAATGTTGGGTATACATGCCACAGCGCTGCGAGCGGCGGTCGGTGTTGGCCCGGCAGACGCCGAATGGTATGAGCTACCGCTGGTTGGAAAGCTGCTGGTGTTTTTGGTGTTGCTTTATACGGTTTGGGGCGTCATGCGTCGCTACTCGTTAAACACGCGTCAGCAGCGTTGGCTTGTGTTGGCCGCGATTGGGCTAGGGGCCATGTCCTTCAATATTCCCGGTATCACGATCGGTGTCATTTTAATGTTGCTCGGTTTTTCGGGCAGCAACGGCGTGCTGACCAGTATTGGGTTCGTTGCCTTGCTCGGGTTTTTCACTTCCTATTATTATCAACTCGAGCAAACGCTGTTAGTGAAGTCCGGCGTGTTCATGGCGCTTGGCACCAGCCTGCTGGTCTTGCGTTTCGTCTTGCCGGAAAACGCACTGGATAAACTGTCGAACTCACGGTCGCTTGAAACGGGTTCACAGGAGTCGAAAACATGATTAAAAACGTCATCGCATTTCTGGCTCTGGCCCTAATTCTTATTGCGGTTAACGCCTCGATTTACGACAAAGAGCAGCACCTCAGTACCGGTCGCACCGTTTTTCTGGAGCTCGCTCCGTTTGACCCCCGGTCGTTGATGCAGGGTGACTACATGGCTCTATGGTTCGAAGCGGCCACCCAGCTTAGGAAGGCACTCCCAAAACGTATTGAGTCGGGCCGCATTTGGCGTAACAAAGTGGCCGCCGAGGATGGCTGGGCCGTTCTCGAATTAGACGAAAATGGAGTAGGGCATTTTGCGGGCGTCGCAACGACGCCAGAGTCGGCCGAGTCGCACATTAACCTGGCCTTTCGTATACGGTCTGGCATCGTCAAATTTGCGACCAACGCGTTCTTTTTTCAGGAAGGCACGGCCGAGGTATACGAGGCGGCACGATACGGCGAGTTTCGGGTTAATGAACAGGGTGAACCTCTCCTTGTTGGCCTGCGTGACAAGGACCTGGTTGAACTTGTGCCGGTCAGTAAGGCCACTTTCACACCATAGTTAGCTTAGGTAAGACTCGGTTTAGACTGGGTTTTTTCTCTAGGCCAAACTCCTAAATCTCTAGGTTTTGCGACCAGTCGCGTGGCTGTCGCGACGAAATCACGCGATCGCAAGTCTCTTTGCATGGTCCATGTGCGAAACTGTTCGTACAGCAAATCGCTGCAATTGAAACCCCAAATCTCAATGAGGATCTTACGATGAAAGTGAAAATACTGACGATACTCGGCGTTGTTGCCCTCTCGGCTCCTGCTTTTGCCGGTGGGTTTGACCACTACGATAAAAACGCTGACGGTGTGATTTCAGCCGACGAACTGGGCAAGAAGAAAGCCCACAAAATGGCCAAGATGGACGCTAACGGCGACGCCGTTATCACCCGCGAAGAGTTCGACGCCTACAAAGCTGAATACAAGCGGAACAAAAAAACCTCCTAGTCGGGTAGCAGATTCTGGAGTTTCCACGGCTCCAGGATCTGGCTCCGCCGCCTTTCGTTTTTAAGACTTCGAGCGTGTATGCTCTGGCTCTGCACTATTTCGTGCTGTACCGTCGCTTGGAGTCGCTATGTTTGGCAACTGTTTGAAAGCCCTGTCTCTGGGTCTTTCAGTTGCGTGTATCGCCGCTTGTTCGCCTGCACCCGAAGATACGACCTTATCCAACGCGCAACCAAATTCGGCGCCGATAACCTTTGCCTGGGACGCACCTGCCAGACTAAACGTGCGTGAAACAACTCAGCTTAAGGGTAAAGCCATCAAGCTCAAATACGACCTGATGGTTGAGCCGTACGACGAACTTAAAGACCATTTGTTTGTATCGTTCACTAACGTGACGCCTATCGAGTTCGAAGGTGAACAGGTTCTGGTTTCCACGTATCCGGCCGGGGTTCGCGCCAACATGAAGTTAATCATGGCCGACTACTACACAAGACCCGATTTTATCGTTTCTCCCGACGGACAAGTGGTTGGTTTTCCCAACGTTGACGACAGTCTTCGAACGTTTGAAGCGATTTCACAAGCGGTAAGTGAAGAGATGCGGTCGCGTCTTTACGGCCAGAGTCTTTCGACAGAAGCGTTGCGTGATCAAATGAAAAGCAGTTCTGATGCAGTCTGGACGTGTTTGGTCGGTGCGTGGCTAGACTTCAAAGCGCAGTCCAATGAAAGCGTCGAGCAAACTGTTTCTTTGTTTGTCGTGGAAGGAGCCGACCCGGTGCCCGGAACTTATTTGCAAACACATCGCGGGTTGGCTGAAAATTCATCGCTCTTTGTAGAACTGGAGCGCACAACTTTTTCTACCGGCAACAAGCTCGTAAGACTCATGCAAGAACTGGTGCAGGCAAGAATGGGCAATTCGGGTGAGCTACCCGACATTGAAGGTGTGGCGACCGCTGTTGACCGACGAACCGACAAAGTCAGGCTGAATCCTGCCAATATGAAACCACAGTGGGCGCGTTGCGAAGCTGAGTTCACGATAGATTCAAAAGATGAATCTGTCTTGCCTTCGACCAGTACGATTAATATCAGAGAGTTTGATATTCAGTGGCTGTAATTATTATCGCTGTCGTGTCCGCTTACAGTCATGCAATGCGTTCACAAAGCCACAAATCCAGACCGGGACGCTCAACGGTTTTAAAGCTGCGTCTGATAGAGGCCTTAACCTGAATGGATGTCGCCGCTAAAAGACGGGCTACCCGATTCGTCCTGCTGACTGTTTTCACGTACTCGGCAGGCTTTGGCATCATCATGCCCGTACTGCCTGAGCTGATTGTTGAACTGGAAGGCATTAGCCTTTCTGAGGCGACGTTGCTTGGTGGTTTTGTGGCTGCGTCTTACGCGGTATTTCAGTTTCTTATGGGTCCCTTGGTGGGCAATTTGGGCGACCGCTACGGCAGGCGACCTGTATTCTTGCTGTCCCTCATGGGCTTTGCCATCGATTTTGTCGTGATGGGTTTCGCCCAGAATATTATCTGGCTGTTCGTTGGACGGTCTATTGCCGGTGCCTTGGGCGCAATTTTCGGACCAGCCAATGCGGCCATGGCCGATATGTCGTCTGACGTCGACCGGGCCAGAGGCTTTGGCTTGGTTAGCGCGGCGTTTGGCGTTGGTTTTGTGATCGGCCCGGCCGTTGGCGGTCTTCTTGGAGGTTATGGGACACGCTTGCCCTTTTTTGTGGCTGGAGGCATGGCTTTCGTAACGTTTGTGTACGGTTTTTTTGTGTTTGAGGAAACTATGCCTGAGGAAAACAAGCGTCGCTTTTCGTTAAAGCGTGCTAATCCTCTGGGTGCGTTACTAAGTCTCAAAAAGATCCCGAGTGTTCTTGGCATTGCGGTGGTTTACCTGCTTTGGATCACGTGCTCCAATGTGTACCCGGTTAGTTGGGCTTATTTCGCGCCTATTCAATTCGGCTGGGATAGCCGTATGGTTGGTATATCTCTCACTCTGGTTGGTATTTCGATGGCGTTTGCCCAAACGTATTTACTCAGTCATCTGGTGAGTAAATTTGGCGAGCGCAAAGCGGCCTTTTTGGCAATATCAGTTGGTCTCGTTGGCTTGATGCTGTTTGGCTTTGTACGCAGCGGTACCTTTGCGTTATTCATGTGTTTATTCATTGGCATTCAGGCTATGGCCATGCCGTGCATTAATGCGCTCATGTCGCGGCGAACGCCCAAAGACATGCAAGGTGAGCTGCAAGGTTTTAACGGCAGCATGGCGGCACTGTCCTCACTGATCGCGCCTCTTGTCTACAACACAACGCTGTCGTTCTATACCCGGGAATCAGCCTCAGTGTATTTCCCGGGTGCTGCGTTTATGCTGGCGGCGATTCTGGGAGTGTGCGCATTCATCGCACTGTTACTCGTTAAACCCGTGGCAGCATCTTCTCAGGCGAACCCAACCCAATCGACGGGCGGTTGAGCTACGCTGTTTCCATCTTGTCTGAAGCCTTAAGGGTTATGTCGTGACTGAGATAAAACGAGGTTAATCAGAGTCCTGTTCTTTGTATGACGTGGACCCTCATTATCGTTTTATGTTCACTCATCATGGATTTTTCATGACGTTCAGGCACTATTACGCTCCTCATTTAGCAAAATAGAAAACGTATGAGCACTAATTCAGTATGGGTCGACTCAGAAACAGGCCGACTGCGGCGCGTCGTGATTGGTTCGCCCCACACTTTTGTCTTGCCCGAGCCGATAAATCAAAAACAACGGGAATGGTTAACAGACGAATCGCTAAGACCAACTCGTGAAAGGCTGATACCCGAGTTTCAAAGTTTCCAGTCGGCGCTTGAAGACCACGGTGTTGAGGTGATTGTTCCGGAACCCGTTGACGGTGTTCCAGATCAACTGACTCCCCGCGACATTGGCGTTGTGATAAGCGACGTGTTTGTACGCATGCGTATGGCGACATCGTGCAGAGCGAATGAATGGCGTGGAATCGAACGTATTATTCAGGCGTTGCCCGAATCGAGCTATCTGGTTGTTCCTGACACGGCCGTCCTTGAAGGCGGCGACGTGGTGGTTGACCAAAACTTCATTTTTGTGGGAACGGGCGAACGCTCAAACGAAGAGGGCGTGGCGTTCTTACATGAACGCTTTGGCGACCGGTACGAGGTGATTCAGGTTCCTCTGCGCGGTGAGTCCCATGGTGAGGACATTCTTCATTTGGACTGCGCTTTTGTTCCCTTGGGAAAAGGCAAGGCGTTGATCTACCCGGATGGCATGGCACAAATACCTGATGCCATACGTGACACCTACGACTGGATCGAAGTAACCAAAGCCGAGCAACAAATCTTGTCGACTAACGTCTTGTCGCTGGACTCACAAACGGTCATTTCGAGAAGTGCCGCGACAAGGATCAACGAAACGCTGAGGGAACATGGGCTTGACGTTATTGAGATTGTCTTTGCAGACACGCCCAAAAGCGGTGGTTCCTTCCGGTGTGCTTCGCTTCCCTTAAACCGCGACGCTCCGTAGCGAGTCGGGCCTCGCTTAATTTGATTCTGGTCTACTCGTCGACCGCTTTGAGAATGTAGTCTGGAATCAGAACGTCGTTGCTATACCGCGACATCCGGTGACTGTAGTTGCCGCCAAAAAACGTGACTAACAGATCAAGCTCGGGAATACCCATAACCACCTGGCCACCGTTACCACCGGCAAAAAATGCTCGCACGCTTCGATCTTTATAGGGATACTCGGTAATCCACCATTGATAGCCGTATTCGCGGCCGTCGATTTCGACCTGTGATGCGATAGAGTTTTTAACCCACTGCTTGCTCACAATTCGCTTTCCGTTCCAGGTGCCGTTGTTCAACATTAGCTGGCCAATTTTCATAAAATCTCTGGGCAACCACTGAGCGCCACCGCCAAGATACACTTCACCGGTTGGCTGTAGGCCAAGGTAGTAGCGCTTGATATCCAAAGGTTGAGCAATGTGCTGCGCAAACAGTTCCGAGACGGGTTGTCCAGTTGTCGCACGGAGCACAGCGCCGATTAAATTTGAATTCGCGCTGCAGTAAATAGCCGTTTCACCTGGCTCATAAGCCATTGGCAGAGCCAATGTGTAGCGATACCAGTCTGGCTTGCCCTGCTGTTCTTGCATCGTATTTTCGTTTCCGGGTGCGTCGTCATCGTTGTCGTCGCAGTAAAACCCGGATGACATGGTAAGCAAGTGTTCCAGTGTCATGTCTTTGCGCGCATCGAGTGTCATGGTTGTTACATCTGGCGAGACGGACTCGTACACTTTGGTTTGCGGACTGACTTCAAAACCGGCCTGCATGCTTGCACCTACCAGTAGTGATGCCATGCTTTTACTAGCAGAGCGGGTGTCGTGAGGTTGATTGCGATGCATGCCGTTAAAATACTGCTCGAAAACGAGTTTGCCTTTACGCGCGATTAGTATGCCGTGTAAATCGAGATCGTTGACTGACGTTGCGGCGGGGTCAATTTCTTTTTCGATCATTTGTTTTAGCGGGTCGAAGCGTATTCCAACTTTTTCTAAATGTGCAGTTTTCCAACCGTCATTTACGGCTACGGGTACCGAATACATGTAAGGCTCTGGGTTTTCTCCGCGAGGAAAAAATGTGCTGTTGCCAGTATCTTCAACACGGTGAAAATCGTATGTACCACCACGGTAGGCGCTCATGGATACTGAAAAGTAGTCTTCATCGCGATGTAACACGCCTTCAAAATATGTTTGCTCATCGCCGCTACGTCGAGACGGGCCAACAAACGTTAAGCGATCACCTTCCACCTCAATGCGCTTGATGTTCTGATACACACCGAGGTTTCTGTCAGGGTTTCTCAAGAATGTGCGGTACGTACCGTCTTCATCTTTAGTCACGGGCAGGTAGAAGGTAAATTCACTTTGTCGTGGGCGAACCATGCCGGTCCACTGGTTTGATTTTGTTTTCGTGAAGTGGACCGGAGAGGTCATTTTCTGTCCAACTTGAACAGGAGCGGGCTGTGTCCACTGGCCGCTGAGTTCATTGCCGTTAATGTAACCCTCAAACGAGCCCTTGTTGCCGGGCACGCTAAACGCAACAGGCTGTGTTTTTTGCGTTAGTGCCATGCTAAACGAATGCCCGGCGATGTCGGCCTGCAACGTTTTGTTTGTACGTGTGACGATTAACTCGCCTTGCACTTCCGATCCGAAGTTACGGTACGCTTTCCATAGGCCGGTCAAATCCATCTCGGCTCCGTCCGCTTGCGTGGGCCACGCAAGCGCAATGAGTAAAGCAGGGATTAAACTGCGAAAAAATAATTTCATGTTCTTCCTTAAATTTTCTGTGTACGTGTTGATAGCCATTCGGTAATCGGAGCTATGCCGCTGGTCAAGTTGATGCGTAGAGCTTCACATGCACCGGATCGGTCATCTGCACGAAGACAGCTTAGTATGGCGTCGTGCTGGGTAATGGCGTTTGACTGATGTTCGGCTTGTTTCATATAGGCGTACTCGTAGCGTCGCGTGCGACTCATAAACTGCTTGATTAGATCTACCAGCACGGTGTTGTCGCAGCCCGCAATCAGGCCAAGGTGAAATTGGTCATCAAGATCTATGCTTTCGTCAACGGAATGCTCGAAGGCCATGGCCTGATTGAGGGTATCCAGCTCATCGAGCTGTTGAGTCGAAAACGTTCGGGACGTCTTCAGCGCCTCCGGATCAAGCAAGACCCGGATGGCATAGAGTGACTGAAATTCTGCCGTAGAGAGCTGCTCGACGAAGTAGCCACGTCTTGGAATGCTCTTGAGAGCACCTTCTGCGACAAGCCCCATTAACGCTTCTCGCAGGGGTGTGCGGCTCACTCCGAGGCTCTTTGACAGCTGCACCTCGTTTATTCGACTGCCTTCTGCGAGACGACCGTCTGAGATCATGTGACGCAGGGTCTGGGTGACTTCTTCGCTTATGTTCGGGCGTTCTGAGAGTGTATAAATTGACTGCATACTGTATACAGTTACATAGATATGACTCACAGTCTAGTTTAATTAGCTGTTTTTACGAGTATTACTGTTCAGAGCCTCTGGTTACAAGTATGTTCATTCTCGAACCTAACCCTATATTTAGACCTGTTCTATCTCTCTTGCTGGCTCATTTACGTTCAGTAAATTCGGGATTTAATTAAATATATAGCTACTATTTTCTACCTACAGTGCGGCTTTTTAATTGTGAGACACTAGCGAGCGTTTTTTCAATTATGTTAAGGAGAATTTCTTGAAACTTCTAAAGCCTTTGGTCCTGCTCTTCCTTCTAAATGCAACTCAGGTTTTCGCCGTAGAGTCTTCTCATATTGAGGCCGCCGAACGTTTGCTGGTAGTTACTCAAGCTGAAAAAATGATGGACCAAATTGAGCCTCAGATGAACGCTATGCTCGATGAGATGATAGATCAGGCTATGCCGAATCGACGTAATAGCGAGATTGTTCAGGATTATATTTCTGACGCAAAGGTAATCATGAATGACAGCATGAGTTGGGATGAGCTACGTGGTCACATTGTTCGTATATACGTCAATGTTTTCAGTGAGACAGAGCTATACGAGATTATTCAATTTTACGAATCACCTGTCGGTCAAATGACGATAGAGAAAATGCCGTTAGTCATGCAGGAAAGCATGAATGTTACACAGCTTCAAATGCAGGAAATGATTCCCCGACTCCAGGCGCTTACTGAAAAGTACGTAAAGAAAGCACAAGAAACTACATCAAATCAATAAGAGACTTGCTAGACAAAAAATTAAAAATTGGAAAACGGTATGAAGCTAAGCCGATTACTTCTTGGTTTACTCATTTTTTCAGGTGTTTTTTCTTGTATTCATTCTCCAACTAACACGTGGAGGACGTTAGACGGTAGAGCACTCTCCACCGACTCGATAGATGCGACGGTAAACCGCCTGATCACGGCTCACGACGTAACGGGTATGGCGGTTGCCTTAATTTCTGACGGTCAGGTCAGGCACCTGAAGGGCTACGGTTTTCGGATGCTTGAAAAAAACCTTCCGCTTGAGCCGAATACGATTATCTATGGCGCCTCCCTTACTAAATCTACTTTTGCCTATTACGTCATGCAACTGGTTGACGAAGGCGTTGTTGACCTCGATCGGCCCATTGGCGAGTACTTGCCAAAGCCGTTGCCCGACTACGAGGAATACTCCGACTTAAAAGGAGATGAGCGTTGGCGAGAACTTACCTTTCGTTTGCTCCTGAGTCATCGTTCCGGTTTTGCTAACTGGCGTTTCTTGCCTCAAGAGGGTGGGTATGATGAAAACGGCAAACTTGAGTTTTTTCTGAATCCGGGAGAGCGTTACGCATACTCGGGAGAAGGTTTTGAACTTGCACAGCACGTACTGGAGGAGGGTCTTGGTATCGACGTAGGAACTCAAATGCAAAACCGCATTTTTGATCGCTTCGACATGAATAAAACGTCGATGACCTGGCGCGAAGATTTTCTTGAGAACTACTCACATAATTATTCTATGTCGGGGGAGAACCTGCGTCACAACACCCGAAATAGAGTGGGTGTTGGTGGATCAATGGACACAACTGCAGCTGACTGGTCACAGTTTCTGGCCGCAGTTGTTCGCGGTGACGTCCTGAGCGCAAGTTCGAAAAATCAAATGCTGAGCACTCAAACGCGTATCCGTACGCCAGCCCAATTTCCAACATTGACCGAAGAAACAACCGGCGAATACGACGATATAACGCTGAGCTATGGCCTTGGCTGGGGTGTGTTTGAGACACCGTTTGGTCGTGCGTTTTTCAAAGAAGGGCACGACGACGGTACGGCTAACTATGCGCTCTGTGTAGCTTCCCTCAAACAGTGCATATTACTCATGTCTAACAGTGTACGTGCTGAGGGGATTTTCAAGGAAGTCGTTGACACTCTATTGGGTGACGTGAACTTGCCTTGGCGTTGGGAAGGGTATATCCCTTACGACTTGGAGAAAAACTAAACGGTCCCCTGCTATTTTTTTTAAATACAGCCTATTTCGAGATAAGCTATACGTCAGTCTTTTGAACTTTCACGGACCATTATAATTCTAACGAAACTGACGATGTCTGAGTTAATTCGTCCGTCTGTACCATGTCCTATTTGCCCATAGGTTGTAAACGATGCGTTTGGTTTTTGTTGCAAGTAAATCGCCTGTGATGCGTGCCAACGCTCCAGCATGTTTTCACCTATGTGCTCAAATATGAGTTCTCGTTCTTTTATGCTGTACGCATCGTCGAACAGAACAGCGTCATTGTAATCTTCTGCCCCCATGAAGATCATCTGGGGTAACTCCTTCCAGGCAGCTAGATTAAACTTAGTTCCCGACAACGTTTCAAAATCGGCAATGCCAAGCGGGTACTCCAGGTTATCTTCATCCACAGACTTAACAGGCAGCATGGGAAACGCATTAACGCCTCCTGAAACAACAGCGAGTAGTTTTTCGGGGTGTAGGAACGCAAATCGGTTTGAGAACGTTCCGGAGGCGGAAAAACCCGCAATCACAAACTTCTTGTTTAACTGAATTTGATAGTTTTCAAGGCGGCTTCTGGCATGCTCGACCATGTTGAGTAGTTGAAGGTCTAATCGTTTCCCTAACGTGTCGGTAAGCAGCAACGTGTCTCGGTCCAGAGCATGTGTGTAAACGAGGTGATCGGATTTTGAACGTGGAAAAACTGGAACAAGGAAAGGTGTATTTAACTGTCGGGCAAGATTGCTGCCAACGCCATAGCCCATCGCCGATTCTTGCGTTTCTCTGATGTGTTCCTGAATACTGTCATTAACACCCGAGTTATTAGATTCGACGATCAGATACTTGTGCTCATCGCTAATCGCGCTAGTGGGTGTGCGAAGAATATACGGAAAATTAAAACCGGCGTCTGGATTCGCCGGAATAAGCTTGAGGTAATAGCCTTCGTCGTGCGAAGCACTTGCCGCCGTCTTGATGATACCTAAAAAGACAATGTATAAACAAAACTGTTTTAATATCTTGGGTTTCATGTCTGTCCGCCCTGCTGTTTCGTAAGGCAAACCGAAACGTATGAAATAGTTTATGCTCCAAGCATCGGTAGGTGTTTAACTCGATGATAGTTTAGTGCGAGCGACAAACACTGCTTTAACTCGTCAACCGGTATTTTGTCGCTTTCCTGAAACACGATTTCCCGGTTGCCTTTAAACTGGAGCTGGTCCGGAAACAGTTCTTTGAACGTATCGACCAGAGTAGTTCTGCAATTGAAAAACATTGAATACTACTTTGGGCTTTTTTTCTTCCAGTCTATTCGAATAGTGCTTCCTGTTTTTGTAACGTAACTTGGCTCGCCCCACTTCAGAGTTTCTTCCACGGCAACATTCTCCATGCTGGAGGCTGTCTCCAATATAAGCTTGCGAAGAAGCAGGATCTTTTCCCTGATATGGTCAGGGTACTGATCGAATTTCTCGGCAACGGCAGGATTGGCAATGCTATTCATTTAGTCGGTCTCTTGGCTCTTGATATTCAGAGTGGGCTATATTCAAAATAGTTCCTGATGTGAATCAGGTGTTGGATATTGAGATTCAATATTGAAGCAGACTCAGGGGTGTGACAAAACCTGTTCCCCGGGTTGTTTGAATAACGTCTCGGACCATATCGAGCTGTCCTCGTTGCTTTTCATTACTTACTTAAATTGAATGGCTAACAGAATTTACTGTAACATCTACTGATTGAAGCCGCTGTGCGAGTTGCCGGTGATTACCTTATGCTTATTTATGAGGCTTAAGTCAGATGATTCCAGCATGTCCAAAGTGTGCGTGCGAATACGCATACGAAGATCGTGACAACTATGTCTGCCCCGAATGCGGTCACGAGTGGAGCCGTGCTGACGTGGCCGATTCACAGTACGAGGTCAAAGACGTAAACGGCAATGTGTTGGTATCGGGTGACACGGTCTTTGTGGTTAAAAATTTGAAGGTTAAGGGTGCGTCCTCTGATATTAAGGTCGGCACCAAAGTTAAGAATATTAGAGTGCTGGACGCCGACCATGTGGTCGATGGCCACGATATCGATTGCAAGATAGAGGGTTTTGGCGCAATGAAGCTCAAGGGTTCTGTTGTTAAAAAAGTCGGCTGATCCACGTATTAAGCAGTTATTCAATAGCCTCGTAAACGTTAATTAAGACCTTACTCGAACACCCCGTTCAAGCGCGCGTGTTGTAACAGCATAATGGTTTTGGCGTCCTGAATGATGCCTTCGGCGATCATGTCGTACGCGCGCTCAAAATCGAGCTCGAGCACCTCGATATCTTCTTGCTCACTAGCCAGCCCACCGCCGTCGCTCACCTTGTCACTCGCGTCATACTCACCCAGAAAAAAATGAATTTTTTCAGTTACTGCACCGGGCGACATAAACGCGACCAGCACCGGCTCGACTTGTTTAATTCTATAGCCCGTCTCTTCTTCAACTTCTTTGATAATGCAATCATGCGGATTGTCGCCGTCCAACAGCCCGGCACAGACTTCGACCATCATGCCGTCGGTGTTGCCGTTAAGGTAAGAGGGCAGCCTGAACTGACGGATAAGAACGACCGTGCGGTTTGGTTTGTTAAACAATAAGATTGCAGCCCCATTTCCACGGTCATAAGACTCACGTTTCTGGGTCTGCCATTCATTGTTTCGATTCCGGTACTCAAACGTGAATTTGTTCAACGTATACCAGTCGTCAGAGAGCACTTCTTTAGAGAGGATTCGCACTCGATCGGTCATAGCAAGGATCTCGTATTGTTTTGTTCGATAAACCAGTTGTCTGGCGTCGCTGAGTACGGCATGAACTGATGATTGTATAAGACTATACGAAAAAACCACCTGCCCAGTTGCCTTTTGAGGGTTTCAGCCTGAATTCAAATGAAAATTCTATTTGAACTGCCCCGAAACAGTGCCCAACATCTAATTCGTGTATCGCATTGCATGCGTGCATTGGCCCGAATAGAATGTCGCACCCCGACTGTACGATCAGTCGTGCCAACTAGCACTTTGATACATAATATTTTAGGGAAAAAATGGAAGAGTTTTCACTTGGACAACGCTGGATATCTACCGCTGAGCTTCAGTTGGGCATTGGCACGATAGTCGGCATTGAACACCGCACTGTGAGTATTGATTTTCCAGCCGCAGCTGAAACGCGTTTTTATTCGCGTCAAAATGCGCCTTTGTCACGGGTTCGGTTTATTCCGGGCGACGCCATCCAGAATCAACTTGACGAAGACCTGACTGTTGTCAGCGTGCACGAAGACAATGGACTCATTAACTACTTGTGTCGCAATGATGCGGGCATTGAGGTCGACCTGCCCGAGGGTGAGTTAAACAGCTATCTGCAGCTAAACCGTCCGGCTGAGCGCCTGTTTAGTACCCAAATTGACCGCAACAAGTGGTACTCACTGCGTAACAGGGCGCGCGAGATATCAAACTCGCTGTTGCAGTCTCCTGTTTACGGCCTCGCAGGCTGTCGTACCAGTTTTATTGCCCACCAGCTCTACATCGCACACGAAGTATCGCAGCGCTATGCACCCCGAGTTCTTCTGGCCGATGAAGTGGGGCTTGGAAAAACGATTGAGGCCGGTTTAATTTTGCATCACCAGCTATTGCTGGAACGTGCGAAACGCGTGCTTATTGTGGTGCCTGAGACGCTGATTCACCAGTGGCTCGTGGAAATGCTTCGCCGCTTTAATCTCATGTTCAGCGTATTTAACGAGGCACGCCTGGAAGGTTACGAAGATGCCGAGTTAAACGATCTCGAAAACCCTTTTCACAGCGAGCAGCTGGTGATTTGTAGTCTGCAGTTTCTGGTTGATAATCCGGAGCACGCGGCGCAAGCCGAGTTGGGCGAGTGGGATCTTCTGGTCGTCGATGAAGCTCACCACTTAGCGTGGTCAACCGAAGCCGTTAGTCCTGAATACCAATTAGTTGACTCATTGGCGCGATCGATTCCGGGAGTACTGCTGTTAACTGCAACGCCTGAGCAACTTGGCAAAGAGAGCCACTTCGCGAGGCTGCGGTTACTCGATCCAAACCGGTTTAACGACCTTGGCCAGTTTCTGAATGAAGAGTCACACTACGCGGAGCTGGCCGATTTGGTGAGTGCGTTACAGGAAGACGTAGCGTTGGATCAAACGCTGCTGAGTGATCTGGAAAAAACGGTCGGTAAGGAAGACAACCAGCTGCTGTTGGCACAGCTGGAAAGTCAGGACGACGACGAGCGTCACGTGGCCCAGGCCGCACTTATTGAACACTTGCTCGACCGACACGGAACCGGACGGGTGCTATTTAGAAATACACGACACGTCATAAAAGGTTTCCCGGAGCGCGAGCTGCACGGTTATCCGCTAGCTGCGCCGGACGCATGGTTAAGCACATTGTCAGATGTGGAACGACCTTCAAATGACTCGACAGCTGAATCATTGCAATGGCTTCTTTCACCGGAGCAACTACCCGACATAGTCAGTGCCACAGCCGGCTGGTTGAAAGCCGATCCGCGCGTCGAGTGGTTAGGACAGTTTCTAACGGAGCACAAAAATCAGAAGGTGCTCGTCATTACCGCTTTTGCCAATACTGCACTGGCGTTGGTTCAGCAGGTCAAAGCCAAATACGGCCTGCGTGCCGCGGTATTCTATGAAGGCATGAGCCTGGTTGAGCGAGATCGAGCTGCCGCTTACTTTGCCGACCACGAAGAAGGCAGTCAGGTGTTGGTCTGTTCTGAAATTGGCAGCGAAGGTCGAAACTTCCAGTTTGCTCACCACCTTGTGCTGTTTGATTTACCGCTAAATCCTGATCTCCTTGAACAGCGTATCGGGCGACTCGATCGAATCGGACAAATCGCCACCATTCATATTCACGTGCCTTACATGAAAGAAACGGCGCAGGAAGTTATGTACCGCTGGTACCACGAGAGTTTAAGTGCGTTCACTCACACCTGCCCAGCGGGTCATCAGGTGTATGTGCGAAGCGAGCAGGAGCTTCACAGCGTTTTAATGAAGCCCTCAACGGCGACGGAAGAGTTCTTTCAAAGTAGTCGTGAGCTTCATGCCGAACTCGACGAAGCCCTACAGTTAGGGCGAGACCGACTGCTGGAAATTAACTCGTGCCGACCACATGTTGCGGACGAACTCGCCGACTTGGCGATAGCGCAGGACTACGATCTTGATATATTCAGTTTCATGGAGAAAATTTACGACTGTTTCGGAGTGAACAGCGAAATGCATAGCCTGGACTGCTGGATAATCACGCCGGGTGACAACATGTTAACGGTGATGCCGGGCCTTCCGGAAGACGGCATGACGGTGACTTATAAACGCAACGTTGCGTTAGCCAATGAAGACGTACAGTTTCTAAGTTGGGAGCATCCGTTTGTACGCAACGCTATTGACCTGGTGTTGAGCAGTGAATTTGGCAACACCGCGCTCGTGGCCATTAAGTACCCTAAAGTCAAACCCGGAACGCTTTTGCTCGACTGCCAGTTTTTAATGGAGTTTAGCGACAATAAAAAAATGGGCAATCAACGTTACTTTCCAAACAGCACGGTTGCGGTTGTTATGGACGAATCAGATAGAGATCACTCTCACGCACTGGACCACAACTCAATTGAGGACATCAAACAAGTTGTCGATCTGGACACTTCGGTAAAAATCGTCAGAGCCAAGAAAGCAGAGCTGTCCAAAATTCTTAAAACGGCCGAGGCAAAAGCGAACGAAAGCGTGTCCCTGCTCGTTGCAGCGGCGCAGAAAAACGCCGATCAGGTAATCAAGAAAGAGATCAATCGTCTGGTCGCACTGCAAGCTATTAATACAAGCGTGCGTGACGAAGAAATAGATTTTTTCCGGCAGCAGTTAATGTCGTTCGAGGCAGCGCTCACACATGCAAAATTACGTCTGGACGCTGTTCGGGTAATGATTGCAATATAATTTATGGTAAGCGCGGGTTACACGTTGAGTTTTATGTAACGTCGATTGGAAATAAATCCGGGAGCGACCGGCCTTCGTTGATTGCGGGGTTCTACACGCCCGCCATTAAGTGTAACCAGACAAACCAGCTTGCTCCTACGGCTATTGCAACGGTCGCAACTGAAAGAATGACTAATACCGTTGTGCTGTGAGCGTTTGTCGCTTTGAGTTCTGCCAGAGCGCTGGCGCCCGTAAATATTCCAAAAATAAAGACGGCCAGTACGTTTAAGAACACAAACGGGTTGTCGGAAATTTGAGTTGCATAAAGCGATCCGGCCACCAGTAAAATAGTTGACCCGACAACAACAGATGTTTGTGTGCCGGTAACCTGAGTACAGTCTGAGTGTCTTTGAACGTGGTCTGTATGCATGTGAGTCCTTGGTGCAAATTTCAAGACGAAGAATATCTCAGTGTCATACACAAGCGCTGTGATTGAATTCGCACAAGCGGTTATATCGGTATTTTCCACGACAGTGGTTTTGCACTGCATATTAAACTTAATGCCTCTTAACATATTTGTTTGTCTTAACGATGACAGCATCGGTGTTATCGCATGCGTGTAAAAGCGCGAAGTCAGTTTCTACAAAAATAGAAAATCAATAGAGAAACGATTGCCCTGGCTTGTCGTACGTAAAGCAGTTGCTCTCTATTTGTAGCCCATGTGTACTACTTGTCGATACGTAAATGTTTGCGCAAAGTTAAGATTCAAAAATGGGAAAGTGACATTGTCTTTAGACCGTTTCTCGTTGGTGTTGTGTATTGAGCCAAGAGTATGTGCAGGCCGGTCAAGTCGTTGCCGTCACTCAACGGCTTATTCTGCAGGGTGAAATGGTCGTTTCGTGGTGTGCCCGTAGTCGTGCGATGCAGCTTGCGTTACAGCACTCAGGTCTTACACAAATGGTTAGGTCGGTGCGAAGACTTCAAGCTGTTTGCAAAACGAGATGCCGTGGTAACGTGATAACACAATAGACGTATCCCGCTCACCGGTAAGAGGTAAGCCAAGTTCTGCCGGGGCACTGTGAGCCAAGAGTATTCAAATAATAACGTCAGAGTTAATCGTCAAGTAAAACGGTTAGACCTTTATCCGGCCTGATCTGTGTTGCGCTGGACGGCAACCTGACTCTCTATCGGAGATTTAAATAAGTGGAAAAAACCAAGAACATGCCACTGTGGGTATTCCTCGCATTCTCGGCTATCAACACGCGAAAAGCCGCCTTAACACTCATTTGGGTCTGTGTTCTTTTCAGTCTCTACTGCGTGCCATGGTCGCTGTTTATAGATAACACATTAGTCGAAAAGATTTTTCGCATTGAAGACTGGAGCTGGATTGCGATGATGGCGTTCGTCGTTGCGTGGTACGTTTTGAGCTTACGCTGGCTGGACAAAAACTCGGGCTGGGAAACCCCGGAGACTGAATAAAGGCTCCGGAATGTGGGGCTTTAGACTGTCTTACGTGTTGTGATCAGGCGGTCTGAAGCTTTTTAGTTCGGACTCGCTTGGACGGAAACGCGTGGCGAAGAATACGACCTACTACCTGGCCAAACTGTGAAGGCAACGTGCCCGTGTTGTAGTTCTGACCATACTTCTCACACACGGCTCTGACCTGAACGGAGAGTTCGCGGTAACGCCACGCCGGGATAGTTGGGAACAGGTGGTGTTCGATTTGATGGCTCAAGTGACCGCTCAAAATATGGAAAAACTTGCTGCCTGTCATATTGGATGAGCCTTTTATTTGACGCTGATACCAATGACCTCTGGATTCATTTTTCAAAACCGTTTTTGGAAACAGCTCTACGTCAGTCGTAAAGTGACCGCAAAAAATAATCATGTAGGTCCACAGGTTACGCAGCAAGTTAGCGACTAAATTGCCGGTGAATACGCTGAGAAAAAACGGCCCTGCCAGGAGAGGAAAAACCACGTAGTCCTTGAGCAACTGGCGGCGCATTTTTCGACCCATTGGAGCGAATTCCTCCAGGGTTTCTTTCTTCGTCTTCTTACCAGAAAACATTTTTCCAAGTTCTAATTCCTGAATAGCAACACCCCACTGAAACAGTACGGCAAACACTACAGCGTAAATGGGTTGCAACATGTAAAACGGTCGCCAGCGCTGTTCGGGAAACAGTCTCAGAATGCCGTAGCCTATGTCGTCGTCCATGCCTCGTATGTTGGTGTAGGTATGGTGTTTGTAGTTGTGAGTACGACGCCAGCTATCGGAGGTGCCAACAATATCCCATTCGTACGTTTTACCATTTAACTCCGGGTCGTTCATGAAATCGTATTGGCCGTGGATAACATTGTGTCCCAATTCCATATTGTCCAGAATTTTGGACAGGGCGAGCAGTAACGTACCCATAACCCAAAAGGGTGGGAACACGCCGAAGAAGAGAAAGGCTCTGCCCGCCGCCTCTGTGTACCGTACGGCTTTGACTATTTTTCGAATGTATTTTGCGTCAGTTTCGCCTACTTCAGCCATCGCTTGGCGTTTAATCGCACTAAGTTCTTCGCCAAACGACTCTAGTTCATCGGCGTTTAGTGCTCTGCTCTTCGTTGTTGTCATAGTGGAATCCGTAGGAAAATATTAGTCTGTGATTATTTATATGGCCAGCTGCAAGTCGGACATAGCTCTGGTAACGCACAGGCGTACGCTTGCGTTTGTGTTCGAGTCCATTTCAGCGGCGTCATCGTGTCGTGTGCTACCAACCACTTTCTTGCAGCTACACGTATTACACACGCCCATGCGGCACCCTGTTTGAACAACGACGCCTTGTTCTTCAAGCGCCGAGAGTAAAGAGTGTTGATTGCTGACTTCAATAAGGCGTTTGCTGGCAAGCAGTTCGACGGTAAAGGTTTTCGAACTTTCGTTAGTCATGGCCACTGGTCTGGCTGTAAACGCTTCTGACTGAAAGTGGGCCGCAGTAGTTTCTGTGCAGTGCTTTGCCTGATTGACAAAGGCTCCACCGCCGCAGGCGAGTACTTGAGCATTTGCGATTTCAACGTTTAGGGATCTGAGTTGTTCAACACTGACTCGCTTATCACTGTTTTTTTGTGTGGCAATGGTATGCAATTTGAAATTGTCGAAACGCTCTGCAAAGTCATGCAGCTCTTTGGTAAAACAAAAGCTGGAATCGCTTCGCTCCCAGTACACCAGAGTGACGCTTTCAGGCATTTCCAGCGCCGCTTGTTCGCGAAGCAGTGACATCAATGGTGTCACGCCACTTCCGCCTGCGAGTAAAACAAGAGATTGCCCGCTAAAAGTGTCGGACGTCATGTCACCGAAGACGCCGTCCAACTCAAGCACCGCTCCTTTGTGTGCATGGTTGAAAAGCCAGTCACTCATTTGGCCTGACGGGTCGCGTCGGACCGTTAGTTCCACCCAGCCATCTTTGTTTGGCACGTTGGAAAAACTGTAGCTTCTCGTAACCCGACGACCTTCAATTTCCGCGGTCAGGTTGACGTGTTGGCCAGGTGTGAAACCGGTAAAGTTTCCGTTCGGCTGCAGTCGTAAGGTAAAGGTGCTGTCACCTTCGTCATTTCGAGCGATCACACGGGCAAAGCACCGGGTCCACGCGTGCGTAGAGCCAAGTTGTCGTGACCAGAAATCGTAGGTGTTGGGGTCAACAAAGGCACTAAAAAAGCGTTTTAGCCCGCTTTGTTTAACCAGCGGTTCGTTACTCATTCGAGTATCCGTAAAGGTAAGGCTGTCGAGTATACAAGTGTATACTCGTATGTCAATACACTTGTATATACACATGTCACAATACTGATATATACTTGATTTTCAATTGCGCGAGGACCCGGGATGACGGTAGCAACAAAGGTTATTGGCAAGAAAAAGAGAGCCGTATCTGCCCAGGACGTGATGGACGCCGCCGTTGGTCTGCTCGACTCCAACAGGAGTGTCTCGACGTTAACACTGCGCGAAATCGCCCGTGCTGCAGGCATAGCTCCGAACAGTTTTTATAGACATTTCAGAGATGTAGACGAGCTCACCGTCGCGGTAATAGATCAGGCTGGTCGCAAATTACGCGGTGTGATCCGTGAATCGAGGCTGCTCGCGGGACGGAAACACGATGTTATTCGTAGTTCGGTCGAAACGTTCATGAAACAGTTGGACGGTGAAGACAAGTACCTTCACGTTTTGCTCAGAGAGCTTTCAACCGGGCCCGAAACCTTTCACCGGGCCGTTGATAGTGAACTCAATCATTTCGAAGACGAACTGCGCGACGAATTTGAACGTCGGCAGCAAACCGAAAAAGTCGCCATTCATAAGCCAGAGTTAGTGGCCAAAGCGATAACCCGGCTGGTGTTCACCATGGGAGCCAGTGCGGCTGACTTGCCGTCTGACAAGCGCTCTGAAATTGTCGAGCAAACTATCGTTATGATTCGCATGATTGTAGTGGGTGCTCACCGAATGGGTATCAAGCAGCTCAGAGCCGATTAGTTACGTCTTATTATTCTGTCTGATTGAAGTTAGTCCTGGCAGGAACTGGGTGGGCTGGTATAAAACTGGTGCACCACATAAATATCGTCTACTTGTGTAGGCTGAATCTCCAATACTATTTCCCGATTGTGGTACGCAGGAGCTGCATGTTTCCTTCGCCATTCAGTGCAACGTTCATTACGGCGCAAGGCCAGTTTTCAACCTCTCCGTGCCACGCTGATGTTTGACGGCCTTGTTCATCGACACTCGTCGTCGAATACGTTTCCACTACAGACAAGACTTGAACTGATTCCAAGCCAATCTGTAACGGGCTGTCAGCGGTACTGTTTGAAAAAATATCTTGTGCATTGCTCTTTTCCAAGCGAAAGAACTTGGTTTGCTCTGCTTCTGCGTTTGAAAACTTGTCTGCCAAATTCTGTGGCACGGAACCATCCGGAAGTAACGTAAATCCCAAATCATAGCCTTCGCTATCGAAACTCTTATTCTGTGTAGATGAGCTAAGTGTCTGACCATTCTTTGTTGTGAATACCTCGCCCGGATCTGTTTCCGAATTAACAGTACGCCCCGAATCCATAGTAATGTCATCTTCAATAGTATCGAGTTCGTCTGCTGGTTCTGCACCGCTCAAAGTCTCAACGACTGTGTCATCGGCGACTAATGTAGCTTCCACCGATTCAGACTTGTTAACCGGTTTCTCAAAATCCGTCGTTTTCGATGTGGTATAAAAGTAGAACAGTAAGCCGAGGCCGAGAACAACAGCTGCCATTACTACTATGCCAAAACGTTTATGTCTCAATTTAGTTACCGATTTCCGAATAAATTTTCTGTTTTCAACTGGGTCTGATTTAGTTTTTCAAATCTGCCTTAAGCTATGAATAATTAGCTATCTTCAGGCCAGGCAAGAAAGACTGAAGACATAATACACTTGGTGCTGGCAAAGCGTTCATATGTGAATATAACTACCGGCTATTTCGGCTTTTCCATTTGATAGTGCTTTCACTTTTCCAAGGCGGGTTGCATACTTTATGGCTCAACTTACAGACAACATAAAATAAAAATCGTTCGTTGATCAATCGCACTTCAATAATTAATAACTACTCATCAGGGGGTACCATGCAACATTCTGCAACGCTAAAAGTGTCCTTGCGGGCGTGTATAGTTAGTGCACTCGTTGCTGTTTCAAGTGCATCACCCGTCATCTCAGTCTCAGCGGCTGAACTGTACGGTATGCCAACAGCTCGAGTTGACCAAACCAGGGGCGTCGATCAGTCAGTCGATTATTCACGTCTCACCCGGCTTGGACATTGGGACGACCGTAACTATCAGCTCACGGCCGAAGACCTTAAGTATCTGTCTCCAAACGAAGGCGAAGTCTCTGCACAAATTCCGGCTTTCTTCCGGGTTGAGCTGCGAAAGGCCTGGCCTCACCTGCAAACAACTGGCTCAGCACAATACCCGCGTGCTGCCTGGCCAATGTTCAAACGCAAGTACGGTGGCATCGAACGTAATGGCAAAGTCTGGGGTCCGGATTTTAATGCCAATCGGGTGGTCCCTGTAAACGGCGAACTGCGAATCTCAGAAATTCGCAACGCCAACGAGCCCACCATCGAAATCAATAAGGCTCAACCGCAGTACGCTATCGCGGGTTCGAACAATAATGGCGGGCAAGAAATGTATTACTCGCAGGACGGTGGTGAGACATGGGCTATTCAAGGTGTTCTTCCAAACACGTGTTGCGATCCAACCGTTGACTGGTCTTCGGACGGTTCAATTGGTTATGCCGCGGCTCTAAGTGTATCTATTGGTGTGTCAGCCTGGCGTACTACCGACTTCGGTGTTACGTGGGAAAACCGCATTGATATTACTCCTGAAGGAAGTGACAAAGAGTGGGTACACGTAGACAAATCGGGTGCGTCAGCATTTCAGGACAACGTTTACATTACTTACCATGACGGAAACACCATGCAGTTTGCTCGCTCTGAAGACATGGGCCTGACGTACGACGTTCAGTCATTTGGTAGTGCTCCCCGCGGTATGGGTAGTGATATCACGACCACTTCTAACGGCGACATTTACTATGTTTGGGGTGCGACTTCTAATAGTACGATTCAGCTACTAAAGTCGACTGACGGAGGCGACACGTTCGCAGCTCCTCAAACCATTACCACCACATCCGGTAGTTTTGACTTTCCTATTCCGGCCATGGAAGATCGTAATGCTTGGATTTATCCGGCCGTAGACGCCGACAATTCTGGCGGTCCAAATGATGGAAGCGTGTATGTTGCTTTCACCGATGTGACAGGTATCGAGAGTGGCACACCTGCAAACAACCACACGCAAATTGAAGTTTGGTACTCGCGAGATGGTGGGGCAACATGGGATTTCTCAATTCCTCATGCGACCAGCGATATTCTCGAAGTCGACCGCTTCAACCAGTGGATGACTGTAGACGAGTCAGGTAACGTGCACGTTGTTTATTACGACACACGTAATTCGCTTAACCGCACCGGAGTTGATTTGTACTACGCCGTTTCTCTGGACGGCGGTGTAACGTGGGACGAGCCTACGCGTGTATCAAGTGAAACCTCGTTAAATGTGGGTACATTTCAAGAATGGGGTGACTACAACGGCGTGTCTGTTGTCGGTGGTAAGGTCATTCCAATCTGGGCTGACAATCGTCCTACCGACGGTGGCACAGCTGACAATACCGATACATTTGTTGCTGACCTGACAAACGTTGGCGCGGCGCCTAACTTCTTGCTGGGTTCCGATAGCGGCACCAACTTTGCGGTGTGTGTACCTGATTCAATTAACGTTGACTTGGACGTTGGTTCGTTACAAGGTTTTGCTGAACCTGTTACGCTGAGTGCACCCGGCTTACCAGCCGGTTTTGGTGTTAGCTTTGGCACGAATCCGGTTGCGCCTGGTTCTATGTCGTCAGCAAGCATTGCTGTAGGCGGCACTGTTGCTTCAGGTTCGTACTCCATTGACATTATTGGTTCTGCCGCAGGCGTCGACAACCGAACCCTTGGTGTGAACATCACAGCAACAGACGCTGTGCCCGGCCTTGCTGGTCTTGCCACTCCTGCAGACGGTTCAATAGACCAGGCCACAATGCCAACGCTTACGTGGACCGATGCTACACAGGCTGGAAGCTACGAGATTCAGCTCGCCAGTGATGCTGGTTTCACTAATATTGTCGATCAGGGCGTAAGTGATAGCACAAGCTACTCAGTTCCGGTTGTGCTGGCTAACGACACAACGTACTACTGGCGCGTTCGTGCTGTAAATACATGTGGCGACGGTGCATTTAGTCCTGCCAACTCGTTCGACACCGGTGTAACCATTTGCGTTAACCCAAATCTTGCGATTGAAGATCTGGCTACCGTTTCAAGCTCTTTGCCGCTAGCCGATTCCAGTATTCTTGAATCGCTGGCTGTATCAGTCACGGCTACTCATACCTGGGTAGGTGATTTGACTCTGACACTTGTGCATGAAGATACAGGCACAGAGGTTGAGTTAATGAACCGACCTGGCGTACCTGCCAGTGCTGACGGTTGTGGAGAAGACGATCTTGATGTTGAGTTCAACGACGATTCAGCTGTTGTGGTCGAGACTGAGTGCAACACTAATCCTGCGATTGGCGGCGTGGTTAATCCGGAAGGTACGTTAACGGACTTCGCTGGCGAGTCTCTCGGTGGTACCTGGCGCCTGGATATCCGTGACGACTTTGATGCCGACCCGGGTACTTTGACGCAGTGGTGTTTGTTACCAATAGTAGAAGACACTACAATTGACACAGACGGTGACGGCGTAGACGACAGCGTCGACAACTGCTCTGCAGTGGCTAACCCTGACCAGCGCGACACGAACGGTGACGGTTTCGGTAACATCTGTGATCCAGACTTTGACAACAACGGCGTTGTTAACTTCCTGGACGTCAACGCATGGACTCCAACCTTCAACACCGCTTGTGGTGACGTTGACCAAGACTTGAACGGAGACGGTGCTTGTAACTTTGCCGACTACGCGATTGTCACGAGCTTCTTCTTGCAGCCTCCAGGACCTGGTGCTGTGACCGACTAAGAAGTTAAGCAAGACCTTGTACCCTAACGGGTACTGAGAAAGCCCCGCTTCGGCGGGGCTTTTTTGTGCGCCCAGCATGGGCGCGATCTTGGAGGTGAAGGTCCTCCCGTGAGCTGACCACAGCGAGCGAAGTGAATCACAACTGCGTAAGGGTGACCGAACGTGGGGAGGAAGTGAGTAGCGAAACCGTGAG
>JBGCFV010000081.1:0-15970 GCA_045107075.1 Gammaproteobacteria bacterium
CGAAAGCCTTGAGCTCGCCACCGTGGACTTCTGCCATGACTTTCGTCAACGCAGCCGTCAAAGTCGTTTTTCCATGGTCAACGTGACCAATCGTGCCGACGTTTACGTGCGGCTTGTTTCTTTCAAATTTTTCCTTAGACACGTGCTCTACCTCAAGTTTGCTGGTGCTATTAACCAGGCTTAATCAATACAAAACTAAATTTCTAATTAACCGTAATCTCTGTTTAACAAAGCATCCATCGCTGCTTTTGGCACCGTTGCATACTTTTCAAATTCCATCGAGTAAGTCGCTCTGCCCTGGCTCATTGAGCGCAGCGTTGTTGCGTAGCCAAACATTTCGGCCAGCGGAACTTCGACGCGAATAACTCTTCCGGCTGGAGCTTCCTCCATGCCTTGGGTCACACCACGACGGCGATTCAAGTCGCCCATGACGTCGCCCAAATAATTCTCAGGTGTTACCACCTCAACCTGCATAACCGGCTCCAGTAAAACCGGACCCGCATCACGTGCAGCGTCTCCAAACGCCAGGCTTCCCGCAATCTTGAACGCTATCTCGCTCGAATCCACATCGTGATACGAACCGTCATATAAAGTGACTTTGCAATCCACTGTTGGATAGCCGGCTATCACTCCGGACTGCATACGTTCCTGCACTCCCTGGTCCACAGCGGAGATAAACTCCTGCGGAACCACTCCGCCAGTAATGTCGTTGACAAACTCGTAGCCAGTGCCGCGTTCGGACGGCTCGACCTTAATGAACACATGGCCATATTGGCCTTTGCCACCGTGCTGCCTAACGAACTTACCTTCCTGATTAACGGTCTTAGTAATCGCCTCCCGATAAGCCACCTGAGGCTTACCGACGTTTGCGACCACACTGAACTCGCGCTTCATTCGATCGATGATTATGTCCAGATGTAACTCACCCATTCCGGAAATAATCGTTTGCCCCGATTCTTCCTCGGTGCGCACTACAAACGACGGGTCCTCTTTAGCCAACTTGCCAAGAGCTACCGCCATCTTGTCCTGGTCGGCTATGGTTTTTGGCTCAACTGCTACCGAAATAACAGGCTCCGGAAACTCCATGCGTTCCAGCGTAATGACGTCGCTGGCTACACATAGCGTGTCGCCAGTAGTGACGTCTTTGAGTCCGACCGCAGCGGCAATGTCGCCCGCTCGAACTTCTTTGATCTCTTCACGGTCGTTCGAGTGCATTTGCATCAAACGGCCAACACGTTCTTTCTTGCCTTTGATCGGGTTGAACACCATGTCACCCGTCTTCAGCACACCCGAGTAAACCCGGATAAAGGTCAGATTACCTACGAACGAATCGGTGGCAATCTTGAAGGCTAGCGCCGCGAACGGCTGGTTGTCATCACTTGGACGTTCAACCTCAGCGTCATTGGCGTCTAGACCCGTAATTGCAGGCACCTCGACTGGCGATGGCATGTAGTCCACCACTGCGTCGAGTACAGCCTGCACTCCTTTATTCTTAAAAGCAGAGCCGCAAAGCGTAACCACCAACTCGTTGGCAATTGCTCGCGTTCGCAAACCCTGCTTGATTTCGTCAACCGACAACTCGCCCTCTTCGAGGTATTTGTCCATCAACGGCTCGGCCGCTTCCGCCGCAGCTTCTACCATGTTCTCGCGCCAGGCTTTCGCCTCGTCGAGCAGTTCAGGCGGAATTTCTTTCGCCTCGAACGTTACGCCTTTTTGATCTTCGTCCCAGTAAATTGCCTTCATTTCAATCAGGTCAATGACACCGGCAAAGGTCTCTTCCGCCCCGATCGGCAACTGTACCGGCACGGGGTTTGCGCCTAAGCGCTTCTTAATTTGTTCGACCACGCGCAAAAAGTCGGCGCCGGTTCTGTCCATCTTGTTAACGAAAGCTAACCGAGGGACGTTATATTTTGTCGCTTGCCGCCAAACCGTTTCCGACTGCGGCTCTACACCGCCCACCGCACAAAACACGGCGACTGCACTGTCCAGAACACGCAGCGAACGTTCAACCTCAATGGTGAAGTCAACGTGCCCCGGGGTATCAATGATATTAATCCGGTGCTGCGCGTACTGCTGTCGCATTCCTTGCCAAAAGCAGGTAGTGGCCGCTGAGGTGATCGTAATCCCCCGCTCTTGCTCCTGCTCCATCCAATCCATGGTGGCGGCGCCGTCATGCACTTCGCCTATCTTGTGCGAGACGCCTGTGTAAAAAAGGATACGCTCGGTGGTAGTCGTTTTACCGGCGTCAATGTGCGCCATGATCCCAATGTTTCGATAGCGATCAATGGGTGTAGACCGGGCCACCTTTACGTACTCTTTCTTGTCTTTAGCTAAGCCCCACTACCAACGGTAGTGTGAGAATGCCTTGTTGGCGTCAGCCATTTTGTGTGTATCTTCGCGCTTCTTCGCTGCAGCGCCACGGCCTTCAGCCGCATCCATCAGCTCGTGAGCCAGACGATGAGCCATCGTTTTTTCGTTGCGCTTGCGTGCTGCGTCAATCATCCAGCGCATGGCCAGTGTTTGACGACGAGCCGGACGCACTTCAACGGGCACCTGATACGTAGCACCACCCACACGTCGGCTCTTAACCTCAACGGCAGGCTTAACATTTTCGAGCGCAGCTTCGAGAAGCTCCACGGCTTTCTCGTCAACGTTGCCACTGCGCTCGCCAATGCGCTCAAGTGCGCCATAAATGATGCGCTCAGCAACGGATTTCTTACCGTCTACCATGATCATATTCATGAATTTAGCGAGCAACTCATTTTGGAATTTCGGATCGGGCAAAATGTGGCGTTTCGGGGCCTGTGATCTGCGTGACATGTTCTACTACCTGTTATGTGTCATTTAAATGGAGAGATAAACGTTTAAGGACTAGCCCTTAGGACGCTTGGCTCCGTACTTCGATCGACCCTGACGACGATCACTGACGCCGGCACAGTCAAGCGTGCCGCGTACGGTGTGGTAACGCACACCTGGCAAATCTTTAACTCGTCCACCGCGAATCAGTACAACAGAGTGCTCCTGAAGGTTGTGCCCTTCTCCGCCGATGTAGCTGGTCACTTCGAAGTTATTCGTCAAACGAACACGAGCCACTTTGCGCATAGCAGAGTTAGGCTTCTTCGGCGTAGTGGTGTAAACGCGGGTACAAACACCACGTTTCTGAGGACAAGCGGCCAATGCCGGCACCGTGGATTTCTCCACTTTGGAGCGGCGACCCTTGCGGACGAGTTGATTGGTTGTTGCCATAGTTACTCTCGTTGTTTACATCTTTGTTTATATAAGTATTTTTACGACTCAACCCCTTAGGATTGAGCCACTCTTACGCACAAAAACCTCAGGCCGACGCAAGGGTCGGCCTGAGCCTGTACTGAACCCTCGATTTCAGCGTTAAACCGCCGTCCAAGGTTCCTAATTCGTCAAAAGGGCCGAAATTCTATGTTTCGACCCCCAGACGTGTCAAGCATTGTGCGACGCATAACTCCTAAGAATCGCTATCGCCCTTTGCTTCTTCTTCAGCAGGCGCATCCGGTGCGTCCGCCCCTGCCGCTTTTTCATCTTCTTTGAAGACGTCTGCTGCCGTGATCTCCGCCTCTGGAGCCTCTGAATTGGCTTCATTTTCGGTGCTTTCGGCCGCTGCCTCGGTCAGGCTATGCGCTTCGAGCTCTTCGTTTAACAATTCGTCCGTAGACTTCGTCATTCGAGAAGCACGCATTTCCTGGTGATGAGCAAAACCTGTTCCTGCCGGAATAAGGCGCCCAACAATCACGTTTTCCTTCAATCCGCGCAAATCGTCGCGCAAACCACGTACGGCGGCCTCTGTTAGCACCCGTGTCGTTTCCTGGAACGAAGCCGCTGAAATGAACGATTCGGTAGCCAGCGAGGCTTTGGTGATACCCAGCAAGATCGGTACATATTCCGCCGGATCCTTGCCTTCAGCTATCAGCGAGTCGTTGACTTCATACAGACCGGCGCGGTGCACCTGCTCTCCACGAAGATAGCTACTCTCTCCAGCGTCACTAATCTCGACCTTGCGCAGCATCTGGCGAATGATCACCTCAATGTGCTTGTCGTTAATGCGTACACCCTGCAGTCGGTAGACTTCCTGGATCTCTTTGACCAGGTAGTCGGCCAGACGGTCAACGCCACGCAGGCGGAGGATATCGTGCGGGCTCTCTTCACCCTCAGCAATAATCTCACCCTTGGCAACCGTTTCACCCTCGAACACCAGCAGGTGACGCCACTTCGGAATCAAACCCTCGAAGTTATTGTCACCTTCACCGGTAATGATGAGACGACGCTTGCCTTTGGTTTCTTTACCGAAACTGATGGTTCCGGAAACTTCAGCCAGAATCGCAGACTCTTTAGGCTTACGCGCCTCAAACAAGTCAGCAACTCGCGGCAGACCACCGGTGATGTCCCGGTTCTTCGAGCCTTCCTGAGGAATACGCGCGATAACGTCGCCAATTTCCACTGGGGCGCCATCTTCCAGGTTAATAACCGCGCCAGCTGGCAAGGTATAGACAGCGGGAATGTCGGTGTTAGCAAAGCAGATGTTTTCGCCCGCGTCATCCAGAAGCATGGCCTGCGGACGTAAATCTTTACCGGCCGAACCACGTTGTTTCGGATCGGTGATAACCAAACTCGTCACACCCGTAAATTCATCAGTCTCAGCCGATACGGTAACGCCTTCTTCAAAGTCCTGGAACTTGATTCGGCCCGCTACTTCGGTAACAACCGGGTGCGTGTGCGGATCCCAGTTGGCAACAACCTGGCCGGCGGTGACTTCGTCGCCTTCTTTAATACCAAGGTTAGCGCCGTAAGGAATCTTGTAACGCTCGCGCTCACGACCAAACTCGTCGATGACGCCAATTTCACCCGAACGGGAAACAGCAACAATATGCCCTTTCTTGTGGGCAACTGTTTTCATGGTGTGCAAGCGAATCGTACCGGCGTGCTTGATTTCTACGCTGCTGACCGCCGCTGCTCGAGAAGCCGCACCACCAATGTGGAAGGTACGCATAGTCAGCTGAGTGCCGGGCTCACCAATAGACTGAGCCGCGATAACACCGACAGCTTCACCCTGATTAATGATGTGGCCACGAGCAAGGTCGCGTCCATAACACGCCGCACACACACCGTACCGTGTTTCACACGCAATAGGTGATCGCACCATAACCTGATCGACCGACGCTTCTTCAAGAACGCCCACCAGCTTCTCGTCAATCATGACGCCGGCTTCAAGGAGTACAACGTCTTCGGCACCGGGCTTCATAACGTCTATTGCGACAACACGACCCAGAACACGCTCACCCAGAGCCTCTACAACATCACCGCCTTCAACGATGGGTGTCATCAGAAGACCGTTGGCCGTACCACAGTCTTCCTCGGTAACAACCAAATCCTGCGCTACGTCCACCAAACGGCGAGTCAGGTAACCCGAGTTCGCTGTTTTCAGAGCGGTATCCGCCAGACCTTTACGAGCTCCGTGAGTCGAAATAAAGTACTGGAGAACGTTCAAACCTTCACGGAAGTTAGCCGTAATGGGCGTTTCGATAATGGAACCGTCCGGCTTGGCCATCAGGCCTCGCATACCGGCAAGCTGCCTGATTTGAGCGGCACTACCACGAGCACCCGAGTCGGCCATCATATAAATAGAATTAAACGACTCTTGTTCAACCTCGGAACCGTCTGCAGCAGTTACTGATTCAGTACCGAGTTTGTTCATCATGGCTTTCGCCACTTGGTCGTTGGTACGAGACCAGATGTCGACCACTTTGTTGTAGCGCTCGCCGTTGGTCACAAGACCCGAAGCGTACTGCTCTTCGATTTCGCGCACATCACTTTCAGCCGAAGCCAGGATGCCGGTTTTCTCAACGGGCACAACCATGTCGTTAATGCCAATTGAAACACCCGATTTGGTTGCGTAGCTAAAACCTGTGTACATAAGTTTGTCGGCAAAAACGACGGTCTTTTTCAGACCACACACACGGTAGCTGCGATTAATCAAATTCGAAATCGCTCGTTTCGTCAGGTCACGGTTAACGTGATCAAACGACAAACCTTCGGGCAATATTTCAGAAATCAGTGCACGACCTACCGACGTTTCAACCACGTGGTATTTGCTGTGCACTTCGCCGCTCTCGTCGGTCCAGGTATCGAGAATTCTCGCCTTGACCAGAGCTTGCAAGTCGACGTCGCCGTTTTCGTACGCACGATGGACCTCGTCGATGTCGGAGAAGACCATGCCTTCACCCTTGGCATTCACGCGTGTACGGGTCATGAAGTACAGACCCAAAACAACGTCTTGTGAAGGCACAATAATCGGCTCACCGTTAGCAGGCGACAGAATATTGTTTGACGACATCATCAGCGCGCGAGCTTCAAGCTGCGCTTCGATAGACAACGGTACGTGAACCGCCATTTGGTCGCCGTCAAAGTCAGCGTTAAACGCGGTACACACGAGCGGATGAAGCTGAATCGCTTTACCTTCAATGAGTACAGGTTCAAATGCCTGAATACCAAGACGGTGAAGCGTCGGCGCACGGTTCAGCATGACCGGGTGTTCGCGAATGACCTTGGCGAGGATATCCCACACCTCAGGCCCCTCACGTTCTACCAGTCGCTTGGCTGCTTTAATTGTTTGGGCCAGATCTTTCTTTTGCAGGCGGCTGAAGATGAACGGCTTGAAAAGCTCAAGCGCCATTTTCTTCGGCAAACCACACTGGTGCAGCTTAAGAGTCGGACCCACCACGATCACAGAACGTCCAGAGTAATCGACTCGCTTACCTAAAAGGTTTTGACGGAAACGACCCTGCTTGCCTTTAATCATGTCGGCCAAAGATTTCAGAGGACGCTTGTTGGTACCGGAAATAGCCCGACCGCGTCGACCGTTATCGAGCAGCGCATCGACCGATTCCTGCAACATGCGTTTTTCGTTACGCACGATAATATCCGGAGCGTTCAGCTCCAGCAATCGACGGAGTCGGTTGTTACGGTTGATCACACGACGATACAGGTCGTTCAGGTCGGACGTTGCAAAACGGCCGCCTTCGAGAGGAACCAGAGGACGCAAATCGGGTGGCAATACGGGCAACACTGTCAGCACCATCCACTCAGGCTTATTGCCTGACTCGATGAAGGCTTCGAGCAGCTTCAATCGTTTTGACGCACGCTTAATGCGCGTTTCACTCTTGGTGCCTGCGATTTCTTCGCGGACCTTTTCAATTTCTTCGTTCAGATCGAGCGTACGCAGCATTTCGTGAACAGCTTCAGCGCCCATTCGAGCGTCGAACTCGTCACCGTGCTCTTCAATGGCTTCGAGGTAGCCGTCGTCTGACATCAGGCTGCCACGCTCCAGCGGTGTAAGACCAGGCTCTACAACCACAAATGCTTCAAAGTACAGCACTCGTTCAATTTCACGCAGAGTCATGTCCAGCATCAGGCCGATACGTGAAGGTAGCGACTTGAGGAACCAGATGTGCGCCACAGGCGATGCCAGCTCAATGTGAGCCATACGCTCACGTCGAACTTTAGACTGGGTAACTTCTACGCCACACTTTTCGCAGACAACGCCGCGGTGCTTGAGGCGCTTGTACTTGCCGCACAGGCACTCGTAGTCTTTGACAGGGCCAAAGATTTTCGCGCAGAACAGGCCATCGCGTTCAGGCTTGAACGTGCGGTAGTTAATGGTCTCCGGCTTTTTGACTTCGCCAAACGACCACGAACGAACCATGTCCGGTGAAGCCAAGCCAATGCGGATTGCATCGAAGTCTTCGACCGGAGCCTGCTGTTTGAACAATTTCAATAGGTCTTTCATATGTCACCCATCCATTCAGGATATGCTGTATTTCTTACGCTCTTGCGTAGCGGCTTGTAACTAGCGAAGGCACTACGTAATCGGGTCCTGCTCGAGTTCAATGTTAATGCCCAACGAGCGGATCTCTTTGACCAACACGTTAAACGACTCGGGCATACCCGGGTCCATGGCGTGCTCCCCGTCCACGATGTTTTTGTACATCTTGGTTCGACCTTGCACGTCATCAGACTTAACGGTGAGCATTTCCTGAAGAGTGTAGGAAGCGCCGTAGGCCTCAAGAGCCCAGACCTCCATCTCTCCGAAACGCTGACCACCAAACTGCGCTTTACCACCGAGCGGCTGCTGCGTAACCAGACTGTATGGCCCGGTTGAGCGCGCGTGCATCTTGTCATCAACCAGGTGGTTGAGTTTCAACATGTACATGTAGCCAACTGTTGTTTCGCGCTGGAATTCTCTACCTGTCCGACCATCCGTGAGCTGGGTTTGACCCGACTCAGGCATGTCAGCAAGACGGAACATGTGGCGAATCTCGCTCTCGGCCGCACCGTCAAAGACAGGCGTTGCCATAGGCACACCGCTTCGAAGGTTGTTACCCAGTTCGAGCATCTCGTCGTCGCTAAAGCTGTCGAGATCTTCGTACCGACCACCGGTCTTGTTGTAGACCTGATCGAGGAAATCGCGCAGCTCCTGAACGTCGCCTTTGGCGTCCATCATTTTGCCAATTTTGAGGCCAAGGCCGCGAGCTGCCCAGCCAAGGTGTGTTTCCAGCACCTGACCGACGTTCATACGCGAAGGCACACCAAGCGGATTCAGCACGATGTCGACGGGAGTACCGTCTGCCATGTACGGCATGTCTTCCACCGGCACAATGGTAGAAATAACACCCTTGTTACCGTGACGACCAGCCATCTTGTCACCAGGTTGCACGCGACGTTTAACGGCGAGGTACACCTTGACCATCTTGAGCACACCCGGTGCGAAGTCGTCGCCAGGTGTAATTTTGACGCGTTTCTATTCGTAACGTTTCTTGAACTCTTCTTCCTGATCGGCCAGCAGTTTCGCTGCTTCTTCAAGAGTCTTGTTCGCATCTTCGTTGCGCAGACGAATTTCAAACCACTTCTTTCGCTCGAGATCGGTTAGGTACTGCGCGGTAACTTTCGTACCGGCGCTCAGACCGTCAGGCCCACCTTCAGAAATCTTGCCAACAAGCAGTCGTTCCATACGCTGGAAAACGTCGCCTTCCAGAATACGCTGCTGGTCCGATAAGTCTTTCTGAACACTTTCAAGCTCGGCGGCTTCAATTGCTAACGCGCGAGAGTCTTTGTCGACGCCGTCGCGTGTAAACACACGCACGTCGATGACGGTACCGTCCATTCCTGGCGGTACACGCAGTGACGTGTCTTTAACGTCACTGGCTTTCTCGCCGAAAATGGCTCGCAGCAACTTCTCTTCCGGAGTTAGCTGAGACTCACCCTTGGGTGTGACCTTACCAACCAGAATGTCGCCGCCTTTAACTTCAGCACCAATGTATGCAATACCGGATTCGTCCAGTTTACCCAGCGCCGAATCACCGACGTTTGGTATATCGGCTGTGATCTCTTCAGAACCCAGCTTCGTGTCGCGAGCCACACAGGCCAGCTCTTCGATGTGGATTGTGGTGAAGCGATCTTCTTGTACAACACGCTCCGAGATCAAAATTGAGTCCTCGAAGTTGTAACCGTTCCAAGGCATAAAGGCGACCAGCAGGTTCTGCCCAAGCGCCAGCTCACCGAGGTCGGTTGAAGGACCGTCGGCCATGACGTCGCCACGGGCAACGCTGTCGCCAGCCCGTACAAGCGGACGCTGGTTAATGCAGGTGTTCTGGTTTGAACGCGTGTACTTGGTCAGGTTGTAAATATCGACACCTGACTCGCCTACTACTGTTTCGTCATCCTTCACGCGAATCACGATACGTGACGCGTCGACGGAGTCTACGAAACCGCCTCGTCGGGCCACCACGGTGACACCGGAGTCAACCGCAACGGTACGTTCCATGCCGGTTCCGACATACGGCTTTTCAGCTCGCAGCGTTGGAACAGCTTGACGTTGCATGTTTGACCCCATGAGGGCGCGGTTAGCATCGTCGTGCTCTAGGAACGGAATTAGCGACGCGGCGACCGACACGATTTGTCGTGGCGATACGTCCATGTACTGAATTCGATCTGGCGTGGCCAGAGTAAATTCGTTCATGTGACGACACGAAACCAACTCGTCTTCGAATTGACCTTTTTCGCTGAGCTCCGCGTTTGCCTGCGCAATCACGTATTCACTTTCTTCAATAGCCGACAAGTACTCGATGTCGGCCGTGACTTTACCATCGGCCACTTTACGGTACGGCGTCTCAAGGAAACCGTAGTCGTTGGTACGTGCATAAACAGCCAGAGAGTTAATCAAACCAATGTTTGGCCCCTCAGGCGTTTCAATCGGGCAAACTCGACCGTAGTGAGTCGGATGCACGTCACGCACTTCAAAACCGGCGCGCTCACGAGTCAGACCGCCTGGGCCCAAAGCCGATACACGACGTTTGTGTGTAACTTCAGACAACGGGTTGTTCTGATCCATAAATTGCGACAGCTGGCTCGAGCCAAAGAACTCTTTAACCGCAGCAGCAACCGGCTTGGCGTTAATCATTTCCTGAGGCATCAAACCATCGGCCTCAGCAGAGGTCAGACGCTCTTTAACCGCACGCTCAACCCGAACCAGACCAATACGGAAAGCATTTTCAGCCATCTCGCCAACGCTTCTGATACGTCGGTTACCAAGGTGATCGATATCGTCAACTACGCCTTTACCGTTTCGAATGTCGATGAGCGTTTTCAGCACCGCAATAATGTCTTCTTTGGAGAGGACACCTTCGCCTTCTGAATCTTTACGGCCCACACGACGGTTGAACTTCATGCGTCCAACAGATGACAAGTCATAGCGTTCAGGGTTGAAGAACAAGTTTTGGAACAGGTTCTCTGCCGCGTCTTTGGTAGGCGGCTCACCCGGGCGCATCATGCGGTAAATTTCAACCAACGCCTCTAGACGATTGGTTGTGGTGTCGATACGCAGCGTGTTTGAAATGAACGGACCACGGTCGAGATCGTTAACGTACAACGTTTCGATCTTGTCGATATCAACTTTCAGAATGGCTTCGATTTGCTCGATAATGAGCTCGTCGTTCGCGGTGGCCAGCACTTCACCGGTTTCCGGGTCAACAACGTCGTGCGAAATAATCTTGCCAACGAGGTAGTCAGGAGGCACAGCCATTGAGGTGACATTTGCTTTCGTCAACTGACGAATGTGTCGCGCTGTAATACGTCGGCCTTCTTCAACCAGAACCTTTCCGCCCACAACCAGATCGAATCCGGCCGTGTCGCCCTTCAGGCGCTCCGGATCGAGTTCCATGGTGATCTCTTCACCCACGATATCGAACGCATTCTTTTCGAAGAACGTGTCGAGGATTTCGTCGTTTTCCAAACCAAGGGCGCGCAGAATAATGGTCACCGGCAGTTTGCGGCGACGGTCAATACGCGAGAACACACCGTCTTTGGGGTCAAACTCAAAGTCGAGCCATGAACCACGGTAAGGAATGACTCGTGCTGAGTACAGCACTTTACCTGAGGAGTGTGTTTTGCCTTTGTCGTGATCGAAAAAGACGCCTGGCGAACGGTGAAGCTGAGACACGATTACGCGCTCAGTACCGTTAATAACGAAGGTGCCGTTTTCTGTCATCAGCGGCATCTCGCCCAGGTACACTTCCTGTTCGCGGATGTCTTTAACAGGCTTTTTTGCACCTGACGCTTCTTTGTCGTAAATCACCAGACGCACTTTGACGCGTAGAGGCGCGGCGTAGGTTAACCCTCGCAGCTGACACTCTTTGACATCAAATATTGGCTTACCCAGTCGGTAGCTCGCGTATTCCAGCGCTGCGTTACCGCTGTAGCTGACAATAGGCAGCACGGTTTGGAATGCCGCGTGCAAGCCTTGGTCAATGCGGTTTTCTATCGGCGTATCAGCCTGTAGAAACTTGCGATACGAGTCGAGTTGTATCGCTAGCAGGTATGGAACGTTGAGGATACTCGGGCGCTTGCCAAAGTCTTTACGTATGCGCTTTTTCTCAGTAAAAGCATAAGCCATGGTCGGTGACCTCATCTATTTGCTCCAGGCTGTAATGCGTTCCAAATGGAACAGGGGCAGCCTGTAACCCCAATATTTCTGCTTTTTGATAAACCGCAAAAGCCGGCGGTTAAAAACCGCCGGCAAATGCGTCATCTGAGCCTGCAGAGAAAGCTCTGCCGGGCAGGATCGATTACTTAATTTCGACCGCTGCGCCAACTTCTTCAAGCTGCTTCTTAAGCTCTTCAGCTTCGTCTTTGTTGCAGCCTTCTTTGATCGGAGAAGGAGCACCTTCAACCAGATCTTTAGCTTCTTTAAGCCCAAGACCGGTGATACCGCGAACGGCTTTAATCACAGGAACCTTGTTAGACCCAAAGCTCGTCATAATAACGTCGAACTCGGTTTGTTCAGCAGCAGCAGCGCCGCCTTCAGCTGGTGCAGCAGCCGCAGCAACAGGGGCCGCAGCGGTTACGCCAAATTTTTCTTCCATTGCGCTAATGAGGTCTACGACTTCCATTACGCTCATGTTTGAAATTGCATCCAAAATTTCGTCAGTTGAAACAGCCATCTTTTACTCCAATAAATCTTTTAAATTGTTACCTAAATATGTATTCGAACCGTTGAAGAGTTACGCAGCGTCTTTCTGCTCGCGTACCGCATCCATTGTGCGGACCATCTTCGTTGTCGGTTCAGCTAGTGTGCGAACGAATTTCTCGATAGGTGCTTTCATAGTGCCCATAAGAATCGAAATCGCCTGATCGCGGGTCGGCATTGAGGCCAGTTTTGATAAATCGCTGGCAGGTAGTAAGTCACCACCAATGCCCAGCATTTTAACAACGAGGTCCTCGTTCTCCTTTGAGAAGTCTTTAACAATGCGTGCCGCTGCACCTGGATCTTCCATAGAGAAGGCCAGAATGATCGGACCGACCAATGAGTCGTTAAAACACTCAAAGTCCGTTCCTTTCAACGCAAGCTTGGCAAGCGAGTTTTTGACAACTTTCAGGAAAACATCTGACTTGTGCGCTTCAATACGCAGCTGGGTCAGTTGCTCTACCGTTAGTCCACGGTATTCCGCACCCACAGCCGATAAGGCTTCAGATGCAACCGCGTTCACTTCCGCGACCACTTCTTGTTTTCTACTTCTAGTCAATGCCATACGACATCTCCAAACAGTGGCCAAAAATAAAACAGCGCTTTAAGAGCTAATATAAAATATACGACTCGGCGCTATTCGCCCAAAATGACGGTGACCACGGCCAAACTGACTTAGGTAACACCATCTACGCAGGAAAATTAAGTTGCCAACCTTCAGCAGCTCCTACGGTCTTTGATGAACAGATGTCCGGTCTTGTGACCTTCTACCTGCACGCACGTCCTGTGCTACAGAGTAAACCCTGCTCCTTCTACTCTTTCTTACTTCAGGTTAAGCGAAGCCATTTCAACAGCTACGCCAGGACCCATTGTTGAAGAAAGAGTCACTTTCTTAAAGTACACGCCTTTGGCAGACGTGGGCTTTGCTTTTTGCAAATCGCCCATCAGCGCCGCCAGATTCCCCTGCAAATTGGCGACATCAAAGTCGGCCTTACCAATCGTGCAGTGGATAATGCCCGCTTTGTCGGTGCGGTAACGCACCTGACCCGCTTTAGCGTTCTTAACCGCAGTCTCTACGTCGGCTGTGACCGTACCCACTTTCGGGTTAGGCATCAGACCACGAGGACCGAGAATTTGACCGAGCTTACCAACAACACGCATGGCGTCTGGGGTGGCAACAACCACATCGAAATCCATAGCGCCGCCTTGAATGGCTTCAGCCAGATCGTCAAAACCGACAATGTCAGCACCAGCAGCGGTGGCTTTGTCGGCGTTCTCGCCCTGTGCAAACACAGCAACTCGAACATCTTTACCCGTGCCGTTCGGAAGCACAGTCGCGCCTCGAACAACCTGGTCAGATTTACGCGGGTCAACGCCAAGGTTAACCGCCACGTCGATTGACTCACGGAACTTAGAGTTAGCCAGCTCTTGAACCAGACCAATAGCGTCGCCGATTGGGTAGAACGCGTTGCTGTCTACTTTCTCGCGAGCCGCTTTTTTACGTTTAGATAGTGCACCCATGATTAACCCTCCACTTCCAGGCCCATACTACGGGCACTACCAGCAATAATATTGACCGCCGCATCCATATCTTTGGCGTTCAGATCCTGCATTTTAAGCGTGGCAATTTCTTCCAACTGCGCACGAGTGACTTTACCGACCTTCTTGGTATTGGGCTCGCCACTACCGCTCTTGATGCCAGCTGCTTTTTTGAGCAACACGGCCGCAGGGGGTGTTTTGGAAATAAAGGTAAAGCTGCGATCTGAGTAAACCGTGATCACAACCGGAATTGGCATGCCCTGCTCCATACCACCCGTGTGGGCGTTGAAGGCCTTGCAGAATTCCATAATATTTACGCCGTGCTGTCCGAGCGCGGGACCTACCGGGGGACTGGGATTAGCCTGTCCAGCCGGAATTTGCAGCTTGATATAGCCGTCAACTTTCTTCGCCATGTTATTTCTCCTGGTGGGTACAAGCGCCCGTTTGAGCTCCCCGTGCATTCAGGCCCGGCTGACTACCGTAACCTTGGTGCTATTCTGTTGACTCGAAAGCCAACGCCTTTTTAATCCTGTACTAAACGTCAGTAACTGCAGTCTTGACTGCGAACGTTCCTACGCTTTTTCTACCTGCCCAAAATCGAGCTCCACCGGAGTAGACCGGCCGAGAATCTGCACGGCAACGCGCAGACGGCTCTTCTCGTAGTTAACCTGATCGACCACTCCGTTGAAGTCGTTAAACGGACCGTCGATAACACGTACCACTTCTCCAGGCTCGAACAGAACCTTCGGACGGGGCTTGTCGACCCCCTCTTGTACGCGTTGCAAAATAATGTCGGCTTCTTTATCGGTAATAGGTGCCGGACGATCCGACGAACCACCGATAAAACCGAGAACTTTCGGCACTTCTTTGACCAAGTGCCAGGTGTCTTCGTCCATTTCCATCTGAACCAGAACGTAGCCCGGAAAGAACTTACGTTCACTGCGACGCTTGCTTCCTTCTTTCATTTCCACCACTTCTTCGGTGGGCACGAGAATTTCGCCAAACTTGTCTTCGAGGTCGTGCAATTTAATGCGCTCGATCAAAGACTGCTTAACTTTGTGCTCAAAGTTAGAGTAAGCGTGTACTACATACCAACGTAGAGCCATTTAGCTCGTACCTCTGAAGAACTCAAGAGCCCCAGACAAGATAAAGTCCAGCCCCCAGAAAAAGAAGCCCATGATGAAGGCAAACGCGATAACAGCAATGGCTTGGCTAATCGCGTCTTGGCGAGACGGCCACACCACTTTGCGCCATTCAATTTTTGCGCCTTGTACAAAGCGCCAAAACTGTTTGCCGTATTCCGACATTGAGGCTATAAAGCCGCCGGCAACCAAACCCCCTACGACGGCGAGAAAGCGCAAGTACGCTGCCTGACCTTCGAGGAAGTAGAATCCGACAATACCTGCAATTACGGCACCCACGGCCAATAAGACAAGCAGCTTGTCGCCAAAGCCCGGGGTAACTGTTTCTGTGTTCGTTGTAGTCATTTAATAATACCAAACCGGTTAATGCGCTTGGCAGGCCAGGAGGGAATCGAACCCCCAACCTACGGTTTTGGAGACCGTCGCTCTGCCAATTGAGCTACTGGCCTTCTCCAGTGCTAAGTGACGACAAGGCCGGTCCAAAGACCGGCCAGGCGTAACTCAACTTTTAAACATCGTGCGTCGTGCGTTTTTCTTTTCTAGCGGTCGTCGTTGTGCTTTCTTCGAATCGTTGTCTAACCGACAAGCGGCAGGCTTAGATTCTTAGTCAATAATTTTAGCAACAACGCCGGCGCCCACTGTACGGCCACCTTCACGAATAGCAAAACGCAAACCGTCTTCCATCGCGATAGGAGCAATCAGCTCAACAACCATTTGAATGTTGTCACCCGGCATAACCATC
>JBGCFV010000082.1:0-12830 GCA_045107075.1 Gammaproteobacteria bacterium
ATGCTGGCAAGATTAAAATCAGTCAATCCAGAGTCGCTATTGGGTCATTCAACCTGGATCACTCAGGCTCTCTTGCTGGAAGAACTGGAAGGACAAGTAGTCACTCGCGTATGTCGGAACGAACTGTGGGACGTAAACCAAATGGGAGGCTGGCACTCAGGCTTCGCACAGGTTGCGAAACTGCAACCGGTAGGCACACCTGATTTACGGCAGCAATCACTTAACCGATGGACCAAATTCTCTGACTTCATAGATCAAGAAACCGAGAATTTAAAGACGGGTCTTACACTCGGTTTTTCGGCACCGAAAACAGTCGTGCAGAGAGTGGTTGATCAAATTGACGGCCTAATTGAACTGGATATAGAGTCTTCACCTTTTTATTCGCCGGCTGCCCGCGATGACGACGCACAGTTTTCAAAGGCCACACGAGAGCTGGTTGAATCCAGAATTTTGCCTTCGCTACGGCGCTACCGTAGCTACCTGGCTGGCCCTTACATGGAACAAGCTCGGGAAAAACTATCTGTTACGGTCAACCCAAATGGTCGCGAATGTTACGACGCGTCGTTGCGTTCTTACACTACCCTCAATCGGTCCGCGGAAGACGTTTACGAACTTGGAAAGCAAACGGTAGAAGCGAACAAAGCAAAGGTAATAAAACTCGGCGAAGCTTCCTATGGCCTCACTGATTTCGGTCAAATACTTGAGCGAGCAAAGGTAGATGCTACCGATCGCTTTTCAACCAAAGAAGAACTGCTCGCCTTTTCAAGAAACGCCGTAGAACGAGCCGAAGTTGAAATGTCAAACTGGGTCGGCACAATGCCGGAGCAACCCGTTCTGGTTGTTCCGTTTGAAGAACACGAAGAGGGAACCGGCCGGTCTGCACACTATCGACCTGGTACAGATGAACGACCCGGTGAGTACCGTATTCCGCTGCACAAACCAGAAGAGCAGTCTCGAGGCAACGCGGAGAGCACGGCGTTTCACGAAGCGTGGCCCGGTCATCACTTACAGGTGGCGTTTGGTAAGTCAATTGAAGGCATGCACCCGGTTACCGACTTTATCTGGTTCTCAGGACCAGGCGAAGGATGGGCCCGCTACTCGGAAGCACTTGCTGAAGAAATGGGCCTTTACGTTACAACTACTGGCCCAATCAAACGACGCGCATGGCCAGCACGAGGAATGGTCGTCGATCCGGGTATTCATTTGTTTGGCTGGACCAGAGAACAGGCAATTGAATTCATGAACGAGTCGGGCCGCTTTCCAGAATCAATGGGCGACCAAATGGTTGACCGCATTGCAATCTTGCCAGGCCAGCTGACCGCTTATGATTCAGGCGGACTTGAGATTATTGCGCTTCGCGAACAGGCCGAGAGAATACTCGGGGACAAGTTCGATATTCGGGAGTTTCATGACCGGGTGTTGGAGAATGGTGCTATTCCGCTGCCTACGCTGCGTGCTCATATTGAGCGTTGGATTCGGGTTACTTCGAAAGAACCGTAGATTGGGAGAAGGAGCAGCTCATGTGTCAACGCACTTAACAAATGTCCGGTTTACCGCACATTAGAAATGTCCGCTTTCAGTCAAGCAGCCGCCAAAGAAGTGCTATGATGTTAACCGGCAGCAAACGACCCAAAGCCGCCGCTCGATATGTCCGAGATAGCCCCGGCTTGAATGCCATTTTTGCAAAGGCAAAACAGCCTGGCGGCATGAGAGTTGGCGATGTTGAGTCGATAGATCGTCTTTTTGACAGTGTGTTTTGGTGGCGCGCGCAGTCTGCGCTTTCACTGCCTTTACGAAAGACGTGTCGTCCGTCACTATTGTTTGCAACGGACGACACATGAAAGATCCTCCCAGTAGCTACTTGATAGCTAGAATTGTGTGGTTACGTACGTTAGCCACAACGCCGTTTTCCCAACCGCCTGCAACCAGTGTCGATGACTGCTCTTTCAGCAAACCGGCGACTTCCCCGGCGAAGTGAGCCTCTCTACCCGACTCATCGGCGAAGATGTCGAAGATGGCAAAGTTGACTTGGTCAAGGCGCAGTGCGACCCAATATAGAGTCTTTGGCTCGGTGTCCGAAACGACGGGACCTGCTGCCGCCAAAAGCTCCGCAAGGGCCTCCCCTTGACCTTTCTCCGCTGTAATCTTGATGTAGGTCGCCGTGGTGGCATCGTACAGATCTACAGGAGCTTTCTCCGACAACACCTGCACATGGGTGACGTTTGCTAGCACTCCATCATCCCATCCACCTTCAACTAGTTCCGATGCCTTGGCTTTGAGGGCACCAGCGACATCGCCGGAGAAGTGCGCGTCCCGTGCCGCCTCGTCTCGGAAGATGTCGAAGATGGCGAGCTGGTTTTCAGACGTTCCCTGCAGCGCGAACCATAGCTCCGTTCCCGGTTCGGTTTCCTTGACGAGCGGTGCCGCTCCGGAAAGGAATTGCGTGAAAGCGCCAGCCATATAGGGCGCCGCTGTCATTGGGATGTAACTAGCTTGTTTATTGGTCATGGTTTCTTCCTGTGCTAATGCGGTTGTCGAAAAGTTAAAAATGCTCAGTCCAACCAGAATTGATGCGATACTCTTGTTCATAGTCTTTTCCTATAGTTAATTGACAGTCGTTGATGCCGGGGAGCTGGCATAGATAAGATCTGTAGCTCTTGAGGCGATATTCTTCAGATTTCGCGTCGAATTCGCCAATACTATGTTTCTACCGATCAATAGAGATAGACTATGAATGTTTGAAATCGAATTCAGTCGGTACAGATGGAACAAGGATGGAGGTAGCTGATGGAAATGAACCAGGTTCGCTACTTTTTGGCGGTCTGTGAACACCGCAATTTCACGCACGCGGCACGAGCTTCGTACGTTTCACAACCCTCACTTACTGCTGCGATCAAGAAGTTGGAGGATGAATTTGGCGGGGCTCTGTTTCTGCGAGATCGTGCAGGATGCCGCTTAACGCCCTTGGGCATGCTTGTGCGACCACACATTGAGGCTGTGCAACAACAAGCGCTCGAAGCCAAAGGCGAGGCAATTCGCTTCAACCGCTTGGAACGAATTCCTATATCTGTCGGATTGGGGGAAACGGTTGGCCAAAACAAGATTGCGCAATCTGTCGAACGTTACCGACACCGCTTTCTGGAAGCCGATATTGAGTTCATCGTCGACTCGCACCCATCACTCCTTGAGGGCCTCCGCGAGGGCTCCCTGGACGTTGCTGTGACATCGGGAGAGGCGAATGATGAACTCTACCGGGTTGACCCTTTGTATAGCGAAGAATATCGTGCTGTCGTGGCAGCCGATCACGAGCTTAGCGGCCGGCCCGAGGTATCGTTGGAGACTCTTTCCAAGACGAACATGCTCGATCGTCTGAATTGCGAAATGCGCGAATCGTTGTATCAGACCTGCGCTGAGCGGGGATTCAACCTTTACGCAGCGTATCGGTCGAACCGCGTGGACTGGCTGCTGGCAATGGCCAGAAGAGGGTCCGGGGTAGTCATCCTACCGGACAGCTCTATACCTGATGAGCCGAGTCTGGTTTCGCTACCAATCGTCGGCCTTGAGATCCAGCGAAAGATCGTGGCGCTTCGCTATCAACATCAGCCCTCGCGCCCTGAGGTCGAAACGCTAGTGAAGGATATGTCTTGTCAGTAATCTCAAAGTAATAGAGGTAAGACTGTTTGCTTCTGGCCGACAGCTGTCCTCTAATTACTCGTTTACTGGCAAATCCTAATGATCGTAGTTACTTAGAAGGGTTCTACCCTGATATCGCGGACACTTCAAAAAAAGAGCGATAATGCTCGCGGAGGAGTGTCATGGGAAAACGAAGAACATACTCTACGGAGTTCAAACTTGAAGCCGTCGCAATGGCAAAACAGCCTGGCGTAACGAAGACTCAAATAGCCAAAGAACTGGGGCTGAACTCACTGCTGTCCCATAAACGGAAATAAAAAAGGCTTGGTTTTCTCAAATTGATGCAATGAGTTGTCTTACGAAAACACTGTATCCATAGGAGGAACCGAGCCTTGGCCATCATAACACTGTCTTCGCTCAACTGCTCAAACTGGTGCCGAGACATCAGTTCGAGACTCTGGCCACGTCGCACCATGTTGGCCGCCATTTCCGTAAAACCTCTCGCTGGTCGCAGTTTGTGGCACTGGCCATGGGTCAGCTGAGCGGACGCCACAGCCTGCGTGACGTGGTCAGTAATGCGAACGCTCAGCACAAGCGCTGGTACCATCTCGGTGCTCGACGCGTCACACGTTCAACGCTTTCACGCGTTAACGAGCATCAACCCAGTGCGTTTTACGAAGCGCTGTTTGCCAAGCTGTATCGACAGTGCACGCCAAACGCCCCAGGTCACCGCTTTCGCTTCAAAAATCCTCTGTACTCGATGGACTCGTCGCTCATTGATTTATCGTTAAAGCTGTTTCCTTGGGGCCACTTTGCCTTGGGCAAGTCGGCTATGAAGCTTCATGTCGGATTAGACCATCGCGGCTTGTTGCCGGCGTTCGCAACGATCACCGATAGCCACACATCAGACATCTCCGTAGCTCGTTCATTGACCTTACCTAAAGGCAGCATCATCGTTGTAGACAAAGGGTACGACGACTACAGCTGGTTCACATCCCTTACTAATAAAGGGGTTTTCTTCGTTGCTCGGCAAAAACGAGGTGCGAGTTATAGCGTTGTTGAGCGTCGTAAAGTCAAACGATCTACTGGCGTTAGCTGCGATCAGACTATCGTACTCACTGGCCAAAAGTCGAAAAGAGAAATACTCGCGCCACTTCGACGCGTGGCCTATCGCGATGCTGAAACGGGAAAACGATATGTCTTTATCACCAACCATTTTGATCTCGCGGCTGCGACCATCGCTGCCATCTACAAAGACCGCTGGCAGATCGAGCTGTTCTTTAAATGGATCAAGCAAAACCTCAAGATCAAAGCCTTTTTAGGCAACAGCAAGAATGCCGTGATGACTCAAATCTGGATCGCGTTGTGCGTTTATCTGATGCTGGCTTACTTAAAGTATCAATCCAAAGTGAGCACCTCGATGCAAGGTATCATCCGCTTACTTCAGTTCAACTTGTTTGCCCGGCGTGACCTTCTGAGCTTAATAAAAGGTGATCCACCGGATCCCGATCCGCCAAGCCTTCAAAACCAGCTGGTGTTCAGCTAATGTTTATGGGACAGCAGTGGGTCTGTCCCCGGTTTGGCTAGTTTGAATTAACGCCGCAGTATGGCCCACCAGCGTGCGACGTTGAGCAGACTCATTAACGCTACCGAAACATAGGTCATCGCAGCAGCACTCAGAAGACGGCGCGCATGACGCTCGTCGCCGGGAATCAGTACATCGTGCTTGTCCAGCATGGGCAATGCACGATTAAAGCTTGCATCAATCTCGCTGGGTAAGGTAAGAAAGTGCACGATCACACCGGTACCGAGTGTTAGGAACCCTCCCAAGAGCATCAAGCCACCGGCGACCGGTGTACGTGTAACCGCAACAATTACCGGCGAGGCCATCAGCAAAAAAGCTCCCAATTTTTGGACCGGGCCGACCAAGCGCACCAACTGAGTGCGTAAGTGTAAGGCCGGATATCCGCTTGCATCCTGAACGGCATGCCCTACTTCGTGCGCAGCCACCACAATAGCCGTCAACGATTTTCCCGAGTAATTTGCCTCACTAAGACGAACCATTTTGTCGTAAGTTGAATAGTGATCGCCCTGGTCAGTCGCTTCAATGCCAACGTGCTCCAGGTTATTCAAGTCAAGCAAGCGTCGCGCAGCCTCTCCCCCGGTCACACCGTAGCGATCGGCTGGTTCGCTGTATTTCTCCATTACGTTGCGCACCCAAAAACCGGGGAGAAATATCAGCGCAAATAAAACCAGAAAGAAGAGAACGATATGCATTATGACTTGAGATTAAGGTTAGAAAGGTGTTGGAGCAAGGCTACAAGAATAACGGGGACAGACCACGGTTTTCCACAGACGCCAACACTTAGTAATAACGGGTATCAAAAACCGTGGTCTGTCCCCGTTATTCTATCCCGTCTGCCCCCAGTTTTCCGGCGTTGAAATACGTGACCTTATTCCTGATATTTGCCGTGATTATTGGTAAGCTCCGCGTTTGAACTTTCGTGACCTTCAGGGCTGTAGCGGCCCTGATTTACTGACTCACAGGGATCCCATGGACAGCTCCCCGCCACCTGAATCCGAGCCTGCGGATTTTAATTCCATTACCGCGCGATTGCTCGACGACCTTCAACAGGCGGCCAGTGACATTGCACCCAATTTCATCCGCACGATGCCCCAAGCTTATTTGGATGGAACCACACAGGCGATGCGGCTCGCCCATTTGAAAGCCATTATTGCGGCGGAGGCCAGCGGTTTTTCTCAAACGGTTACACTGCGCGAGGCGGACGGAGCCCGGTACACGTTTATCAGCAATCGCAGCTATCCTGGCCAACTCAGCCGATTTGTTCGTCAGTTGCCGCGCGATCTTCCACTAATCTCCGCACAAGTCTACACGTCTACCGCCGGCAATCGCGTGCTGGATGTATTTCATCTTGGGGACTACGTTCGGTACGACCCTACTAATATCAGCCAGCGGCATAAAGCCGACACGGTACTGAGGCATGCCGTTGACCAGAATAAAAATCTGGATAACGCTGCCATGGAAACCTTCCTCACAAGTTGCGATGCCAGCTACCTGATGGCGACACCACCGGAGCAGATCTCTCGCCATTTCCAGTTGGTAAATTCGATTCTTCTTTCGGGAGATGTAGTGGTTCGACTGGAGCCCTACCATGAGACGAATCTTAGCCGACTGGTTATTGGATTCGCCGAATACGATCCTCGTTTGGTGTTCGAACGAATTAGTCGCCATCTTGGCAACCGCAAAATTGATATTGAGCGCGCCTATCTCGATAGCTTTAAAGGAGAGGGCGGCGACGGGGTCATGCTGCTCAACTTTCTTGTTCAGCGCAACGGTGAACGTCTAAGTAAAGGCGATACCTCATGGCATGAACTTCAGTTTGAATTACGGCGATTGCTCCATTTGGACGAAGCGGTTCTAAACCTGGCCGAGACCGTCACAGAAGGCGACCTCGTAAGCGCTGAGCTACTAAATGGCCTTGCTCATCTGGTTCATCAACTTCTAGTAAAAGAAGATCCGTTTGTGTTTTCCAAAGATCGCATAATCTCGGCGCTGCAGCGGTTTCCGGATCTTGCACTGGCCGTGTATTCGGCGTTTCGGCATCGATTTGCCACCGGTTCAAGTGATACGGAGTCCGGTGAACCTAATGTCTTGGAGGCGATCCAGAGCAGCGGCTGCAATCCAGAGGAGCGAAAAATCTTTACGGCGCTTCTACAAAGCGTCAGCGCGACATTGCGTACCAACCTATTATTACCGCAGCGCCGCGCCCTTGCTCTGCGTGTAAATCCTGAATTTCTGGACAACGACGATCGCACCGAAACACCATTTGGCGTCTTCTTCGTCTCGGGTTATCAGTTCAACGGTTTCCACGTGCGCTTTCGTGATATTGCACGCGGCGGGATGCGAATCGTGCGACCTATGGGCATGGAACAGTATGCACTTGAATCCGAACGGCACTACGACGAGGCCTACGGATTAGCGTATGCACAACAGCAGAAGAACAAAGACATCCCCGAAGGCGGGTCCAAAGGCGTCATTCTCGCCGCGCCATCAGCGGATTTTGAATCGGCTGGTCGCGCCTTCGCCGACAGTCTGCTCGACCTGACCATTCCCGACGAACTCATGAGCACGCTACACGCGGATCACTATCGCTACGATGAGTTACTTTATTTGGGTCCCGACGAAAACGTCTCGAATCAACTTATTACCTGGATCGTCGAACGTGCAAAACAACGCGGCCACCCTATGCCCGACGCTTTTATGAGTTCCAAACCTGGCGCCGGTATAAACCATAAGACTTATGGCGTCACCAGCGAAGGCGTCACCGTGTTTCTCGATAAGGCACTGCGGTCAGTAGGAATCGATCCGCTAGCACAATCGTTCTCAGTCAAGATAACCGGCGGTCCGGACGGTGACGTCGCCGGCAACGAAATACTTATTCTCAATCGAGAGTATCCAGACACTGTACGTATTCTTGGCATTGCTGACGGCAGCGGGTGCGCCGAGGACCCTGAGGGCCTCAATTCACGTGAGCTCATCAGACTGGTCGAAAGCGAACTGCCAATAACCGAGTTTGATCGCGGTCTTCTCAGCCCGCGTGGGCAGGTGGTTAGCATCGACGAGCCGCAAGGTAGTCAGCTGCGTGACTCGATGCATAACCGCATAACCGCTGACGCTTTCATTCCCGCCGGTGGACGTCCCGGTACGATTAATGAGAACAACTGGCGCGAGTTTCTCGACGAAGAAGGCGAGCCTTCCAGTCGGGTAATTGTCGAAGGCGCAAACTTATTTATCTCTCCTGACGCACGCGAACACCTCGCCGAGCACGGCGCCATCATCGTCAAGGACAGTTCCGCCAACAAAGCCGGCGTGATCTGTAGTAGCTACGAGATCATTGCCAGTATGCTGCTCGACGAAGCGGCGTTTCTCGAAATCAAAGAGGAATACGTTGCGCAAGTACTCGACAAGTTGCGCGCTTTCGCTCGTCTTGAAGCAGACGCCCTGTTTCGGGAACACTTGCACAAACCCGCTGTTCACCTGCCCGAACTCAGCGTGCGCTTGAGCCGTGCAATCAACAAAGCAACAGACGCCGTTACCGAGAGAGTTCAGTCGCTGTGGGATAATCATCCGGGACGTTCACGAGAGTTAGTGCTTCGACATCTACCACCCGTTCTTGGAGAACGCTGCGGTGATCGCGTCTTTGACACCATTCCTAAAGCATACCTGCACCGAATTATTTCTTCTTCGCTCGCCAGCAAGATTGTGTATCGCGAGGGTCTCGATTGGCTCGAGTCTATGTCGAGTGATTCTATTGCTCAGCTGGCCGAACACTATTTCGTAGAAGAAGCCTTTATCGAAAAAATGGCGAATGATATACGCGGCTCTAATCTTGAGAACCGCGAGGCCATTGCGGACCTGCTGGAAGCTGGAGGCGTAGCTGCAGCGCTACGCAAACGCTCGCTGACTGACGGCTAGAGTTTCAGAATCTTTAATAACCTGGCCAGGGCAACCGGGGACAGACCACGGTTTTCTTAAGCTCGCAAAACTGCATGCACTGAATCAGCTAACAATAAACCGTGGTCTGTCCCCGGTTTCTCGTCACCGAAGGTCCCGTCTTGCGCACTTATCCTGATCAAGTTTCTCGTGCACATCAAATATTCTGGAATCGACACCGTCAAGCATGCCGAGAAACGAAAGCCTTTGCTCTTCAACCCACGTATCAGTTTGCAGAAACCTGCGAAATCGCTCACTCAACGCTTCAGACTGCAACAGCACGTCAGCAATTTCTTCAGGGCTTTTCTCAAACTCGTGATTATCACAGTAGATTTCAGCAAGGCTAATATAGCCCGCAATGCCTGCCATTCCGAATCTATCCTCTGTATCAGCCGCTACACGTAACCAGCGTTCCGAGAGTTCCAGGTTATCGGGCCCAAGATCGCCTTCGTAGTAACTCCAGCCCAATACTTCTGCACACCCGCCATGACCCTGTTGAGCACACGATTCGAGCATTTGAAATACCTTCGCTTTCTGGCGATTGTTAAGCTCTCCGGAATTTTTCAGGCTCGTCGCGGCGCTGTAGAGTTCGTCGATATCCATGGGCGCCGTTGTCGCACACCCTGACACAAAGACTAAGACGCTCAACGTAAAAAGCGAAAAAATACGTGAACGGACTATGTTTACGTAGCGATACACAATGGGCTTTTCTACTGTCACGATAACCTATCCCCTTTTTATGAGTTGCGTTTACGCCAGTTACTGTAAATACGCAAGGATAACAGGGGACAGACCACGGTTCTTTTAGTCTTTGTGTCAGCATGCCTACCTGCACTGAATCAGCTAACAATAAACCGTGGTCTGTCCCCGGTTTCCCTAACGCTCAATCCGAACCACTGCCTTCGCCTTTTCGCGACACAGGGCCTGTCTGTTCGGTCACTGTAAATCGCAAAGACACCGCAGCAAGACCGAGAATCAAGATTGCCGAAGCCTCGAACAGAATCGTCTCTGGAGCCATATCCTTGCTCTGCAGAACCACCAGTCGGGACAGGGCTGTAATGGCAATGAATATCGGGTAAACCACGGGAATGGTCTGGCTTCGATAAAAAATGCCAACCATCGATATGACCTCTGTGTACAAAAACAGCAACAAAATGTCGGCTATCTCTATGGTGCGTTTGTCCCATACAATTTTTAGCTCGATAAATACGGCGCCCACGGTAAGTAAGACGATCAATACAAGAATGACCTTCTCAATGCGGACGATAAGATGGGATACTCGCTGATCAGAAGAATTGCTCATACTTGGAGCTTTGCAGAAAACTGAGCCGCTCGCAATCCTGATTTTCGCTTTCAGGCGACCGCAGCACGAGACACACCGTTGGGCAGCCAATGAAGAACTCGTCATGGCTACTTAAATTTTCGTTCATTAGAAAAAAGCAACGCCGCTTGGTCCACTAACCAAGTGCGTCTTTCAGCGGGCTATTTACTACTGACTCGACCACATTACACTGAGGGTTTTTACGACCATGTTGCGGATGCACCTGATCTTGCACCGGTTAGCAGTGCGTTTTTGGGGTTCGCGTTTTAGGAGCCGAACCGCACGTATAATGAGCGGTTCGACCCCTGACTAGCTAATTAAACTACAAACTATCAGAACGTCAGGATCGGCGTCTGCGACCGAAAACGCGAAGTGCAACTAACCCGCCAAACATCAGAGGCAGAGCCGCAGGCACCGGTACGGGAGAAGAATCGAATTCCTCGATAAATCTGGCGCTTATACCGTCCCGTATCACTGTGCTGCCACACGTTCCCATGTCAATCGAGGTAACACCGCTTCCGTTTGTCGCCAGCACCTGACCGTTACCGAGTCCGTGCACGCCGCGTGCGCCACCCAGATTGCATTCATTAATCACATTGCCCATCAGGTCAAATTCGCTGATTGTGCCTAGCGTGAAATCGGCGTAAATCAGATTGCCGTTGTCGAGTTGCTCAATCTGCTCGGGGAAGGGTGTATCTAACAGCACGTCGCGAATAAACACGCCGTTTTGATCAAACAATCCGATACTGTCGTTGGTGATGTCACTGATTAATGCGCTACCGTCGCTCATAAAGAAGATGTCGAACGGACTGGACAATGAGCCGCCACCCTCTACAAAGTTTCCAAGATAGGCGCCAGTGCTTGGATCAAATCTGGCAATAGCGCCTGCGTTTGCGCCGCTAGCGACAGTCGCGAACAGCACCCCATCGCGAAGTGCAATGCCTCGAACATTATTGAGTACGTCCCCGTTTGCCGGATCCGGAAACACACGCAAGAGCTCGCCGGTAGGGCTAAACACCGAAATGTTGTCGCCGATTTGATCCGAGATATAGACGTTACCGTCGGGTCCTTGAATCGCGTTGATCGGTGTGCTCAATGAATCCTGAGGGCCAATCAGATCGCCCAGGTAGGTACCGTCTATCGCTGAGTATAGGCCGACCGTATCGTTAGTGGATTCCGGAATGAGCAACACAGTTGCGGCCTGAGTTACCGTTGCGCCCAGCAGGCAAATGGCTATTGCCCATGCGGTTATAATCTTTTTGAACATGAAAATTTCTCCCTGATTTTGTATATCCCCACCGACAGTGTAGCAAATGTCCAAGTAGAGTCGGTAAAAGGATCAGCGGAGCAACGTTATTCGACCGGACACGGGTGTTTTCTAAGTGATTTGAGCAGAGATTAGAAAGACGGGGACCACGGTTTCCTACAGGCGACAAACGGTAATATTTAGGGGTATTAAAAACCGGGGCCTGTCCCCTGTTTCTTGATAACGACGACCAATGCTCAGCTGATCTGACACAAGATCCATCGACCTGCGACGATCAAACGCTTGTGGCACCTCCATTCGAATCCAATTCGGCTGGGCTACTTTGAGGTGTCTTCGGATTCGATTTTATCGGATGACAAATAAAGGCGGCTGTTGGCAATATCAATTACACCTCCATACGCGGTCAGTATATCTTGTCCAACAACGCCGTCTGTTTCTACCCCAGTCGCTGCTTTGAGGCTACGCACAACAGATGTAAGGTCAAGCGTATTTATACGATCCAATTTGAAACTATATCCCTCAAGCTTGAAGGACGAGATTTCATAGCTAGTTATGTCGGCCACCCCCCCGGCGCCAGAGGCTTGAGCGGTCGAGTTTCCTCCGTCCGCATTAAGCTGATATTTCGAGATAAGCTCTTCATGTAAAACTGTAGCGCCAGCGCCGGAATCCAGTATGAAGTTTCCTGCAATACCATTGATTTCGACTGAAAGCATTTCATGTCCAGTCTCCAGCTTTTTGAGATCTATCACGCGGGCGCCATGTTGTTCCATAAATTTCTGTAGGGAAACAATTTCAGGTGCCTCAGGGGAATTGGCCGTCGTTACACAAGAACTTAAGACAAGGCAGAAACCAGCGAAAAAAACTTGAGCAAAATACTTCATGAGCCAATACCTATATTAGATTGATATAGTTATATCAGAATAGAGTGCGGCCGTTTCACATTTAATATTGATACTCGTTGAGGAATAACGAAGCTGAAGTCTCTCGCCATCACCTAACACTATTAAAAACCGGGGTCTGTCCCCAATTTCGAATAGAGTGCGGCCGTTTCACATTTAATATTGATACACGTTGAGGAATAACGAAGCTGAAGC
>JBGCFV010000083.1:0-11236 GCA_045107075.1 Gammaproteobacteria bacterium
TAGCGATTACAGATGCATCCAAGAAGTGGACTATGCCGATACGCAACTGGAAAGCAGCGCTAAATCATTTTATGATCGAGTTCGAAGAGCAACTGCGTGATTATCAATAACTGACAGTTACACAGAATTATTTACAGGCTCAGTGACTGGGTAACGCATGCTGGGTCCTTGTGATTTCGAGTAAACGCTGTGTGAAAACAGCACTAATTTTTTCTTACGGCGTTTTTTGCGTAAAAAGGCAAAATCGCTTCGACATCTTAGAGCGAGTTCGCTTTAGGCCATTTGGTTAAAACGTTTACGGAGCGGGTCTTAACAGTATGCATTACTCTACGCAATCCAGCGCTTGAATACGATGCAAAGACAGCCACGCGTTTAAACACTCTCTCCAAAGGCATCGATGCCAAAATGCTACATCAGCCTTTAGCGCCGCCGACCCTTACCCGAATACAATAATCCGAGTCCACTCAACATTAACCAAAATGCCGCTGGAAGCGGAACAGGCGCAACCGTCGCGTTCCCCAGGACTGCGTCAAACTGAAAGCCCATATCGGCCAATGACCCGAACACGTCAAGTTCAATTGAGAAATCCAGCACGTCCTGGAACTCAAACAGATCAGACCACATGCCAAGGTCAATGGTTTGTTCTGAGAAATAAGCCATCGCCTCGTCACTGTCTGTAAACGTTTGCTCGACCAATAATTGATTCTCGACTTGAACCCGAAAGTGCAATTGGTCAAAGCCTGCGTCACCAAGAGTCGAACCCAATATTCCAAGCAACAAGTTTTGCTCTGTCTCAAGGTAATTAGAGTTAATTTCAAATTCGACAGAGCTGCTGAAAGGCAGATCGCCAGAACTGTCGTCGGCTGAGAATCCGGCGCCCATATTCATATACGTGATCATTTCGGCTTGACCACCGGTATCGAAGTCTTCGGCAATAGCCGAGCCTGCCAGAAGCTCGTTGACGCTTTGATCGTCAGGCAACGCAACAACCACGGCAGATGAACCGTTCGTTACGGCCTGCCGGTCTACAGCACTAATGACTCCAGCTCCAGTTGCTGCCACCGAAAAGGTTGCGCCATTGCTTCGTGACGATGCACTCGCTTCTAACGACTGCACGGCGCTTGCGTTTCCTGCTCTGGCTGTCGCAATTGACTCGGAGGTAACACCCAAAGCTATGGACTCTGCACGAGTGCGACCCATTTGAATTACTGGCGTAAAGAAAGAAACGCCGTCGGCGCCGCTTCCGGCGAAACTGGTGGAGGATGCATGACTGAGCAAAGAGGTGGCTTGCGCAGAAGCAAAACCGTCGCCATGAAACGCTTCGATGCCGGCTTGAGAATCCAGACCCGCTACACCACCTACGCCCACTGACATAGCCGTGGCCTCGCCGCGACTTGTCGCGCTAGCACTGGAAACTCCATTGCCAGCTCGATTACTAATACTGTTGGCCGAGGACCAACCGCCAAAAGCCCGATCGTTAGCCGTGGCAGTTCCGGTACCTGACGCTGTAGCAAGGGACGAACTGGTTGCGTTACCACCGACTCCTCCCAAGTCAGACGAACCACTTCTACCACCCGTCGCCCGCCCTACGGCTAACGCATTCGAGGTCGCACCGAACGTGTTAGCAATGGCCGTTGACGTGGCGTGCCCCCCAGCTCCGCCCATTTGAGGATCGTTCTGAAAGTCACTGCCACCCTGTCCTGCGAAAGCCTCTGTCCTTGCAATAGCGCTTCCGGAACGGTTGGTCGCACTGGCGATACCCACTGCGTCACCACCAGCGTAAGCCGGAGAATTGAAAGCTCTCGCACCTGCACCGCCGTATGCCCCGGTATCAACATTCAAAGATTCGGAGTCGCTAACGTGACTAAGTTCACTGTGAGCACTCGGCGCAGTATACGTGTCTGGGTCTTGCGGCCCTGCAAAGGCGTCCCCGGCCCTGGCCACTTGCTGTAGGGCCTGCGCTCCACTGGTTACAGCCGATATCTCGTTAACGAGAGAGACACTGGCCGCCGACGAATCTTCAACAAAATCGGCATCACCACCGGATGCACTAAGAATTACCGTTACGTTTCCACCTTGAGTCGATTCACCTAACACCGGACCATTAATAATAGCCGTTCCGCCAATGTTCTCGGCGCCGTCACCGCCGGCACTACCGCCGACAAGTTGTATGCTCATGTTTACGTCGTTCTGAGCTCTGGCAATGGCCTGATTCAGAATCGCGTTTCCACCACTGCTACCCGGATCAGATACGTTACTGCTACCACCGTCACCGCCGATCGCTACCAGGCTTACAATGGTGTCTCCCATTGAACTCACATTTAAGTCAACTGATCCATCACCACCACCGCTTGGTGTACTGTTGTTCTCTCCACTGCCATTTCCACCCCAGCCGCCCTGTGCGCGATCGTCAATGGTTAATCGAGTAACCGCGTAGTCACCGCTACTAACGGTGCTGGCGTTACCGGCGCGTCCAGCCATTCCACCACCGTTAGCTGCCCCTGCCGAACCGGCAATGGCCTCCTGACTAAGTTCAAGAAATCCAGTGGTCACGCCGATTGACACATTCTCGAGCGAAATGTCCGCACCGTCACCCGCGTCGGCGCCGTTGATACCGCTGCCGCCACTTCCTCCTGTATGCCGAGAAGACACCAACACAGAGTCATTGGTGGTCGATTCGGCGAAGACCACAGCCGTCCCGATGCTGCCGTCGCCTCCTCTAAATCCAACTCCGCTACCGGTTCCGCCGTTGCCACCCCTAACGCTTACAATAGATTCTACTTCGCCGGACGACGTTGTTGTTGACTCGGCGAATGCCTCACCACCACTACCACCGTTACCATTGCCACCCACACCAATGGAACCACCGCGACCTGCTAGTGCAGCAGCACGGGAACTTCCACTTTCGACTCCCTGCGCCTGTGTTGTTGACAACGCAAACGCAGAACCGCCTGTTTGGCCGGTGCCATCACCATCCACCCGCCCTCCAGCATCACCACCGAGTGCCGAAGCAAACGTGCTCGCCTCGCCGCCACTTCCGTTACTCGCGTCGTAGGTCTGGTTGAGAACCGAACGCGCTACGGCGTCGCCACCTTCTCCACTAGCCGCACCTTCACGGCCCCAACCGCCATTGCCAGCCTCCGAACGGGCACTAAGCAATGCAATTCGACGACGGGTTGTCGCGCTACTTTCAGCCAAACCATTCGCTCCGTCTGACGCCGCGCCGACGCTGTCAGTACGGTCACCACCGTTGCCAGCCTCTGCTTCGACAGTGAGGGCAAATCCGCTCGACAAACTTACTTCAGCGGGGTCTTGTAAAATCGAAAGAAGGCTGGTGGCACTACCCGCCACACCACTCTGTCCTCGCTCAACGTCGCCCGCATCTCCAGCGTAGGCATTCTGTATCATTGAAGCGAGACCGTCAGACACAGCTTCAACCGCATTGTCGAGCACGACGCTAGCGCCGTCGCCAGCGTTTCCGGTTAGCCCGGCCGAACCACCATCACCGCCACGCAAGCTTGCTCGCACACTGGCTTCATTATTACTGCCACCAAAACTAGTTGCCTGAGCGACGCCAACAGAAACAGTCCCGCCATCTCCTGCATGAGCACCATCAAATCCGAAGCCGCCTCTGCCGCCAACTATTTCCAAGTCAACAAGTGAAGTAGAATTCACGCCATTCGTCGATTCGACCAAACCCCGCGCGGTTGCGTTTCCACCGTTGCCAGCCTGAGCGTTGGGTCCGTAGCTGACTCCACCAGATCCCCCGAAACTGTCTACTCGGACCGCATAAAAACGTGATGAAAGCGCATTGCCTCCGCCAACAATTTCTCCGTAGCTATCTGCATTGCCTCCGTGCCCGCCGTTGCCGCCGCTACCACTATTAAGTCCTGTTCCTGGTTGCCCGCCGGATCCGCCGGATCCGCCGTATGCGTTGCCAAAGATAGAAAATTGACTGCCCGGAGCACTATTTATTACGTGGCTGTTGGCATTGCCGCCGTTACCACCCGCGCCCGCGTCACCACCGTCGGCCATATTGGAACTACCGTTTCCTCCGTCTCCGCCGAAGCCGCCAGCTCCACCGAAACTACCGAAAGTAACCGAGTCATTGGAGATAAGAAGATCTTCGTCAATAACTACGTCACCGCCATCACCACCCTGACCACCTGCTGTCCCCGGATTACCGTTCTCACCCGACGTGCCCGTTTCCCCGTCTTCACCAAATACGTTCATTGACTGCGAGAATGACGAAGACGAAAAGACCGTGACGAGCAAAACCGCCAGAAGACCTTTCAGAAAGAATTGATTAAGGTTCATGAATATATTCCCCAGTTGAAAACGAGTGTTCGTGCTCGGTTTGTTTTACGTTTCTGCGTCAGCATGCACATGTTGGTAAGCGCATGTTTTGAATTTGTTTTTGTATAATGCAATCAAGCTTAGTGTAAAGACGCTTAGTAATCCGCCAAAACGCCACGTAAAACGTGATCAATTTGTTATTTCTCACAATTTCGGTCCATTATGTTCAATCGCTTTGATGCTATAGGTTAAAACTGTAGTCATTCACATGACCTGAACGGCGTAGCCAAACCATGAGTAACGAAAATTTAACTGAAGCAGAGAAACGGTACCTCGCCGATCTTCAAAAACTTCCGAAAACGATTAAATCCAGGCTGTGGTCATGGGCTGTTGAAGTCGTCCCGGGAATCTGTCTGTTCGGGTACGGCTTGTACTCCGACAGCAAGTTCTTTCTCATATTGGGTTTTCTCTCAATACTGTACTTTGCGCTATGGAGAATGTACTCGCAGTTTCGTGGTTTCAAAATGTTTCATAGCATTTATCAGAAAAAACTTGATGGGCAAACTGAACAAGACGACTAACGACTAGTCCAACCTGACGGGAGAGGTGTGTGGTTGTGAAATCACCTTCTTCGACCGCAGGAAAATGTAGCGGTCGCACCTACCCCGGAAGCAGCTGGGAGAGCGGTTTTGGCAAAACTTGATAATCGTCCTGAAAGAGGTAATGGTATCGGCTTCCTTATTGCAGCTGCGGGAGCTCTGGTGTTTTACGCGGTGCTGCTTGGATATCTTGGAGTACACTTTCCTCAGAATATCTATGATCCAATCGCTTTATCGGTGGTTGTTGCAGGAATTTTTGGGCGGCCTATTCGAAGAAACTGGAAACTCTTACATTTTATTGTTGGTGCAATTATAGCGCCAGCTTCTTTATTGCTTGCCTCGATAGTAGCCGATACGTTTCCCTGCCCCTAACAAATACGACGTTTCACGGAGTGCATCAAAAATGCGAACTAACGCTTCTAAAAACTCTCAAACTGAAGAGTCAGTACAGCTGTTTTCTACGCACGCGTGGACACTGAAAGCGATGCTTTTCATTCTATCCACCGCAATAATTTTCGGATGCCGGGCAGAAGACGTGGCGGAAAATTTTAAGGCCGCCAGATTTGATGACACTGACCTGTGCTTTCCGACAACGTATGTGCCAAGCGCATCTCCAATTGAACGGTTACTCGCCCCCGTTGCTGATCAGCTGGATTCATCCAAAGGTGAGGAACGAATTTATATTCCTGTTGCTAAGGTAAAAGAGATGGTACCCGAGTTTACTGACAGCCATATTAATTCGAGGGACGTGGTGATGGTACATAACTTGAGTGGCATAGCTAGCTCACTGTCCCGCGTCAGCAATGTTAATTACCTGGCGGACGCTGCATGGAACGTAAAACGGGGCACCAAACCTTATCTAATAGAGCCAGACCCTGATCTGCCTTATTACAGAATTTATCCGTACCATAAACCCTTCTCTACATACAAATTGGTTAAATCACCACCGCCAGAAGACCCTAAAGGCGGTCCGCCGGAAGACTGGTATATAGCCGGCTGTTCAGAATCAATGGGGAGCTTCACGTGCTTTCAAACAGCAATATATAAATCGGTGTTTTTCAGATACAGACTGCACGAACATGACTTCCACCTACGAGATGAATTAAGAAACGCTTTAGTAAAGCTGTTTCAGCAGTGGGAGAGCAATTGTACGAACGGCTAATTTCGCCTGATTCCAAATGCGGATGTTAGCTCAACTTACTCATACCTACGGAGCAGCTTTCGCACTAAAAGGTTGTTTAGCTTTTTAATACTCGACGCGGCCTTTTGAAGAAAAAAGCAAAACAGAGATTGAGAAAACAGGTCATTTTTGTTTAACCCACTCACGTGAGTTTTAAGAAAGCTTTTTAGATTTATCGCGGCTAAAAACCTGCGATCCGAACAACCTATTATTGCAACTGACTGGTTGGCGCTGTTTTCCTTTCAGTCGCGGCTCAACGTCAACTGGTCACGATATTCATATGCCTATTCAATTTATCAAAGCTACTCAATCAATTTGCCTGTTCATTTTTTGCTTCTCAGCAACAAACGTTTTCGCCTGGTCGTGTGGATTTATTGCTAAAGAAGACTGGCAAATGACACTCGCAGATGCCCGAGAGGTCGTCTTGATTGGAGAGGTTAGGTCTACACGGTTCGAGTGTGCTGAGACCATCGCTTGTGAGTCACCGGGTCCCGGCGAGCTTGGCACCGGCTGGGTAACCATTAAGGTCCAAGAGTACTTGAAGGGCGCGGGCCCAAGGCTGTTAGTGCTAAAATTCCCAACAGGCATTGGCGGCACGCCTTATTTCAAAAGCGGCGATAGCTATCTTTTGTATCCCGTTCGGACAGTTAACGGCCTGTTCGTTACTATGTGTCATGTATATAATAAGGCAGAAGACGGTTTCCTGGAGCATAACAGCAACCTTCTGAATCAGATTCGCGAGAAATACTAGACTGAGGCTCGCAGATTCCAATAACATTTTTGTATACACGAACTGTAACTAGAAAAAGCTTTACTCGATCAACTTTCAAAAGAGAGATAATCATCAAAGACTTCTTCACAGATATCATTAAGGGCATTCTCAAACCTCTGGTTGGGTTAGCCATTCCTGTTTGCATGGTCTTTATTGGCGCTGGCTTAGTTGGCCTTAGCACCAAATTCGACAACGTAATGTTAATGTGGATCGGAATAGTCGTTGCTGCAGTCGGACTACTGTGGGGCTTGGTAGTACTTCTTTGGTACGGCGGTAGCTCAGGAGACCTTTAGTTCTATGCTGGAAACATCGACGCTTTCCAAGCAAACATGCGACAGACCTGTGCGACTGCCCCTACTGCGTCAGACGCTCCTAAATGACGAACAAGCAGGACTTGCCAAAATAACTACCTATGCTCTTTGAGGTACTAAAACAGGAAGCCAGGCTTCTCACCTTTCGTTCAGCGAAGATACGCCTGGATCAACACCCTTGGGGCTATCTGGTATTCGCTTTAGCGGCTACGTGGCTCGCTGGCGTCGGCAGATACTGGGATCATCCAACCGCTCACTGGTGGCAATATGCCGGACTGGGATCAGTCGCCTATATCGGAGTTCTTTCTCTTGTTATTTGGGGGCTTGTTGCCCCGCTTCGCCCCAAACACTGGAGCTTCCTCACCGTTTTCGTATTTATCGGCCTCACTTCTCCGCCCGCGTGGCTTTACGCTATTCCGGTTGAGCGCTTCATGTCAATTGACTCGGCAGCCACAGCAAACATGTGGTTTTTATTAATCGTCGCGGCCTGGCGCGTCGGTTTGTATGGCGTGTTTCTGCGCAGAGTCGCCGGGTTAAAAACACCTGCACTTATTGTGTGCCTGTTTTTACCGTTATCTTGCATCGTAACCGGTCTTTCGTTTTTAAACCTCGAGCAAGCTGTGTTCGAAATCATGGGCGGATTACGCAGCCCTACCACAGCGGACAAAGCGTATTTTATTGTTCTACTCTTAACTGTCGGGTCATGGATTATTACCCCGCTTTTGGCAATCGCTTATTTTTTCGAGGTGTACAAAACCCGACATAAGTAGGTAATTCGTTGTGCCGCGAACCACTAACCATAATGAGCTCTCGCACATCATGGTATCGTCATCGAAAAGCGGTTACTGTCAGCCCGGTAACCTAAGCACTACCCAGCTATACGATTATGGAGTACGGAGGCAACTGTATTGCGATCACTTTATTAATTAGGACAGCATGTCATAGTTCAACAGCTCAAAGTCTTTGCGGTAAAACTCATTCAGTTGCTTTCGAAGCGCCGAGTCCAAATATTCACTCGTCTCATTTCGCGGCGATTTATTCTGATGCGTTAACGCCAGCTCTCCAAGCCCCGTGCGTAACCTCACATTATTTAGAGAAGCATTAAGCTGTTCATAATGTCCTATGAAATCCAACGCAAGCGAACCAGTTTCGTCTACTAGCATTTCCGTCTGAGGTTTCACCAACATACGTTGTCTAAACCGTGGACGAACTAACGCTTCTAACATCCACTCAAGCGGCCTGCTTTCAAAGTCCGGGTTATCACGATTTAAAAATGCACAGACAGAAACGAAGCGATCGTAGGGATGTCGCACAAGACCAAATTTAAAATAGCTCTCCCACTGCTCCGACGACAGGTGAGGCTTTAACGCGCGTACACCTATGTGACCGTGACCGGCTCGGGCCAACTCGGGAACGGGCAGTCTTTTATTGCTTGCTAGACCTTCCTGCTGCCAGTCGTCAACACCCAAGTGTGGACCGAGTGCCGCACGCACAGAGTGCGTAGCCGTTCGAGGCACAGCAAAATAGATAAATCTGTGTTTATGCGAGACGATCAAAGTTAAAGACCACTTGGCAAACTTACAGAGGATACCGCGCCAGAACATCAGGCCCGAGCGCGTCTTTCAAGGGTTGCAGGCGATCTTCAAAATGTCGCCAGTGCTCCATCGAAGACTTAAAAATAGGCTGGCGCACTTGCTCGGAGCTGGGCGTGCGCACGTTACGCTCTGTCTTGTGAAAGTCGACACACGACTGCTCAAATTCAAGGCCACAAAAATCCAGCATACGCCGAACCTGAGACTCTAAATCGTTAATAACGTCCTCGTGCTGAACACGTAAAACAAAACCGGGCAACACGTCGTCCCAGTGATCCATAACGCGAACGTATTCCCGGTAGTAGTCACCAATGTCGCTCAAGCCGTAGGTAAACTCCTGCCCCTCGCCAAACAACTGCTTGAAACCACTAAAACAACAGGACATTGGGTGCCTTCGCGCATCTATTATTTTGGCGTTAGGCAAAATCAGTTTAATCAAACCAATGTGCAAAAAATTATTAGGCATCTTGTCAATAAAGTACGCCGCACCCTGACGAAAAACCTGCGTGTCGTTAAGATACTGTTCGCCAAAACGTTCGAAATAGCTGTCTTCGAGTTCAGCCAATATTCGTGGATACTGCGGGTCGTCGTCTGATGCACTCACAACCCGTCCGCGCAGCCGACGGGTCAAGCTCAAAATGTTAGGCAGCTCTAACGTGCCATCGACTTTGGAATGAGACGCCAAAATCTGCTCAAGCAAAGTCGATCCGGCTCTGGGAAGACCTACAATAAAGATAGGATCTGCAGCCTGCGCACCTACGCCTCGCTTGACGTCAAGAAGCTCTCGCGTGCACACGCTTATTTGGCGGTCTACCCGCTTGTCGATTGCCGGAATCGAGTATTCCAAAGCTTTCTTGTGCAGCCGGTTCCCCCGCTCGTAAAAGTCGAAGGCCCGTACATAGTCTTTACGGTCCTCGAACGCTTTACCCAGAGCGAAGCAAAAGTGCACACGGTCGTCGACCGCTACACGCTCGTCCGACTCATACTTTTGCATATGCGCAACTTCGGCGTCGGTAAACTTATACGTTTTGGTATTGGCCAAACTCCAGAACGCATCACCGTAGTCCGGCACGTGATTGTACAAACGTTGATACGCCGCCACGGCTTCCTCAATCAAGCCTGCAGTCTTAAGTGCATGACCCAGCGACAGCAGCGTATGTTTTACATTAAACGACTGCTCTTCCAGTTCGTTCATAATTGCGATGGCTGCATCGGTGTTGCCAACGCCTAATTCCGTTGCACCGAAAATCGCTTTAAAATTCAAGTTTTCCGGATGCTCTTTGACCAGCCCGGCTGCAATGTCTCGCGCCTTTTCAAATCGCTGACGTTTTAGCAATATAGTCGCGTAGTCAACGCGGGCGCCAACGTGGTCCGGCTCGAACGCCACGGCACTTTCAAGAATAAACTCGGCGTCATCAATAATACGGTGACGACTCGCAATTTCGGCGAGCAAACGCATTCCTTCTACATGCTGTTTATGAGTCTTGAGAAAGTGCCGACAAATTTGGTCCGCAAGCACAAGATTACCCTCGTTCAAGTAGCTGCGAACGGCCTGCAGCTCGCGCGGCAGCTGCTCAAGTTGCCGCACATGGTTTTGTGCTTCGGCATAGAGCGCGGGTTGTCCGCTGCTCAAATACAGTTCTTGCAACACTTTCCAGCTGGACAGCAATGCGGAGTTAAGCTCTACCGCTTTGGCAAATCCTTTTATCGCACCCGTGGTATTTTTTTGGCTTAAGTGGTTATAGCCGACTTCCTGAAAGGCACGAGCGTGGCCCGGTGCTAACTCAAGCAAAGCGTCTAGCGCTGCGAAGGCGGCTTTATAGTCTTTCAGTTGCCGAAAGCAGACCGCTCTCAAGTACAAACCTTCTTTGGTGTGAGCCGCTTTTCCAGCGTCGTCGAGCACGTGCAGACCTTGGGCAATTTGTCCTTGCTGCACCAGCTGCTGAGCGTACTCCACAGCACTTTGGCTGCGTTCTTGTTGCGATGATTTAACGGGTTCTTCTGACTTCGACATGGTGATCTTATAAAAACTCAATTATTGAAAAAGGATAAAACGACTCAGGTCAGTCCGAGCGTAGGAGCGGCATCCTGCCGCGATTACCTTGCAACGTCATCTTCCATTCAAACGCCGCTTCGCGGCAAGATGAACCGTGCAGCCTGTCCGGCACTCGGTCAGACAAGCAAATGCTCTTGGGGTGCTCCTACATATTCTTCTTTGGGACAAGATACCGATTCCAGATAAGCCATTTCGTGGCAAAAAACCGTTGCTACGAATACAGTAAGCGCAGTTTAAATACGGAAGAATTGTCACCCCTAACCATAGCTCTGTAAAGCCGTAGCAAACAATAATCGGGATAGGGGTGGACAGGCTATCTGTCCAACCCCTCCCACACCACCTAGCATGCGGGTCCGCACTAGGCGGTTCGAGAAGTTGAGGATCATGAGAGACGAGGTATGCCAAGGCGATCAAAGAACTTAATCGGCAT
>JBGCFV010000084.1:0-10467 GCA_045107075.1 Gammaproteobacteria bacterium
TGGTGTTTCTTTACGAGTTTGGGATCGAAACTGCCGTTACGATCACGAGGCGTGTCGAGCTCGATCATGCCATCTTCTGTCCATCCTTCCCCTGCTCACAGGGCTATGATAAACAGTTACACAGATATTTTTACAGTCTCAAAAAATTCTGGTATCGGAATCAAATAGCACCTTCATCAAGACAGGCTAGGCATTGTCGCCTGTTTTTCTTTTGGCACCCTCTTTAGCTTTCACAACCTTGCCTTTCTTGCTCGGTTCGCTGGCTTTCTCATCATCCTTTTCAGGTTCATCGCCATCTAACACTTCCCAACTCTTCACGTACAGCTTGTTACCGCGCTTCAGGCCTTTAAAAGTAACACGCTGCCCCACCAAACCTTCAAGCACCTCATCTTTATAAGCTCTGATTCCGGGACGACGCATAATCAGTTCGTTTTCACCCGTGTCGAGCTTGACGGCCTGACGCTCGCTCTTGGAGTCGGGATGAACAAGTCCCACGACCACTTCTCCAAAGTATTTCTTCAGCGCACGTCCGCGTCTTTTGCTGGCAATTGTTTTCTTCTTGCCCATTCGCTTTTTCATTTACGAAACACTTTCTTTATCGAGCTGATGTTGCTGCCGTCTTCCCGGGCGATGAACAATACGTCCGGACCCAGGTTTTTGGTGCTGGCTTTCGGTGAGCTGTTTTTGCTTTGCAGCTTCTGGCGTTTAACGTCGTTTGCTCCGAACACGTGATAGCTGCCGCCTCCTCTGGCTTTGGATTTTGCCATCATCGACTTGGCCATCGACGGTCTTTTTGCCGCTTGCACCAAAAAGCTCTGAATCTTTCCGGTTTGTACGTAGCGTTCTGAAGAAATCGCTTCCAGCAACGCCGCTTTCATTTTCTTATTGAGCTTGGCCTTTACTTTGGCTCGCACGTGCGCAAGCGTTGAACCCAAAAGCGAACCTCTGCGCCGAAGTCGCTTACGCCGGCTTTTAGTGCCCACAAGTGACTTTGGAGCCATTGTTCTGGCTGAACGTTTTTTCTTCATATTCACCGGGTGCACAGACGGATCGCCCAACAAATTAAACTGCGCCAATGTTTTTAAATCAACTGGATCAAGAGGCGCTTCGCCGGCACAGTATTTTTGTCTTGCCTCCAGGAGCGAACGACCGGTAGACGCGCCATCCAGAACGTTGCGCATGAAGTACTGACACATCAGGTCAGCGTAGCCGTTCGTGTCAGCCGGACCGTACGCTACGTTGGTACTGCCCAAGTAACCGTACACCCCGCTCTCTAAAGCCGTGTTACTAATACTCGGAGGTATTTCGGCAAAAGGTGCATCGTATAGTTCAGCACCGTAACAACACTCGGCGGCAATAACTGTGCCGTCCGTTAGCGGCTGCGTGTAATCCGACTGGTCAACAGCTTCCGGACAGTAACCACTCGCATCCTCGCCGTAAAACGCCGTATCGAAATCCTGTCCATGGCAGTTAATAAAATGAAGCCTCGGTTTAAAGTCTTTCTTCGACCAGGGCGGTGAGTCCGCCGGAGACACAAACTGCTTCTGTTTCTTTTTCATTATGCGCTGCAGGCTTAAGGCAGTCGACTTCTCCCACGTTTGTGCCGTAAGTGCATAACACGACTTGTAAGAACGAGTTGTCCGCCTCTTCCAGTTTATAGCCATGTCCAAGCCACTCAACAACGCAGCAGGCTCCGTTTCTCCAAAAACGTCGGGCAACCGCCCTACTACGCGCGTTGGCCCAATGAAGTCGGCAATATCTTCGCTGAAGGGAGCATCACAGGCATAGGGTAAGTCGGTCGGAACGTCCAGGTCGTCATTCAAAATTGGGTTATCAAGATACTGATACGCAACGACGTCGGGCGCACCCAATATCAGCAGATAATCAGGTTCCAGTTTTTTGAAAATGGCGTCAATGCACAGCTTGGTTTCTTCCGGATCATCCGGGTCATTAACCTTTGGCAGCGAATGTGCACGCACACTGGCGGTAATATCCATAGTGACCAACTCAGTGGTCACGCCTCGCGCTTTGTCGGCACGAATGAGCTCATCCAGTTTTAGCTGTATCTGTTTAAAGCCCTTCCGGCCGTATTTGGAAACAAGGCGTTTTTTGTTGGTAACTATTATTTTAGTCGTCATTTTTTGCCTTCCAACCGTTTAGCCAGTTCTGGTGACAACGTCGAACCGAGCACTGCGGCTTTGCGTAGAAACTTTACTGTAGGTGCTGACACTTTCTTTGCCTTCGCTCTACGTATAAGCTCGTGACGAAAAACGGTGTTCGACGCAACAAGGTAACTAAACTCGTTCATGTAGGACGCCATTTCGCGACCAAGAGCGGATGGTTTGACGCCAAACATTTTTGCCAGCACCACCTTCATTTGCGACGCACGAACTTCCGGAAACAATTCAAGCAGCTGATTCAATTCTGAAGGCAGTGATTTCTTGGCGACAGACTGCACAATAGTCGACTTTGCAGGAAGCGGCTCTGACAGCAGCTTGGTGGCATCGACAATTCCGGTTCCATACTTGGTCTTTTTCCAGCCACTGGGTTTGCTAACCGTTTTTCGAATGAGCTCTTGAAACACACCGGCCAAATTTTCCTTTCCGTACTTCTTAATCAGCTTGGTCCGACCGTGATGTGCTAACCAAAGCGCACACATACCGGCTACCATTGCCGTAGCATACGACGTGCCGTGGCTACGACTTGTCGTGAACGGAGCGGCGCCTTTCTTCAGCGGCTTGGCTCTCCAAATAGATTCGCCTGGAGCCGATACATCGACCGTCTTGCCTCGTGCAGAACGCTTCCAGGGCTGCTTCACACAGTTGCTGGCCGCCACTGCAACAACAGAAGGCAAGCGGGCTGGATAGATTACGTGAGGCCAGACGTTACCCGCCGCGCTGATAATAATGATACCTCGGTCAATGGCGGCTTTAATCGCCAATTTGAGTGCAGGCGACGCAAACGGCCCGCCGAGGCTTAAGGAAATAACATGAGCGTTTTCGTCAATTGCCAGATAAATCGCTCTTATTAGGCGACGAAAGGACAAGTGAACGACGCTACTGGAAATGCGTATTGGAATAAGCGATGCTTCCGGCGCAACGCCCGTCACGTAGTGAGGATTCGCTGGCGTTTGATCACCTGTAGTACTAATAATGACACTTCCGGTAGACGTGCCGTGTCCCGGCGCTTTGCCCACTAGCGGATCTATCGGGTCGGTCTTGTTGTCTTCGAAATCGTAGCCGCGATGTGCGAGCACGCGGCCACCGTCGGTCAGTTCGGGATGCAAGGTATAGCCTGTGTCGGGGTGGGCAATAACTATTCCCTTGCCTTTGGCTTTTCCACCGGATGGTAACGGCAACGCCCAAGCCGACTGAACGGCAGTTTGCGCCAGAGCCCATTCCTCGATATCTGAGCAAGGCTTGTGAGTGTCCTTGCCAAACCCTTTGGCGACCGCTTTTGCCTGAGCTTTTGGAAACACCTGCTCTATCTCGGGATCGGAGCCCGGCACAATCGCACCCATTTCGGCGTTTTCAATTTCCGATTGAGCTTCAAGTTCACGCACCATTTGAAAGGCCGAACGAATGGTCGGCTGGGTGGAGGGCTTGGTTCGAATAAGTTCGTAAAGTCGGTCGGCGTGATTTATCAGTTCTATACGCCAGCTACCGTTAAGAGACGACTTTACGACTTTACGAAGCCTCGCCAACGACTTCGCTTTGGATCCGCTGCCTGAAAGTTGCACCAGCAGCCCATCACAGCGTCGTGGAGCGCTCGGTTTCGAAGGTGTTTTTGGAATGTTAGTCATAGATATAATCCTTTATCTATTGATGTGTTCAGCCACTGCTCGCTTCAGTATAAAAGCAATATCGCGAAGTTAAGGACCTGTACGGTTAAACTCTTATTTTGAAAAAAGTATGCGCTGCCGTTTTTATCTCTGCAAGAGTTTTTTCTTTTCCACTCTATACCGGGTATAAATAAATCAGCATACGTTCACTTTGATTTTGATAGTACGGATTTCTCTGAGGGTGAGAGCGTCATGAGGAAGCGGCATTCTGTTCTAATGGTCGCACGCCTCAATCGTTTCGGTTTCTTTATGATGGAATTTTCGTCAAAATATCGCTTATTAACTACTGAAGCACACACTTGCAGCGGGTTTTACCAACAGTCGCAAGGCGTCTCATTTTCGCATGCTGGCGAAGCAGGCTGATTTTTAATTGAGGGAGAATTGAAATGGCTAGGAATGTTCTGTTCTTGGTACATGGCATTGGAGATCACTCAGAGGGTTGGTCTACGGAATTGCAAACGCTGCTCTCTAACGAGTTCAGCGTTTACATGCGGCATACGGGTAAAACTGCGCAGCTAAGCGATGAGCTCGAGTTCGTTGAAATTTTTTACAACGATATTTTCGATTCGATTTGGGACCAATGGGTAGAGTTGTCACAGTCGTTGAGCAATTCCAAAATCGGTAACTTGCCCGGACCCGTTACCAATATTAATCGTTTGCTGAACAAAGCTCAGCGCACAGACGACACTGCCAGGGACAACGCGACAACAGGCTATGCGGCTGACGCCTTCCTCTATTACGCTTTCCCGCTTGTTCGGCGAATGGTGTTGCTTCGAGTCATGAGCACTATTGCGGACGCTGTCGCCAGTCGCAGTGGTGGCGCAACCCAACCGCAGTTTGGCATTCTCGGTCACTCGCTAGGCTCGGCGGTCATGCACGACGCCGTACAGCAACTGGCTACAACACAGTGGAACGACCAACGCTGGCCCGCAAGCAAGACTCGTTTAATTAACGACGCCAATGCGTTTTTTTCCGGACAAGGCGCAAACCCGGTTTCAGGGCTGCAGGAAGAATTGATAGAAGATTTAACCAGCCACTACACGGGCACAGGCTTCGGACAGAACGAATTTCAGCTGTCCGCCGTCATTTCAGTCGCCAATGTCTCGAACCTGCTTTCCCGGCATGGCGGAAGCCCGTTCAGGTCACTCTTTCGTCCCGACCGAACCGTAGACGGCGCTATATCGACAGGCCTTACCCAGTTCTTTATTAATATCCGGCACGACCTGGACCCGGCTTGCCTGGTTAAACCTTTTGATGCCAGTAAATTGACCGACTTGACTCACCGGGCGGTTAACGTTTCGCTGGGACATGTTTACGACAAGAACGTACACGCCCTTTTGCACTACATGCAGAACCCGAAAGCGCATCGTTGGATATTCGGTTTGCTGTGCAATAGTTTTGATTTGGCCGAAAATACTTACATAGACCGCCGATTCTCCGAAGTTCTCAAGATGGAACAACACCCGGACTATTTCCCAAGGTTCGGGGGAGGCTTCTCCGATATCAATATTTTGGATGAATTAAAACGAGGTGACCTTAGCAATCTTGTCACAGTGCTGGAGAAGCTCATATGAAAACGTATCAAGTTACGTTTCTGATTGTTGCCGCTCTCGTGTCCGAGATGGCTTTAGCCAAACCGTTTTGGTGCACGGGAGGAACAGACCGGGAAACGGATCACCCGCTATCGATTGAAGCATTGTCAAACGCAAGTACAGCTGGATTAAGCACTGTTGATAAATTAAACCTGGTCTCAAAAGCGCTTAATCAGAATGTCGACACTATTCTGCAAACCAGTCGTTTCCAAGCCAACGACGAAAACGATTTGTTGATCTTTCAACAGGCCATGTCGCATGTTATCGCTACAATACAAACGGAAGGTCGCATTGAGGCGGTACGGCTCAGCTTGCCCAACTTGAAATCTTTCGGTTTATCGGCCGTTGACTGCCTGTTTGAACCTGGCACTGTCGCGACGCTGAGCCCGGTGCTCAAGAGTATTTACTACGCGTCACACTCTGCCAATTCGTTCGCAAACCAGGCTACGAGTGTTGTAATGGACAATACAGTTCAAACATTGGCTTTGCGTACTGAGGAGTTTAACAACTGGATTCTCTCTGACGAAAGCCTCGCGCAGTGGCCTTGGGAAATGTATCTCAATGGCAAACTCGTCTCTAGCGACTTCAGCCAGCCGGCGCCTTTAACCCAGATAATTGCGCTTCGTCCAAGCGCTGGCTTGAACTTATCGTATGCAAGCCAGGAAGACGCTGACGTTGTTCCGGCATTTGCCTTTGAACCCATCGGCTTTATTCGATACGCCGACCGCAGTTATAAAGAACACATAGGAGCCTCGCTTCTAGTAACCGTCGGAACAGAGGGTGGTGCCGGCTACGGACTGGCGTTTCGCTGGAACGGCTATTGGGCGGGATACACGGTACATTCCGGTGACGGCGCTGACGCGGTTTATCTCGGCGTTGATCTCTACCGCTACTTACAATCGGATGAAGCCAAGACACGAGCTAAAACCGCGTTTGTGCAGAAGCTGGAAGCCGCGCTGAACAAGCCGTAGGCAAAGCAATCACTGATAAGCTTAGCTGGATCATATAGCTGACATTGATTGCTTACTTTCTTGACGGTTTATCTCACCGCTCCCTGACAAAGATTGGCGCTGCCTATACTCTCTTACCGATTTACCTCACCGCACCCTGACAGAGATTGCCACGCCCGCTACGCGGGCTCGCAATGACATTGGGTTGGTAAAGCCAATGATTCGGCAAGTAAGGTCATCGCGACGCTCATCACACTCCGCTCCTTACCTCGTAACGCTCAAGGACTGCACGCATTGTTCAGACCACTGGGACCTGGTGTACCAAACATGTAGCTGCTCAACACGCTAAAATCTGTGAAGTTAGTGACTCCGTCACCGTCGAGGTCAGTGTCCAGATCTCCGGACATCAAGAAATTACCGGCTAGAGTGGATAAGTCGACAAAGTTCACCAAACAGTCCTGATTAAAATCAGGGTCACAGGCGTTACCTATATCGTCGCCGTTGGTATCACGTTGATCCAGATTACTGACAGCAACGCAGTTGTCCGCAGTGTCGGGCACGCCGTCTCCGTCGTTATCAGGCACTACCGTTACGTTTAGTAACTCGACCACAGTCGTTTGCGAAGCGTAGAAAGCATCCGCTGTTGTTACAAACGCCAAATACCCGACAAACGAACCGTTATTGGGCTGGACCGTATAGTCAACTGATGAGACCTCAAACGCAATGCGAATATCTTCGCTAAGACCGGTCATACTATCAACCGCATCGCGCCCACCAAACGTAATTCGATGATTGTCGTTGCCCGCCGCAATAGAAGTGCGAACGTTAACACCCGTATTGAGGGTATCGTACTGAATCAGGTCGCCGTCGTTGTCCGTCATTGAGAACCCGGAAACTTGGTCAGGAAAAAGTTCGAGCTGTTCGACAATTTCCGTATTGTAAGTGACGGTTACTGTACCTCCGAGCTCGGTTGACGTCGGCGCTGGAGGCGAGCCGTTATTACTGTTTAAAAAATCTGTACCGTAGATACTGTAAGTAACCTGAACCAGGTCGGCCTGCACACGCGACGCACCTAACAATGAAATCGTGGTGAGTAAAGCAATTCCAGCCAGGAAGCTGACGCCTTGTTTCAGAAGGGACAGACTTGAATGTGTCTTCGAATTGAAAATCATGCGGTTCTCCTCTCACGATACTCAATGATGCCTTTCGCGCGAGTTACCGTGCAATAAAAAGCTGACGCAGAAAAACAGCCTCTAGTATAAACGGCGACAATGAACCGGAAATCCCCTCATTATCTGTCCCGCCTATTCCGTATCGAGAAGAGCTCAGTCTTAGTCCAGGTCTATGCCTATTAGCGATAAAAACCGGCACTGTGCCAATAGGGTCGATGACCACGAAGAAAATAATGAAGGTCGCAACAAGGTCGATCATATATATCCTTTTACGCGTGCTACGAATTGCACATGCTGAGTGCCAGACCTTTCACGACTGCGACGTACCTGGACAAACAAATAAGTCCGCGCCAGGCACATCGGGGGTTCGCGTAAGTTACTACACGTTGTTGCGCAGTGTTATCGGCGCCGGGCAAAAACACCCAGCAGACCAGACACCATGAACAGTAATGCGCCGGGAATAGGCACCGCGGTAGCGTTAAAATCCAGGTTATCGTAAAACATGCCCGCACCGTCAAAGTTTCCGGCGCGAGACTGAAATCCGAACTGAAGAATCTGGCCTTCCCAGTCGCCGATAGTCAAACTAATTGAATAGCGAGCCCAATCGTTTCCGACGAGCGTGCTATCCAATGTAACTTCGGCTGTTTGTGAAAAGCCATTGTTTGGATCCAACACCTGCAGAAAGGCCAGCGCTTCGGTGTCGCCATCAATATTGCCAAGCTTGGCATCAAAGCTAAACGTCCAATGTTCACCCACGTTGGAGCTGCCGACTGTTTGTTCACGAAAAACGTTAGTTTCGACCAAACCAAGTCCGGTAGAACTTTGGTGGCCCGAACCAGGGTTCTGGCAGCACTCATAGTCGCTGTATACAGACAGCTGAACGTTGCCTTGATCAATGCCACCTTGATCCGTTACAAAAGCGCTGATTTGAGGCCCGTTGGGCGCTAAACCAAAATAGCTGAACAAGAACACATCGTCCTCAAAAACAGCGTTGAAAAAACGCCAGCCGCTGCCAATTCTTGTTGACGTCAAACTGGACGCCTCGAAATCTTCACTGTAAGCCCCCAACTCTCCTCCGAGGCTGCTGGCAAAACTAAACGTTGGAACGAGCGCTAAAATAAAAATGGCTAGAATTTTTGTGACGGTATGCATGATTGAACGTTCTCCTGTTACAATTCATGTTCTTGTTAGTTGGCACTTTGTATAGTGCATTCAAACTGGTGGGTCAAATTTCGATGCTCGACCTCTTCTTTCTCGTTATGGCAACTCGCACGTAAACCCGGTCGCACAACGGTATTAGTTACAGTTTGCGAAATTCGTCCGCTGCTCTCACAAGCTCAGCCGTCATTCCGCCGTCTAACGGCGAGTGAGCGCCGTCAGGAACAATCGTTAACTTAGATAGCGGAAGAACATTGTGCAATTCCCACGCGCTCATGGACGGACAAATAAGATCAAAGCGGCCGTTAATAATATGCATTGGGATGTGCGCCATTTTGCTTGCGTTATCCAGCACGTGATTATCGGACTCAAGATAAAAGTTACTCGCCGTGAAGCTTGACTCAATTCGACCTATTGAAAGAGAACTGTGATCGTCGGTTGCCTGCTCCAGCGCAACAGGGTCCGGCATGACCGTGCACATGGAAGACTCCCAACGGTTCCATGCGTTAGCGGCTGCGAGCGCTGTTTCTTTGTCGTCGCTGGCCATTAAATCGCAGTACGCTTTGACGTTGTCGATCGCGTCCGGCACCAGAGCTTTGTAACGAGCCCACTCGTCAGGGTAGACCTGCGCGGCTCCGTTAGGCGCGTGAATCCAGTCAATTTCGGACTGCCGGCCCAGAAAAATACCGCGAATGATAATGCCGCTTACACGGTCAGGATGTTTAATCGCGTAGCACAACGCTAGCAAGCTACCCCAGCTGCCACCCATGATGACCCAGTTTTCAAAACCGAGCTTTACGCGTAATGCTTCGAGGTCTTCAATGATGCGCCAGGTAGTGTTGTCCTCTATTTCAGCGTGAGGTGTACTACGCCCGGCTCCGCGTTGGTCAACCAAAATTTGTCGGTAGTGTGCAGGATCGAAAAAGCGTCGATAATCAGGTGCAATGCCAACCCCGGGTCCGCCGTGCAGAAACAAAGCCGGACGACCGTTTCGCGGGCCTACGTCTTCATAAACAATTGTGTGCAAATCGGAAACGGCAAGCTTCGCCACCTCATGCGGCTCGATGGCCGGATATAGAACAGAATCTATTGGTTTATTGGACGCCACTGATCATTCCCCTGATTAATCCTGCGGTTAGTCTACCTGATAGTATTCACGACGAGTACACATGAACTGACGAAGCGGCCAATAGTCCGGCGATAGCCTCGCGCACCGGTAAATGGTAGTTTTAGGTTTTCTTGAATAACGGGACAGACCCATGAAACGCTCAATTATCCTCGCCATGCTCGCCATTACCCTTGGACCAACCTACGCCGATGTTATCCGGCTTAGCGAACCAGTTCAGTCTGACGAGACGTCGGAAACCTTTGGCGAGCCTATGAAGAAAATGCCTTCCCTGGTGGGCCTGGCCAACGTTTTAAAAGAACCTGAAAAGTATACTCAGACTGCGTTCGGCCTAGAGGCTTCGGTGAAAAAAGTCTGCCAAAAGAAAGGTTGTTTTTTCATTGCCCAGCAGGGCCAGGAGACTATCCGAATTTCGTTCAAGGACTACGGCTTCTTCGTCCCAACCGACATCACCAATCGTACCGTGACACTAGTGGGTACATTGACGCAGCACGAAGTTTCGCCTGAAGAAGCCAAGCACTTCTCTAAAGATCTCGGTGAGAAAGGTAGCGTCAAGAGCGGCTTTACGTACGAGATTGTGGCCACATCCGTTCGGGTACCAAAGAGCTAGACTTACATTCGTTCTTTC
>JBGCFV010000085.1:0-7794 GCA_045107075.1 Gammaproteobacteria bacterium
TTGCACAAGCCTGATCGTTAACACCGGCCTGTTCATCCCAAAAAAGAGCCTTTCCAAGAGCTACTAATTCATCGTGGTCTTTGACGTATTCAGTCAACTGCGAGTCAGAGGGAACTGAAACCCCTTTTAGCGATTCCAGACTTGCCGACGCCCAAATCGACGTTGTGATGAACATCAATCCGGTGAGCAGCGCCGCACGCAGCGGTTTATTGGTAAGCATTATTTTCTCCCATTATTTATATTTTTTTGCTATAGCGAAACAGAGGAAGGTTGCAGTGTTCACCTAAAGCGAATTTACCCAACATATTTTGTATAGCATCATTTTTTTAAGGCGATTTTATAGTCTTGTGACATGCACTCGACTTAGATAATTTCTTGGCACTATCGTTATTGATTCTGGCGCAAAAACCAAATCCCTAGCGTTATTGTTGCTTAGAGTTTCTGTGTAATTGTTATTGTTAATTTTGTTTTTTTATTCGTTGTATTTTTATGTTATTTAGTATTGAGTGATAAAGGCATTGTGCAACCTGCCTCTGCAGTGTGCCAAAAACCTGGGAAAAATCAAATTTCGTTTACAAAATTTCGTTTACACCAGTTCCCAGTTACGACAAAAGATAGGGCAGTTATCGAAGGCAGGCTCTCATTTAGCTTTTAATTAAACATAAGACCGACTCCAGATCGCGGCATCGCCGCTGTTGACGCATAGACATCTCTGTTAAGCAGACGACTCATTGCCACACTGACGCCTTTCGAGACCACGGCGAATGTGAAGTTCTGATAGTGCGAGCGATAAAAATCCGTAGCCGGCTCAGTTATGACATTCTCTTTTTTTTCAGGTGGGAAGAGGATATTGAGCGGTGAGGTAACACGGTCATCTTAGTGGGAGATAACCTTGGACTGATTGTTGGTAGGCGCGGTTAACTTGAAGCATCGGTCGCCACATCCTCCGTTAACTGCCCGCGTAACCAAACGCGCCTTAGCGAGCGGCTGGGTACTCGGAACTCTGTTAAGTCGCAGAAAATCTGGTTCAACGAGCGCGTTTGGCTTATGATCAGGCGTATCGACGATGCCAAAACTGGCCGACAGACGCAGGCGTTATTACATAGAGAATGCAAGATGGCTGACGCGATTATTACCGAATTTTTGAAATACCGACGCGTGATATCCTCGTTATTGAGCGCCATCAGACCGCGTGCTTCAGTGCAGGATATCGAAGATATTTTGCAGGATACCTATATCAACACCTACCAGTCGTCTTTGAAAAAGAACATTAGCTTCCCCAAGGCTTACATGGTCAAAACCGCAATTCGGCTGGCTAATCGTCAGATTGAGGTCGCTCAGCGATTAGAATGCGACGACTCCATTGAGCAGAAATCGGATGAAACTGCCGCGATCTATGATTCTATAAAATTTGACAGCCAAACGGAGCAAGCTGCGGTCAACCAGGAAGAATTTTGTTCACTGTGTCATGCAGTCAACGAACTCCCGGAGCAGTGTCGGCGCGTGTTTATTTTAAAGAAGGTATATGGCCTGTCTCAGCGCGATATTGCCGAAAAGCTTGGGATCAGCGAAAGCACCGTAGAAAAACATGTAGCCAAGGGACTGTTACGCACCCTGGAGTTTTATACGGCGCTACAGGAAAACACAGCGGGTAATGCCGACAATATTCGCAAACTTGATGCAACCCGAACCCGTCGCCATAGTGGGCGGAGTTCCGTATGAAAACGATAAAATTTCCGAATCAAGCGGACATCGACTACGACGCATCTGCGTGGATTGCGAAAATTGACCGAGGCCTTTCGGACGAGGAAAAAGTTGAGCTTAACGGCTGGCTAGAAATATCGTCTCTACATGGCGAGGCGTTGATTAAACTCGCATCAATGTGGGACCTGCTGGATACGCTTCACCCGATTTCCAAGCTGTTGCCGGTGAGCGATGTAGATTTCAATTCATCCACAGATGTCGATACGCAGAACAGGCCTGACTCGCGATACAGTGCTGGTAAATTAGCTGTTGCCGCATCCATACTGGTGACAATTGGTGCGCTGGGAACCTGGTTCTGGCTACACTCCAATCCTAAGGTACCCGTAAGCTTGGCTGAAATACGAACTGAGCCGTCTGAGTCCACCCGCGTTATTCGGCATTATCAGACGGCAATCGGTGAGACCACCACGTTTACCCTGACTGACGGAAGCGTCATGCAACTTAACACGGACTCAACCGCCACCATTGACTACACGGCCAACCGGCGCCAGGTTGAATTGACCAAAGGCGAGGTGTTCTTTGAGGTGGCTCACAATCCCACCAGGCCCTTTATCGTCGCGTCTGGCGATAACCGCGTCACCGCCGTCGGTACTGCGTTTAGCGTTGATGTCAGCTCGGATCAGACGATGGAAGTGATCGTAACCGAAGGCAAGGTATTGATTAACAAAGAAGTCAAACCTCTCAATCCAATCAAGCCCTATGCAGACGTTTTAGCCACTCCCGGTCAACGGGTCGTTGTACAGGACAACCAACCCGATGTTCTGACTGAGCATGATCCGGACGCGACGCTCGCGTGGCGTGAAGGCTTTGTGGTATTTGAAGGGGAACCTCTGGCCGAGGTTGTACGCGAGATAGACCGCTACACCCCGTTGACCTTCAACATCACGGACCCTGAACTGGCTGAGATTCCTGTTGGAGGTTACTTCAAAACAGGCGATCTCGAGCAATTACTGCTAGTTCTGCGCCAGAACTTTGGCGTAGTCAGTGAGCGCTCCGGGAACGAGGTTTTACTGTCGAAATTGACACGCTGACCGATTTTTCCAGACTCCTGGCCTACTTATTTGGCCAATTTAGTAAATAAAAACACATGACCAGTAGAGGATCTTGCTGATTCGATGTTCTTTATAAATGAGAGAGTCACGAATCGGCGTAATATCCCGGGCATGATGCGTTTGTTTAATCTGCTTGGTCGTGTTTGCCTGATGACCGCATTGGTTCTTGTGCCGAGGCTGGCGATCGCTGCCGGCCCTGATCCCGATCAAAAGTTTTACTTCAGTGTTCCGCGACTCTCCGCTGACAAGGCGCTTACTCGATTTGCACGTCAAGCCGATCTGACGTTGCTGTTTCCGTTTGATGCAGTCAAAGACCTTAAAACACGCCCGCTCTACGGGCGTTTTACGGTTAGAGATGGATTGCGGCTCATGCTGTCGGGAACCAACATTACTGTAAGCGCTGGTATTGGCAATGAACATGACTCTGCGGCTCGCTCCCAAGAGCTGCCTGGTCATCATCAACCACTAGTGGAGTCTGAAATGAAAAAAGGTAAGAGCAATATGCTGTCGGGCGTCATCACGCTTGCGGTTATGGTGGGCGGCCCGCAGGTTACGGCCCAATCCGAGGAAAACGAAACATACAATCAATTGGAAGAAGTCGTTATTTTGGGTAGCCGCAGTGCTACCGCCCGTTCGGCTATGGACTCAACGGTTCCAGTCGATGTCATCAACGGTGACGATCTTAGAGCCCAGGGCAGTACCGACCCAATTGACGTACTGACGTCGGTCATTCCGTCTTTTAATGCCAACCGCGAACCTATCAGTGACGCGGCTACTCTTGTTCGGCCAGTTAATCTACGTGGGCTGGCGTCTGACCACACTCTGGTTCTGGTAAACGGCAAGCGCCGACATCGTGGTGCGGTTGTCGGCGAGTTTGTTTCAGGACTAAACCGGGGCGCGCAAGGTGTGGACGTCAACCCTCTATTTAGCCCGGCTGTCAAACAAGTGGAAGTACTCCGTGATGGTGCTGCTGCCCAATACGGTTCCGACGCTATCGCCGGGGTTATGAACTTTACATTGCAAGACGATCCCGAACTGCGTTCGCTCTACGTACAAGCCGCTCAAGCCTACGAAGGCGACGGTGAAACCCTTGAAGTGGGCGGTGGTTATGGAACGTCGGTAGGCAACGACGGTTTTGCCACGTTTGCCTTCCAGTGGCGCACTGCCGATCCAACCAGTCGTGGTGTTCAGGATGGTGAAGGCACCAACGGCGGCGCAGCGGGTTTAGCCGCAGCGGGTTTTCCGGTTGCTGACCCGGTTGTGGTCTGGGGCGCTCCCGAAGTAAAAGACGACTACAAGCTGATGGTCAACACGGCCATTCCGGTCGGTCAGAGCAACGCTGAGCTCTACGGCTTCGGAATTTACTCTACACGTGACGTAGACGGCAGCTTCTTCTACCGCAACCCAACTAACCGCTCAGGTGTGTTTGCATCCGGTGGCAACGTACTGTTTGCTGATACCACAGGTGACGGTGGCTGCCCGGTAGGCCCACTACCAACCACAAGCTTTACCGATGCCCAGAACTTCATCACGTCGGCACCTGCCAACTGCTTCGCATTCCAGTCCCGTTTCCCAGGTGGTTTTACACCACGTTTTGGCGGCAGCGTAACCGACACCAGCTTTAATGCCGGTTTTCGCGGTGAAATGACTAGCGGTCTGACGTACGACTTCAGCATCGGCGGTGGCCAGAACGACGTTAAATATTTAATCAACAATACCATTAACGCTTCTTTGGGGCCGGACAGCCCAACCACCTTCGACCTCGGTGCTCAGACCCAGAAAGAAACCATTATTAATCTGGATTTCGCGTTACCGGTTGCGGTTAATTCGTTTGCCTCCGACCTAAGCGTAGCTTTCGGTATGCAATACCAGGACGAAGAATTTGAAATTAGCGAAGGCGAACCCGATTCGTACCGACCGGGCCCGTTTGTCGATCAGGGGTTTTCCGTTGGCTCGAACGGTTTTCAGGGTTTCAGCGACTCAACCGCCGGGACATTTTCTCGTGACAGCCTGGGTGCCTACGTTGATCTGGAAGCCGATGTTAGCGACAATCTGCTGCTTGCTGCAGCCTTCCGCTTCGAAGACTTTAGTGATTTCGGTAACACCAGCGATGGAAAAATTGCGGGGCGCTATCGAGTTAACGATAACTTTGCGATACGTGGCGCTTTTAGTACCGGTTTCCGCGCTCCAACGCTTGGCCAGTCTAACTTGCAACGTGCTGCAACCAGCTTCGCCAACGGTCAACTGGTCGAAACTCTGGTTCTTGCCAGCACTAATCCAATCTCGGTTTTCTTCGGCGGTGGACAACTTGACCCTGAAGAAGCCCAGAACATCAGCCTGGGCTTTGCCGCAAATATCGGCAATCTGGATCTCACGCTAGACTACTTTGATATAGACGTTGAAAACCGCGTTGCATTGACTTCGGCAACGGTCACTGACGCAGACCGTGTGGCACTGATTGCACAAGGTAATCCTGAAGCAGCGACGATCAGTCAGGTACAGTTTTTCGTAAACGATTTTGACACCAACACATCCGGTCTCGACCTGGTTGCGAACTACCCGATTGATTGGGGCAACAGCAGTACGGACGTAACGCTGGCCTTGAACTATACCGATACCGAAGTCACAAGTCGCGGTTCTACAGTCGACGCTGGCAGAGCGCGTGAACTCGAAGAGGCCATTCCTTCAATTCGTACAACGCTTTCGGCTATTCACACCGTGGGTGCTTTCCGCGGACTACTGCGAATAAACTACTACGGTGAAGCTTACGAGTCCCTCTTCAACGACTCAACCCTGCCTGTAGTAACCGATGCGATGTTCATCGTGGATGCGGAAGTCAATTGGGATGTTACCGATGCTGTTAGCATCGCCCTTGGCGCCAAAAACCTGTTCGATACCTATCCGGACGAATGGACCACCGCTGGCTTTACCGGTCGCGACGGTGGTTTCCTCGGTGCTATATATCCTCTTAACCACCCTGCAGGTCTGGGCGGTGGTAACTACTACCTTCGTGTCAGTGCAAATTTCTGATCGCGCAGGCTAGTCCGATGACAAGGCGCATACCCTGCCGGGGTATGCGCCTTTTTTTGTAAGCAGACACACGACTTGCGTCATTGCATGTTTAATCTACATCGACTCGTTACTCGTCTATTACCGTTGCGTTCTTTGTCGACTCCCCGGTCACCGACTACTGTTACGACCACCAAATGGCTTATCTGACTGCGCCAACAGCCAAGAGGAGGACTGTGCTCGAATAGTCTAATGTTTACTTACTACCGGAATCCACCAGCGAACACGCATTTCAGTCATTGGTCTAAACAGCAGCACCATGGACAGGCATAGTTTAGAGCAGCATCACGAACAGGCATAGGCTGCGCCAGAGAAATGGTGAAGGGCAAGGGAAACTTTTAAGTGACGTCAGAAACCGATACTGCAACGACGAAGTACTCTAGAAGTTTGTTGACGTTAGAGTTCTTGTGGTCAGCCATACCTTAAGCTCCATCAGCAGCATGTGCTATAGAACTTTCAGATTGCTTTTGACCTAGCTTGAGCGTTTCTGGCATGCCACTGCTCATAGTTATGCGCTTTATGTAGCCAAGTCTTCGAGGTCATGCCCAGCCGAGCGAGTAAAGGGGGGAACTCTCTAGCGATCTTGCCTTTCTTGTGGGTAGTCGCATGCCGACCTGTCCAGTCGACCAACTCGTAGTAAGCGGATGAAGGGAATGGCAGCGAGAAGATGTGTTCGTTCGTATCATCTCCAGCGACTTCATCTTTGAATCCGGCAAGGGGCTTTAAATCGAGCTTGAACTGTAATCCCCCCGTAAAGTCGCAGAGGTTTTAAGTAGAAAATTCCATTAAACTGATATTGAGGGAGTTTTCGATGAGAAAGTCAAAATACAGCGATAGCCAGATCCTGGCGATCCTCAAACAAAACGAGCAAGGCGTGTCCGTAACTGATCTGTGCCGCGAGCATGGGATGAGCCAGGGTTTGTTTTATAAATGGCGCGCGAAGTTCGGCGGCATGGACGCGTCGCTGATGAAGCGTATGAAAGAGCTCGAAGAAGAGAACAAGCGGCTTAAGAAGATGTACGCCGAAGAGCGTCTGATGTCTGAGATCCGCAAGGAAGCACTCGAGGGAAAGTTGTAAAGCCATCTCAGCGTAAAGAGATGGCTAAGTCTGCAATTGAACGTCATGGCATCAGCGTACGCGTAGCCTGTCAGAGTTTAGGCGTCAGCGAATCGTGTTTTTACTATCAGCCAAAGCTCTCGACAGAGAACGAACAGATAGCGGACTGGCTGCTACGACTAACGAGCTGCCATAAGCGCTGGGGATTTGGGCTGTGCTTTCTCTATTTACGCAATGTGAAGCACTTTGGCTGGAACCATAAGCGCGTCTATCGCATTTACCGAGAGCTTGAGTTGAATCTGCGTATCAAGCCGCGTCGTCGTATCAAACGCGATAAACCGGATGCTCTGAGTGTGCCCGCTGCGATTAACCAAGTCTGGTCGATGGATTTTATGAGCGACTCTCTGAGCGACGGTCGCACGCTACGTACGTTCAATGTGCTGGACGACTACAACCGCGAAGGCTTAGGCATTGAAGTTGACCTATCGTTACCGAGTTCTCGCGTCATACGCAGCTTGGAGCAGATCATTGAATGGCGTGGAAAGCCTGCCGCACTTCGAATGGACAACGGCCCGGAAAATATTGCTCAGGTGCTGGTTGACTGGGCTCATAAACACCAGATCACTCTGATGTACATACAGCCTGGCAAGCCAACACAGAACGCATACGTTGAACGCTACAACCGAACTGTGCGTCACGAGTGGTTGGACAGAGCCTGTAAATAATTCTGTGTAACTGTCAGTTATTGATAATCACGCAGTTGCTCTTCGAACTCGATCATAAAATGATTTAGCGCTGCTTTCCAGTTGCGTATCGGCATAGTCCACTTCTTGGATGCATCTGTAATCGCTA
>JBGCFV010000086.1:0-4247 GCA_045107075.1 Gammaproteobacteria bacterium
AACAAGAAACAGCAGGCTCCAAGGAGAGTTGGTCGAGAAAAAACACCAGGAATGACTCTTTGAGCAAAAGCCCGATGCCAACGCCATGGCAACAGGATCAACACAAGCGAGGTGGCGATTAGAATTAAACCAAATACATAAACGGCATCACCAAACAACATCCGAGGTGCCGCCCCAATCAAGCAGGCCCCGGCCAAAACCCGAAGCCCCATCTCAATAAAATGAGCCTTGGCCGACGAAGCAAACAACCCTAAAAACGCAACAGCGCGCTCACGCCGAAACAAACATATCCAGCCTAACCAGAAAAAATACCCGGCAATAACCAAAACCCCAAAGCGCGCCAAGTAAGAAATCACCTCCAAATCATTTCCCCAATAAAAAAAGCCGATACAAAAAGTACCGGCTTTAAATATTTGCTAAAACGCAAAACGTTCAACCCACTTGTTACTCGGGATTAACCACCTTGTCGCCAACATACAGTTCGCTTGTGGCTTGCATAACAATGCCGTAGCTGATGCCATCCTGTACACGGAAGACCATCATGATGCCGGCTTGCTCGTCAGGTAGTTTGACTCTGGGAGCGAAGAACGTACGGCTGAACAAGCTGCGTTCGGCAAAGCGGTCACGAATGACATCGCCTCGTTGGAAAATAGACAGAACGTTGCCCGCTTCAAGACCGTGTTTCGTGCCGCGGTTAATAACAACAATTTGATATTGGCCAATGAGCTTAACGCCTTCGATTACATCGATGATGGTGCCATCAACAATGTACTTCGGCGGACTTGGTACGAAGTCTTGTGCCGTTGTGATGTCCTGGCTGACCAGTTTGTCGCCGCGAAGCACTTCGCGTGAGGTCTCGTTAAGAAACAACTTGGCCGGGTCGCCCTGCTGGGTAACACGACCACCGCCAACGTGATGCGTTTGGTAGCCCAGAATTTGTCGACTGTCTGGATCGTAAACCGGGTCACCAACGTGCATGACGTTGTAGCGATCGCCTACTTCGGCGTCGGGGTTGTTGCGTGTGTAAACCGTGAAACCAGAGCCGGCAATGATGTGGCTCTCTTTCATTTCCAAAACGTACGGCAGACCAGCGAGCTCTTGCGTAGACATGACTCGCGGTTTGGCGAGGAAGGGCTCAATGGCGTCGTACGGAATGGTCCGAATGGCGGCGTCCAGAGGGAGCACCCGAACTTGCGGTGACAAGCGCATGTCGGTGGAACGCTGGTTAATCATAATGCGCGGCTGACCGTTCACCCACACAAGACTGAGTACGTCGCCAGGATAAATAAGGTGAGGATTCGCAATTTGCGGGTTCACTTGCCAGATTTCAGGCCAGTGCCAAGGATTCTGTAGAAAGAGTCCCGAAATATCCCACAGCGTGTCGCCTTTGACTACTGTGTAGTTTTGCGGTGCGTCAGGCCGTAGCTTGAGTCCTGTGCGTCCAGACTGTCCGACGTAGCTGGTGTCGGGACCCGTTGCCAATTCGCGATTGGAAACAGGCGGTTGACGAACAGGGAAGCTTTCCCCTGGCCGAACCTGTGACGCGGCGGTGGGTACCAGTGACGGTGCTTCTTCCAGTACCGGAGCCGTGTCCTGCGAAAACGGGTTGAGGTCAATGTTGCGGACAGTGCTACAGCCGGTGACTAAAGTCAGGGCCAGAGCGCCGACAAGCAGCGAACGATATAGCGGGCTAGAGGGTGTACTCATGTACAAATTCCGATGTAGTAGGCATTTTCGAATGCGTGCCGGCCGGGTGCGCGGTATACTCTATGCAGGCCCTGAAACGGCAATGAAAACTCGTTTTGTGGCCAGTTTTGGGTGCCCTTTAAGGCGCACAAGACCGACAGCACGAAACTCATCTATTCCATAGTTGTCATAACTTTAGCAACATTTTATGGGAAAATACACGAATTAATAAGCCGGAAAACATGACCCACTTCACAATTTTGGAATACCCTGACCCCAGACTGCGAACTGTGGCAAAAAAGGTTGAAACTGTAACCCCCGAGATCACCACTCTTGCAGAGAAAATGCTCGAGACCATGTACGCTGCGCCAGGCATTGGGCTGGCCGCAACTCAGGTTGACGAGCACATTCGCCTGCTTGTGGTTGACGTATCAGAAGAACGAGACCAGCCATATTGTCTAATTAACCCTGAAATTGTTTCCAAAGACGGTAAAATCGTGCACGAGGAAGGGTGCTTGTCCATCCCCGATATCTTCGCCAAAGTAACGCGCTCCGAACACATTGTCGTGAAGGCACTCGACAAAAACGGAAAAGAATTTGAGCTGGAAGCCGAAGGGCTACTGGCTATCTGCATTCAACACGAAATGGATCACTTGCAAGGCATTGTCTTCGTTGACCATTTATCACCGCTGAAGCGACGAATGGTAGAAAAGCGTTTGGCCAAAAATCGCAAGCAGCCGCTCGTCACACCCAGCGCCCGATCTGCCTCCTGATCGCTCAAACGGAGCAGTCTTAATGAATAAGTCACTGAACGTGCTGTTTGCCGGCACGCCGGATTTTTCTGTGCCGTGTCTGGCCGTTTTACACAGCTGGTGCGAGGTCGAGGGCCACACTCTGGCCGGCGTATGGACTCAGCCCGATCGGCCCGCAGGAAGAGGAAGATCTCTCCGCCAAAGTCCGGTAAAAGAATATTCAATTACGCATAAAATCCCCGTATTTCAGCCAAAATCGCTTAAAAACGACGAGGCTTTGAACGAGATGGATGCGCTCAAACCTGACCTGCTGGTTGTTGTGGCGTACGGTTTACTGCTGCCACAGTCGGTGCTGGACTTGCCCACTTTTGGTTGCATAAACGTTCACGCGTCGCTGTTACCCCGCTGGCGCGGAGCGGCACCTATTCAACGCGCGGTCGCCGCTGGCGACACTCATTCCGGCGTGGCCATCATGCAAATGGATATAGGTCTGGACACCGGCGATGTCTGGAGAGAGTCGCGCATTGAGCTGGCCCCCGACGAAACGGGAGGTTCCTTGCACGACCGACTATCCGAGCGGGGAGCTGAGACACTCGCCGCGGCCTTGCCGGACATTGTTAATCGGCGCACCACGCCAACACCTCAACCCGAAGAGGGTGTGACGTACGCTCACAAACTGACCAAAGCCGAAGCCTTAATTGACTGGTCTTTGTCAGCACAAGACATAGAGCGACAGGTGCGTGCGTTCAACCCGTGGCCCGTGTCGCACACGGTTTTAGGCGACAAATCTGTACGAATTTTTGCTGCACATTTTTGTGCAGCAAAATCGGCTGCAGGAAAAGATCCTGGAACGGTAATTAGCGTTGAAGAAGGCCTGTTTGTTGCAACAGGTGACGGCGTGTTGCACGTTACCGAGCTACAGCCAGCCGGCAAGCGCGCCATGTCCGCGGCGGACTTTTTAAACGCACACCCTATCTTGAATCAAAGGTTCGGCTAATGTCAGCAGGCGTAAAAGTACGGGCACGGGCGGCCAAGACCATCGCCGCGGTGTTGGGCGGATCCGCGCTCGACAAACCGCTGGCTCAGAACAAAGTCGGACTTTCCGAGAAAGATCAGGGCTTTCTCAGCGCGTTGGCTTACGGCACGTTGAGACGCATGCCCCGGCACAACGCCGTGCTTATGAAACTGCTTAGAAACCCTAAGAAACCGCTGAACCCCATGATGCGAGCGCTGCTGGCCCTGGGGCTTGAACAAATGGTGGCCACCCGTGTTCCTGAACATGCGGCCCTAGACTCAACGGTGTCCGCGGCCAAAATGGTAAACCTCGGAAAAGGGGCCGGGTTCTTAAATGCCATACTGCGACGCTACCAGCGAGAGCGCGAGACAGTAGAAGCATCGTTAGTCGATAACGAAGCGTTTACCTACTCTCACCCACAGTGGCAGATAGACAAATTGCGCAACGACTGGCCGGAAGACTGGGAACGTATTTTCGAAGCGAACAACGCCCAGCCGCCCATGGTTTTGCGCGTAAACGTGCTCAAAACAAGTCGCGACGACTACTTAAAAATGCTGCACTCCGCAGACGTTAGAGCCGCAGCATTTTCTGACGTTCCCACTGCCATTTTGCTTGAAGAGCCTTGTGGCGTAGACCGACTTCCTAAATTCGACGAGGGCTTTGTATCGGTGCAGGACAGCGGAGCTCAGTGCGCCGCCGGCTTCATGCAGCTAGAAGATTCAACGGCTGAGGATCCTCTAAGAGTACTCGACGCCTGTGCCGCGCCGGGCGGTAAAGCCATGCACATGTTGGAG
>JBGCFV010000087.1:0-4745 GCA_045107075.1 Gammaproteobacteria bacterium
TCGTAGAGGCGTGAAGGGGCACGAACACATCAGGGGCCAGGGGTCGCTCCCTATTAAGAGCCCGTATATACGCGCGTGCTTCCGATTCAGTTGCTCGGCCTTTTCTCTTGCAGATAGGGAGGAGTCCATATACGCAATGACAATTTTACTTGTACTCGTAATGCCAATTTCCCTTGTACACGCAATGACGACGTTTTTCATGGCCTGCCTGATGCAGGCTTTTTTATTTTCGTACGGTTTACGCTAAGCTGTGAATAATCAAAAGCACCTGCCTATTTGGTAGATAAAACCAACCCTACAGATACAGCGGGCCTTAAAACACAAAGAAAGAGTTCAATAGACCGCCGTGTTAACCCTGTCGCAAAACGTTGTGATTCCCGAGAACGAAATTGAGCTGACTGCTATTCGTGCTCAGGGAGCGGGCGGCCAGAATGTAAATAAAGTGTCGTCTGCGATTCATTTACGTTTTGATATTCGCAGTTCGTCTCTTCCTGAAGAGTACAAAGAGCGACTTCTGACTAAGCGTGACCAACGAATAACAAAAGAAGGTATTGTGGTCATCAAGGCGCAGCAGTTTCGGTTGCAGGAAAAAAACAGGGACGCGGCGCTTGAGCGCTTGAAGCAACTGATTGAGAAAGCAGTTGAAACCCAGAAACCTCGCAAGCGTACCCGCCCCTCAAAGAACGCACGCAAGCGGCGAGTGGATAACAAAACGCGTAAAGGCAAGATTAAAGCGTTGCGCGGAAAGGTGAGCGATTAACAGCTAAAGCACCTTTAGCCTCTGAACTGGCAGTCTGACACAGCCAAATAGAGGCCCAAAAAAATGCCCGACCTTCTGGCCGGGCATTCGAATTACGGGGTGGTTACGTTACTACCAGTATCTCTAGCCACACTGTTGTGCAGCTGTTCATTTATTTAACTACTGCAGGTCTTCGACAGATACCCAGCCGGTTGTGCCAAATTTGTCTTTAGCTTCCATGAAAGCGCCTTCACGTTTTCCTGTTGGGTAAACTCTCATGCCGGCGCGAAGTTTACGCACTGAACTACCTCGTGACGGATTTGAATATAATTCACTCGCCACGGCCATTACGTACGACTGGCTGGGAGCGTCAGCGTTTATGTCTGCACTACCGCCTTTCACTTTATTTACTAACTGGGTGTAGGCGTCAGCGTAGGCGGCTGAAATAACACGTCCAATGTTAGTGTCTGCGTAGCCGCCGCCGATTCCGGCGATTCCACCGATCAGCCCGCCACCGCCGAATGACACGTCGGTTTTCTGTGCTTTACCGCGGGTAGAGGCTTGCTGAACGCTGGTGCGTGCATTAACCAATGTGAGAATGGCTTCAGCCTCCAGCTTTTTGGTTTTCAGGCCACCCAATAGGCCGCCGGCTTTTCCGCCCAGTTTGCCGGCGATGAGACCGCCCAGTTTCTTGCCACCCGAATTCTTATCTTTTGCCAGTAAGTCTGGTACCAGGAAAAAGTCTGCTGCAACCACCTGGCCTCCGCCAAAGTTTGAGTCGACCTGCAATTCCCCTGAATCAGCGAGGTTTCGCTCGTCCCTGCGCATATCGAGTCCTTCGCCACGGTCCACCATGGTGAAACAGCCAGACTCGGAAACGTAGTATTTGAGCAGTGCTTCCGGATTTTCCAAATTGTAGCGTCGCCACCAATAGTTGTTTCTGTTGGGCTCGCGTAGAGCAAGTTTGCCGTATGACTTGTCGCAATAGGGAATGGAAGGTTCTTCGGCGACCGCAGACTGGGATAGCGAAATTGATGCGGCTGCCGTCAAGGCAACCAGGCACTTCTTGAATAACATGTAATTCTCCGTAATCATTTGTTATGCACAGGCCGTAGCAAGCGGACCGAAAACGGTCGGGAAGCGTGTTTGATGACGTGTTTGCTCGAACCGACCGCCTGACATAATACGACGTTTTTAGTTTCTACTCCAATTCAGCGTCTGACTTGGAGTCGGTAGAGTGAGTTTTAACTGGCCGGCGATTTCAGTTAGCAGCGTACTGTTCGGACTAACTCGAGCTGGTTTTCATCGAGTCGGCCTACTACCCTGTAGTTTGCAAAGCTTAGGCGTCACATACAGCCCAACCGATTTTAGGGCGTACGGCGAGATCACGTTTTCGTTGAGTAAACCCGACGAATCCCGCGACAAACTGCATGTCGTATTCATCAGTCAGGTACTTCCACTTAAGAGGTGCTGTAGACAAACCACCCGGAAGGTTTCTATTCGTTATTCTATGCTCTCCTTTATCGGTAAACGTACGGTTACGAGTGTCAATATCGACCAATTCAAATTCGGTCTCGTTGTTAACCCTTACGAGAATGTTGCTAGACCTCTCTGAGGCTTTCATAGGGACGTCTGCAGCTTCCGACAGGTACGGGAAACAGTCGAGAATCCAGCCGTCAATGTAGGGGCCGCCACTTCCGCCTTCAAATTTGTACAGGTTAACCCACAGCTCCGGATCGTCTGCGCCAGCCGCGTTGAGTGCAACACGCTCAAGCATCGGTAGCAGCCGGGTCGTCCACCAATTCAGGTCGTAGCGTTTCCCAAGTGCTTTGGTTCGATCATACAATTCACGCCAGTCTGCGGCTGTTCCTTCGAGTTGAACTTCGGGGATTCCGCAGGCTGTTACGGCCAGAAAGTCGAAGTAGGTCTTCACGGTAGACATTAGGACAATTTCATTGGCCGCTTTCTCAACAGGACCGGTCGTTGAGAAGTTTGCCACAATATTGGTATGGCCCTCTTCACCAATATGCGTCCTGATTTGCGCGGAGAATTCTTCAAAGACGTCGCTCCACGGGTTGTGTGGTGAGCCTTTGATAAAGTCGTCACGATGAACCGCAAGTGTTTTCTTTCCCTTAAACTCAACGAAACGAGAGCGCATTTCTTCAGAGTTGACGTTCACATGCCGCGATAGTCCTTGACAGATAAGGAGCCAGAACATGTCAGGTGATAACACTAATGGGCGATGATCGTTGAATGCAGCGTGTATCGCGGCTACAAACGGATGATAGTCCGTAGCAATCATTTTGCTGTGCTCGTCGGAGCAGGCCTCTACCTTTAGTTGAAAAGTGGTTTCAATGAGTTCTTTTGACGGCGTCTCGGCGAGAGGCCGAGTCGCTCGCTCTACCTGAGACACGGGTTGAATACATATTGGGTCTGTCACGCGGTTTTCCTTTCGGTCACTGATCTCAGATTAAGACTGCGACTAAATTGTCAGACTTTTACAGGTTGGTTTCGAAGTCAAAGTATAACTGCGAAATACCCTTAGCGAATTCTTAACGGTTTGGTTTTTTCTCTTCTGTTAGTCTACATACTCTGCTAATTCGTTGTTCTATTTTGAACAGCCATTCAAGCAGTCGGAAGCGAAACCGATGAACTTTTTGGCGGTCGAACTGGAAGAAGAGCTGAGCTTGAAACTGACAGCACTGGTTTCTCAACAAATCTCGCCCTGTCAATTCGATTCAGTCAACTTATCTTTTGTTGAAAAAGATGTCGTTAGAAAATCTCTTGAACCTTATGATTTAGTCTTCATTGATCAAGCAGTATTGAACAAAGAGCCGTCAACATTGATGTGGCTTAACACTCAAAAAACCCCGTATATCACTACGTCGGTTAAGAACGACAGTGTTATTGCTCTGGAGGCCATGAGAAATGGTGCCGAAGATCATCTGACCGTTGAGGATTTGGATTCTGACAAAATGGTTCTACAAAGAATTCGTTCCGCTATTGCTCGCTCGAGCGCCAGAGCGGACATGATAGAACAGAATCAAGTTTTAAAATTAACATTAGACGATGCGGGTCACGGTGTGGTGGCTGCCAACAGTGCAGGCGAGTTTACGATGTTTAATCAAACAGCTGAAAAGATTATTGGCGTTGGCAAGACGTTTTCGAGTCAGGAAGAATGGGCTGAAGTGTACGGCATCTATGAGAAGGATAAGAAAACGAAAATGATGACCGCAGACCTGCCTTTGGTCAAAGTGCTAGGCGGATTTCATGTGTTACGTGAACATATATTTGTAAAGAACAATAGACTGGAGGAGGGTAATCATATCATTTGCACCGGGCGCCCTTTTGCCAGTGGTGGCGTCGTGCTCATAAGTGATATTACCGAGGACGTAAGAGCTAAAGAGCGTATTGAGCAATACGCCCACCATCTCGAGCAATCGAATATGGAGCTTTCACAGTTTTCTTATCGCACTTCTCATGACCTTAAAGCGCCCCTAATCACTATTCGTGGTCTATCGAAAGCGGTTGCCGAGGACATTGAAAGTCGAAACTATAAGGAAGCCAAAGCGAACGCTGAAAAGATTGGACGGCAGGTCAGAAAACTGGAGGCGTTGGTAGCCAATATTCTTAATCTGGCTAAAGCTGACCTCAACGAAACAGTCACGGAAGTTGTTTCCGTTAGCGAAGTAATTGCGGATATAAAAGAACGATTAGAGGCTGTTTACGTTGATAACGACGTGGTGTTCGTAGCAAATATTGACCCCTCCATTGTCTTCCATTCCTCAAAAACACGATTGACGCAGATTCTGGAAAATTTAATTTCTAATTCGATTAAGTACTGTGACAAGAAGAAAAATTCACGATATGTACATATTTCAACTTACACAAAAGATGGCGCCAATTTCATCTCTGTCGAGGATAACGGAATGGGTATTCCGGAGGAGTTTGCGGGAAAAGTATTTCAGATGTTCCAGCGATTTCATCCCGAGATTTCTTATGGAAG
>JBGCFV010000088.1:0-17312 GCA_045107075.1 Gammaproteobacteria bacterium
TCTACCCCAGTCGCTGCTTTGAGGCTACGCACAACAGATGTAAGGTCAAGCGTATTTATACGATCCAATTTGAAACTATATCCCTCAAGCTTGAAGGACGAGATTTCATAGCTAGTTATATCGGCCTCCCCCCCGGCGCCAGAGGCTTGAGCGGTCGAGCTTCCTGCGTCAGCATTAAGCTGATATTTCGAGATAAGCTTTTCATGTAAAACTGTAGCGCCAGCGCCAGAATCCAGTATGAAATTTCCTGCAATACCATTGATTTCGACTGAGAGCATTTCATGTCCTGTTTCCAGCTTTTTGAGATCTATAACGCGGGCACCATTTTGTTCCATAAATTTCTGGAGGGAAACAATTTCATGTGCCTCAGGCGAATTCGCCGTCGTTACACAAAAACTTAAGACAATGCAGAGACCAGCGAAAAAAACTTGAGCAAAATACTTCATGAGCCAATACCTATATTAGATTGATATAGTTATATCAGAATAGAGTGCGACGGTTTCACATTTAATACTGATACACGTTGAGGAATAACGAAGCTGAAATCTCTCGCCATCACCTAAGACTATCAAAAACCGGGGTCTGTCCCCAATTTCGAATAGAGTGCGGCCGTTTCACATTTAATATTGATACACGTTGAGGAATAACGAAGCTGAAGCCTCTCGCCATCACCTAACACTATTAAAAACCGGGGTCTGTCCCCAATTTCCTATTAAAAACCGGGGTCTGTCCCCAATTTCTCACAGTTCAGATATGCTTAATGCGTAGACTCAACCCCTAGAAGAACGCTCCACCTTTTGCGTTCCTGATTGCTTTTTCAAGAGCCTCAGTCATAACTATTTTAATGGTCTCTTTGGAATCCGGACCGTAAAGCACGAGAAACACGTACCTTCGCTCTACGGCAATGACTATCGCTTTAATATCTCCAACGCGTAATCGTTTTCGTTCCCACATCCAGATACGGTAGATCACTTCGGTACCAGTAAATTCGTAGCGTATTCCAGCCGCCACCATGCACATAACTGCAGGAATGATCAGTAGAAAGGCAACTTTTGTTTCCCTGCTAATCGCAACACCGCTCAGGTGCTCATTGACTACAACGCCCAAACCTCCAAGAACGCATAGAAGTGAGAAAACCAGAAGGAATATAAACGGCACCGGAGGGACCTTGAATTCACCGCGCAGCTTGATAGGGAGCGACAGGTCCTGCTGATGTATCTCGCGTCTCATACGCTAAGGTTACTATATGTTCTTACAAGTGTGTATCTGGACGATCAGACATCTGACTGAAGATACACGGTGCGTACTGGCGTGGCCCGTCAAGTCATCCAGTGTCGTGAGATCCTGCCCCTCCCATTCAAACAGGTATTATCCGCATCGCATGCTCCAGAGAAGAGAGCACCATGGACAGGCACAGCGGGAGCACCATCAGGAGCATCATGGACAGGCACAGCATGCTCTCCGAAGAACTGATCAAGTAGCAAGATTTCCATCGCTTTTTTAAAGCGCCTTTACCATTGATGATGCAGTTCAGACGATGAGATGAGTAATTTGGTGTGCCTGTCCATAGAGACCACTAAAAACCGGGGTCTGTCCCCAATTCCTATTAAATACCGGGGTCTGTCCCCAATTCCTCAAAACCGGGGTCTGTCCCCAATTCCTAAAGCTGTCGTTATTATTCATTCAATTGTTCCAACCGATTAGCTATTAACTCGAGTATTAGCTCAAACTCTTCTTCTAGTGGTTTGTATAACTCTTCGCCGGTGATAACGGAGCTGCCTTGGTAAACCACGATCTTGTTCAAGAAAGGTAAGGAATTACTCAACGCTCTATTGGTGATTTTGAAACTCGTCTCGAGATACTCCTCTCTTCTTCCCATGTCGACATAAGCTTTTTCCATATTCCCGTATTGAATAACATCCTCAATAGCCATCATTCTGTATGTATAAACTTCTTGCTCTTGTTGCTCAATTTCATCAATCTTGCTATTGAACCCAGCCAGTTTGTGCTTTAAGTCGCTGTCCAGCACTAGTTTTAGTTGCCCAGAACTCACAATTTCAGTCAAAGCGCCAGTTTCAGGCGAGAAATTTATTTCTTGTCCTAATGCATTACCCACAACAATTGCAATTTGCTTCCCCGTCATCGTGCTTTTCACTTCACTATTGAAGCCTTGAATCACTTTTTCTGCCCAAATTATGTTCTGTTTGTTTAAAAGACTTACCTCTTCGAGAGACAATTTATTCTGTAAAAACTCTTCCTGAAGGGCTAAAAGATTAGCTTTCTCTATTTTCCTATCTTGCTGGGCAAGGTTCCAATTGTTAATTTGCAAAGCGATCAAGATCCCAATAACGACAAGAACAATTTCTCCAACGGCGTATTTTAAGTACTTTCCAGTTTTATTATCCATGAGTAAGCCTTGTCGGATCTTCCTAAAGAAATTTATCATTGGTTTGGGTCACTTCGGGTTATCCGGAGAGTTATTGATTTGAATCAGGCGGCCATCACCTTATCTTGATAATAAACGGCCGCGTATTTAGCAGACGGAATATAACCAGCCGATTCGAACAGACTACGGCTATTGAACCGGATTACCAATTCAAGCGTAGCGTTTATTATGATAGCTACATCGTTGTGTTATCGATCGGAGGCATTTCTTTCAAAGACTAGATTGCCACGAAACCTGTCGCGGCTGGAAGCCGCTCCTGCGAAGCCCTCAATCGAGGAAAAGAGCAACTCAAACTACGACCGATTGTGCACTAGAACCTACTCGCTTCGGAAACGCTCTTTCCCAGACGTGGAATCAATGTCATTCTGGGCCAATAAAAATTTGCGTTTTCGTTCCTTGACCGCGGGCAGCTGTTCGAACGCCTGAACCAAATCGTTCTTGGAACCCGGCGATAAAGCGAGATGGTGATCAGTGAACCGAATTTCGAGAGAGGGTGATTCTTGTCCGAGTTTAGCGTCGAGAGTCAATTCCGTGGTGCTGCCATTAGCGCTCCTCACGACACCCTCGGTTTCAGAGAGCGTTTCCCACGTGCCGCGTAGTGCTTCTGAACAGAAGTCGTCGTAGGATTCCACCGGCCTGCCGTTGTCGTCGAGCTGATACCGGTCGTAGCGACAATGCTCGACGATCAGCTGTCTTGATTCGGGCGCAAACAAAATGGCATAGCCTTCGATAGTGTCTACCGTAACGGAGCGCCACTCCTGCTCCATACCCATCATGCTTTCGGGCACCTTAAAGGCAACGGTCGCTTCTCGTGCAACCCCATCAGAAGCATAAAGTTGCTCAGATGCATGGCGGGTTTGAGTACTGTGTGCGCCATCTGAAACCGAGTTTTTGCCGTACAGATAACCCAAAGTGCCGACGGCCCCAACGGCTATCACGCTCGCCGAGACTGCCCAGGCAACGATCGCGCGCTGGCTCATTATTGAATGTTAGCGCAAATGGCATAGCAGACTTGACTGGCGTCAGCCAAGTCATACGACGTCGAACACAGCCAGGAGCTTTCAGAGTTCGGGTAGCTCCTGCCAACCGCTCCGTAGCGCGGTGCGATTCCAACGGGGCCGCCGCCGACCACTTTTTTTCCGACGGGACAGGATACGACGCCCGATCCAAACCAGCAAGGATCACCGCCATGTGACGCGCAGCTGGGTACTTCAATATCCATAATATAAGTTGCAGTCACCCGTTCATATCCCATTTGCAGCGCGCCGTTTACACTTAAGCTATTCATGGCTACGTCGTATGCTGGCGCGGGCGGAGCGCCTGCTATACCGACGCCGTTAACGTTTGAGATAAAGATATCGCGTTCGCGGCTAGCGTCTCTCATGCTCACCTCGACATCTCGTACAGAGATATACGCCAGTTCGGTCAAGCCGTCGTTTTGAAGCCAGCGAATACGGTTAAAATTATCGACAATTCTAATGTCGTTATCCGAGTTGATTTCTAGCCCGCTACCACCAAGGTCAAGACCACCAATCGTGTAGCTGGATAATTCGTTTAGGTCATTGGGCAGAACGGCGCCGTCCTGAATGTCGGCTGTGCCGACGGTGTTGTCCTGGATGCTTATTGCACTCACCGCCCCGGGACTGATGGTCGCTCCGGTAACGGAGGCTGGCGCGAGCATGCTGTTATCAATGCCACCTGAAGCAATGGCAATGGATACGCTCCCGGCGGCCCCTCCACCTGTGAGGCCAGCACCTGCTGTGACTCCGGTGATGTCACCACCAGCAGTTTCGAGCGTGTCAATACGAGCTTCATTGGATACGGCGGTAGCTTGAACGCTCGACACATCACTGGACACAGAGCTTAGAGATGATTGCAACGTGGTCACTTCTGATGACTGATCAAGCGCAGCGGCGTCGACTCCGTCAACCGTGTCAGCATCCTGTGCTTTGAATGAGTAGGCGTTAGACGAAAAAGGTCTTCGTGGTAACAGTTCTTCGCCTGCGACAAACAGTCCGAGGAACACGGGCCCGTCAAACAGCCCGGCAGGAATGGGATTGACCGGATTGCCCAGGGTCAGCGAAAACAACCCTTGATCAACATTCACTGAGGTGGAGTCATTCCACAGAGGTACACCGCCCAGCTCAGTATTGTAAAGGCCAAAGGCGATTGTCACGGTCGTATCTACAGGGCTGCCATCGCTGTCAGTCAGGTAACCCTGATAGTTAATTCCGTCTGGAACGGCAGCGAGAGCTACCGGGGCGGCGCCAGCAAACGTCGCGGCTGCCAGTAAAAGACAAGTCAGGAACGAGCGTTTTATAGACGTTTCGGTATGCATGTTTTTCCCCTTACTAGTTTGTGGTCCGTCACGATAGCGAGATTACTGCAACAAGCTGTCTGATACGATATCGGTTTTAGTGACACCTGAAAAGTGGCAGCTCCGTTTACGGCATGCAATATTCCGGTTTTGTGTGCACGTACTATTTTAAAGCGACCAACTGCCTGTGTTTCCCTCATTTTCCGGCTTGCTCTCAGCGCGGATTGTGCACTGCGAAGAAGAGTGAGGTATTTTATTCAGAGACTCTAAATAACGGTTTATTACTGTGGGTCATTAAGATTTCACTCGAAGCAACTCGGTCGTTTTTGGTCGAGGGTCCGGCTATCGGACAACTTCTTTAGACAAACTCCACATGGGAAACCGCACCCATACGAAGATCAGAAGAAACCGAAGTCCGTACCGCGCTATATACAACATTTGTTCAAGCGTGTAAGAAGAATAAGCGATATTGTCAACGTAGCGTTTGCGGAAGCAATTTATGCAACGGAGCAGAATCTAGTCCATTTTATAATTGCACCGGAAAATTTGATCAAGATAGCGCGAGACGGCTTGATGAGAATGTGGGCGTACTGTTTAGTCTTCAACGGCCCTTCAGGGAGATTAAGTCTTCAGGGAAATCTTATCTTGGGGTGGGCTTCCCGCTTATATGCTTTCAGCGGTTATCCCTTCCGTACTTAGCTACCCGACATTGCACTGACGATACAACCGGAACACCAGAGGTGCGTCCACTCCGGTTCTCTACAAATAAACCTGACACCTTTACTTACTACCACGCCAATTACCCTGGAATTAAGGCACATTCGCCAAAGGCAGGCTATCTATCTTGCGGGGATAACTCTACCGTGTTAACTGTTTTGCAGACAATGCCACGAAGAACAAAATACATCAGAAGTCCAATCGGTCCAAGCATCAATGTGAAGAACAAGCAGGGTACGACCAGCCAGTGATTAATGCCTCGCCTCTGGGCGTCACGTACCTCCCACGCACCGATAAAGAGATCAAACGCGAGGTAATGTATCCATCCGACGAGGACGGCGTACGGTGTCTGAAACAGAATCATAACGCCTTCAAGGGAATTGAAACTGCCTCCTTCCGGGAACGGCAGAGCGAACATCAACGCTTTGATGTACGCCACGGCCAACATTCCCGGGATCCAAGCACTGAACACCAGCCTGCGTGTCCAAATCCAGCGTGGAGCGAAGGCCAACAGCAACCAGGCCGGCACTACAATCAGAGTATAGAATTTAAAAAGAAAACCGGGGTCCATGTGCAAAGTCCTTTTGTAGTCGCTTAATGAGTCATCTCGTTACCGGCCCGTTTGCAAGGTCTAACGCTTTCGAGGCGAATAGACGACAACATGGTTACGCGTACAAGAAGAATATACGATATATCCAACGTGTCGCTTACGTAAACAATTCATGCAACGGAGCAGAATCTGGTCCATTTTATAATTGCCCCGGAAAATTTGATCAAGATAGCGCGAAACGGCACGATGAGAAAGTGGGCGTACTGGTTAGTCTTCAACGTCCCTTCAGGGACGTTGAATCTCCAGGGAAATTTTATCTTGGAGTGGGTTTCCCACTTAGATGCTTTCGGCGGTTATCACTTCCGTACTTAGCTACCCGACAATGCACTGGCGATACAACCGGAACACCAAAGGTACGTCCACTCCGGTCCTCTACAAATAAACCTGACACCTTTACCGGGCGGCCCAACAAATAAACCTGGCACCTTTATTTTGTTTCTTTATTTTGGACGTCTTAGGCTCAGGGTGTTCGACCCAACGCTCGGCGTCCATTCGCAGGCCGCACTCACGCACCATGAACAGTAGCACCGTTAAGTTCATGCATTAGCGGCTCGACGTAATCGCCCGGCCGCTGTGACATTGAAATACATTCGGCGTAACAATGGCAGCCGCTCCACGAATAGTTTGCCGTCGAGATGATCCATTTCATGCTGCAAACAGACAGCAGACATACCTGAGAGCTCTCGCCTGAATGTATTGCCATCGCGGTCGCAGGCACTGACTGAAGCATCGGCAAAGCGCCTCACGACGCTGACATAGTCGGGCACTGAGAGACAACTCTCTTCGACCATGCAGGGGGTCGCCGTACTGAGTAGTCTGGGGTTGATAAAAACCTGACGCTCGCTGTGATCTTCGGACAAATCCATCACCAGCACCTGCTGCAATTCGCCAATCTGTGGCGCGCATAAGCCAATGCCCGACGTGGCATACAACGTATCAAACAGATCATCGATCAGCTGACTCAATGCGTCGTCGAATAAAGTGACAGGCTGAGACTGCTGATTCAACCTAGGATCGGGGTATTCAAGGATGCGCCTTTGAGCCATATTCGCTTTCTCTTAACGTTCGTTTAAAGCGGCTGCTCGGGCGCTTCATCGAGCGTGACGCCTGCAACAGTGTTCGTTGACTGGCGGCGCTCGCGTACGCTACAAATCATTGGCAAGGCCGCCGCAACGGCAACCAGCAACAGCACAATCTCAATTGCATAAACGGTAACGTAGCCCGTAGCGTTGGACGTGAAACCCCATTCGGTCTCGCGAGCACCCGTCGCCATATTGACAACGTCACGCAACACACCACTCACGGCCATCGCAACGCCCGCGGCTGTCGCCTGCACGGCCCCCCAGGCGCCGAGCGCCAATCCGACCTGTTTGGCAGGTGCGTTATTCATCGATGCAGTCAGCGTTCCATGGCCGAACAGAGCTCCGCCGAAACCAATCATGAAATTACCGACGAGAAATAGTTCCGGCATACCTACCGTTGCGGCCAGAATTACTAATACGAATGCAGGCACACCAAGCAGCGCCCCATTGCGCGCCATACGATAAGGGTCCGCGCCGCGACCCAGCACGTTTGATGCAAAACCAAATCCGAGCAGGCCGCCAAATGCGAGCAGTGCCGTGAGTTTGGTGGTCGCTGCGACTGACATGTTTAATACCTGGCCACCAAACGGCTCAAGCAAAATGTCCGCCATACCGAAAGCCATGGTGCCGATGCCAAGCACAACCAGTCGTCGAACGGCATGTTTACCACTGCAGAAGTGAGCCCAGGATTCCCGGAACGATGGATCGGGTGTCGCAGCGGCTTTGCCGCCAGGTGGGTTGCGCGTTTCCTGGCCCCACATCGACACTACGTTCAAGACCATCACGGTTAATGCGGCGCCTTGAATCACCTGCACCAAGCGCCCCGGAGTAAATGCTTCAAGTGCTTTACCGAATACCAGTGCGCTTACTATCATGCCAACGAGTAACATGACGTACATCAATCCGACCACTCGGGCATGCGACTCGGGCGGCGTTAGATCCGTTGACAGAGCAAGCCCCGCCGTTTGCACCGTATGCACACCAGCACCTACCAGCAAAAAAGACAATGCGGCTGATGCATGCCCGATCCATAACGGTGCATTGGCGGCTTCGCCTTTGCCGGCGAGCACAAGGAGCGCAAAAGGCATAATGGCAAAACCACCGAATTGCCATAACGTGCCTTTCCAGATAAACGGCACACGTCGCCAACCGAGTTCGCAGCGATGGGTGTCAGATCGATAGCCAATTAACGCACGAAAAGGCGCGAAAACAAGCGGCAGTGCCACCATTAAGCCGACCAAGGATGCGGGAACGCCTAACTCTACGATCATTACGCGATTCAAAGTGCCGACCAGCAGGACAAGTGCCATGCCTGTGGATACCTGAAAAAGCGACAGACGGAGCAACCGGCTTAGCGGAAGGTCTGGCGTGGCAACGTCCGCGAACGGCATGAACCGGGGACCCAGGGACACCCAGTACGCCATCAATTTATGGCTAAAACGATTCATGCTCGCATACCGTTATTTTTTTTGTCCTGCCTCACCCACTCGTTCGACCAATATTTAATTTGGGCGGCAAATAGAAAACATCACGGACCGGGCCACAGGGTCCAATCCGCTGCAGCTAAACGGCCAATGGCTCAAGTCAGTCTTTGGTGCTCTTACTCAAGAGCCGAATGTTAAACAGGCTCGATAGTGGCGCCGGATTGTGCGAAAGCAACGGAATGCCAAAGCTGGAATTCTTCGACTTGGCACTGGTCAGCGGCTTCATTCCGATTGTCGACGACAACGGCGTTGGCTTTTTCGATAGCAGCGGCAGACCGAAACTCGAATTCTTCGACTTAGCTTGAGTCAAGGTTTTAAGGCCAAAAATGGATGACAACGGCGTTGCCTTATCGCTGAGCATGCCGAGGCCAAACATCGAAGAAAAAGACCAGGATGAGCTAGTTAACTGTTTCGCATTAAGCGAATGGTTGTGTTTCGCAAGAACAGGCAAACCAAAGAAATCCGACAGCGGTGCCGGATTGTATACGTGGTATTCTGGCAGTAGATCAGTGTCAACTGCGCCGCAGCTGTTCATGATCATCTCGGTTTCTTCGCCACGATAGAAGTGCGGCTCTACCGTCAATACGTAATGGCCTTTTTCCAGTGCACGCCTGCACACATGGATATGGCTGCCAGGCAACTGACCATCGGCAATAGCATTCTTGATGGTCTGGGCTTCGCTACCGGCAACGGGCGCAAACAAATGCATGCTGCTGCCTGCTAAATCTTCTTTTTCCAGGAGCCGGATCGCCTCGCGAGCCTGATCCTCTGATGGGTACATTCTAACAACTGACAGCATAACGGCGCCCTCCAAGAGTTGCCCAGATAATATCAAACGGTTTCAAAACGTGCAGGCAAACCCGAAAAAATCCGAGAATCTGCCTGCACGTTTTGCTAACACTACGCGATGATTATCCCCCGAAAAAAGCAGGAAACCACGTTGTGTTATCAAGGATCGCGAAATGCACGGTAAACGAAATCAGTGCGACCGCACCCAGAAAGAGAGGCAGGCCAATTGTTGGGTTGACCACTAACCACATTCTACTTTGATTCATGCTGAGCTCTCCTTATCCGAGCCAAGGGGTGAAAACAAATGCGAGCGTATGCGCAATTGCCGAAATCACGAAGAACACTCGCGCACCGTCGATGACGTGCTTGTGTAGCTCCTGAGATTGACCAATCGTAAGGCCGGTGGGCCATACGTGTTCCGGATCGCTAGAATTTGACATAATTTTTACTCCAATAAAACCGAAATGAGCACTTGTCATAAGACAGAGCGCCCTCCTAGATTCGCTGGGACAATCGGACGTACGGAGCCGGCCTCAAAGTTTATCGAATCCTCTTTTAAAATAAGCGATTCTGCAGCAGATTGTCAACTTAAATTGTCACTTATTATTGTAAACCTAGGTTTACATTCACTGGATTTGTGTAAAATCTACGTTACAAACACTCCTGATTTGACGGTCTTTTGCGCAGGCTCCAAACTACCGAACACATTCATTCAAAACACTGCAAACCGCTGGTGTTGGCCGATTCGAGCAAGCGTCGTCAGAGGTATAACCTTGGAGCTTCCCCACAAAGAATCTCGGTAAAACAATAAATTAGTACTTAACGGAGTCAAGCACAAAGCACGCATGGCGTGTTTTCTTAATTCCTTTGGACGACAAAATCTGGGCGATACGATGAACGTCGTTTGTCTACTAGATAGGTGCCTACACAAATCATTTGATTAGATGGTTAAACGCCGCTACGAGCGCTACAGTTAGCGGCCAGTGCGCTGTAACCGTTAGGCGTTCGGTGATGCAGATGAGGTAGAACTAAGTTGGAAGGCATGCGGTACGACTCACATCGAGCTTCTTCCTGCTAATACCTGGACTTCGAGTTCCTTGGCTAGCACTGATTGTTCGTCTAGTCCTTCCCGGTGTCTATCACGCTACATTTCCAGCAACTACTTTCTTTTCTAATGGCGAACGCGTTCAACCCGAACGTCCGCTTTCTGGTCAAATCGTAATATTTCGGTTGTGCCTAAACCGGGAACAGAACCCAGTAGGGGTCTGTCCCTGATTTTCCTATAAACCGAAACTAAAGTCGTTTGGTTAATGTTTATGGCGCAGTAGTGGGTTCGACCCCGATTAGTCGCTCTACGGCTGGACCAGACGACAGCAGTACAGGCGCAATTCATCTTCCTGATTTGTCCCGCTACAACCTACCGGCTTTTGGTCGGGGTCGACTGCAATGTCCAGGCCTCCAAGTATTGGGAAGCCGGGTACGATCGATGAACACCGGGCACCGTTAGCAACGGGCGTATCCCGGCAGCTGCTCCAAACGCATTCGAGAGTCGGCGGAGCCTGATTGTCTTCTACCGACGTCAAACGTGAATTGAGGTCGGCTACTTCATCGGATTGATCAAGCGACGAAGCCTCCTGCCCTTGAAGTCGTTCCGAATCGCCAGACTTAAACGAGTAGGCAGCAGACGTCAGCGCACGGCGAGGGGTCATTTCTGAGTCGCCGTTGACCGCGATTCCAAGCCAAAGCGGCACATCAAAAAGCCCATCCGCAAACGCAACGTCCGACTCACTTAACGCCACTGAGAACAACCCTGACTGCACGTTAACACGTAGTTGTTAGTCCACAGCGGTGCACTCCCGCTCTCGGCTGCGTAAAGTGTAAAAGTCATAGGCAGCTCACTGTCGACGGCCGTACCCGTAGCATCGGAGAGATACCCTTGATAGTTAATGCTGGTGGGAATCTCTGCTCGTGCAGCTACCGTGACAGTTAGAAGCAGCAAAGTGCAGACGAAGCTGGCTCGTATCATTGGCTCTCTCCTTGTAAGACTTATTATTTTGGTTCTTGTATTTATGTGTCGTTGAAACATTAGCACATTAGTTTGCTGCGATCGCTACGAGCGAAATCTATGGGGAAATCTATGGACAGGCACACCAATCCAGTTGTCAGAATCCCGAAATCTATGGACGGGCATACCAATCCAGTTGTCAGAATCCTGTGAACAGGCATACAGGACAGGCGTACCGGACCCTATGGACTCAGAACCCTATGGACAGCCATACAGCCATACCAATCCAGTCGTCACCATGTACAGGCGCTCTAATATCAAGTGCCTGTCCATTGGTTGCTGTCTGTCCATTGGTTGCTCTCCGATATCAAGTGCCTGTCCATTGGTTGCTTCTGTCCATTGGTTGCTGTCCGAAGCGCCTGCTGCAGCCGCCCACACGAGCGAAGATAGGGGCGTTGGACTCGCCGTTAAACGGAACGGAATGACGAGAGCTTGTTTATTTTGAACCAAGATTGGTTTTTTAACGAGAGGCTTGGAACGCGCAAAGTAAGACACTTTTCTGTCACTAGACAGAATTATGGACGGCGTTATATTCTGCTGCGGGGAATCAAGGGCGCACTGTGTTACTTCGAAGCATTACCAAACACATTAAAGACCAGAACTGGTTCGCCGTAGCGCTGGACTTTTTCATCGTCGTCATCGGTGTGTTTATCGGTATTCAGGTGGCCAACTGGAATGAGGTGCGGGCCGAGCGGGCCCGCGGTGAGAATATCAAGTCGCGTCTTGCGGCCGAGTTCATCGAAATTGAGTCCGAATATGCACGACACGTTCGGGACATCACAACGTGGATAACAAACACTGACGAACTGGCCGAGGATATTCTGGTGGGTGCCGTAGACGTAAAATCACCTGAGTATGCCGAGCGTCTTTTTGAAAATGGGTGGCGTTCGGCAAGCGGAGGATCAAACACTGTGGTTGAACTCGTCAGCCGAGGCGATATGGATCTGCTCAACTCACCCGATCTGGTCGAGAGATTGTTAAAGTTCCAAGCACTTGCCGAAAGACATGTGAGATCGAATGAAGCCCTGTACGCAAGATTAAGACTTGATGATTCGACTGCTCAGGTCGCGATACTTGCGGCCATTCCGCCGGCCACTCAAACCGATGAATTTACTAATTACCTGGATGAGATTATCTCCGTGCCTCGCCTCTATGTTTCGGCTGTGAACGCATCCAATATCCTGCAAACCGACCTGATGTGGCACCAACGCTCTTTGGAAAGCGCCTGTGCAATTCTGAAAGAATTAGACGAGCCTTGCCGCGCCAGCGACGCCATGGCAGCGGAAACTGCCCCATGATCTTCCGCCGCATCAAAGCCCATATCGAGAAAGAAAACTGGTTCGCGGTTTTCATCGATTTCGCCATTGTTGTGGTGGGCGTCTTCATCGGCATTCAGGTCGCGAACTGGAATGAGACCAGAATCCTGAAAACCGAGGAGGCAGCATTCTTAACGCGACTGAATCAGGAAACCGTGAGCGCCGAAGCCTTGATCCGTGGAAGCATCGGGCGCCAGAACCGCCGTTTTCAGGTATTTGCATCCGGCTTAACAAAGTTGGCAGCGGAGGACCCATATCCTCTCACAGATGATGAGTGCCAAGGGTTGAGTGCTTCGGCTATTGTCTCGTCTGCAGTGCCGATCCTGCCAAGCGTCGAAGAATTGCAACAGAACCGCGGCATGGACCTTATTTCAGATACAGAGCTAAAAAGAGCGTTGTCTTCAATTTCGCAGGCTGCACGCTATATCGATGATCTTGTCGAGAAACGCAGCCGTTACATCGCCGACCCAAGCCAAAACTATCCAAGCTTAATGCAAATCCGACACTATTTTGACGAGAGTGGGGAGGTGCGTGTTGCCGCCACGTGCGACCACTTAGAGATGCGAAGAAACCAGCGCTTCCTGAACGCGATGACGATGAACCTCGATTTTCAAGATGCACTGCAAAAACGTGTCGTTCTCATTGAGACTGGTTTCTCTGATTTAAGAAAACGGCTAGATCAACTGGTCGGCGAAACCAATGAAGGGGGCGACGAATGATCCTCCGCCGCATCAAAGCTCATGTCGAGAAGGAAAACTGGTTCGCGGTTTTCATTGACTTTGCGATTGTTGTCGTGGGTGTGTTCATTGGTATCCAAGTCGCGAATTGGAATGAAGACCGCGCAGTTCAAAGAGACCAAAGGGCGATGCTGGAACAAATCTATGCCGATTTGGCACCTCGCCTTGAAGGTTGGCGCGAAGGAAATGAAGTTCATTTGGTTGAGACTGATGCCGACCAACGGTTTGTGCTCGACGCCTTACAGGCTGGAACCCTTGATGCAACAGACAAAGCCCGGTTTGACGCAGGATTGGTGTCGCTGATTGAATGGCAGCTTATTGATGTATCGTTGCTGCAACGTCGGATGGAATCAACCGAGCTATTCTCTGAGTTTCAGGGCACGGCATATGAAGACATTTTGGTAGAGCTGCATCGTAATTGGGCGCGAACCGAAGACTTCGTAAATCAATATGAGAATCGAGGTCACAACGCACGCAATATCATCTTTAGCCGAGTGTTCATGCAACCAGGCCCGTATAATGCGCCGGAGAGTGCAAAGATAAATCCTGTCTACGTTTTTGACGAACTGGTTCAGGATAAAGAGTTCTTTCATGCCGTTGCGCAACTTTATCATTATGGCAATATGGCGCGCGCTCAGACCTATGAAGCGTATCTCGTGGTTGCAGATACTGTTTCGAGGCTTGAAACAGCGCTTTATCCAAATGGAAATGTGCCTGAATAGTGGGCTTGCGAGAGTCCTAAATTCGCCCAAAGCAAACCTCTGGACCAGAGGCGATAAACGCCCCAAATTGACCGCTGAACTGAACCTCAACTGAATTCTCGCAACAGTTATGTTCTGCCTAAAGGAATTAAGAGCGCACTATGTTACTTCGAAGCATTACCAAACACGTTAAAGACCAGAACTGGTTTGCCGTAGCGCTTGACTTTTTCATCGTCGTCATCGGTGTCTTTATCGGCCTTCAGGTGGCCAATTGGAATGAAGCGCGAGAAGACCGCAATCTAGAGCGCGAATATCTCACTCGGTTACAAGCAGAACTCAAGATAAGTGTGGAAGAGAACAAAGACTATTTGAACACATGGCGTAAGCGAGTTTCTGCTCTAAGCGAAGTGGCCAGTTATTTTAACGGCGAAAGCAACGGCAAGGAGCTCGGAAAGACGCACTGCGAAGCGATTGTCCGATCGCATCTCTTCTCTGGAGAAATTGCCTTACCGGCGACGATCAGTGAACTGCAGTCGACGGGGCGGCTCACACTTATATCCGATGACTCGATCCGTAATCAAATTGTGCAATTTTCGAGAGCAGTAGATCGATTTCTATTATTGAATGTCGATATTCAAGGTCATCGCGTTACTTTGGACAGCCTTTATCCTGAACTGATTACGCGCTTCCCCACCGGGGATATGTCAGGTGCGACCTGTAGATTTAGTGAGATGGATCGAAGTCCAGCCTTCATCAACGATTTTTCTGGTAACTATGCGCGTTTTAGCGCGTATTTCAGGGTTATAATGAAGGCGCAACAGGACCAGCGATATGCGCTACTTGAGGCTCTTAATAAGTCAGCTATCGAAAACTCGGCTAGGGCTAAATAATACTTCGCCCTATCTCAAGCGCTATTCACCGAACTTTAATTGAATATAGTGAGGTAGAGCCGACCAAACTGAGCGTTTATATATTACTTGAGCGGGCAACAAGGACAGGCAAGGGCAACAAGGACAGGCACACCAATCTAGCCATACACCCCAGTTATTACCAATGACTTAAAACTTGGAACAACGCACAATCTTCGGCAGTAGAATCACTCACGGAAGAGTCCATGCCTCGAGCACGTTCACAGTTGATACACCCTCAAACCACACCCTATTACCATCTGGTGTCACGATGCGTACGACGTGCGTTCCTGTGCGGCAAAGACCACGCAACCGGCCAAAGCTACGAACATCGCAAAGACTGGATAGAGCAACGACTTCGATTGCTCAGCTCTATCTTCGCCATTGATGTTTGTGCCTACGCCGTGATGAGCAACCACTACCACCTGGTTATCCATATAAATTTAAACGAAAGCGAAGCCTGGTCTGATGACGATATAGCACAGCGTTGGCGGATGCTGTTCAAAGGCAGTCGCCTGCTGCAACGCCACGCCAACAACGAGACTCTGGATGTACAAGAAACAGAAGCACTCAACCACCAAATCAAAACACTTCGACATCGCTTGGTGAGTGTCAGCTGGTTTATGAAATGCCTTAACGAATCCATCGCCCGGCAAGCAAATCGTAGGGTAACTGGAAATCTCATCAAGGTCATGGTTCTAATATCGGGGGATAGGTCAACTTTCTCCTATGCTCTTAGAACAGCGTGCATTGGTCTGTCGAACAGGGTTAAGTCCAGTTTTGGTCTGAAACGTGTTTAGTAATGCGGCGCAGGATCATTGAGTTCGCCGCTGTTCAGCATCAATCTTTGTCAAGATTAACTCAATACGATTATGAAATTGAGTTAAGAGATAATGTATATTGTCATGGGCCATGTAAGCGGATTTGAGCGCATTCAAGATATTCGGATTGCCTAACAAAATTGAACTATCTATGGCTTTTATGCCGCTCGTTTCCTTCAAATCTGTAGTAAGAATGCCGCTAATTAGCAGTGTTTTCGCTGGCAAGAGTTCCTTATTGGCTTCTACAATCGGGCCTGTGAAAAGCGAATATTCTTCACGAAAAAACGAGACATAATCATTATATTCGTAAAGTGAGTTGCGAAGCGTTTCATCCTCGACCAAATATGTTTTACCGCTAGAAACAAGTTCCTGAAATGCTGTTGGATGCCCTAGCGCAAAGGTTGCAGAGCCTGCTGCTTCTACGTCGACAATCAATTTTTCTTCATCCAACGTGCCCTGCCTGATACCTTCCACAAGTCGACCCGTTGCTTCAAAATATTGCTTATGACGCCTGATGCCGCGATCTATTTGTGCTAGCTGGCGCGTGAAATCCTGTTCCAAACGGTCAAGAGTATGCTTGGCTTGGAGGCTTTCCTGTCGCGCCTCATTCCACTTGGTAATCTGAAAGGCAATAAGAATACCAACGACTACGATGAGAAAGTCGATGAAAACGGCGAACCAATTTTGATCCGTCACGTGCTTGCTTATTCTTCTCAGTAACATTATTTGGCCTTGCTTTTTTCGCTATCCACAATAACTTTACCATCCAACACTGCTGCCAGTTGGTCGAGTTTTTCCAAATGGCGGTTTAAGAAGGTTACATACCATTGATTGATTTGTAGGCCTCGAACCATATCGCTCAAGAATTCTGGTTCTGGTGTTGTGTCCAGAAAGTGACAACGCGCCGACAACCGATAACCCTCTGTAACAAAAACCTGTTCATCGAAAATTTCATTTCTATTATCCGTGGCACGAATCAAAGTTATCAATTGAGGGTACTTTTTGCTTAAATCGGTGCTTTGCGAGCCCAAATAATCAATTACAGTCCGTAGGCGATCTTCGCTTTGCTGAACGACAATAAGCGTCTGGATGAGCTGAGCATCAGAGATTAAATCAATTCTACCACCGGCAAAAGCTTCAGTAATGCTTGGCACCGCAACTGGTGGTTGAGAGATCGTGTCCATGCCAACAAATTGTGTGCAATCAAACTCCGTAAAAGAATCCAATTTTCCATTACCAAAATATTTATTTTCTACTCGGGCAATGGTTTGCAAACGTTGTTGACGTGCACCCACAAATACCCCAAGTGTAGATCGGAC
>JBGCFV010000089.1:0-36681 GCA_045107075.1 Gammaproteobacteria bacterium
GGCCGCTAGTCCCGTTTTATTCAGCGCTTTCAAATTCAAGCCGAACAACCGGGTCTGTTTCTTCATCCCCTCTTATCAGAACGTCCGTAAGGTGTGCGGCTGTCGCATCTCCTAAATGTCGATGCAGCGCTGCTTCATTACTGCCCGCTCGGGCCGGGTGGCTGCAAGAAGAAATTAGCCAGTACGCTCAGATCCAAAAAGTTCACAACGCCGTCGCCATTGAAGTCAGCGTCTGCATTTGACTGACCAAACAGAGGCTGGAATATAGAAAAGTCGATGAAGTTAACGATGCCGTTGTTGTCAAGATCAGGGTCACACGCATTGCCAAAACCGTCACCGTTGGTGTCCAGCTGACTGGCGTTGACTTGATTCAGGCAGTTGTCCAGAGCGTCCACCACGCCGTCTCCGTCACTGTCAGGCTGTTGTTGGGTTGACTCAAGGCGGCGAATTTTACCGTCGGCTTTAGTGAGTACCAGAATTTCGTTATTAGCGTCGTAGCCGTATTTGAGGTCGATGCGAAACTGCCCCGTAATATCTCGAAGGCTGGCGGGCACGTCGTTGGCATTCAGAGTGTTCACTTCCAGAACGGTGGCCTGTTGACCCTGCACCAAGTCGTCCACGTCCGCGTAGTACATGCGACCGTTGTATAAGTCGCCAAACAGATATTTACCGTAGAGTTCGGGAATCAGGCCGCCGCGGTACACGTAGCCTCCGGAGATAGCGCGACCTTCGTCGTGGTCGTATTGAAGGACGGGGTACGTATACTCCACCGCATCGCTTGCTGGTAAAGGGAATACAACGCCTGGGTTGCTTTGGTTAAACAAGAACGCTCCTTCGCGAACGTTCCAACCGTAGTTAGCGCCAGCCTCGATGATGTTTACTTCTTCGATCTGGTTTTCACCAATATCAGCTGCGTACAGGGTGCCCGTTAGGCTATCCCAACCAATCCGGTGAGGGTTACGAAAACCGTAGGCCCAGATTTCTCCGAGTGTGTTGTCGTCACCGTCGTTAGCAAAGGGGTTGTCTTCCGGAACGCCGTAGCGGCCGTTGCGACCATTGTTGCCGTAGGTGTCCAGTCGCAAAATAGAGCCGTGCGGTGAATCGAGGCTTTGTGCCCGATTGCTGGGCAAGATATCACCGTCTCCCTGCGCGATGTACAACATGCCGTAGTCGCTGTCGCCTGGCTGTGCTGTTGGGTTAAAACCCATCTGTTGAAAGGAGTGATGAGTGCCAGGAGTTTCGACGCGTAGCAGTTCAACGTGTGAGCCGCTAAACGTGTTGGCAGACGGATCCAAAGCTGTCCACTCGGTTATTATTGTGTGGAACTGAACACTTGTGCTTTCGGTCTGGATGAAATCGGGTATGCCGGTTGAGGGCGACTCCAGATGTACGGTGTAGAAAATGCCGTTGTTGGCGAAGTCGGGATGAAACGTAAAGCCTGAAAGTCCTGTGCCAAAAAACCATTGGGTGTTGGCGTTGGTCAGTACGCTGTACACGTCGAAGTATTCGCTGACTGTGTCGCCGTTAATCACGTAGAGAAAGCCGCGTTGGTCGTTAACAAAAACCCGGCCGGTGCCGTCAGGACTCGGAAACGCCATGTTAATTTGTGCTGTTCCTCCCGAACTGTTCGGAATTTGAACCCAGTCAACGACGCGTAGCGTGAGCGATCCAAATTCGATTGATTCGGGAATTGGGTCGTTCAGCTGAGCGGACGTAGAAGGTCCGCCAAGGCAAAGACATGCAGTAATGGCGACAAGGTAAATTCGGTTCAACATTGTGTGACCTCTGGCGATAAAGGCAGTGACTCGCCTGTAGTATTGAAAAAAGTAGCGTGTTTTAATGCGGTATAGATGTAACTTTCTGGCCACGCTAACTAATGATGTTTCATCAATGAAGCTCTTTTCTTCCAGACACCGACCAGGCTATCTGGGACCCTTCCCCGACGAGCGGTTGCCGCGGGTCGACAACGCCGACCTGAACAGCGTGCCGTCAATGGTGCCCGTTGCGTTTCGTGATGCCCATGACACGCTCAAGCTATCGAATTCGATGGCTTTGTTTATCGCCATGCTGGATACCATTCGAAGCGGTGTCGTTAATCCGGCACAAGGAGAGCTGCCCGATAGCTTGGTCGAACGTAGCCAAAACATCAAAGGGGCCGGGTTCTTTAACGACGCAGCGATGGTCGGAATTTGTCAGATTCCAGACCAGTCACGCCTTAAAAAACCGTTGGTTAATAACGATATAACCGAATTGGCCACGTTGTTGGAGACGACTCAGGTCAAGTCGCTAGCCAATGGCATTGACCACATTATGACGCAGCTAAAAGAGTCTGTAAGCGCGCCGCAAACGTCTATTTCTCATCACACCCATGCGGTCGTTTTTCTGTACGAATATCCGCGAGACCCGGATGAAAATGAGCCCGGTGCTGAGTGGATTGAAGGCACCAATGCGCAGCGTGCGGCTCTGCGTGCTGCAGAGACTGCGGCCGTCTACGCCAACTATTACAGACTGCTCGGGTATGACGCGCGAGCTCACACCGCGACCACAAGCGATGTTGATTTAAACGTTCTCGCCGTGGCTTCCGGGCTGACAAGAGTTGACCAGGATAATTCGCACGGTGTGCTGGTCAATCCTTTTGTCGGGCGGCATTTCGGCTTGGCTGCGCTCACTACCACGCTCGAATTGGCCCCTGACCAGCCGCTTGCGCCGGACGCGGCAGCCAGCGGTTTGGCTTACGCGCTAGGTTATGGCACAGATCGGCGTGCCGCTACGGCGCGGCCATATCAAAAGCGACGCTTTGTCGACGGTGCTTTGCCGTTCGAAACGATCAAGCGCGTGAAAACACCTACCACGTTCATTGACGAGGCCAATGTGGCGCGTGTGCCAAAACGAGCCGACATGTTTCCGCGAGGCCAGTTTGGTGATTTCGGTCCGCGGGTTCAGGACGCCACAATTGGCGGGCACATGATGAGCAAGAACGCGACAGGTTGGGCGTCGCGTGCGGCGCTTGGTGCGTTCATTGTGTTGCAGGATGGCGAGGTAGCCGAAGAGGTTTCTGATACGGCTAAAGACCCCAGGCGCAATGCACAGAATATAAAAGCCGCGAGTTATTTTTTAGGCGTGGACGCTATTGGTTTAAGCCGCTGCCCGGACTGGGCTTACTACAGTCACGATGCAGCGGGTGAGCCGATCGTTCCGTATCACAAGAACGCCATCACTATGATGATTGACCAGGGGCGCGACTCGCTGGAAGGTAGTTCAGGCGATGACTGGTTGTCGGCCGCGCAATCCATGCGAGCGTACTTGCGCAACTCGATTCTTGGTGGCGTGATTGCCGCCCAAATCAGGTCTTTGGGCTACAGTGCGCGCGTCCATTCTGTTGTAGACGGTGAAGTGCTACAGCCACCGCTTTCCTTGCTGTCCGGTCTGGGCGAGGTCAGCCGCATTGGTGAAGTTATTTTACATCCGCTGCTGGGCCCGCGTCTGAAAACAGGCGTAGTGACAACTGACATGCCATTCGACTACGACGACCCAATTGATTTTGGTCTGCAGCGTTTTTGCGAGAACTGTAACAAGTGTGCCCGCGAATGCCCGTCAGGTGCGATAACCGCTGGTCCTAAAACCATGTTTAATGGCTATGAGATTTGGAAGTCAGACAGTCAAAAGTGTTTGACCTATCGACTGACGAACGACAGCGGTTCCATGTGCGGTCGCTGTATGAAAACGTGTCCCTGGAATCTTGAAGGCTTGTTTGCCGAAAAGCCTTTCAGGTGGGCGGCGTCTAACGTTCCAGGGCTTGCGCCACTGCTGGCAAAACTGGACGACACGCTGGGGCATGGCAAGATAAATCCGGTCAAGAAGTGGTGGCTGGATCACGACCGTGATGTAAAAACGGGCAAGTATAAAATCAGCACGAAAGTAAATCAGCGACAGCTGCAGCCCGAGCTCGATTTACGTTACGAAGACCAGACGCTGGCTGTCTATCCGGCGCATCTTGCGCCACATCCCTATCCGTATCCTTTCCCGGCCGACCGTGAAGCTGGCATTCAGGCCTATCGCGACATGTTGACGCCTGAGGAATATAAGCGGCGTTTGCGCAATGGCGAGTTCAAACCGCAGCACGTTTACGCGCAGCAGACAGGTGAGTCGCCGGTGCTCAGGCTAAGCGTAACGCGACGTGAAGCTATGACGACAGATATTACGCTATACAGACTTGCCGCTGAAGATGGCGCCGACCTGCCAGCGTTTACGGCGGGTGCTCATCTTGACGTGGTCGTAGCACCGGAGTTTTTTCGTCAGTACTCACTGTGCAGTGACCCGGCTGAACGCAGTTACTATGACATAGCGGTGCTTCGAGAAGCACAGGGCCGCGGTGGTTCTGACCTGTTACATCGCATGTTCAATCAGGGACGTAAAGTGTTTGTGTCGCGTCCCATAAATCATTTTCCTTTAGTTGAATCGGCCACCCGAACGCGCCTGTTCGGCGGAGGTATTGGGGTTACCCCCATGATCGCCATGGCGCACACGCTGCACGCACTTAGAGCCAATTTTACATTCCACTACTCCTACCGCAGTCGTGAGCAGGCAGGCTTTTTGAACGTGCTCAATCAAGTCGACTGGGCTTCGCAGGTACGACAGTATAATTCGAGTGACGGCTCGCGAGCCGACCTGGAAGGACTTGTAAGCGGCTATGGTGCGGGCGAGCATCTGTACGTTTGTGGGCCTGACCCCTACATGCAAGCGGTCATTGCGGCTGCGACGGCAGCGGGCTGGCCCGAAGACGCGCTTCACGCTGAATACTTTACGCCGCCAGAGCTGCCTGAATATGAAAACCATGACTTCAAATTGAAGCTTGCCCGATCCGACAAGATAGTCGAAGTAGCCGCTTCACAAAGTGCTACCGACGCGCTTTATGAGGCGGGTGTTCATGTAGACGTAAAGTGTTCGGATGGTTTGTGCGGTGTGTGTAGCTGTGGCGTACTCGAAGGGGAAGTTGAACATCGGGACTTTGTTTTGTCGGCCGCACAACGCAAGACTTCCATGATCTTATGCCAGTCACGAGCGGCCGATAAAGACGGGGTAGTTGTTATTGATTTGTAGTTCGTACCCAAGGGGCTCTTCCTGACTTGGCTCTGCTGACCGTAGAGCACTCCGAGGGTATTTGCCCTGCCCTGCGGGCTGAGCAGGATACGCGGCATCTTGCCGCGATGAATCGGTTAAGTAGAATCCGGTTATCACAGTCGATTAACCTGAGTCGCTTTGTTAGCATGAGCCCATGGAACTAAACGCAATCAATTACACCGACGCCGACGCCGCAGAGCGTTTTGTGCAGAGTCTGCACGAGACAGGTTTTGGCGTACTCAAAAAGCATCCTCTCCTTCAGGAGCAGGTCGACTCAATTTACCGTAACTGGAAAGCGTTTTTCGACCGGGAAGAAAAACGTGATTTCGTCCATGGCCATACCCATGACGGTTTTTTCCCGATTGAGATGGCAGAGGCTGCTAAAGACTGCGACATTCGAGACATTAAAGAATATTTTCAGTTCTACCTATGGGGTCAGTGTCCCGACGACCTGCGTCAAGAGCTACAGGATTACTACGACGACACCTGTCGTTTTGCGTCGGAGTTGCTCGGCTGGATAGAGCAGTACAGTCCGGGCGCGGTGCGAGCTTTGTACGACGAACCGTTGTCGAGCATGCTGGAAGACTCCGAGCAGTCGATGCTGCGCATATTGCACTACCCGCCGCTTAAAGGGGATGAGCTGCCCAATGCTATTCGGGCCGCTGCGCACGAAGACATTAATCTGATTACCATACTGCCAGCGGCGCACGAGCCGGGCCTGCAGGTTCAGCGTCGGGACGGATCGTGGATGGATGTGCCGTGCGACTTTGGCAACCTCATCATTAATATCGGCGACATGCTGCAAGAAGCTTCTGGAGGGTACTTTCCCTCAACTACCCACCGGGTGATTAATCCACCCGACGCTGATCACAATCGCTCCCGAATTTCGTTGCCGCTTTTTTTGCACCCGCGTCCAAATGTAGTGCTGTCATCGCGGTACACCGCTGACAGCTACCTCAAACAGCGGTTGGCCGAGCTGCGAGAGGCGAGCAACTAGTGGTGGGTGAAACGGGCCCCGATAAACCACTCGACGTTATTTTCGACACCGACTTGGGCGTTGACGACGCCATGGCTCTGCTTTATCTGCATGCGTCGCCTCATATTAAGTTGCGTGCTATCTGCACTGGCGTTGGCAATGCGACGGTCGCAATGGTGACGCGAAACTGTCTTTATATATGTGAGCGGTTTGGCATTGAAGTTCCGGTTTACGAAGGCGAAGGTGCCGGGCTTGACGGAACTAACCGTTTGCCCCCACCGCACATGATTCACGGCGACGACGGTCTGGGTAACATTAATCCGGTGGTGCGCAACCGGACGAAAGAATCACTTTCCGCCGCTGACTACATTGTCGAGGCGATAAATCGTGCTCCGGGTGAGATCACGGTTGTCACTGTAGGTCGGCTCACTAATTTCGCCCTGTCGCTACAGCGCGATCCGTCCATTGCTTCAAAAGTAAAAGACGTTGTTGTCATGGGTGGCGCAATTGGACGGCATGGCCATGCCGGTAATGTGTCTCCCGTGGCTGAGGCTAACGTCTTTGGTGATCCGTTAGCGGCTGACCAAGTGTTCGGTGCCAACATGACAACGGCTATGGTAGGTCTTGATGTCACCCAGGAAGTGTTTATGGGCGAAGACTACTTTGCCGAACTGCGTGACGAGTGTGGAGACGCAGGCCGTTTTATTTTCGACATCAGTCGAATTTACAACGGCTTTCACCACGAATGGAAAGGCCTTGTAGGCTGCTACGTACATGATTCGTCGGCCACTATCTATGCCGTTCACCCTGAGCTGTTCACCGTTGAAAAAGGTCAGGTCAGAGTACAGGATGCCGGTGTCGGGGCCGGTCAGACTATTTTCTCAGCAGGCGAGCAATCGTGGTTTGTTGACGAATGGCGTGATCGCCCACAAATTAATGTGTGCACAGACGTCAACGCGCAAGCCGTACTGGACGACTACATGACTGTGATTTCGAGACTGACCTGACGTTAGGCTTACGCTCTTTCTTGGTTTCATCCCGTTTCCATTTTTATTCACCAGGGTTAGAAGACTTCCATGAAAAACGATCGGAACAATCAGGTGGTAGTGGTTGGTAGTACAAATGTTGATTTGATCATGCAGGTGTCCGAACTGCCGGCTCCGGGTGAAACGGTTGGAGACGCGGTTTTTACTCAGGCGCTGGGTGGAAAGGGCGCCAATCAGGCGATGGCGGCCGCTCGCTCGGGAGCCGATGTGTCGTTTGTTAGCGTCGTAGGCGACGACGACTTCGGTCGCCGTGCTCGCGACGCCTTTACACAAGAAGGCATGGACCTAAGCGCATTAAAAAACAGCGCTGAATCGACGGGAACAGCTCTGATTTTTGTCGACCAACACGGAGAAAACTGTATTGGTGTCGCGCCCGGCGCAAATGCTCGGTGCGACGTACAGCATGTGGCCGAGTCTCAAAGTACGATCCATCAGGCGGCCGTTGTTCTGATGCAGCTTGAGATTCCATTCGACGCAGTTCAGGCGGTACTCGATAACCAGTACAACGCGCATTTTATTTTGAACGCAGCGCCAGCGGTCCAGATAGAGCCTGAAGATTTGCGTAAGCTGGATACGCTAGTGGTTAATCAGACGGAGTTGTTTCAGGTGTTGGCTCTCCAGGACAAGAAGGGCCGTCAAACCGAGATGGCCGCAGCATGTAACGCGCTGCACGATATGGGCGTTACCAATGTGGTTGTGACTCTCGGCCGACAGGGTGTTTTCCTGAGCCTGCCCAACACCCAGCAGTCACTGCCGGGCTTCAACGTGAAAACGGTTGATACAACGGGAGCGGGCGACACGTTTTGTGGTGCGCTAGCCGCCCAGTTAGCCGGTGGGCACCGATTTATTGAGGCGGTCACGTTCGCTCAGGCTTCGGCGGCGATAGCGTGCACGGGTCTGGGTGCGCAAACCGCTGTTCCCTACGCGGCAAGCGTTAACAGGTTCCTGACAACGGGCAGCATTTAATATCAGATTAAAATGTGTCCCTGCGAGCCGGGTAGAGTGCGTACCCCAAGGGCGCTCCCAGGCTTGGCACTTCGTGCCAAGTGGGGTGCTTAGCAGCGGCATCCTGCCGCGATAGGGAAGTCGAATATTAGAGCAAGGTAGTGTATTTCATCGCGGCTGGAAGCCGCCGCTGCAAACATACCCGGGTAGGGGTGCTCCTATGCTCTAAAGAGTGGCTTTGATGCCTTCTAACGATATCCATCCCCCTGCAGTTCACGATATTCCTCCAGGTCGCGTTCGGCGACGAATAAATCCCGGTCGAGTTCAACCAGTTCAATTCGGTGCGCTTCAGCGCTGCGGGTGCGTTCTTTGATCTCGTCCAGAAGACGTTGCCGATTGGCCCGGTCGCCCGGTTCTTCCACGAGCTGCCGTTCCAGTTCCCGAATCTCTTCTTCGTCGTAGTCGATGTCTCTGTACACATCGCTGATACGCGATTCGATCTGGTTAACTTCGGCGGTAAGTCGGTAAAGTATACGGCCGTCCTTAAAGGCTTCGCTAAAAGCGACTTCGAGATCGCTTGGGCAGACTCCGTAATGCGAGCCGCCGCTCTTGCCAACGTCGTACCCTTTGGCGGGCGTACAGTAGCGACGCACTCCCTCGGCTCTACCGAGTTCGTACTCATCCAGGTCAGGCGCAATGCCAGCCTTGGCGCAGTCTTTGCGGTAATCGCCCAGACGTCCCGGACTACCGTTTTGACCGTCTTCGAAACCGACGGTCCGCCAGTCTGCTGTTCGGCATTCGTCTGCGCTCATTGAGGCGCAGCCGCCAAGTAAGAGCATAGCTGAGAAGGCGATGATCGAGCGACAGTCCATCAGAGGTTCCTCATTGTAGTTTTGCGGATGATGTTCACACCGCTGAGCTGAACAATCGCACACTCTAGCAGAACGGCAGCTGAACGAATCGGGCATGGTCCGCATTAGTACTCATAATTTTACCGAGTCTTTTAGCGTCGAATTCTCTTACAGTTCAGGAAAATGTGTCTCTTTCGAGTGTGCCAGCAGCTGTTGCGAAGGTAGAAAAATCGACCAATTGGGCGGTTTAAGTGTGACGCCGTTCACAGTTCTTCAACCGAAAACGTCCATTTGGCTTCATATGGCCACTTCGAGCTATTTTTGGCCCGTTACTTGCTTTGTAGTTACCCAGCAGTCGCACTCAGCACTCTGACTCGAATGATCGCCAAGTTTTAGATCCTCGAAGTCGGCAGCCACTGGGAATGAACGGGTCCCTAACGTGGCGTGTGTGTGAAGCGATTGATAAACAAAAAGAATCACTCTGGTCCCCCAAGGAGTAGAGCAGAAGAAGCGAACAAGAGCGGAACAACGGCCGGGCTTCTTTGAACACATTGCCTTTCACCGCTTGCGGTGGGAGGCATTTTTTTTGTCACGTTGATTCTTCAAACTTCAGCTAATGTAGTGAAAACGCAACAACTTGTTAGCTCATTTTCTGGCCTGAAAAACTCTAGAAGAAAAAAATTTCCCTTCTCTGTCAGAAATCCGCAACATTAGGTTTGTAACATGCAAAACTAAGTTTTAGAGTACGCATTACAAACCAGTTACGACGCCGGAAACTTTGGGGCTCCGGACCATCATTGACCAATCCTTCTTTGGGGAAAATACATGTTTCATCAAGCTTTTAGCACAGTTCGGGCAGCTGTGTTCAACCCTGCGCGGACTGCGCTGTCGCTATTAGCGGCCGTCTGTCTGCTCGCCATTTCTGCGCCGACTTTTGCGCAACAGACGACTTCTTCCATCCGCGGTAGCGTTACGACACCGGGCGGCGAGGCTGTTGCAGGTGCCACTGTTACGGTTGTTAATCCGGCTACCGGATCAACCCGCTCGACCACGACCAATGCGTCAGGTACCTTTCGCCTGCCTTCATTGCGCGTTGGTGGTCCTTATCAGGTCACTCTTGACGGCGGTAACGGCTACGGCCAGCAAACCGTAAACGACGTTTTTCTGGAACTGGGCGACGCCTACTCGCTGAACCTGGTAACACAGTCAGACACCGTTGAAGAAGTCATCGTTTCAGCACTGCGCGACGATTCGCGTCTGGCTATCGGTACCTCCAGCCTGTTCGATGCTGAAAACATCGCAGGCAACGCCAACATTAATCGCGACTTCAAAAACATTATTCGTCAGGACCCTCGGGTTTCGATTGACGCAACCAACCAGAACGCCATTTCGATTGCTGGTACGAATAATCGTTTCAACAGTCTTACCGTCGACGGCGTCCGTCAAAACGACGACTTTGGCTTGAACAACAGTGGTTTTCCGACCCAGCGTTCACCTATTTCAATCGACGCGGTTGAGCAGGTTTCTGTAGAAATCGCTCCATTCGACGTGAGCTTCGGCGGCTTCACAGGCGGTACCATTAACGCTGTGACTAAATCTGGAACCAACGACTGGGACGGTACAGTCTCATTCTTCAAATCAGACGACGGTTTGGCCGGCGACAACATCAACGGTAACGACATTGATCTGGGCAACTTCGAAGAAGAAACCGTTTCGGTCACTTTTTCAGGCCCAATCATTAAGGACCGCCTCTGGTTCTTTGTTGGTTACGAAGAATTTACAGCAACCGATACAAGCGCACTTGAATTCGGTCCGGCCGGTTCTGGTCGTGCTAACGAAATCGATGCCGTTACTCAAACCGATATCGATAACGTGCTGAGAATTTCTAACGACGTTTATAATTTCAATGCCGGTGCGCTGCCAGACAATGGCACGGACATCACTGACGAGAAAATCATCGTGAAGTTAGACTTCGACATCAACGACAAGCACTCCATCACAGCGACCTACCAGGACGTTACAGGTGCCGTGCAGGTTCCTCAGGGTAACAGCAACTTTAATAACCGAATTGGTCTTACTTCAAACTGGTACCAGCGATCAGAAGATCTTGAGTCAATTTCGGCGCAGTTGTTCTCTAACTGGACTGACGCTCTGTCTACCGAATTGAAAATTGCTACCCAAAGTCGTGAGACCGGGCAGAATTCATTGTCAGGAACAGACTTTGCGCAAATGACAATTGATACCCCCGCAGGCGGCCAGATCCGCATCGGGCCAGACATCTTCCGTCACGCTAACGCTCTGACGAACGACCAGATTCAAATCAAATTCAAAGGTGACTACCTGCGTGGAAACCACCAGTACTCATTCGGTATTGAGCGCGAAACACTAGACGTGTTTAACCTCTTCCGACCGACTTCAGAAGGCGAGTACTTCTTTGACAGCATTGCTGACTTTGAAGCTCAGGTGGCCTCCGGGTTCAACTACGAGAATGCGTTTAGCAACAACAAAATAGACGCTGGCGCGAGCTTCGAGTACAGCATTACCAGCCTGTACCTGCAGGATAACTGGGACGTATCTGATCGCTTCAGCTTGAGCTACGGTTTCCGCTACGACTCATACAGCAGTGACGATACGCCTACGCTTAACGAGAACTTTGTTGCTCGTAACGGTTTTGCCAATACTTCTACTCTCGACGGCCTCGACATTATTATGCCGCGAATTGGTTTTACCTATGACTTCGACGACCGCACCGTTTTCCGTGGTGGGGTTGGCTTGTTCTCGGGTGGTTCACCTAACGTCTGGATTGCCAACTCGTTTTCAAACGACGGTCAGACTGTTGTAACCCCGGATGACGCGGGTAACTTTGACGCTGCTTGTACAGATATCACAAGCTCTGCGGCCGTCTTGACCGGTGTTAACGGTTTCGACATTCCTCAGGTTGTTCAGGACTGTATGTTCCCTGGCGCTGGTAACGTTGAAGCAACCGACCCAGGCTTTGACATTCCGTCACTGTGGCGCTTAAGTCTTGCTGTTGATCGTCAGTTTGATTTTGGCGATGTGTTGGGTGACGGCTGGAACGTCACAGCTGAAGCGGTCTTCTCGCGTGTTAATGACGCGGTAGAGTGGCGCGACCTGCGTCGTACGGTAATCGGTACGGCTCCGGACGGACGTCCTATTTACGATACGCCACCGAACTACGACGTATTGCTGACCAACACAGGTGACGGCAAATCTGACACCTTCTCGCTGTCTTTGGACAAGTCATGGGACACACGTTGGGGTATCTTCGACGGCTTCGTAGCGTACACTCGCTCTGACGTTACCGACGTGAACCCGTCACAGAGTTCAACCGTTAGTTCAAACTACGGTCGTCCTGCAACCACCGACCGTAACGGTCGTGTCGAAGCGCGTTCTGACTTTGAGATTAAGGATCGCTTCAACGGTTCCTTTGGCTGGCAGAAAGAACTGTTTGGCGATAACACAACTCGCGTCAACATGTTCTTCGAAAGCCGCAGCGGCAAGCCATTCAGCTACACCATGCGTGAAGGCTCTGGCGACACATCTGTTTTCGGTGGCGATCGTAACTTCGCTCGTCGTGACAGCCAGCTGCTCTATGTTCCTTTAATGAACGATCCAAACGTTGTGTTTGAAAACGCAGCGGCTGAAACAAGCTTTAATGCGTTTGTTGCTGCAGCGGGTCTGGAAGGTTCACGTGGTCAGATTCTGAGTCGTAACCACGGTACTACTCGTGGTTCAACTCGCATCGACATGCGTATCCAGCAGGAAATTGGTTTCGGAGATTTACCTATTTTCGGTCAGTCAAAAGTAGATCTTTACTTCGACGTTGAGAACCTCGGTAATCTTCTTAACGACGAATGGGGTCGTGTTGAGCAAGTTGGCTTTCCGTTCAACTTTGTTGCGACAGACGTTGAGCTGAACGATCAAGGTCAGTACGTCTACAGCACGCGAAATGACGATTACAGCAATGCAATCGAACCTGCAAACGTGTTCACACTGCCTTCGCTGTACAAGATTCAGCTTGGCTTTAAAGTATCGTTCTAAACACAGCGATTCTTGAGAAATAAAAAGGGCGGCCAACTGGCCGCCCTTTTTTTGTGCTTGAAATTTTATACTTGAAAATATTCGGCCGGGTTTAAACGCGCCGGTATTTTACTCGCTCGCTATCTTAGCTGGCTGTCCTTACTGCCGCGACGATTAATTCCACCCATCCGTTTGTTTTCGGCGTCTTCGGCCTCCTGGCAGTTGATGCACATTTTGACGCCGGCAACCGCTTTGCGTCGCGCCTCGGGTATCGGTTCTTCGCACTCCTCGCAGTGAGATCGTCCGGGGCCGCGAGCGTTGAGTTCGCTACGAGCACGCTTAACCGCGTCCTCTACGCTTGCGTCAATTTGTTCTTGTACGGCACCGTCTCGTGCCCATCCTCCGGCCATGCTGTCTTCTCCTTGTTAGCGAAAAACTGTAACACACTGTTACAGTTTCATCTGTCGTTCACGCTCAAATACTGAAATAACAGTGTTTCGCTTGCGATGATGCGTTTTCTACACGCGTTCTTTACATGAAGCTGACCAAACACTCACCTTTGATCTTGCATTTTGGACGCAGGGTAACAACGCTATGGGGTGCGTGAATATGATAGACAGCGTTGACAGAATAAAAACGCCGGCGTTAATGGAGCTGCGCGAGAGGTACTTGGCACGCGGTGTGCCGGTTATCTTAACCGACCATGTTGCTACGTGGCCTGCGTCCGAAAAATGGACTCCGCAATATCTCTCCGACACCGTGGGCGACAAAATGGTGCCGGTAGTCACGATGGTGGACGGCGACTACGCTCGTTCCTATCGCAAGGATACATTGCTCTCGGAGTATCTGGAGATCGCCGAAGCCCAGGAGCGTGAAATAGCAGAGTCTAAAAAGTTGCCGGAACACGCCGAAATGCGCTATCTCGCACAAGTGTCGATTGCCAAGGCTTTTCCAGAGTTACTCGAAGACATTAAGGTGCCGCCTTTCTTTCCTGACGAAAAGTATCAGGCCGCCGTAATGTACGCCGGGGGCACATTGTTCTCACAGCTGCACTATCACCCTCGCGGTAGCGCTGTGCTGTGCATGGTTTATGGTCAGAAAAAAGTACGCCTTTTCCCGCCGGATCAAGGACGGTATTTGTACCCGCATAGCGTGCGCTCGGGGCTGTCACATGTAAGCCAGACTACTCATAAGCATCCAGACGCTACGCTTTATCCGGAGTTTGAAAAAGCGCACTACGTTGAAGTGACTCTGAATGCCGGAGAGGCTTTATTTATTCCTATCTACTGGTGGCACTCGATCGAAAACATTGGCTTTAGCATTTCGAGCGTGTTTTTCTGGTCGACCAGCTGGGCGTCCAAGTTCTTACCGCCTCCTGGTCCCAGAGCTTCTTATCTTTATCAGCCGGTGGCGTCGGCAGCGTCGTTTTCAAAGCGAGTGGTTAGCAAAGTAAAGCGAACTCTCAAACCGGCTTGAAGTAGCTTCGTTCGCGAGCTCTATGGTTTGCAGGCGCATTTGGGCTGAACCAGTCGAAATGATGAGGCTGAACAGTTGCTGATTCCTCGCTGCGTTCGGTCTGTATCGGTATTGCTGGTCGAAGGGCAAAAGAAAAGGCGTGAAATAAGTGAACACCAATAACACTTAAATCACGCCTTGATCGAAGTGGGGGGAACCCACGTGCCTAACTTACATACTTGAAAATTTTTCTTTCACGGCTTGTGCCAAGATCTCGGGTGGCAACAGGCCTTGAGCCAGAATGAAGTCGTGAAACGCTTGCGCGTCGAACTTATCACCCATAGCTATCTCTGTTTGAGTGCGTAGAGCCTGAAGGTTCAAATATCCGTAGTAATAAGCCGTGGCCTGACCGGGAATTCGGTAGGTATAGCGCTCAATTTCGTTTTGAGCCCAGGATTCACCCAAAACCACGTCATTTTTTAAAATGCGTTTGGCTTCTTCCGGCGTGATTTTGCCGAGGTTTAGCATTGGATCGAGATACATGCGCGCGGCGCGGGCCAGACGGTACTGTAGCGAAATCATTTGGGCGTCGAGTGGCATGAAAGGCTTGGCAATGGCCTCGGCGTACAGCGCCCATCCTTCGACGTTTGCGCTGTTAAAAGCAAACACACCTCGTGTAATTGAAACGCCGCCTTCAATCATGCTGGAGAACTGCAGTTCGTGACCGGGGCGGGACTCGTGGGCGGTCAGGGTCCACGCACCCGCTTTGTACGTGTCGTCCGATTCGGGCCACGTGCCGTCCTCATTTTGCTCTAGCAGAGGGAGTACGAACTGGGGATATTCGCCGGTGTTGCCAATTAGCCGAGGTATGTCCAGATGCGCAGCCGGTTGTGCTGCGGTTTCAGCGGCGCTGCCTATGCGTATGACGGAAGGGCGCTCAGGGAGGCTGACCAGACGTTCGCGTCGAATAATGTCTTCCAGTTCAACCAGCACTTCCTGGTAGTAGGGCAGTAGTTCTTCGCCGGTAACACGGTCTTCTTTGAGAAGTCGGATTACTTCACGGTAGTCAGTGGTATCGAACCCTTTTTCTTTTGCAACCAGCGGTGCCAAAGCGACCATCTCGTTGCGAATATCCATGTACCCGGCTGTCGCCTGTTTAATCAGGGTTTCCGGATCGGCGTCGACGCCCCAGTTTTTCAGCGCGTCACGATACATTACGTCAGGCAGACGGAAATCTTCGCGGGCACGGGGCAAAATTTTGGCGCGTACCCAGTCGTCGTAGTCGCTCAGTTGAACAGCCAGTTTTTCGTAGGCTTCTTCCCAGCCGGTAAGTTCGCTGCCTTCCAGTAAATCTTTGATGCCGGTGATAAACGTCGCACTTCGTTCAAGGTCTTGTTCGACTTCCCCTTTGTAAGGACCAACCAGGCCCTTCACTTTGAAGCGTTCTTTGGTCCGCGCCTTGGCCAGTTCAACTAAAGGCTTGAATCCGCGAGCCATGCCGGAGTACTTTTTCAGTCGAACTACCGCTGCCGGGTAGCGTTCGCTCGGAATTTGCGGATCGATCAGGCCCCGTATGCCCTGAAAGACAGTCTGAGAGACGTTGAAATAGGGGAGCATGTTGTCACGATCGAGTTTGCTCGACGTCATGCTGTCTTCCAAAGCTTTAATCAGGATTTGCAGATCTTGTCGTACGGTGGGGTGTGACTCTTTCTTTAAACGCTTCTTGAGATCCTTAACGGCTTTCTCTACGTCGGCGGTTGAACGCTCGTAAATTCGTTTTTCGTAGTCGCTGATCTCTTCGTCAAGTCCGTCTACTCCGAGGCTGCCAGCGCCTTCCGGGCTGTACTTGGCCATGACTTTGAGCACTTCCTGAGCATTCGCGTTACTGGCCTCAATCCAGCCATCGTCAGAAGCGAGTGTGTTACCAGCGAAAAGGCAGGCGACAAATAGCAGCACAAACCGTTGACCGGCGTGTTTTAGCGGGGACATATGTGTACCTCTGGATAAGACATAATGAAAGCGGAAGCGCTTGATAAACGTATAGACGCGCTAGCTCTGCAAAAGGTTGCGCGGTCTGTTAACGCAACCAGAGCTGTTGATCAATCGGGTTAATTGGTCATGGGTTTATTGGCAAAGCAATTTTGACAACGTTGTCACACTTGGCTACGATCTACGGGCTGCAGAAAGCTGTTTGGACAGAAAGCGCTCCAGCACCGAGCTCAAGTAAGGGCCTGGATTTAATAATAAAAACAAAAGTTTAATAAACACGCAGTGTGAGTCAGTAAAGTTCGAGCCTGTCGTGAGTGGGGAGTCGTCGCGCAGTCGTTAAGTTAAAGCGGTTTTTCAGTTCGGTTACAACGTGTCAGGCATGGCGGGTTCGCGTGGTGATTGGCTGGCTTTACTATCTGCGATAGCGGGTCGCTAACAAGCGGCATAGGCGCGATGTTCTTAGCGTTTTTTTAACACACGTCGACAAGAAAAATACGGAACACAAGACGAGAACTTTCCAATGCAGTGCTTCACCCGGTATTTACTCTCGAAGCGTTATTGTCTTAAGGATGAAAACTACTAAAATGTTTAAGCTAACAGCACCTCTTCAGTTCGCCGGGTCGTTTGCCCTCGCACTCATCGCTTCATTCGCGACACTTGGCGCTCAAGCCAGCTGCGCCCTCGATCCCGATTGTCCGCTCGTGTGGGCCGACGAATTCGATGGAGACGAGTTGGATCAATCCAAGTGGAGCTACATGATCGGTAACGGCCAGCTGTATGGCCTTCCGGGCTGGGGTAACAACGAGCTGCAGTACTACACCGACGTTAACGACACGGTTGCGAACGGTGTGCTGACTATCACCGCCAAAAACGATGGCTTCGCCGGTTACAATTATACGTCAACTCGTATTCGCTCATTGAACAAGGGTGATTTCACCTACGGCCGCTTCGAAATGCGCGCCAAGTTGCCTACCAGTCAGGGTATGTGGCCAGCGTTCTGGATGTTACCTACCGATAGCTCAATTTACGGCACCTGGGCTGCCAGCGGCGAAATTGACGTGATGGAAGCGACTGGCGACGAGCCAGACCGGATTCTTGGGACCATTCATTACGGTGGCACGTTCCCGGCCAACACCTTCTCGGGTGAAAGCACCAACCTCCCAACCGGCTCGGCTAACGCTGAGTTCCATACGTATGCGGTGGAGTGGCAGGAGGGTCAAATTCGCTGGTACATCGACGACGTATTGTACGCGGTACAAACTGCCTGGTACTCGGAGTCGGGTCCTTTTCCGGCGCCCTTCGACGTCGACTTTCACATGTTGCTAAATTTGGCTGTCGGAGGTTTTCTACCGGGTAATCCAGACAGTACTACTGTTTTTCCAATGGACTATGTGATCGATTACGTACGCGTGTATGAATTGCCTCCCGAAGTGCCGGCTTCCCCTAGTGTTCAATTTGACGATTTTGAACATGGCGATCCGTTTGCCAACGACTGGTTTTCATTCAACGGCCAGTCTGGCGGTGGCGGTATCGTGGCAACGGACAGCGACCTGCCTCCCGCAGTGGGCGGCAGCTTCGGACTACAAGTCGGCTACGGGTCAGGTGGTGCTAGCGGGTTTGCAGGTGGTTTTGGCCGCAACTTCGCTCTCGATTTAACTGGCATGATTGAGTTCAGTTTTTGGATAAACCCGCTGGCTAACCAAAGCTATCGGCTTGAAGTTAACTTTCAGGACGACGACAACGGCGATAACGTCGCTGATAATCCGCCGAACGGAAACGACGACGAATTCCAGTTTAACTGCGATATCGGTCCTACCGGGCCTTGCGCCATTGCTGGCGGCGGGTGGCAGGAAGTCGTCATACCTTTGAACCAGCTGTTCGACGACAACAGCTTTCACTTTGGTGGCAACGGTTCCTTTGATCCTTACTCGGGTACCAATGGGCCGCTTACCGGCATTGTGATGACACTTATTTCGACCGGTACCAACATTACGTTTGTCACGGACCAGTGGGAGTTCTCCTCCGTTGAGGTTGAAGCGGATGAAGACGAAGACGGCGTTCCTGATTCCACGGACAATTGCACGGCGGTGGCGAACGCCGATCAGACCGATTCGAATGGCGACGGTTTTGGCAATGCGTGTGATGCCGATTTAAATAACGACAATATTGTCAACTTCCTCGACCTGTCTCTATTCAGTAACGTCTTCCTGACGCCTAACGCCGACGCTGACTTTAATTCGGACGGGAACGTTAATTTTTTCGATCTGGTTATACTGCAGAATGCATTCTTTGCACCACCGGGTCCGGCTGCAGGCCAATAAGAATAAGAAAGGGCCGGTAACCAAAAAACCAGTCAGGTAGAACGAAAGCACTACATTAGAAATTTGAGTAGCCAGAAGCTCCGGCGTCCTGTGCTCTTCAGGGAAAAGTGATTTTCTCCGGGAGGGTGGGTCGCCGATTTTTTTGCCCGGCATTTTAGTTCGATAGAAGCTAAAACGAGCGCCATTTCTGAACGACCGCCAAGCCGTAACTGTGCTTGCGCTCAGTTCGATTACTGTGGCTATTCTACTAAGCAGGTGTTCTGCTTTTACGCAGCGTTTTGGCAATAGCTCGCCACACCAGCGGGTTAGTTCCCATGCCAATATGGGAGCCCGGCACTCGAATGTGTCTGGTCTGGGGGTTGTAGCGATCGATGGCGGCTCGCCAGCCGACAATGCCGTCGCTCTTACTGTATATAACCGTCAGAGGTTGGCTAATGCCCTTGAGATTGACGCTGTGAATGTAATCTTCAAAAGCATCCAGATCGAGTCCGCGGCGACCTGCATAGAGTTGAGCTGTCGACGTGTACTTTGGACCTCCTTCTACTGGCGTGCCGTATGTGATCACCTCACGCACGACGTCGGGTGCAAGTCGTGCTACTTCTCTGGCAATGACGCCGCCGAGGCTCCAACCTATCAGGGTGATTCTGTTTTCGCCGTTGCGTACGTCAAGAATGTGTTCCAACAATACTTCAGCATCTTTTTCCGGGCGGCCCCGGTTTTGACCCTGCGACCACGGAAGTGATTCGTAGCCCAGAAAGTTCAGGTACTGCCGAAGAGGCCAGGTAGACGAATCGTTGGCCAGAAATCCGGGCACACACATGACCTGTCTGCCGTCGCCGCGAGGCATGCTCATGAGCCAGGGAGCGGCGGGAAATAGAGTCATGGCTTCTAGCGGCGCTCTTGCTTCGCAATACTTGCTCAGAGCTGACGGTGCCTGAAGATTAAATTCGAGTTCACGACTTTGCGGTTGTGCTGACATTACGCACCTGCTTTATATACCTAACCAGAATGTCAGTTTAGGCGATAGAGCGTGAAAATGCTGCATTGCAAAATTACTTCAGGCGATTTTCGCACTAAGTCTCTGATTAAATGAGTAAATTTTTAAAAGAACATCGTTTCCATCTCTGGCTGCGGGATTATCTGAGCGCTCCAATCGCGCAGGGTAGCCGTTCGTCGCATGGGATTCGGGCACAAAAAAAGCTCGCGAACAAAGCGTTCGCGAGCTCTTAACAACCGAAGACCTAACTCTTGTCGTGGTTGAAGATGTGCAGATCGCGCTGAGGGAACGGTATACCAATACCGGCCGCATCCAGTGCTTTCTTTACGACTTCGTTCAGATGGTGAGAGGCCGGTGCATATTCGGCAGAGCGCACCCAAGGGCGTACAGCGAGATTCACAGAGCTGTCGCCCAGTTCTGCAACGCTCACGCCTGGAGCCGGGTCCTGAACAACGTATTTGTCGTCCTTGATGGCGTTGATGATCACTTCGCGAGCCTGATCAATGTCGGCTTCGTAGCCGATGCCGACCACCAATTCCATGCGGCGAACTTCGGCTTCCGTGAGGTTGATGATCTTGTCACTCATGATTTGACCGTTAGGAATAATGATCTTGGTCTTGTCAGGTGTGCGCAGCACTGTGGTGAAGATATCAACTTCTTCAACAAAGCCCTCTGTGCCTGCTACTTGCACCAGATCATTGATCTTGTAAGGGCGGAAGATAATCATCAAAACGCCAGCGGCAAAGTTTGCCAGAGAGCCTTGAAGAGCGAGACCGACAGCCAAACCGGCGGCACCAAGAACAGCGACTAAAGAGGCCGTTTGTACGTTAAGCGCACTAATTGTCGCGATAATGACAAAGGTCATAACGACGGCGTACAGAATGTTGCGAATGAACTTTCGCAGCATGTCGTCCATGCCGCTGCGCTTCATTACGCGGTCCGCTACTTTGCGGATAATGCCGGCCGCAATTCGACCGATAATAAAGATTGCCAGTGCTTTAAGTGCCATCAGGCCGTACTGGATACCGTACTCCTGAATTTTGGGTAACCACTCTTCGAAATTCATAACGTCCCCCTGTAGAAAAATGAAGTGTAACGTCGCCTCGTTGCGAATGCCCCACAGCATATATTGAAAACGGTGTCTTTAAGTAGTGACGCAACAAACGTTTACCTCGTTAAGGGCCGTTTGCAATGAGTGAGGGGCGTCAAGCGATTGGCGAGACAAAGCTGACGGAGATTTTGTCTGGAGATGGAGGGGTACGTAGCACAGATTGGATGCTGTTCTGCGAGCGATGACTTAGCGCCTTTTAACGATGTGAAAAATAGTCAACAGCGCTCAAGCAGTGGATCAAAATCGCGCAAGCCTTTATATTGTCTTACATAATGACAGTGATGACACAAATGATAACGTTGTCAGAAAAGGCTCGCAGCGGACAGATGGGTGGCGTATGTCGGGCCAAATTGCGTGCTTGGCGTATTGCTTAAATAAATAACTAAAACATATGCTTAGATTCCGTAGAAACTGTTTTAGAACGAGACTGTTCAATATCTGTGCAAATTGACAACGATGTCAATTCTAGATATAACAGAGCCGAATACACAACAAGATTCTGAACAATTTGGGGGGTTTTATAACAATCCCCCTCTCCTGAACATGGCTTGATTCAGGCGGAGACAATTGAGATGACCACTACATTAAGGCCGGGCCGTCGTCCAAGCGTTTGATCGACTGCCAATATATGAGCACGGAATTAAGACACATGAGTAACCACCTGAATTCGATCGTGACGAGCGATAACCTGGAACAGTCTGTGTATTCGAGGTTTGTTGCCGATATTGGTGGCACGCATGCGCGTTTCGCACTGGTGGAAAACTCAAACCCACGTTCCAGTGAGCTCGTTGAAATCAAGGTATTCAAGTGTGCCGACTTTTCCGGACCGGCCGAAACGTTTTTAGCCTACCAAAGCTATCTGGGTCATAGTCTTCCGGAACGGGCCTGCATCGCAGCTGCGGGACCAGTCAGCGACGGCGAAGTCAGCTTCACCAATCTCGATTGGCGAATATCGGCAGCTGGATTGTGTGATGAGCTTAAGCTAAAGCAACTCGAGATTGTTAATGACTTCACCGCCGTGGCGTATGCGGTGTCGAAATTGTCTGCCGATGACAGGCGGGTAATTCATTCGGGTAGCGCCAACGCTCGCGGCCTTAAGGTCGTTCTGGGTGCTGGTACTGGCCTGGGAGTTGCCGCGCTTGACGAAATTGGGGGTCAAACTCACGTTATCGACAGTGAGGCCGGTCATACGCGTTTTGCGCCAGCCAGTGAACAGGAACGGCAGCTGCTCAAAGTACTGAGTCGGAGTCACGACTTTGTGTCAATGGAGATGCTGCTCGCGGGGCCCGGTATTCCGTTTATTCACGAGGCGTTGTGCAAGGTAAACGGCACGACGTTCCAGCCGATGCGTGCCGAGGAAATTACGTCGCACGCACGCAACGGCACGAACGCCAGCTGCGAACACACCATGCAAATCTACCTTCAGATTTTAGCTACGTTCTGTTCGAATCTGGCCGTAACGTTTGGTGCGAGAGGCGGGGTTTATATGGTCGGTGACGTGTTGCGATCCATTGAACCTCTCATGGTTCGAGGTGACTTTCTGGAGTGCTATTTGAACGCGGGTTCCATGTCCAAGCTCGTTGACAATACGCCGCTATCGCTGGTGCTTGTGCAAGACCCGGGCCTTCAAGGTGCTGCGGTCTGCGGGATGGCGAACCGGGGATAAAGACTCGTTATTGCGAGTCTGCGTGGCCGGCGTGGAAGTCCCCGCCCCGATATCAAGAACCTGATTATTTAGGCCTGACTTTTTAGGCTAGTCTGCAGCGTTACGAGATTGCCGCGCGCTTCGCGCTCGCAATGACGGTACCCCTAAAAGCGTGTATCCGGGTGACACCTGGCAATGACGGTATCTCTAAAAGCGTGTATCCGGGTGACACCTCGAAAAGCCTGTGTCTTCAAATACTGGAATTCGCGTTAAGGATTGCGTCACCCGGTATTGTGGCGGTTTTTAACCTCGCCCGTAGACTCGCGAAGTACCAAGAATGAATCGATAGATTCCGACTGTAGAGCGGGCGGCTCTGAGTGCAGCTGATCCAGCAGCAGCGCAGTAGCTCTTTCGCCCATGCGTTTTACCGGCTGTCTAACCGTTGTGAGCGATGGCCAAACCTGGCTGGCCATTGGAATGTCGTCAAAGCCTGCCACGGATAAATCTTCAGGAAGATCCAGCTTCATTTCGTGCGATACACGCATGACGCCGGTGGCCATGTCGTCGTTACTGGCGATGATGGCGCTCGGCGGGTTTTTGTGGAGCAGTAATTTGCGGGCGCACTCTTCACCTGACTCGTAGCTGTTGTTACCTTGCATGACGATTTCTTCGTTTAGCTTAAGGCCGCAGGAACGTAGACCGTCCTGGTAACCGAGGTAGCGATTGGCTACGGCTTTGTGATCGGCGTGGCCGACGATAAAGCCGATATGGGTATGTCCCAGCGAAGCGAGGTAGCGAGTCAGGTCGGCTACTGCGTCTCGGTCGTTGGTGGTGACGACCGCGCTGCCTTCTTTTGGCTCAACCGCACCAATGCGGACATAAGGTGTTTTCAGCTCATCAAGCTTTTCCATGAGTTTCATATCATCGGAAAGAGGTGGCGTAAGAATCAGCCCGTCAGCGTTAGCATGGCGAACCAGAGCCTCGACTTCGTCAATTAAATTCGGATCCAGGTAGTGGCACGGGTGAATCACCAAGTCGTAGCCTCGACGTCTGGTTTCGTCGATTACGCCTTGTTGCACTCTGGCGACGTAACTTGAGCTGGGGTTGTCGTATAGCAGCCCAACCAGGTAGGAGCGTCTTCCTTTCAAGCTGCGGGCCGATGCGTTTGGCCGGTAGTTAAGCTCCTTAATCGCTTTTTGCACGACCGTACGCGTCTTGTCACGGACGTTTGGTTCGTTGTTGATCACTCTTGAGACGGTTTTAATGGATACGCCTGCGCGTTTCGCAACGTCATGAATGCTTTTTTTTCCCACGAGCTCGCTCCACGATGGCCGACAAGCGGAAGTTGCCTGTGGCCTTGATTTAAAATGTTAGCGTAAACAGTGTACTGGCTTGCGTGCGACGGTGAAAGCGTCGGGGTCGCAGCGTGCTAATTAGGCTGCGCCGGTTACTCGGAGAGGCTAGAAAATCAGATTCAGCACGACGACTGATACGACGATGAATATGACCGTCATGATACTGCCAGCGCGCACGAAGTCGGCAACGCGGTAATCGCCCGGACCCATGATGAGGGCGTTGACCTGATGTGTGGGAATGAGAAACGAGTTGGACGTAGAGATGGCCACGGTGAGTGCAAACATGGCGGGGTCAGCGCCGGCGGCCAACGCAATGTTAATAGCAATGGGAACCAGGATAACGGTAGCGCCAATATTGGACATCACCAGAGTGAAGGCTGCCGCTATAACGGCGAGCATAAGCTGTAGTCCCCAAGCAGGAACACCGTCGGTCAAATTCAGTGCGTGCAGAGCGATGTAATTTGCCGCGCCCGACGATTCGACAGCGTGGCCAAGCGGTAAGAGCCCGGCAAGCAGAAACACCGTTTTCCAGCTGACCGCGCTGTAGGCTTCGTCCATGGACAGAACGCCGGTGACGATCATGCCGACGGCTCCGGTTAGCAGTGCAATGGGCAGTAGAATGTCGGTGAAAAGAACCATGCTCAATGCCAGAGCAAAAAAGGCGAGTGCCAGAGCTAGTTTGTACGGTTGCCGTTCCTCCCGCGGGTAATCGGTCGTCACAATCACCAGGTCCCGGTCAGACTCGAGTCGGGCAAGATTGTCCCAGCGCGTGTGGCACAGAAGGGTGTCGCCGGCCTGAAAAGGAATGTCCTGAAGTTTGTGAATCAGGCTTGTGTCGCCTCGATAAATGGATAACAAGCTCAAGCCGTACGACATGCGCATGCGCATTTCGCGTACGCTCTTGCCGACCAGAACGGAGTCGGGCGGCACGATGATTTCGGCTACCCCGGCAATTGACCGGGCCAGCAGGTGCCTGAATTCGACTAGCTTGGGACGTAGCCTAAGGCCGTTGGTCTTGACGAAATGTTTGAGATCTTCTGTTTGGGCTATAACGGCGAGTGTCGCGGGTGCAGCGATGGGTGCCTCCAGTGGCGGACCAACCAGTACTTTCCCCGCATAGCGAGACGCTACAATGCGTACTTCAAATTCGCGCTGTGCACTTTTGATGTCGTGACCGACGAGAGGGCTGTCGAGCGGCACTTCCACTTCGCGTACTGCCGCGTCTACACCGTGCAATCTTCTTAGATAACGAACGGTTCCCGCACCGCGAGCCCCAACTTTGCGTTCGCCGCGCGGCAGCACGTAGCGACCAAACAGCAGAAAGTAGGCGAGTCCGGCGGCCACTAGAGAGATGCCAACGGGCGCTACCGAGAACAGGCCAAAGTGATCCATCTGATCGGCTTCGGGCAGAGACGTGTTGGCAGCATCGAGCAAATCGTTGAGCAGTATGAGTGGGCTTGAGGCAATCATGGTGATGGTACCGCCCAAAATGGCACAAAAGCCCATGGGCATGACCAGGCGTGACATGGGCAGGCCGGTTCGCGAAGAGATTTTTGCAACGACCGGTAAAAACAATGCGGTAGCGCCAATGTTCTGCATAAACGAGGAAATAAGAGCGACCGTGCCGGATACCAGCATGACAATTTTGGATTCGGTAGAGCTGCCAATACGCAAAATGCCCCAGGCTACTCTTTCCATAACGCCGGTTTTATCGAGACCGCCGCCCAGAATCATCACGGCAATGATGGAGACAACGGCATTACTGGAGAGCCCTGAGAACAGCACGTTCGGATCGAGTAGGCCGTCAAAACCCGGGATGTAAATGATGAGGCCGAGCAGCGTCATGACAAGAATGGCCGTGACGTCTACTCGCAGGTATTCTTTGCTGAACAGCACGACTGCAAGTAACACCAGCCCGAGAACGAGCATGATTTCAGTGGTTAAAGAAGGCAGTGTGTCCATGTTGGAGAGAGAATAACATGTATCCAAGTGCACGATTGTTAAGCTTGGGTAACTCTGGCTGATTTATTAGCGAGTGTCGGCATTTAATAATTGACTGTTGTCTGATCGCGCACCGTCGCCGTTTGGTTTGTGAGTGCCGGAACGCGGCTGGTCAAATGCCCATAGCGAATCTGGCTATAAATCAGCGTCGGTTTTTTATCGTGAGATCTATGTTGGTTTAGTGCGAGCGTGTTCTGTTCGTGTAATGGGCCGCTACGAACGACGCGTTGACTTTTGCTTCTCAAAGATAAGGAAGGGATATGAATTTAGATAAACGGCAGTTTCTTAAAGCAGCCATGGGTGCCGCATTGGCCGCACCTCTGGTGGGATGCGCATCAAGCCGATCTAATGACGACCCCAAAGACGCGAAGCCATTGGCAGCGACGAAACGCATCGGTCCAATTGGCATGCCACCTGCAATCGGCGTTGATGAACGCCTGACGCGTGTGGCCCGTGCTCAGGCATTAATGAAAGAACACGATATAGACGCTATTTTACTCGAGCCGGGTTCCGCAATGTCCTATTTTTCAGGCATTTCCTGGTGGCGAAGTGAACGCCTGACGGCTGTGATTATTCCAGCAGAAGGGGCGATTGGGGTGGTTACGCCTTTTTTTGAAGAGCCATCGGTTCGAGAGTCTATGACGTTTGGTGACGACGTTCGCACGTGGCATGAACATGAGAATCCGTTCGACCTGGTTCGCGATATTCTCCGTGACCGGGGTATGAATCGAGGTCGAATTGGGCTGGAGGATACCGTTCGATACTTTGTCCCAAACGGGTTGAGCGATTCAATGCCTGAGTTTGCCCATGTGTCCGCGCAGCCAATTACACGCGGCTGTCGTATGTTCAAATCAACCAATGAGCTGCGGCTAATGCGAGCGGCCAGTGAAGTAACGATGATTGCGTACGAGCATGTGAGTTCTCAAATTCGTGAGGGCATGACCGGCAACGACATCAAACAACTCATGAACAGAACTCAAACCGAGCTGGGTGGACGCGGAGCCTGGTCGCTCATTCTTGTGGGTCCGGCCAGCGCGTATCCACATGGAACAGGCGTGCAAGAACCTGTTCGTCGTGGCGACATCGTACTGATGGATTGCGGCTGTAGGGTTCACGGTTATCAGTCTGATATTTCTCGTACGTTTGTGCTGGGCAGCGCGTCCGGCGATCAAAGGGCCGTGTGGGATCAAGTCCGTCGCGGGCAGCAAATCGCTTTTGAAGCGGCTCAGCTGGGCCGGACCGCTGGATCGGTAGACGACGCGGTTCGTAGCTGGTACGAATCTCAAGGTTATGGTCCCGGCTATGCAACGCCCGGTCTGAGCCATCGGACAGGACACGGTATAGGCATGGATGGTCACGAACCGGTTAATTTCGTGCACGGCGAAAAAACCAGGCTGGCGCCAGGCATGTGTTTTTCGAATGAGCCCGGTCTGTACGACTTTGACCGTTTTGGGGTAAGGCTTGAAGACTGCCTTTACCTGACTGAACAGGGACCGCGTTGGTTTACCGTGCCGCCCGATTCAATTGATGATCCTCTTGGCAAAATGGGTCCTGAAATTTAACCCGTAGGCATAGCCGTAGGGGTCAAGTCTGTCCATATCCCACCGTAAGGGTCAAGTCTGCCCATATCCCATTTTCAAACCAAGCATAGGGGTCAAGTCTGTCCATATCCCATTTTAAAACCAAGTCGGCTCCAAGAATCAGCTTGTGCATCTAGAAATGGGATATGGGCAGACTTGACCCCTACGATCTACGAAGTTGGCGTTACCGGCGACTTCGCAACGCAGCTTCGTATGCGAGAGTCGCCCAATGTTTCATTTCGTCGGGATCGTCAAGCGTCTCGGGCGGGGCCTCAAAGTAACTCATTTTGACCCGCTTGCCGGCCTTGTCGTACATGAAAGGCTGAGACCCGGCGGCAGTGAATTGAGCTTCTGTTTCGCTATCGACTTTGAGATAGAGTACGTCGTCTGCGACGAGGCCGATCATGATGTCCAGGTAGTAGATTCCGTGGCCACCGAACATGCGCTTGTCGTGAATATCGCCAAATTCGGCGAACTGCTCGTGCAGGAACGCGATAAAGTCAGACACGCGCTTCGTCGTCGCGACAGTCTATCCATTCGGTATCGCCGTCTTGGTAGAGTTCTTTTTTCCAAATGGGAACGCGCGCTTTTACTTCATCGATAATGTAGCGACAGGCTTTAAACGCCGCGTCCCGATGGTCACCGCCGGCACCAACCCACACCGCAATGCCACCAATGGCTAGAGCGCCCACTCTATGCTGGCATCGCGCTGTACGTACACCAAAGCGCTCCAATGCCTCGGCAATGATTTTATTGCCTTCATCAATGGCGAGTGCTTCGTAGCATTCATAGTGAAGACCTTCGACCGCGCGACCGTCATTGTGATCGCGTACCCAGCCTTCAAAACACACAAAGCCGCCCGATGCATCGTGAGCGTTTTCGGCTCTGAGAGCGTCGGTATCAATATCACTGTGAGTGACTTCAAACATACTGTGTGCCGTCAGCCTCCCGATACCGGTGGAATGAAAACCAGGCGGTCGCCGTCGCAAAGAGTGCGTGACCAGTCGGCAAATTCGTCATTTACAGCAAGTTTCAGATCGGCTGGAGTCAGTGTGAATCCGTGTTCTTTTGCCAGCTCGCTGTAAACCTGTGCTGCGTCGGTTGATTCGCTGTCTATCGACTTCTGGCTAAGACCGGATTGTTCGCGAAGCGCGGCAAAGAATTCAATATGAAGGGTAATCATGAAGGGTTTATATCGGACTTGCCGCCTCGTTTTTGTATCAGTCGGGTTTCCCGAATGACAATGTCGTGGGACAGCGCTTTACACATGTCGTAGATCGTGAGAGCCGCGACCGACGCGGCGGTCATGGCTTCCATTTCTACGCCAGTTTTGTGCACGACTTTGCAGGTCGCCGTTACAACCAGTGTGCTGGAGTCCGGGTCTTCCGTGATTTTAATGGAGACGCCATCCAGTGGCAGCGGATGACAAAACGGAATGAGTTCATGGGTTCGTTTCGCGGCCATGACGCCCGCGATAATGGCGGTGTCCGTAATGGGGCCTTTTTTGGCGCGCAGGCCCTGAGAATGCAACGTGGCATAGACGTTGGGTGGAAATTCCACCCGACACTCAGCCGTGGCCTGTCGGGCGGTGGGTGTTTTGCCGGACACGTCTACCATCGTTGGTTTGTTGTCTTTGTCTACGTGAGAAATGGCCACAGAGTTCAGTTCCCGTGTTGAGCCCTTCGGGCCTGGTAAGTCCAAAGTGTAACGCGCGCAGGCATCGAAACAAACCTTGATCTGGCCGCGTTGTGGTAGCATCATTTCAAGGCCTTGAACTCATTGGGGCGTTTGCAGTCTGTCATTAAATATGTCCCAACCCATCACTCAATCTGCTCCGGAACTTCGCGACGCTTTTGGTCGCCAGGTCACGTACTTGCGCATGTCGGTGACGGATCGCTGCGATTTTCGTTGTCGCTACTGCATGGACGAAAACCCGGCCTTTCTGCCGCGTAAGAGCGTGCTGAGTCTGGAAGAGCTGGCGCTGATAGGAAAAGCGTTCATTGGCCTCGGGGTCACAAAAATTCGCCTTACCGGCGGCGAACCACTCGTAAGGCGCGACATGCTCTGGCTGGTTCAGCAACTCGGTGCCGAAGAAGGTCTGCACGACTTTGCCATGACGACTAACGGTTCGCAGTTAGCTAAGCAGGCTAACGCTCTTGCTGCGGCCGGGCTTCACCGACTTAACGTAAGCGTGGATACTCTTGATGCCGATACGTTCAAAGACCTCACCCGAATCGGTGATTTGGCCCAGGTTCTTGACGGTATTGAACACGCTCGTCGTGCCGGTTTTCGTCGTATTAAATTGAACAGCGTCGTTATGCGCGGGTTCAACGACCAGCAAATATTACCGCTCATCGACTACGTACTTGAACGTGGCATGGACATTAGTTTCATTGAAGAGATGCCGCTTGGCGTAGTAACCGATCACAGTCGCAAAGACGCTTTTATTTCGAGCCAGGAAATTCGCGATTCTATTGCCACGCGTTACCCACTGGCGTCCAGTACTTTTACCAGCGGCGGGCCTTCGCGCTACTGGAAAATCGACGGTTATGAAAACAGTCGCATCGGCTTTATCAGTCCACATAGCGAGAACTTTTGCTCAACATGTAATCGCGTGCGTTTAACAGCAGAAGGCAAGCTATTGCTTTGCCTGGGTCATGAAAACGCACTCGATCTTCGTGAAGTAACCCGCGCGCATCCCGAAAGCATTGCCGCTATCCAGGACGCCGTTCTAGAGGGTATTCAGAACAAACCTGAACGACACGAGTTCAGTCACGATCCCGATGTCAAAGTGCTCCGCTACATGCATCACACCGGCGGTTAATTCATTTCATGAGTTCTCCGGGGCCTGAACAGATAACCGGTGTGGTTCTAGCGGGTGGGCAATCCAGGCGAATGAACGGGGTTAACAAGGCGTTGCTTCTTCACAGCAGCAAACCTCTTTTTCAGTACGCAGTTGAAAACCTGAGTACTTGCTGCAACGACGTACTGGTTAACGCTTCTCGCGACAGGGCAGCGTTCGAAGAACTGGGCTTCGCTGTTTTCGATGACGGTGACTTTGCGGACTGTGGGCCAGTTGCCGGAATTCATGCCAGTCTCGCTCGGGCCTCGACGTCGTTTGTTGCTTTTGCCGCTTGTGATCAACTGGCTCTACCGGCAAAAGTGTACGAAACCCTTGCTTCCCACGTTTCCGACAATCGCGGAGTGTATGCCTGCGGCACAGAAGACGTGGTACCAACATGCGCGATACTTCCAACGGGTTTGCTTAGTGTGGCCAGAAGCGCGCTACAGTCAAATGAGTTGGCGCTAATGACTTTTATGCGTGCGCACGCTCAAGCCATTCAGTTCGACGACGTTGAATTTGCCAATTTGAATTTCAGGCATCAGTTCAGGCATCAGGTAGAGCCCAAGTGAACCAGCTGCTTGTGCCCGCGTTTTTTCTTACCAGCCTGTTGTACGCTATGGTGGGCTTTGGTGGCGGTTCGACCTATGCCGCTATTTTGGCACTCACCAATCTGGACTACACCCTGCTGCCTGTTTTGGTGCTGGTGTGTAACCTCGTGGTTGTCACAGGCGGAGTGGTGCATTACTTCCGCGCTGGACTACTTGATTTCAAGTTCGTTCTCCCGCTGGTGATCACTTCAGTGCCCTGTGCGCTCTTGGGTGGTGCAATACCCGTGTCGCAGCGTTTTTTTCTGATTACTCTGGCCGCAGCGCTTTTGGTGTCGGGTGTGCTTCTGGTGTGGCGGCGCAATGATATTTCCGGCCAACCAGCGAGGCCTGAGTACTGGAACGTAAAAGCACCTGTTTTAGGCGGCGGACTGGGTTTTTTAGCTGGGCTTGTTGGTATTGGTGGGGGCGTTTTTTTAGCCCCGATTCTTCATCACCTCAAGCTTGCCAGTCCAAAACACATTGCGGCTGCGGCCAGTTTCTTTATCTTGGTAAACTCTTCTGCCGGTTTGATTGGGCAGCTAAGCAAGCATTCGGAGGAGACTCTTGCACCCGAGCGGTTTGGTCATCTGATTTGGCTGCCGCTAGCCGTATTGGTCGGCGGGCAAATTGGCAGTCGCCTAAGCGTTCGAGTATTGCCTGGAGCCTGGATTAAAATGCTAACGGGCGTGCTGGTGACTATTGTAGGGCTAAGGCTTCTATGGCAGAACTCGGTGCTCTAGCGTGACTGAGTTTACGTTCATGCCTTTATATAAAACGAGATCGTACTGTTACATCACTAACCGCAACTACTAAATTGAGAGATAGATGAGCCAACAATTTCTGACAATAGCTGTCCTCACCGTGTCGGACACTCGCACGCTTGAGAACGATACATCGGGTAATTATCTCGAAAAGGCGCTGGTCGAAGCCGGACACACGTTGTCGCATCGACTGTTGGTAAAAGACGATATTTACGATATTCGCGCCGTGGTGTCTGAGTGGATTGCGTCCAACGATATTCAAGTGGTATTGATCACAGGCGGAACGGGTTTCTCGGGTCGCGATTCGACGCCGGAAGCGATTATTCCCCTGCTTGATAAAACGGTCGACGGATTTGGCGAGCTTTTTCGTCACGTTTCTTACGAGGAGATAGGTACCTCGACTATTCAGTCTCGTGCCTTGGCGGGGCTGGCCAATAAAACTCTGGTTGCCTGCATGCCGGGTTCAACCGGTGCCTGCCGAACAGCGTGGGAGAAGCTGCTGAAAGACCAGCTTGACAGTACTCACAAGCCCTGTAACTTTGTTGGCGTTTTGTCAGCGCCACGCGCGAACTCTTAAGAATGAGCACGCATTCCCTAAGTCTTGAGCAGGCCTGGGCTCGACTGGAAGCGGCCGTTCCCGATGAACGTCCTGCTGTAGAAAACGTTGCGGTAGCAAACGCCAGTGGGCGTATTCTGGCTGAGAACGTAACAGCACGGGTCGACTCACCGCCGGCTGACAATTCGGCGATGGACGGTTTCGTCGTGAAAGCGAGCGACGTTGTTCTCGATTCGCCAGTTGCTCTGTCGCAGCGTATTGCTGCGGGACACGCGCCGGTTGCGCTCGAACCCGGAACTGCTGCACGAATTTTTACCGGAGCCGAGATTCCAGATGGCGCCGACTGCGTGGTTATTCAGGAGAACTGCGAGTACGACGAAGACAGTGTCAGTATTTCGCAAGGACTGACCTCCGGCGCGAATATTCGCCGCCGCGCGAGCGACGTGGCGATCGGTGACGTCGTGGCTCGTCAGCATGCGATGGTCAGGCCGCAAGAAATAGGTTTGTTGTTGTCTTCTGGTGTTGGCCAAGTCGCCGTTTACGGTGCTCTTCGAGTAGGCATTATTGCCACGGGCGATGAGCTGGTTGATATTGCAAACGCTCCTGCCGAACTGCCACCTGGGAAGATTTACGAATCCAATTCACCCATGATTGCCGCTCGTTTGCAGGCCATGGGCTGTGTTCCAACACGCTACAGGGCGCTGGACACGCACGAAGATACCGTCCGCGTAATGTCTGAAGCGCTTGCCGAGAACGACGCTGTGTTAACGATTGGCGGGGTGTCGGTTGGTGAAGAAGATCACGTGCTCGCCGCTTTGCAGGAAGTGGGGCAAACCGAGTTTTGGAAAATCAACATAAAACCGGGTAAACCGTTTCTGTTTGGCAGCGGTGCTGGCAAGCCGGTGATGGGTTTGCCGGGTAATCCGGTTTCGTCTTTTGTGACGTTTACACTCTTTTGTGCACCGTTTATTCAACAGCTGCAAGGTGGCACTTTCGAGCGGCCAACGCGTATTCCGGCGGTCGCCGATTTTAGTCGCTCACGAACGAGTGACCGCGTTGACCACTTGCGGGGTCGAATAACATCGCGTTACCCGGAGTTGATCGTAGAACCCGTTGGCTCTCAGTCTTCATCCGTGCAGGGTGCGCTGTGCGCCGCCGACGTGTTGATCGTAGTTCCTGCCGATACTCAGGTGATTGAGGGGCAGAGGTTGCGCGTCATTCCGCTTTGACCGCTGGTCGCTGTAATTACGCGCAGGGAATTATCAACTCAATCCCACCCTGTTACCTCGTCATTGCGAGCCCTCGCAGCGGGCGCGGCAATCTCGCTCAGGATTCTACGAGCTAGCTTATTGATGCAGGTTGTAGTGTCGTCAAGAGATTGCCACGCGCTTCGCGCTCGCAATGACGGAAGTGGTTCGCGCTCGCAATGATCGCGTGTCCAGCTCTTTGGGCTGCCTCTCTAGCCTGCCGCAAACGTGTGCGCCGGGTTTTCCAGCATCTCTTTAATAGCCTGAATAAATTCGGCGGCGTCGTAGCCGTCGACAAAGCGATGGTCGAACGACGCGGAAATATTCATCATGCGGCGAATATGTATGCCGCCGTTTATCACCATCGGGCGATCGACCGCCCGGTTTACACCGATGATCGAGACTTCTGGTTGATTGATGACAGGCGTCGAGGCGATGCCACCAAGCTTGCCGAGGCTAGTGAGCGTAATGGTCGAACCGGTTAGCTGAGCTTTGGTAGCCGAACCGTCGCGAGCGGCTTGCGCAACAGACACAATGGCTTGCGCTATCTCTGGCAATGACAGTGCTTCAGCGTGATGAACAACCGGCACTTTTAATCCGTCGGGCGTCTGCGTGGCGATGCCGGCGTGAACAGGATCGTGTTGGACAATGACGTTACGTTCTTTGTCGTAAAGCGCATTGCACTGAGGAAAACGCGCCAGTACTTTGGCCACACACTGAACCAGTAACGGCAAGTACGAAAATTTAAGGTTGTACTGGGCGTACTGGCGGTTAAGCGTTTGTCTGAATGCTTCGAGGTCGGTGACGTCGATTTCTTCGACATATGAGAAATGCGGGATCTCGGTTTTACTGGCACTCATTCGCTGCGCGATGATGCGGCGCATGCCGATGACTTTGACTTCTTTCGCGCCGACACGTTTGCTCGGTGCAACGGGCGCTGGGCCACGTTTGAGTTTCGCAATGTACGCGTCAAGATCTGAGCGAAGTATGCGACCGCGAGGACCGCTACCCTTAATTTGTGCCAGGTCTACACGATGCTCTCTGGCCAGTCGTCTAATGACCGGAGAGGTCAGGACTTTACCGCTAGTGACGCTGGCGGGAATGCCGGCTGGTGCTGACACCGGGACGCGATTGCTTTCGCGCTGTACGGCCGGAAGTGCTGGTACTGGTGCGGGTGCGGGTGGTGCTGGTGCCGCGGCCGGCGCCGGTCGTGGAGTGGGTGCAGCGGCTATTTTGGGTTCCGCTGTGGGCTTTTCGCTCGAAGCAGGAGCTTCGGCTATCGTTTTAACATTCGCGTCGGTTTCAAACACGACAAGCGGCGCACCGACGGCGATGATGTCGCCCAGTTGTCCGCCCAGTCGTACAATAGTGCCGGTTACCGGGGCGGGGACTTCAACAGCGGCCTTGTCGGTAAGCATGTCGGCGACGGGCTGGTCTTCTTTGACGAAGTCGCCCACCTTGACGTGCCATTCGGATACTTCAGCCTCAACGGTGCCTTCGCCAAGATCGGGCAGCGTAAAAATGTGTTCACTCATGCGGATTCCCTCATGACTTTATCGATAGCGGCCATAATGCGACTTGGACCTGGGAAGTATTCCCACTCAAAGGCATGCGGATACGGAGTGTCCCAACCCGTGACGCGCTGAATAGGGGCCGACAAATTCCAGAAACACCGTTCCTGAATTTGCGCTGACAGTTCGGCGCCAAAACCGCTGAAGCGGGTGGCTTCGTGAACAATGAGGCAGCGGCCGGTTTTGCTGACGGACTCTACAAGTGTTTCGATATCGAGAGGCAGCATGGAGCGCAGGTCAATAATTTCGGCGTCCAGTTCGTTGTCTCGAACAACCGCTTCACAAACGTGCACCATGGTGCCGTAGGTGATGATAGTCAGGTCGCTGCCCTGTCGTACGACATCGGCCTTGCCAATGGGTAAAGAATAGTAGCCTTCGTCAACCTCGCCTTTAGGGTGATTGCCCCAGGTACTTGCGGGCTGTTTAGGGTCGCCATAAAACGGACCGTTGTAGAGTCGCTTGGGCTCAAAGAACAGTACCGGATCGTCGTCTTCGATGCTGGCGATTAACAAGCCTTTGGCATCGTATGGGTTGGATGGCATGACGACCTTAATGCCACAAATATGAGTGAAGATGCCTTCCGGGCTCTGCGAGTGGGTTTGCCCTCCGCGGATACCGCCACCACACGGTGAACGCAAGGTTACGGGTGAGGTAAAATCACCGGCACTTCGATAGCGCAGTCTTGCCAGTTCACTCACAATTTGATCGAACGCCGGATAAATGTAGTCGGCAAACTGAATTTCAGCGACCGGTCTGAGTCCGTTCACACCCATGCCAATGGCGGTGCCAACAATGCCTGCTTCTGAAATCGGCGTGTCAAATACTCGTTGTTCGCCAAACGTTTTCTGGAGTCCGGCCGTGCAGTTAAAGACACCGCCAAAATACCCTACGTCTTGTCCCATAACGACAACCGAAGGGTCTCGTACCATCATTACGTCCATAGCGGAATTAATCGCCTGAACCATGTTCATCTTTGCCATCGGTGTGCCTTTACTGATTCTGTAGTTGACGCTTGAGTTTCTCGCGCTGAGCGACGAGATGGTCAGGAATTTCTTTGTAGACGTCGTCGAACATTGAGTCGACAGCGAAGCTGCTGCCTTCCTCGGTTGTGCCGTACGTCAATGCCTCTTGCCAGTTCTTTGACATGCTTTCGTCAAGCTCGGCAATTAACTCGTCATGTTCTTTTTGAGTCCAGGCGTTCAGACCAATGAGGTGGTTTTTCAAGCGCTCAATCGGGTCGCCAAGTGGAAAGTGCTCTGCTTCATCTTTCGGACGATAGCGTGACGGGTCGTCGCTGGTTGAGTGAGCAGACGCACGATACGTAACGTGTTCAATTAAGGTAGGTCCACCACCGTTGCGGGCACGTTCGGCGGCCCATTCGGTGACCGCGTAGACAGCCAGAAAATCATTGCCGTCAACGCGAATGCCGGGCATGCCGTAGCCTGGGCCCCGGGCCGCAAACGGACTATCCTGTCCACCCGCGATACCTTGAAATGTGGATATAGCCCACTGGTTGTTCACAACGTTAACAATGCAGGGAGCCTGATACACGTTCGCGAACGTTAGGGCGTTGTGATAGTCGGACTCGGCGGTACTGCCCTCGCCGGTCCAGGTTACGGCAATATGTTCTTCGCCTTTAATCGCCGATGCCATAGCCCAACCGACGGCCTGGGGCACCTG
>JBGCFV010000009.1:0-4264 GCA_045107075.1 Gammaproteobacteria bacterium
CGCTTCTAAGTATCGAGCAACTGCATGATCTGGGTGGACCGATCACGACACTCCAAAGGCACTTTGTCCGCGAATACTTTAAGCACCTCGCCAAGCACATAGCCGGACGCCTCTGCCGGACCAGAAGCGGACCGAATTTTCTGATATTGCGCCCAGACTCGCGGGTCGCTGGCCACCAGCTTTTGTGAGGCCACGGGAAAGGGCTTGGGCCTTACACGCTTTAACAATTCACGCCACCCGATCGACTCAGGCTTCGCGTGAGTGGTTGCTCTGATCGCCTCGAGCCGCTCCAGCCCCGCGCTATCCCCAAGCGCCTGCAGACCGGCGACTTCAGCCTTATACACCCCACTCTCATTACCCCGGTCTTGCGCACGCATCAATTCACCAAACCCCGCACACGCTTGCGCCCAAGCGGGATCGACACTCGCTTTTCGCACACACATATCTGTCACGCCACCGGCGTTAAACAAACTCCTGAGCGCCGCACTTTTAGACAGCCGGACGCGCTCTTCAAACGCCATACCACCTACCGCCGCCAGCGCGCGCTCGCCGGTGATTAAAATATCGGCGTTGTAATCACGCAAAGCGGGCGCCGCAAGAACATTCTGCAACGCACTGAGTGCCTGATCATGATCGCCAGAGTTGTAGTAGTCGGAGGCGACCAGCATCCAGCTAAATCCATTGTCTGAGTCCACCGCCAACAGATCCTCGCGCCAGCGCTGTGTAGGACACTGGCTGCGCTTGCGCCCGGTCAAATGAGCGCACTGGGACATAGCGCCGTAGAGCATCGTGACGTCGTTGGGATTGCTCTGGATGGCATCGTAGAACAACTCGAACCGACGCTCTAATTCATACGCGGCCAGCCCACGAAAAAACATGTGCCGCGGATCCGGTGAGTCTTTCAGCGCATGGCTGACAAATTCAAGCTTGGCTCGAATTTCACTTTGCGTCTTCGCCGCCGAGGCATATATCTCATCCATCTGGTCGGCAACATTCCCTAACTTTAGGGATTTCGCCATCTCATCAAACTGACTGAATACGGCGTGCGAATCGTTTTTTAAAGCTCGGTGATAAGCCTCAAGACAAGCCTCGTCCGTCATCGCCTGCTGCGCCGGTTTGGATGAGGAAGCGACAGGCTCAGATTCCGGCAGATTATTCTGCCGCGTGTCTACGTTGGCCGCGGCCGAAAATTCGGTGCCCTGCGGCCGAGCATTGAAAAACCAGAGCGTCGCGGACGCCACCAACACCAGAATCAAGGTCGCTGCAAATCGTTTGCTGTTCATTTACTCCCCCATGCTGGAGACTCATTCAGAGGCCACGCACAAACTGTAAAAAAATGCCCCGCAAAATGCGGAGCTTCTTTTCCTGCTGAAAGCACGATGAAGCGATCATCCGGTAATTAGACTGAACCACCGCAATTGCCTTCACCGAAGTGAGTTGTGTCGGCGTCTACAGCGTTCTGAGCATGAGCGCAGGCGTGTTGTAGTCCGTTGCGCTGCAGTCGTAGCCATTTGGGTAGCGCACGACCACCTGACGCTCCGACATTTGCGCCGCAAGCGCGCCGGCGTAGAGTGAATTGAGCATGAGGTTTTCGTCCCCGGTACTGGTGAAATGGGTACCCAGCAAATGCCACCCCTGCCCTTCCAGACGAATCAAAATACCGGTGCCCTGCACCTGCAAATAGTCCACTTTACCGGCCGGGCAATCGATCGCCTGCGCGTTAAAAGACACCACGAGCGCACAAAGCGCCAACACTAATTTATGAATTTTCAAAATCTTGCTCCGTTTGGTTGGTGGCAGATAAGGGCTGCCTGTGTGGAGCGCTGCGCCCCACCGCAAACCTATCAAACGGCGAAATCAGGCGCGTTACCGCTGTGTTATTTCGGCGTTACTATCTTGTTATCGGTAAGCGCTCAGTCATGGGCGTTCTTCCAGGCTGAATGACCGCCGGCTTGGCCAATGCTGAAACTTGACATTGCGCTCACGGCCCTACAGAGGATGCGGCTTACCTGATCGAAAAAGCTACCGCTAAGGCAGAGCGTGCCGCTCAGTCAAAGGGCACCTGCCTCGCCGACTTGAACATCTCGTATGGGTGGCCTGCATATGTTCAGGAAGGTGAAACAAACTTTTGCGTCGCAGCCTCGAAATACCGGAATATCCGCAAAGATGTCTACCAGCAAACTACGGAAGCGGCCGAACTCGTTGCCAAGCTTCGGGGTAAATAACAAAACCCCGCCTAGGCTCCCGTTGCGGAGCGGGCGCCTAGGCTCTGCCCAGGCAGAGAGGTTTCAGCTTCGCTCCACATTTTCATACTAACTGTTATGAGTTTGCCCTTGAAAATCGGCATGAGCGCCCCAATCCAATTTCGCTTGCAACACTCAACACAAGGAACAACCGTGAGCGACAAACAAAACGTCTATTCGATGGCACCAATTCATCTGTCATACCCAAGCGACAAAAACAGCGCCAGACACGCGGCGACAGTGGCCGTACTCGAAATAATCCGCGCCAGAGCACTTGGCGGAAGCACTACACCGCTTTCACAGCAATTCGATAATCTGCAAAAATACCGCGACCAAATATTAGCGGCGGTAGAAGGGAGCTAGCTCAATTAGTGAAAATGTTGAAGGCACCGAAAAGAGGATGCCTTCAACATCAAATTTTTCTAATAGGCTGGTGCTGAGCCTATATGATGGGCTTCTCTTTCTATGATATCCGTAACCGGAAGATCAAGAACGCGCCGCTTCTGGCGACGAAGCCAGCTCACACCACTGTGCCAACGAAGCATTAGCCGTGCAACAGTCTTAGCAAGTATGTAAGGAGGCGCGAGAAAAATAGAGGTGTGCCCAAGATGGTCGAACACTATCAGCATAGCGTGCGATTGCGCTTTGCTGAAAATCTTTTGCGTGTCTTCAGAGTATTTCTCTAACGACTCATCAAACATCGAGGCAAACTCATCTGCCGGGTCAATGCCCAAGTCTTCAACCACTTGTTTACCCGTTATCGACATAGCGACAACTCGAAAAAACGTGAGTTCGTGAGAAAATCTAATCATCCCGTTAAGCATGGAGCGCAGCATTACGTGAGCATCGTGGTCGTGTTGCACTTCACTGCTATCAGCAACAGCTGAAAACAAATCATCTCGAACTTGAAATAGCCGTTGCCTCATGAGATCGACGCGGAAATCGCGGTAAAGAAAAGCAAACATGAACCACAGCACGGCAGTCAAAACGAATGCCCAGACCACAAATGACGTCATCATCGATCCTCCGGGTTAGTGTCGCCCTTCTTCGTCAACCTACTTGTCGAACGTTCGGGGTCTAAAGTTTTTTCGTACATTTCCTGGTACGGGTGAAGTCTTTCGACCGTTCTTCGTCTCAAAGATCGCTGACTCCATCCGTATAAGATACCACCAATTCCTATAAATATGGCCGGATAGACCACTTTAAAGGCCTCTTCCTTGGCTAACTTAACCGCCTCGTCGAGAGCTTTTACTTTGAGTTCACCTTCGATTCCTGCGTTTACATCAGCTTTTAGCAAAAAATTCGTTTCCTTGCCCGCGATGTGTTTCACAGCTTGAGACATAAATCCGGCAATCACTGCTGCCATAATCCAAGGTCCCACGACTTGAAGCGCCTTCGCCCAAGAATTCGAATTGCCAACACGATGAAGCGCATTCAATTCGCCACGCAGTTCGGCAACTTCCTCGACAAGTTCGGATTTTGTTTTTTCTCTTGTTTTTTTTCTGGACACGGTACTTCCCTGATCCATTGGCAGAATGGTCCGGATTTTATAGGCCACAGGGATCGAGACGCAAACAAAAGGGGGTTATAACCAACATGTGTTATCAGAAAATTGCCTCATCGGTGATTTCATAGACAACGATGTATGCCGTATCGGCAATGACCAGCTCGCGCATACTAGGCACGTGCAAACCAACGTGGCCCATTTCGGGATACTCGGATAGATTGGCATTGATCGTTGAGCGTTTACTATTAGCCCAGTTCTCTTCCCAAAATGTCTTCGGCGATTTCTCTTGCAACGTCGGGAAGACGCTTCTTTAACTCGACGTCGGCTAACCACGCGGGATCGAATTGACTAAGATCCTTGCGATGCCCTTCTGAACCGCAACGAACGTCAATTACCCTTGAGTCTGCTTCCCACGTCCACTCACAGAGTGTGCTACCGTAATCGCCGGCAAATCTGCCGCCCTGTTTGTAATCGTTTTCGTCGTTAAAATGGTGGGTGATCATAGTAAATCCTT
>JBGCFV010000090.1:0-34908 GCA_045107075.1 Gammaproteobacteria bacterium
CAGCTAGCCCGGGCTGGTATAAAGCCGGGGCGAGTGTATTCCGGCGATATGGAGCGACAAAAAGACACGGCTACATTGGCGCTAAAATCGATGGGCCACGTTCAGTCGGTAAAAGCGCTTAGCGCCTTTAACGAATACGACTCTGACAGTGTGTTTGCGGCGTTCCTTCCGGCTGTTCTGAGCGAGCACCCCGATATTCGTGATCGAATTACTCCGGATGATTACAGTTTGCTCAAAGATCGCGATGTGTTTCGGCGTCTATTTTTCCCCGTCATGTCACGCTGGATTCAGGGTCACTCTGCCGGGGGCATAGACCACGAGTCCTGGTCTGATTTCAATGCACGAGTCGTTGGCGGACTAAAAGAGATACGGGCCGAGATAGAAGGCGACGAGTGTGCAGTTGTATTCACGTCCGGCGGCGTTATTTCAACGTCGTTAACCCATGTGCTTGGCATGGACCCGACACGAAGCGCTGAGTTTAACTGGCGTACAGCCAATGCTTCCATCACGAAATTCATGTGCACTGACGACGGTTTTGAGCTGGAAGGCTACAATAACTATGCACACCTGCATTCCGGAGAAAATGGGTTACGGGTTACGTATCTTTAAAGAGTTTTTTTTACACTTGGTTTCTTTAGACGACCAGGCATGCATAGACTCATTTCATGCACACAGAAACGGGGTGACTTATGACCGACCTACTCGATCAAGCGAAAGAGCAGCGTTCAAGTGAACGATTGGATCAAAACGTTTTGCAAACCTATCTGCAGGAACAGAACGTTATTGACTCACCCATTACCTCGATACTGCAATTTTCGGGCGGTGCCTCGAATCTGACGTATCGTGTGCAAACCCAAAATCAGGACCTGATTTTGCGTCGACCGCCGTTTGGACACAAAGCGAAAACAGCCCATGATATGAAGCGCGAGGTAACCGTACTCAATGCGCTGAGCCCTCGACTCGATGTGTGTCCGAAAGCGCTGCACTACTGTGATGACGAAGCCATTATGGGCTCCGAGTTCTATCTGATGGAACGCATTCAGGGTGTTATTATTCGACGGGATATGCCGCAGCAACTCACCGCTCAGTCGGGGCTGTATGCCGATATGTGTACCGAATTTGCGACCCGTCTCGTAGAGCTTCACTCGCTGGATCCAGCTGAAGTCGGATTGCAGGAGTTTGGAAAACCGGAAGGCTACGTTTCACGGCAGGTGCTTGGCTGGACCAAACGCATGCAAAATGCCAAAACCAGCAACACATTGTCATTCGACGCTTTAGCCGCCTGGCTCGTTGAGCAGATGCCAAAAGATCATCCGCATTCTGCGATCATCCATAACGACTACAAGTTCGACAATGTCATTTGGGATGAGCAAAGTCTAGTAGACAATAAGCCTAAAATGATTGGTGTGCTTGACTGGGAAATGACGACGCTGGGCGATCCGCTAATGGATTTGGGATCAACGCTTGCTTACTGGGTAGAGGCCTCTGATCCGCCGCCGCTGATTGCGACTGGCATGATGCCAACCCATTTGGCGGGCATGTTAACGCGTTCGGAATTCAGCAATGCGTATCTGGCTGCGCGCGGTTGGGCGTCGCAGGATTTGTCCTACTACCGTATATTCGGATTGTTCAGGCTCGCTGTGATTGTTCAGCAAATTTACTATCGCTTTGATCTTGGGCAGACAGATAATCCGCGTTTTGCATCGTTTGGTGACTTGGCCAATTTACTCATTCACACGGCCGCACGCGCGGCCAAAGTTTGAGACAAAAAGCGCCGCTTAAGAATTGTTGTTCGCTTTGCTCTGGGTGGGAGCGAGAGTGGATATGTCAGCCTAGGGCGAACCCGTTGGCAGCACACTCTGCGAATTCATCGTGATTCCTAATGGGCCGCGGGGTACGTACAGCTCCACTCGCTGACCATTTCTCATAACCACCATAGGTACCATTTCTCCGGCTGTACCACGGCGTGTTCCCTGACGAATGTTGCGCGCGTCATAAACCGATTGACTATCGTACGAAACCAGGCGGTCACCTGTTTGCATGCCCGCATTATAAGCAGGTGAATTTTCAATAACCGACTGCACGTTGACTTGGTTCGGGCGGCCCATTGCGTAGAGGTATCGAGAGTAGTTGTCTTCACCAATTTCTTGCGGAAGATTGTTTTGAGTGTCATTCAGCTGCCGGATCTGGCTGCGATATTCTTCCTTGCCGAGCCATCCTTCTCGCTGGGCCTGATCGCGAAGATAAAGTCTTTGCATTGCCAGTTCGTCAAGCCTTGATTTAATACTGCTGGCGTCGCGTTCTGAGATTCCCGCTTCAGTTAGTGCGGCGACGGTAAGCGCTCCTGATCCGCGGCGACGGGAAGCCCTTTCCTTTGCCCTTTGCGCATCGGCGTTGCGATTTGGCAGGTCGGCGACAGGCTGTTTGTCTAATGCGCTAAGGCGTACGGATAACGCTTCTAGCTGGTTACGAAGGTCGTCGCGTTCTTGTTGAGCGCGCTCGAGTTCATCCCTGAGTTCATCAATGACTTGCAGTGCTGGCGGTTCAGGTCGCGCAAAGCTGTCTGAGGACTCGGACAGAATCGTGTCGTTAGTTAACGGTGGTGGCTCGCTGCTAATAGCTTCGCGCGCCCAGGCTCCGAGGCCGATGCCTGCGAGTAATGTAAGTACTAATAAGAGTTTCGACTGGGACATACCCAAACACCTTTTTGCGATTCTTGCGCCTCAGTATACCGCGTTCGCTTGTCGACACAGCGCGAAACCCGGGAGTCTTGGCTCCGGGCCGCACCTGTATGCAGCGGCTGGGTGCAATTATAAGTGTTTTGAGCGATGAAAAGCTCAGAAGTTCAGCGCGATTGAGCGCGGCCAGTATACGGCCAGTCTATTGGCAGGTGTGAAGCGGGGGGTGCGGGCCGTGCTCTGAGCAGAGCCGGCCACGCAAGTACCACTAATTAGTTGGTGAGCATATGGAACATCCAAAGCTCGTAACCGATGAGGACAACATAGCCGAGGAAAATAGCCTGCGCGAGCCGATAAACCGAGAACCCTAGAGACAGGTGCACGTTTTTATGGATGACAAGAAGCAGTACGCCCAAAGTGGTCAGGCCCAGTTTGAAAGCGACAAACTTGTACACGTTAGATTCGATAAGTACGTTCATCACTGTATTTATCTCGATAGCGCCGAGAGTTAGCAGACGCAGCGTAAACGTCGCATCCATCGCGCTCATGATAACGATGCCAACGGCGACGAGGAAAACAGGCCAATCATACTGATCGACATAGACCCCTGTATCTCCTTCGCGGCGAACTGTGGAGCGTCGTCCCGAGATACCAAGAGAGTACTTGCTAAAGAAGGGTGGCGGTTGGCGTCGGTCTTTAAGTCGGCGTGGTGTTAACGTTTGCATCGCTTGTCCTCGTCGGTGTTGGTACACGTTTAGAGGAGCAATATCTGTGCCAGCTAAGATTTACTCACACAGACAGTGGCTTATCTTTTCGTTTTCGAAAATGTAAAAACAATTGTAAATATTTTCGACGAAGGGATTCGTGTTATGGCAAACGGAACAGCGTGTAGGTTTAAAAAATAAATAACCCGGTGCCTATGGCAATGAGCAGGTTAGTGACAATAAACCCCACCATCCCAGGGTAGCTCAGTTTTGAGAAATAGCGCCGAAAGACCAAGCCTGCAATAACCGGAAGTACCAATGCGGCCGCCGCGGATAAGATGACGCTTGTGACAAAGCTAAAAGGGATGCCTTGTTTATACTGAAGTATCAAGAAAACAGACGCAGTCAAAAAGGCTGTCGTCGCCGCAAAAACGAATATAGAGAGTGCATTGAGTTTGCTCCGCGGTGGAAGCTCGTCACGGGTAGAGGTAGCTGTGTTCATAAGTCTCTCGTGTGTTGCTGGAGTCTTGCGATGGAAACGTAGAGTGGCTGCATTTGCGAATAAATGCGTTTGTAGACCTTAGTATACAGCTCGTCGTATTGCTGTGCGGTCTTGCTTTGCGGAAAAAATCGCTTTCCGGCGTGCGACATAGCTGTTACCGCCGACGCAAACGATGTGTGAGCACCGGTCGCAACCGTACTGCAAATCGCTGCACCAAGTGATGATGCCTCATAGGTATGCACTCTCTCAACCGGCTGGCCCAACACGTTGGCTGCTATTTGTAAGACTTCGTCGCTTTGAGAGCCGCCTCCGGCAGCACGAATAAGCGACACTGGTTGCCGGGTTCGACGCGTTATTTTCTCAAGATTTTCCCGCATGGAATAAACAAGTCCTTCAATGAGCGCTCGATAGACATGCGCTTTTGTGTGCGTGGCGTTGAATCCCAGAAGCGCGCCCCTCGCTTCCGGCCCCGGGACTCGCACACCGGGTGACCAATACGGTTGGGCAAACAAACCTTCGGCACCAGGCGACGTGTCGCGTAGAAAATCGTCAAACAGCGACTCAGCCGGGACGCCTTTGGTCGCCGCCAAAGCTTGTTCGGCTTGTGCGAATTCACGCTTAAACCAGTTGACCAACCAAAACCCCCGGTAGGTGTGTTGTTCGCACAGAAACTGGCCTGGAATAGCAGCAGGGTAGGCCGGTACGAACCGTTCTATTTCGCGGTAGGTCGGCGAAGTGACATTTACCGTGGCTGCGGTTCCGAAACTGAGGCTGGCCTGTGTGATGTCGGTGCACCCTGTGCCCAGAACTTCGCAGGCTTTATCGGTAGCGCAGGCCACGACAGGCAGGCCTTGTGATAAACCTAGCTCTTGGGCAGCCGTGGCGCTCAATTGTCCGAGCATGGATCCTGCGGAAACAAGTTCTGGTAAATGACTCATGCGCATTGCGGGTAGTGCTTTCCAGTGCCACATTCTCTTACTCGCCCAGGTTTGCCGTCGATAGTCGAACGGAATGTATCCGACCTGGTTAGAGGTACTGTCTTTGTATTGACCTGTTAAACGAAAGTTAAGGTAGCCGCTAATAAAAAGCAGTTTATTAACCTTGGCCCAAAGCTCGGGTTCTTCTGAGGCCAGATAATTAATCTCTGCATCTGCCTGAAAGCGTCTGGCGGTATCGAGAACACCGATTAAGCGCATGCCCAACCCGGTCAAACCGAGAGAGTCTGGTGGCGCGCAGCGACGCTGATCAGACCATAATATCACCGGACGAAGAGGCACACCCTGATCGTCTAATGCGACCACGCTGGCGCGCTGACTGGTGACGCCAATTGATTGGATCTCGGTGCCGCGGCGTTGGGAGCAGACGTCTCGTACGGCCTCTATGCAGGCCTCCCAGATAGGCTCAGCCGGTGTTTCGGAATAGCCGGGTTGGCTCGCGAATGGCGCCGCCATTGCAACGCTCGATTTGTTGAGCAGGTTTCCTTGCGCGTCGATCAGGCAGGCCCTCAAGCTTTGGCTGCCGGCATCGACCGTTAAGAAAACAGGTGATCCGGCGCTCACGACGATCAGGTGTTATCTGTTGATAGGTTTTTAACAAGAACTTCCTGTTGAGGGAATGGAATTTCGATGTCCTTTTCTTTAAAGATTCTGAAAATCTTGAGGTTCAGTTCATGTGTTATTCGTCCGCGATCAACCGGTGTGGGTACCCAGGAAAGTAGCTCAATGTTAATTCCGCTGTCGCCAAACTCTCTGACCCTGACACGCGGTACGGGGGTGTCGCAGACGCCGGTTTGGTTTACCGCAATCTCTTGCAGAACGTCACATACTTTTTGCAAGTCACTGGAGTAGGAAACAGAGATTTTATTGCGTACCCGGTACTTTTCGTGAGGGCCGCCGGTTTCGTTAATAATTTGAGCGTTACCGATAACCGCATTGGGAATCGTAATTTCAACATCGTCCCGGGTGAGCAGGCGTGTGCTGCGAATACCAATTTGGGTGACTTCGCCACGCTCGCCGGTGCCCAGAACGACAAAGTCGCCCACCTTGTACGGATTGTCGATGAGAATGGACACACCGGCGAACACATTGGCAAGCGTGTCTTTTGCAGCAAAACTCAATGCCAGTCCCAAAATACCGGCTGATGCGAGCAGGGCGGTTACGTCCTTGTTCCACGCGTTCATGAATGCGTAAACCGCTGCTACCAAAATAAACAAATACATCACATTCTGAATAAGAGGCAGCGTGCGGTTGTCGATAAAATCAAACCCTCTGCGCATATTTTTGAGCGCGTTGAGTATTAACCGTGTAAATGACAGCGCGAACATCATCCATAGCCATACACCAATGGACTTCAGCAATGACTGCGAGATCATGGCTGAACGCTCGGCCATATCGAGTCGACCTACTGCCAAAGAAGCGCCGATAAGGACGATGGTTACGAACATGGGTCGTCGCAGCATTCGAATCAGTTCGTCGTCTACGTCGGTTTTCGAAAACTTGGTCAAGCGACCAATGAAGCGGCAGATGATGCTGGTCATCAAGTAAGCAATAATAATTGTTATGGCCATAACAATGGCCGACTGAAGTAACGGGTTAGGGCCTAGATAGCCCGAACACATTTCAATCCATGCGCGCAGCATGTCGACGTATTTCATTACTTGGCCGCCTTCTTGTCCGCCGCTTTTTGTTCATCGACCGCGGTATAAACGCGTTTGCCGCCAACCCATGTTTCGTGGACCTGCATCTTCCAGATATCGGCCTCAGGTAGTTTGAAGAAGTCTTCTTCGAGCACGATAAAGTCGGCCCACTTTCCTTGCTCCAGATTGCCTATTTTTGTTTCCTGGTGAGCCGAGAAGGCGGCGTCAACCGTAAAAGCCTTCAGCGCTTCACCACGAGTCAGATTTTCTTCGGGATACCAGCCTCCGTCAGGATTGCCCTTGTGGTCTTTTCGGGATACCGCCGAGTAAAGGCCGTGAAACGGGTTGGAAAGTTCTACCGGAAAATCAGAACCTGCAGCAATCACTACGCCCAAATCCAGAATTTTACGCCAGGCGTAAGCCCCTTTGACGCGTTCGCTGCCAATGCGGTCTTCGGCCATGTTCATATCGCTCGTTGCGTGAGTCGGTTGCATGGAAGCAATCACTTCGTGTTTTTGGAATTTGACGAGGTCGTCCATTGCGATAATCTGAGCATGCTCGATTCGGTGACGAAGCTTGTGTCGGCGCAAAGGAAGTCGCGCAAAAATATCGAGTACCTGGCGGTTTGCCGCGTCGCCAATGGCGTGCACGTTGACCTGGAATCCGAGATCCGCTGCTCGTCGAACTTGCAGCTCAAGCTCGTCAAACGGGCTGAAGAGCAAACCCCGGCTGTCTTTTTGATCGGAGTAGGGCTCGATCATGGCCGCCCCCCGACTGCCCAGCGCGCCGTCGGCGTAGAGTTTCACGCTTCGAAGCAAAAACATATCGCGTTCATCGGCAGGCCACGGCGCGCCAACTTCGGTTAGCTCGGGTCCTGCGCCAGACACCATGCCGTAGACCCGTACCGAGAGTTGATCATTGGCCGCCATCTTTCTATACAGTTTAGCGAGTTCGGCATTAACTCCCGCATCGTGTGCCGAAGTGATACCCATTTGAGCCAGTTCTTTCTGCGCAAATCCCAATGCTTCGACGACGCTTGCCATAGAGGGCGGAGGGATGTTTCTTTCGACCATGTCCATCGCTTTGTCAACCAGCACGCCCGTGGGGACACCGTCTGCGTCTCGCAATATTTGGCCGCCGGAGGGGTCTCTCGTTAGTGCGGTAATGCCTGCTTTTTTCAAAGCGGCTGAATTAGCCCAGCCCGCGTGGCCGTCGATGCGGCGTAAAAATACCGGTTTTTTGGCTTCAATTTCGTCGAGATCTGACGCCGTAGGAAACTGCTTATCGGGCCATAGAACCTGATTCCAGCCTCTGCCGAGAATCCACTCTTGTTCGGGTTGCATTTCGGCAAATGTGGCCACCAGCTGCTGGGCGGCCTGAACGGACTCTGTTCCCATCAGATCTACGCGTTGATAGGTTTGGCCAAGTCCCAGAATGTGGCCGTGGGCGTCGATTAGCCCGGGTAGTACCGTGCGGCCCTGGCCGTCAACAACGGTCAATTCAGTCGATGCAGAGGGTTTCTGGTCCTCGATTGAATAGGTTTTGACGATACGGCCCTCGTCGTTAATCCTCATGGCGTTAAAGCTCGTCCAATAACCTTCTCTGGGCGCCAGGGCGCGATGTTGCAAAGGGGTGTTCTCAGGGGGCTCGCCTTCTACATAGCGATACCCGGTGATATTGGCGTAAAGCAGGTCGGCCGAGATGCTGGGCGCAATCATCGAGACCAATAGTAAGCAGGCTGCGATAAAAATAGAGTCGGCAGGGCGATAAGTGATTTGCCATAAAGTAGAATTTGGACGCATAACGGGCCTCATGGGTGATGTTTTGGCAGTTTACGTGGTTATGACAACTTCAGGCAATCACTTACAGTGACTAACCGCATGAGACCCTGTTAGAATACCAATCTCAGCATTTTAACTAGCTGGCAACAGACTGCCGGCGACAAACACAGCCTAATGGATTGCCCGTATGTACCTGGACTACTTCGGTTTACATCAAAGACCTTTTCAGTTAACTCCCGACGCGGAGTTTCTGTACATGAGTCCTCAACATTCTGAAGCCAAAGCGCACATGGATTACGCTGTGCTCAATCGTGACAGCTGTGTTGTCGTAACCGGTGACGTGGGCTGTGGCAAAACGACGCTGATTAACCGTTTTTTGTCTGAGGTCGACGAAGACATTCGGGTGGCCCGGATTTTTCAGACTCAGCTGTCTCCGCGCCAATTTCTACAATCGTTGCTGGTTCAATTTGGGTTTAAGCCGTTCCGCAAGAACAAAGCGGAGCTGCTCGAGACTGTACGCAATTTTCTGCTAGAGGAGCATCGTCACGACCGCCAGGTTGTGCTGATTGTCGACGAGGCGCAGAACCTCAGTGTCAAGGTGCTCGAAGAGATTCGGTTGCTGACCGATATTGAAACGGAGAAGGCCAAAACAATTAACGTGTTGTTATGCGGCCAGCCCGAGTTTGAGGACAAGCTTTACTCCTCTGGTATGGAGCAGTTGGCCCAGCGAGTACATTTTCATGTTCGACTGCGACCACTGAGCCTGGTAGAAACCTCCGAATATATAAATTTCCGGCTCAAAGTAGCCGGATTCAAAGGTGAAGACGATTTGTTCCCGGCTGAAGTGGTGCCCGCCATATTTCGCTACTCGGGCGGTGTACCTCGTCTGATCAATACACTGTGCGATACCGCTCTGACCAGCGTCTTCGTTGATGAAAACAAACTGGTCAGTAATGACTCGATTGAAAGCGCTTTGAAAGAGCTTAAGTGGGTTCCCTTTGCAGAGCGCACCAACCGCAAGAAGAGCCAGCAAACGCGACTCACCAAACAAGCACCGCAGCTGGTGCTGGTTCGCGAAGGCACGGTTATTCAAAAATATAAAGTGCACGGTGATCGACTGGTCATTGGCCGCGATGCAGACAACGACATTCCGGTTGCCAGTGAATTTATTAGTCGCCACCACGTCCAGATCAGTTTTTACAACGATGCGTATTGGGTCAGTGACCTCAAAAGCACCAATGGCACGTACGTCAACGGCAAACGTGTTCAGAAGCATCAGTTGGCCGACAAAGACGTTATTGCACTGGGCCATCACAGACTCATTTTTCAGGACATCAAACAGCGTCGTGCCATTTCGGAAGGGGACGGAGCGGCGAACATTTCAGATTACCGGGGTACCCGGGTTCTTGATGAGAACGTTGATAGTACCGGGTCGCACGAAGCCTATGTGGCGAAGAACTCTCCTGAGGGGAGTGGAGGCTAGTGACGCACCAGCTTGGTGCGAAATTCAGTGCAAACACACCTATAGTTGAGTATAGTCTTTGTATTCATATGCGTAAGTTCATCCTCGTTTCACACTCTGCCCTGACACGACCGTTTAAACTCCGATAATCGTTTAGCCACTACTCTGGATGTCGCGTGCGGTTTAGAACCAATACGCTGTTGAGTTCGCTGCTAAGACTCTTCAGCGCGCAACAACTCGAATTTGAAGAAGCACGAAAGCGGCTTCTGTTCGGCGCCTTTTCCCTGGCGTCTGCCTTTCTGTGTTTTAGCTTCAGTATTCATCACTTCACCGAGGGCAGTCTCCGCGACTGCGCCCTGATTGCACTCGTAGGTTTCGCGTTGGTGTTCACCGTTGTGTTCGTTCGTGGGCGGGTGGACGGGGAGCTTTTTTATCGGGTGCCAGCGGTTCTTTTTTGCGCACTGTTTGTTTATTTTGCGACGCTTGGAGATACCGTGCACTACCGTATGCTCTGGCTCTACACTTATCCTCCGATGGTGTTTTTTCTCGTTGGGGTGCGGGAGGGCATGGCGTATGTAACGATTGTGAGTATCGCGTGGGTAGCCGCATTGCTGCTGCCGTCATCCGTTTCCGGTTCAGCCATTTACGATCCTGAGTTTAGCTCCAGGTTTTTGGCCAGTTTTGGCTTGGTCATTGCAACTAGCTTCTTCCTCGAGGCTGTACGGGGTTATTACGCTGAATCTCAACGCATTCACAGCATGAAGCTCGAACGCGATCATCTGCAAATGCACGACCTGGCCTACAACGATGATTTAACCCAGTTACCGAATCGCCGTTCGGTAGTGCACATGATCGACGACACTCTCGCTGCGCTGAGTTTTGACGACGAAAAAACCGCGTTGATAGGCATGCTGGACATTGATCGTTTCAAGACAATAAACGATCACTTTGGGCATCAGGTGGGTGATCTCGTTTTGCGCAATGTTGCAAAGCGTGTCAGCAATGCCATCCGTTCTAATGACTTTGTTGGACGGTACGGCGGTGAGGAATTCGTACTGGTTATACCCGGTGCAAAAGAGGAGCAGTACCAGGTCATTCTCGAAAAAGTGCGTTTGGCCGTGTGCAAGCGCCCAATTAGTATTGAGGGCGTTCTGCACCATGTCACGGTCAGCATTGGTGGAACCAATGCAAATCACGAGTACGGTCGTGAAGTGATTATCGATCAGGCCGACCAGGCACTGTACGTGGCTAAACAAAGCGGCCGCAACCGATGTGTTATTTATCGGAAAGGGTTAGATGCAAGTGATGCTACTGTAACGGTTGCTTCGTAGCTCAGGCTGTTCCAGTTGCCTATATTCTTGCTCCTGAACAAGCCATTGTTTAGCTGTCACAGCCGCTACGTTTCGATATCCACTGTCTCGAAGAGCGTGAATAAGCTGAAGTGTTTTCAACGCGTCCATTCCTGACCTGACCTGTTGTAATGCCTGTTCAGGGGATTCGTATTTCGCCACGATTCGTTCGAGCCAGTCAAACAGGCCACGTTGCGTTAGTGCACGAATGGCTATAGTTGTCGCTGAGCTGCCTGCGAAATGTTGAAAAGCGCTTCGGGCGTTAAAGGCTGAGTCTCCACAACAGTGTCTTGCCGAGTACAGTAAAAAGGAGAGCCAGATTTTTAGCGTCGTGAAACTCTCGGGAGCATAGAACTCTTCCGCGAGGAGAGGTGTATCCAGATTTTGGAAATGTAAAACGCCGGGGCCCGTTCCGAATAGAACACGCGTCGATAAGCGTTCTTTCAACATAATGGTTCGTGACGAGTCAAAAGCTATGCGGCCATATTTAGCCAGCTTGTTCAGGATATAAAAGTCTTCACCTGCACTTCGTTTAGGATAGCCACGAACGACCGCATACGCGTTGGCGTTAATTATTAATGCGCTGCCCAGGCTGTAGTGAGCGTAGGGCGATCCTGCATAAACTAAGCCGGTCGTGTAGTAGTCCAACTTTAAGTCGTAGAGCTGTTGCGCAAGACTCGTCTCCCCATTGTCGGTGTGTTGAAAGTCCAGGTGAACGGCGACACATTTCGGAAGTGTTTCGGGCGTCACGAAGTAGTTGTCGGGAAGCGTCGCGTCGGCGTCTGTTTGATATAGCCAGCCCGATTCGATTAATCCGGTATTCCAAAGTTCAAGCGCTACATCGTTGCCCAGTTTGCGAGCCGCTCCCACACCCTGCTTGAATGGAAGGCAGCGGCCTTCTGAGCAGTGATCCATCACCAATATTGTGAATTCACCGTTATTACCATTGTGTTTGAGCATCAGCCCTTGTTCTGAATGCCACAGCATTTTCCCAGTGTGCGAAAGTTGTCGAAGCATTTCCCGGGTGCGGGTAAGGCGGCTCCCGGGTGCGTTGTCTGGTGCATTGATCACCAGAATGACTAGCGTGCCGGCGATATCCGGGTGGTATTGGAGAGCCTCTACAAAGTCCATGCTCTCGTCGTAAGCGGGAATACACAGCGAGCGACGAAAAGAACTTGGATTAAATGTTGTAATCGTGGATGCAACAAGGCGGGAGTCTGGCGATACATAGCGGGCCAGGTATTGCCTGATGCGATCCCGCTCATTCATGGTTTAGCTTCGTACGCTCTTGGTCGCGACACGGCCGACAACAAAGTGGCAGCGAGGCAGGGGAGTGAGAACACGGCGGTGATAATTAGTGAAGTGCTGCACGCGATGGAAGTTGTTGGACTATCTCGCCTTCGATAGCCTGGAGTTGGGTAAGCCGGGCTGCCACAGTGTCCGTCTCGAAGTAGTGCAGTGCCAGGTCTAAAAACATCTGTTGGTGCCGGGATTCCGAGAGCGCGAGTTGACGATAAAACTGCTGTAGAGCGGGTTCACTGCTGTGCTCTGCAATGAGCCCGAAACGCTCTGTACCTCGGGCCTCGACGATGCCCGCAATAAGCAGGCGATCAAGCATGTAGTCCTCTTTGCCATTTCGCAGATGGGTGCGAAGCGCATTTACGTACGGGTCTTTGGTATCTGCGGTCAAGCGTAATCCGCGAGCGTGAATAAGCCTGATTACCTGTCGAAAGTGGCTCATCTCTTCAGCCGCCAAGTCGGCCATTTCTGCTACAAGTCGATTGCGATCGGGATAGTGACATATCATTGATGTTGCCACAGCAGCCGCTTTTCGTTCGCAGGCGGCGTGATCAATGAGGAAGGTATTGAAATCCTGTAGAACGGCGTCGACCCAGGTTTTAGGGCTCGCGCCCTCAAGCTGTATGGCAAGCGATGAATCGGATGTTTGAGCGATACGGGTTTCAGATGTTTTCATGTTGGCTTTCTTTTGCTGTGAGGTGGCTTCATAGCGTGGGCTGGCATGACCGCTGCACGACACCAGCCTGCTGTATTACGCGGGCAAATGCGGCCGACAGTATGCTGTTTCCAGCTAGCAGTCAGTATGTTCCTCGACTCGCCACTACTGGTACACTCGGCGAGCAAAGATCAAATTCTCGCTAATCTCCACTCATAACCAAGGCAGTGCAACGAACTATGAATTTCAAGTCTATCACCGACAGTCCGGCCTGGCAGGCCTTGTCTGCCAGTCAGCAGCGTAATGATTCAGCACATATGCTGGACTGGTTTGCGTCCGACCCCGATCGGGTGAAGCGCATGACCGTTTCAGAAGGCGAATTGTCTCTCGATTTTTCCAAGCAGTTAATAGACGAGCAGACGCTGTCCGAGCTTGGCGCACTGGCTGACGAGGCTGAGCTTGGGGAAGCTGTTATCGCAATGTTCAACGGCACCAAGCTAAACTCTAGCGAGAACAGGGCCGTTCTTCATGTGGCTTTGCGCGGATCGGTCGATGCTGAACTTGAAGTCGATGGGCAAAATGTGGCGACAGCCGTCGAGACCGAATTAGCCCGCATGCTGGAGGCGGCCGAGCAGATTCGTGCGGGGAAGTGGATCGGATTTGGTGGCAAAGCCATTACAGACGTTGTTCACATTGGCATAGGCGGTTCAGATTTGGGTCCGCGTATGGTGACACGAGCTCTAACTCCGTTTCACGATAGCAACGCATCGGTTCATTTCGTGTCCAATATTGATGCACATGAACTTCTCCACGTACTCGAAACGGTTAGCCCGGAGACGACGCTTTTCCTAATTGCATCCAAGTCTTTCGGAACAGAGGAAACGCTGTGCAATGCCCGTATTGCACGTGAGTTTATTGTTGATCATTTTGACAATTCCAAAGCCGTCGCCAGGCACATGTTGGCCTTGTCTTCGAATCCTGAGCGCGTAGTCGATTTTGGCATTGACCCGGCCAATCGTTTTGAGTTTTGGGACTGGGTAGGTGGCCGCTACTCTGTTTGGTCCGTCATTGGCATGCCAATAGCCATTGCCATAGGCGCTGACGGCTTTCGCCAGTTCCTGGACGGAGCTCGTCGTATGGACGAGCATTTCAAGACGGCTTCGTGGACCGCAAATATACCCGTGATGCTGGCTCTGACGGGTATATGGAATCGAAATTTCATGGGCTTCGCCTCTCAGGCCGTTGTTCCCTACGCACATTTTCTGGACCTGCTGCCTCAGTATTTGCAGCAGGCGGAGATGGAGAGCAACGGGAAACGGGTCAGAGTAGATGGCACGTTGCTGGAAACGCCGTCTTCACCGGTCGTTTGGGGAACGGCAGGAACCGATTCCCAACACGCTTATTTTCAAATGTTGCATCAAGGTACCGAGGCTATTCCTGTTGACTTCGTCGTCGCTGTTCGCAGTCGTCACAACAGGCAGGACAGCCATCAGCGCCTGCTCACACACGCCATTGCGCAAAGTGAAGCGCTTCTGTGCGGCAAGTCGGCTGACTCGGCTCCGGATAAACTGAAAGAGCACCAGCGCTGTCCGGGTAACCGGCCGAGCACAACGTGGTTGCTTGAGGAGTTGACGCCAGCGGCACTGGGCATGGTCATCGCGGCTTTTGAACACAAAATATTCGTTATCGGTCGCGTTCTTGGCATTAATTCGTTTGACCAGTTTGGTGTCGAGCTTGGCAAGCAACTGGCTTCAGAACTGCTGCCCATGATGCGTGGTGAGGCGCCGCTGAGCGAACGAGATGCTTCGACCCTGGCGCTGCTGCGTCGTTGTCGGACTAATGACTCGGCCGAAAGTTAGAAAATACGTCGTTTTCGCCGTGAAAATTCAGGGTTAACAGTAACTTTCGCCCTAACAGCCGCTGCGCTTTTTAGTATACTTGATCGCGAGGTGATGCAACGTGAGTAAGCCAGTAAATATCAGTCCGGCCTTATCCGACGTGCGCTACGAAATACGTGGCGCTCTGGCTAATCGTGCTCAGGAATTAGAGCGCCAAGGCTATGAGATTACCAAGCTCAATATTGGTAACCCAGGGCAGTTCGGTTTTAGAACGCCCGAAACCATGCGTTTGGCCATGATCGAGAATATGCGTAGCAGCGAAGCCTACTGTCATCAGAAGGGCATATTTCCGGCACGCGAAGCGGTGGTTATGCAGCAGCAGAGCCGTGGCGTTCAGGGCGTCAGCGCTGAACATGTATTTATCGGTAACGGCGTAAGTGAACTGATCGACCTGACACTCAGGGCTTTGCTCGCTCCTGGTGACGAAGTGCTCGTGCCAGCGCCAGATTATCCTCTGTGGACAGCGGCTACTTTATTGAACGGAGGCGTCGCTAAACATTATCCGTGCCTGCCTGAAGAGCATTTCATTCCTCGCATTGAAGACATCGAAGCGAACATTACCAATAAGACACGAGCCATTGTCGTGATTAATCCCAACAACCCCACCGGAGCCGTTTACCCGGAGTCCGTATTGCGCGGGATTGTAGAACTCGCAGAACGCTACGGGCTCGTCATTATGAGCGACGAGATTTACGACCAGATGCTGTACGAAGAGGCTGTTCATATTCCCATGGCGACTCTGGTTAACTCTGGCGTCTGTATCACTTATTCCGGATTATCGAAAGTATACCGGGCCTGTGGGTATCGGGTCGGCTGGGCGGTTGTTTCCGGTGACGTAGAATCGGCGGGCGATTACATGCATGCGCTAGAGCTCTTGGCCTCGCTGCGACTGTGTGCCAACGTACCCGCGCAGTGGTCCGTGCAAACTGCTCTTGGCGGGTACCAGAGTATTCATGAATTGACCAAGCCGACTGGTCGGTTGTTTGAGTCACGAGCGGCGATCATTGCAGCTGTAAACAGCAGTGAGTATCTAAATCTGGTGGAGCCAAACGGCTCAATGTACGCGTTTGTTGGCGTCAACACCGACGTTATACCGGCGTTCAACGACTACGAATTTGCGTTAGAGCTATTGGAAAACCAGCACGTGCTGTTGGCTCCAGGCGGCAGTTTTAATGTGCCGTACAGCAACCACTTTCGAATCACTTTGTTGCCGCGAGCAGGGGCTCTGGCGGAAATTTTCGAGCGCATCGAAACTCAACTGGTGCATACAGCTGCGCAGGGACCCAAGCTGAAACGAGTCAACAGACCAAGCTCCAATGACTGAGCCGATACTCGATGCGAAATTGCTGGACGCGTTAAACCGGGGTGTGCGTGTGGTTACGGCCCAGCGTACGCAGTCCCGATATTTGCGCTACACCTACGCACGCATCAAACGGACTAACGAAGTCAGTGCCTGGCATACGCCAAGAGTGTCAACCTGGACCGACTGGGTTGAACATCTGTCGAATGAAATTATGTGGTCCGGCTATTTGTCGCCAACGGGTCAGCGTCAGCTCTTAACCAGTGGGCAAGAGCAGCTTATTTGGGAAAAGGTGATTAACCAAAGCGCCGAAACGCAACTCATAGATAATATTGGCGGCACCGTCACGCGTGCTCGCAATGCATGGCAATTAATTCAGGCGTGGCGCCTGCCCGACCCCAAGAGCGTTCAATTTCCAACGCGCGATGTGCGCGTCTTTTCGCAATGGATGCGCAGCTATCACCAAATGACGGTGAACAAAGGCTGGCTTGATTCCGCGCGCCTTTCAGATACGGTGTCACCCGCTATTCGCGCGGGTGCAATTGCTCCTGACGAAGAAGTTGTCCTGTTTGGTTTTGAACACTTTACGCCTCAGCAACGAGTGCTGTTGAAAACGTTGCAGAATCTGGGTACACAGTTTGAACAGGTCAAACCCAAACGGATCAAGTCCGAGTTGCTTAGCTCGACGTTTTCCGACTTTGAAACCGAGCTGCGTTCTGCGGCTCAATGGGTTCGTTCAAAACTTGACGACGACAACGGTACAGTAACGGGCGTGCTGATTCCCCAGCTCGCGCGTAATCGCGACACCGTTCAGCGTATTTTCGACGATGTACTTTCACCGGGCTCGTCCTTACCCACTAGTAGCCTTGTGACGCGTCCTTACAGCATGAGCGTCGATCGACCGTTGCTGCGCCGTAAGCGTGTAGAGGGCGCAATGGTTATCCTGCGCTTTGCGTTAACGTCAGCTCAGTTTGTTGATGCAAGCAGTTTTTTACGCTCACCCTTTTTACGTGCAGCCGGAGCTGAGCAACCCATGCGTGCACGGCTTGAGCTGTGGCTTCGTGAAAATAATATTGACGTTTTATATCCCGGAGAGCTGCTCAAATTACTGGAGGTCTATGCTCAGCGTCACGACCCGGATGCGGCTCACTCCGTGCTAAGTTCGATTCTGGTGAATTTGAAACCGCTTATTAAATCGTCGCGCGGCTCTCATCCGACGTCGTTCTGGGCAGAGATGTTCAAAGATTTACTCAATGTTGCCGGATGGCCGGGTGACATTAACCCCACCATTGTCGAGCATCAGGCGGCTGAGAAGTTTCGCGATTCGCTCAACGAATTGAGTGGCCTTGAGTTCCTCGCACCAGTTTGTTCGGCTTCCAAAGCTCTGGGTTACCTCACACGTATATTGCAGTCCCAAGGTTTCAGGCCGCGACTGCCCGAAGTGTCCGTGCAGGTTATGCAGCCTGAAGAGGCCTATGGTTTGCGTTTTGATCAAGTCTGGGTGGCGGGTTTGAATAATCAGAACTGGCCTGAAGCACCGCGCTTAAATCCGTTTTTGCCTATCGACTGGCAGCGTAAGAATAAAATCCCCGGAAGCTCTGGCGATTTACAGCTGGCTCGTGCGGATATGCTGACTACCGACATGTGCGGCTCGGGCTCCACCGTTGTGTTCTCAAGTCCAAAAGACAGCGACGAAGAGCTGCTTACTGCATCACCTTTGGTAAAGACTGTCCGGACGGTTGAGAAGGACTGGGAATTTGAACCGAATACCGACTACTGCGAGGTGATTCGTGCAGCCACCGACCTGGAGGAGGTCATAGACGATAAAGGTCCTGCTATTGCCGACAACCACATCAGCCGTGGTGGCAGCCGTCTGTTTGCGTTGCAGTCGCAGTGTCCTTATCGCGCTTTTTCCGAGCTTCGTCTCGGTACGCGTCCCTGGGTAGTGCCTCGACCCGGCGTTAGTGCGATGGATAAAGGTAATCATATGCACAAGGCGCTCGAATTTATTTGGGCCAAAATTGCTGACTCGGATACGCTGGCGGAAGTCTACGCGACGGAACATCTTGAAAACCAGATTTATCGCGAAGTTGAATTGGCGATTGATTACCTTGACCACAAGCGTATCCGTAAAATGTCGCCTCCTGAACGTGATCTTGAGCAGCGCAGGTTGGTTGAACAGCTTCTCAATATTTTGCATATGGAACACGAGCGGCCCAACTTTAAAGTCGTAGGTCACGAAATAGAGCACAAGATTAGCGTCGGTGATATTACCGTCGACGTGCGTATTGACAGAGTTGATGATGTCCGCGACATGGGTTTGCTTCTTCTTGACTACAAGCTCGGAGAGCACAAGGTCAACAAATGGAAGCAGCCACGAATGGTCGAGCCACAGCTGCCTCTTTACACGCTGGCTTACCAGGAACCCGTTGCGGGTATTGCGTTTATCAACGGTAAGCGTGGCTCCGTGGGCATGAGTGGCTACGCAGGTTTGGCGGATATGGCGGACGGTATCAAGGCCGTCGAAAATACGACAGCGGGCAAGCGGGAAGGATTAACGTGGAGAGTGCAGCTGGAAAGCTGGCATAGTGAACTTGAACAGCTTGCCAGCGAATTTGCCTTGGGGCATGCCAGTGTTGATCCACATGGTCAGGCCTGTAAGTACTGCGATTTGAAAGCGTTCTGCCGTATCAACGAGCGTCGCCTTCATGATGCCGAGGCCGATACTAATGGCTAGTTACGTACCGCCAGTCGACGACGAAGCGCGCAGCAAGGCGCTCGATGTCAGTCGATCCTTTATTGTTCAAGCCCCGGCTGGTTCCGGTAAAACCGAGCTGCTCACTCAGCGGTTCTTGTCGCTTTTAGCTTTGGTAGACAGCCCGGAAGAGGTATGGGCGGTCACGTTTACGCGAAAGGCGGCGGCGGAAATGCGTCGCCGTATTTTCGATGCTCTCGAAAACGCAATGGGCGAAGAGCCGGAAGAAGAGCATAAGCTGCGAACCTGGAACATTGCCAAGAGCGTCATTCGCAGAGACGAGAAGCTGCGCTGGGAACTCATCGTTAATCCCAATCGCCTACGCATTTATACCATTGACAGTTTGTGTGCCAATCTTGTTCGTCAAATGCCGGTGTTGTCAGGCTTCGGTACCATTCCAACCATCGCTAATTTTCCTCAGAGGCTCTACGGCCTGGCGGCGCGGCGAACGCTGCGTAGCTTGCACGAAGAGGACGAACAGGGTCGTAGCGTACAGCTGCTGCTGACTCATCTGGATAACAATGCCGAGCGGGCGGAACAATTGCTGTCAGCGATGATGGCCAATCGTGATCGCTGGTTGCCACATGTTGCGGGACAAGGGCGTCCTGAATTGCAACGCGAAGCGCTGGAGCAGGCGTTACTTCAAATTGTTACCGAACATCTCGAGCGACTCAGTGCTGAACTGCCGATTGAATTGCTTGACGAGTTGCTGGATTTGGCCGTGTTTGCCTCCAACAATATTTCAGACGAATCATCTCCGGTGTTCGGTCTTCGTTCGATCGACGCACTGCCGGACAGCTCTCCTGAGAACTTACCCATTTGGGCGGGCATTGCTCGTTTTTTGCTGACTGACGCAGGAACGATACGACGACGAGTTGTTGTCTCTGATGGTTTTCCTCCATCGAGTAAAGCTAAATCGCAGGAAGAGAAAGACGTCTTCAAGACTATGAAGGCACGCATGATGACGTTGCTGGAGCAGCTTGATGACTGTCCGGCGTTCGTTTCAGAACTGGCCGGCATTCGAGAATTGCCACCGGTCGCCTATACCCACGATCAGTGGGGAGTGTTCGCAGCGTTACTCAATCTGCTCAACTTAAGCGTGGCGCATCTGAAGGTTCTTTTTCAGGAAACCGGCGAAGTAGATTACACCGAGATTTCTCATCGTGCGTTAACGGCGCTTGGATCGTCTGAAAACCCTACCGATCTGGCTTTGCAGCTTGATTATCGGCTTAAGCATTTGCTGGTCGACGAGTTTCAAGACACGGCCCGATCACAGTTCGATCTGGTAGAGGGTCTGGTCGCAGGATGGCAGCCTGGCGATGGACGTACCTTGTTTCTGGTGGGTGATCCCATGCAGTCGATCTATCGTTTTCGCGAGGCCAACGTAGGACTGTTCTTGCAGGCTCGAGACTACGGTCTTGCGGATATCAGGCCGGAGTTTCTTCAGCTTGAATGTAACTTTCGTTCCGATCCGTCGTTAGTCGGGTGGTGCAATAAAGCGTTTACAACCGCTTTTCCAACAAACGATAACATTGACCGGGGCGCGGTGAAATTTTCGCCGGCAACGGCCGCTGTCGTAGGTGATCGGCACGAGCAGAGCGTTGAGCTCCATGCGGTACCTGCGCCGTCCGCTCACGTTGAGGCGGACCTTGTAGCGCAACTTATTAAAACCGAAGTAACGGCCAAACCGGACGCCTCAATAGCCGTTCTGGTGAGGGCGCGAACTCACCTTAATGAAATACTGCCGGCTATGCGCCGGGCACGCATTCGCTATCGAGCTCTTGACCTTGAGGCGCTTCGAGAACAGCCCATTGTACGCGACCTGTTTGCACTGACACGCGCGCTGCTGCATTTGGGTGACCGTACAGCCTGGCTTACGGTGCTCAGAGCGCCATGGTGTGGTCTTCTATTAGGTGACCTGCACGCACTGGCGGCCGATAATCACGACCTGACTATCTGGGAGCTGTGCATTAACGAGCGGCGGCGAAAGCCACTCAGCGACGACGGGCAAATGCGCCTGTCACGCATTAAAGGAGTGCTGGCCAAGAGTTTGAGTGAGAGAGGACGTCGATCTTTAAGACGTTGGGTCGAAGGCACGTGGGCGGCGCTGGGCGGGCCGGCGTGTGTCTTTAACGACAGCGAAGGGCGCAATGCCGAGGCTTTCTTCCGATTGCTTGAGCAAGCTGATACCGATGGTTTTCACGACGATCTGGACTATCTAAATGACCTGATTGATCAGCTCAAAGCGGCGGACGATACCGGCGCCGATTCCGGTGTTCAGGTTATGACCATTCACAAGGCCAAAGGTCTTGAATTCGATACGGTGATATTGCCGGCAATGGAGCGAATGACGAACAACGTTGACTCCTCATTGTTACGCTGGATCGAAACGACCAAGGAGAGTGGGGAGACCAGTATCTTGCTCGCTCCTATTCAACCTACCGGTGAACGCGAACCTATTTACCGCTACTTGAATAAAGTCGATAAACACATGTCGCTACTGGAAGACGTGCGCCTTTTGTACGTGGCGGCTACGCGGGCGCGCAGTAAGCTGCATTTAATTGGTGGGATCAAAACGAAAGAAGACGGCAGTGTGACGTCACCCGGTTCCGGCAGTTTCATGAGTTTTGTTTGGCCGACTGTAAAGAACGGATTATCTGATCCCCGGTTCCTGGTCGAAGAAGACACGGTCGAAACCATGGCGCGACCAGCCATCGACCCTTTGAATAGACCTCTCTATCGCGTTCCGTCTTCGTGGATGCTACCCAGCAAGCCTCATCCGAAGCCCTGGAAGCCGCGGTCGTCACTCGACGCCGAAGTGGAGGCCGTAGAATTCAGCTGGGCAACCGAGACGGCCCGGCACATTGGTACTGTTGTTCATCGTGTTCTGCAGCAAATAGCAACGGAAGGCTTGTCGCAGTGGAGTGCACAGTGGTCAGACACGTTAACCGACTACCTGCGTCAGATGATGCGATTGGGTTCTGTTCCTCAGTCTGAAGTGGCCGAATCAGCCATGCGCTGTGAACAGGCCATTCGCAATACAATAGACGATGAGCGTGGACGCTGGATTCTGGACGGGCATAAAGAGGCCGCTAACGAGCTCGAGCTTTCGGGTTGGCTGGATGATCAGGCCCACCGAGTCGTGCTGGACCGAACGTTCATTGCTGACGGGTATCGCTGGATTATCGATTACAAAACGGGTGCTCATGAAGGCGGTACCGTTGATGCGTTTATGGACACTGAACTCGAACGCTATCAACCCCAGCTAGAGCGCTATGCCCGAATTATGATGCGCTTGCATCATGAGCCGATAAAACTGGCTTTGTATTTCCCAATGTTAAAGGGATGGCGCGAGTGGGAATACCGGAAGTAACACCGTGATTATTAAAGGCGGCACCGGGCACTGGAAGTGCTCTTGAAGTTAGCGCTATGTAACTTTTTAGGAGCGGTTTCTAGCCGCGAAAAGCAGTTCAGTTCTTGACGCGAAATCGCATATTTAGTCGCGGCACCATGAGCCGTGCAGCCTCTCCGGCCATCGGCCGCACAAGCAAATGCCTTTGGGGTTCTCAGCGACACGGAAGTGTTCGGGAAAGTTAGCGCCGGCTAAACAACGGCTGGTCTTTGAAGTCGGCTTTCCAGCTGTTGAGATATACCCGTCGTCTAGTAAGAGCCCTGACTGCTAAGCACGTAGTGGCCGTTGGCGTCACGGGTTGCACCGAACATACCGACGGCGGTGCCAATCGAATTTGGCGTTTCGTTGGTGGGTTCAATCTTGGCGTTAACAGAGTAAGAGCGGTCCGGGTTAAGCGACATGTCTCCGCTCAATTTGAAGATAGCCTCGGTATCGGCGAATACTCCTTTAATTGAGTCGTCGTCTGTGGGCGAAAACATAATCGAAAAGTTACCGAGCCGCATTGCACTTGACTGTTCTGTGAGATCCGCCAGTTGTATTTCACCCTCAGCGGCAACCACCGTTCCGTCGCGCCATTTCAAGGTGTCTAGTCTAACGCCGGCATTGCCGGATAGTGGCAGAGGTAAATTCAGGACCTGATTAAATTCCTCAAGCTTGACCACGCCGCGGAGTCCGTTTGCGGTACCGCTGTTACCAAACAAACTGTTGTTTACTTCGGTTCGCAGTGCGCCACCGGGCACCTTTGCATTGATGTCTGCGCTGGCTTTTAGCAGGAGCAGCTTCCACGGTTTTAGCGACCACCTGACTTCGGTCAAAGCAATCGACTCGGTGCGAATACTGCTGGCTTCACCGGTCCAGGCGGAACCTGATACGCCGCTAATGGTTGCGCTCTCAGGTGCAAGCCAGTTGACCACGACGCTTGCCGGCAGGCGAACGAGAGCGAACAGTACGTAAAAGACGCCACCTAGAATTAACCATCGACTGAGTTTCACTGTTTTTATAGTCCTTACGGCTTGGCGATGGTTACGCTGCCGCTGACGACACCAGGGTTATCGTCTTCGCGCGTTAGGCTAACCGCGTCAATTTCGACGCCGTACTTGCTGTGTAGTTCACCGAACCAGCTGATCATGGCGTTGAACGACGACGCCGGAAACTGCACTCTAAGCTTGTCCGAGCCTGACTGCGTGCTGCCACGGGGTTTCAAATCGAACTGCTTGGTTGTTTGATCGATAATGGAAAGCAGAGTGCGATTGCCACCGGGTTGCGCCCGATTACCGCTCGACGCGCCACCCGATTGTTTCAAAGTAGGAGACACCCGCTTCATGTATTCGAGGTCTTTCTCAGCTGTAGCCACGCGCTCACTGTAGGAACGGGCACCGCTAAAGAGTGGCTCGAGTACGAAAAAATAGACCATGGCTACGACGATCATCACGCCCATGATGCTGACGAGTCCGCGCTCGCGCTGATCGAGTCCCTGCCACCAGGCGTTCATGGCTGGCCCCTTTTAAGTTGTACCCGGCCTTGAATGGTGTCGCCATTGGCCTTGGTCGAAGTCAGGTTTGCATCAATATTTGAATCCGCCGAAATTTGCGTCGTGAAACCATCAAGCGACTGAACGCTTGGCGCGACAACTTCCAGGTCAAGGTTACCGGGGCGAAAGTTCATGCGTCTTACGTCGAGCCCGGTAACGTCTTTGGAAACAGAGGCAATCGTATGGATGTATTCAATAAACTCCGAACGACCGGTTTGGCCTGTGTTGCCTGAGTCGCGCATTTCGGCGCGAAACATGCCTGCGGGATCGGGAAAGCGCTGACGCTGTGGAAAGGTTTCCTTGGCCAGCTCCTGCATAGCGGCATTGAGTTCAGTGAGTCGTGATTTCATCGCACCGAATTCGACGGCCTTGTAGCCGATCATGAGTGCCATTAAAACGGCTGCGGCGATGGCAGCGGGTTTCCACGGCGTTAACAGTTTATCGTAGCTGGTGGACGGGGCGTAATCACCTTGTAAAAGGTTGGGCAGTGAAGGTGACAATGATTCCACCGCCAGCTTTGATAAAGAGCCTTCGGGAAGCCTGCGAAATTCGGCGTGCTCGTATTCGTCATGAATTGCGGTAGTGGCCCGTTCGCCTGACTCGCCGCTTGCGTCGTCAATGTATACGGTGACTGGCATGGGTTGTTCACTGTCGCGTTGACTGGCCGCCAGCATGAGTCCGGCCACTAGTGAGTCATGGGTCATGCTCACCGCGTCACCGCTCGCTGTGCGTAACATGGCTTCGTCGGCCTCGAGTAACACGGTGCAGCCGTCCAAAGTGACGGGTAGTGCTGCGTCAACGGGAATTACTTGCTGAGGAGCAAGTTCATTGGCGGTCAGTTCTTCAAGCACCTGGTCGAGCGCCGAGCGCTGAACCGCGGCGACGACAAACTGGCCTTGCTCGTTTCGTTGGCCGGCTGCAAAGTGCAGTTCTTCGGCACGTGCTATAAGTTGATCTTCGAAGGAGAAGGGCAGAGCTTGAAGCAGCTTCTGTTGATTTTTGAGCGGCAGCTCGCTGTGCGAGACCAGGCAGTCGTCAGACGGCAATAGAACGCAGAGTCGTCTCAGCTGTGCCGCCTCGCGCACGTCCGCTAGCGAGCCAGCTTCCACAGAGCCAATACGCGTGCCTGCCACGTCGACCACCATCCAGGTTGGCTGTGAAGAGGAGATGCTTGGCATACGTAAAACTAGGGTTTCGGGCATGATGACTTCTTTGGTTATCGAGCTTGGTTTAGGGGCGTATTTTAAGCTTATTACAGGTGCTGCTCAGGCTATTCGTAACCTGATCGACGCAAGCGAATGGCGACCGAGCCACCGCGCTGGTCGCGTTCCAAAAGACTGTACATGCTGAACTGGGCTGTGCCAAGCTCAACAACGGACGAAATGCCGAAATATTCGGTACTTACGGTCGCGCCAGCCAAAGCGTCCTGCGTTAAAAATGCGCTCACCTGATCAAGCGTTTCATAAGGTTCACCAATTCTGTTTTCAGTAATGAGCTGGGCGTCGAAAACGGTTACACCGTCTCCAAGCGACGCAAGCACAATTTCGCTGGCGGTATTGACGTTGATCAGCGTGCCGCGGGGCAGCGCGGCAACATGAGGTTTGAGCGCCAGCCAGACCGGTCCCTCAATGCCTTGAATGGCGCGCAGCTCGGACACGTCGGTCAAGTAGGTGTTAGCCGCTCGATAAGCCGGCTCAAAGCCGGTGTAAGCGTCGTCTTCGGCTCCCGTGGGGAACGTGATGTCGACGTCCGCGTCAATCCAGTCCACGACCGCGTCGGCAATTTGAGGATCGATTTCCAGCAGTATCAACATGCGCACGAAAATATTGAACCACACTTCGTCTTTCTGACCGGTTTGGGTGACCAGATTATTAACGTTAAATCGGCTCTGCATATCTTCGACTGAGACGGTGACCGTAATAATGCCCTGATTTCGTTCTATCGGAAATGACTGAGGTGTTGCCCACAGTTCGTCAAGCGAATCCCATTGGGTTTCCTGAGCGTCGACCGTTAAGCCCTTGGCGACAAAAGCTTCAGCGCCTAGCGAATTGAGCCTGGCTTCATCCAGATAGTTCAGCGTGCGGGTGCGGCTGTTTTGAATATGCGCCGACCACAGTAAATTCACCGCCAGCGTTACGCCGACAACCATGATCATCATGGCAGCCAGAAGAGCGACGCCTTTCTGTTTGCGTATGACTATCATTACCCGGCGACCTCGATGATGCGACGTAGAACGCCGAATTCTTCAACTTCGATGGTCACCTCTATGGCAATGGGCAGTTCTTGCAGATTACCGCCATCGCGCTGCTGCGGCCAGCTGTTGCTCCATTCCAGCTGTCGATTCATAAACCGGACCGTGAGTGAATTGACGCCGGTAAGTAGCTGTCGTCGAAAGGGAAGCGAACCTTGTGTGCGGTCCAGTACCTGCCACTGAGAGCGGAAAAGCTTGTCTTCTTCAAGTTCGTAACCGATGCGCTGTTGCTGGCTGCGCTGCAGGTTCAGCGGATTCTTGTAGCCGCCTACGGTCATTTCAATGCCGCCTTCACTTTCTGCGGTCATGACCGCAGCGAGCTGGCTTTGTCCAATAATGTCGCGTACGGGGCGCGGCTGAATTTGTGCGATGTCGATGGTAAGCAAGCGCATGGCCAATTGAATTTCTTGCAGTCGTTCGTAACGCGCCTCAAGTCGTTGCTTGTGACTGCCCGATTTCGCGATGGTGGTATACGCGGTAATTAGCATTAGTCCGGTAATGAACGCTGCGACCAGAATTTCCAGCAGCGTAAAGCCGCGCTGTTTTTTGGACATTGAGAATCGGGGCATTAGCGATTCCTCGAATCGTCAATACCGCGTCTCGGGTTTGGCCGTTGTCCAGGAATAACAGGCGCTCCCGGAATTAAGCGAGGCTGGTTGCGACCGCCACCAACATCTCCGGTGTCCGGCCAGCCGCTCCAGGGACGCACCGCTGCTCCGGGGGTGTTGTTGCCAACGAGAGAAGTCATTTGATAAATCGATCGGTCAGGCGTGTTGGCATGTGAGACGGTAACAATCACCTGGTGCACGTCTTCAGCCTGGGATTTTAGAATTTCCATATCCCAACGCCATTCGGTGCCGGCCATTTCCTCGTCACCGTCTGATCGCCCGGTGTCCGCCAGACCCGGTTTCAGTCTGAGTTCCGTGATCGCATTCATCGCAACCCAACGTGCGATGGTTTGCTCTTGCGTTCGTTTGGCAATTTTGGCGGCCAAAGACACTTTAGTGGTTATCGCCACCAGTGCCAGAGCGACAATAAGTGTTGCCACCAGCGCTTCAATAAGCGTAAAGCCGCCGCTCCGTTTGCGCGTTTTACTAGAAGCCATATTCAAGCTCAATGAGTTCACGTGTGCCGTCCTGATAAATGCTTAGCTGGTAAGCCGGCTCTATTTTGTCCATTTCAAAGTAAAGATCGAACGGCGTCACTTCGCCACTGGACAGCATCAAAACCTGAGGCGTGGGAATGACAATGTCGCCTTCGGAGTCTTCCTCTTCGTCGTCTTCATCGCGCTCTTCCGGGTCCGGCCAGGTGACAGAGTTTTCTTCGACCGCCAGTTCCATGCGCATGTTGTCAGGTAGCGTACGTGAACGAAAAATCTTGTTTGTGCCAAGGTCGGCCCACTGTCGACTCAGCGCGTTGAACATGTAGAAACTGTAGCCGTTGTCTTCGACCACAAGTCCAATGTCTCGACCCTCAAGTAGCGCCTGCTCAGAGGCCAACCGGATGAGTGCCGTCATGCGCCGCGCTTCTTCGTGTAGTGCTTTCTTGCCACCGCTCGTCAGTTTCAGCGCAATGGCGCTTGTAATAAGGACGATGATCAGTGACACAACCATCAGCTCTATTAGCGTGAATCCGTTTTGCCGTGAGAGAGGCTGACGATAAGCAATGCGCATGAGTGGCGTTATTATTCCCAGCTGCCAATGTCGAGGTCGGCACCTTCGCCGCCGGGTGCGCCGTCACGGCCGTAGGTGAAAATGTCGAACTCACCGCCGCGCTGACCCGGAGAGAGGTAAATGTAATCGCGACCCCATGGATCTTTCACGTTGTTCTTGCGCAGGTAACCGCCCTGCGGGTAGCCCACGAGATCAGGGGAAGGGGAGCTGACGAGCGCCTGCAGACCCTGGTCGGTAGTCGGGTAGCTGAAATTATCGAGCTGGTACATATCCAGCGCGCTAGACAGAGCGGCGAGGTCGGTGCGTACTTTTTGCTGCTGAGCGGGCACACGCCGGTTGAGCACGTTAGGTGCAATCATGGCGGCCATGATGCCTAAAATGACAATAACCACCATAACTTCGAGCAACGTAAAACCACGCATCGAGACTGCGCCTGCAGGTTTAATGTGAGAGTCGGACAACATTTTGTTCATGTTTCGAATCCTTGTCGATATTGATTTGGGCGAGCTGACTGTTTCGTCAAACGTGTACCGCGGAAAGTGCCGCGCTTTTGCACACTTCCTTTGAGCAACCGTAGCCAGAATAATTCCCTATTTTAGCAGAAAACCGGCACTTTCTGCCTGTGGCTTTCGCCCTTAATCCGCAGATTAAAGTAAAAAAGGTTCAGCGCTATGCGACATTACTCTCCGTTTTGGATGTCTGTCTTAACGCATTAGCCGCGTGGCAAGCCTTGTTTGCCATAACTTAGAAGGCCAAATGGGCCATGCAAGCCGGGCTAGAGGTAGTCCTGGTCGTTGCCGACAGAGCCTGTCAGTGCGTCTTTTTTGAACAAATTGCGGTTGATTCGATTCGATTCAGCTGTCGCATCGGCACCTGAAGGTTTTTTGAAAACTGGAAAAACGACTCAAAAGCCCGCACGTGTGTTGCTTGCTCACATACTCCGATAGACTAAAGCCAATTTCGTTCCCTGAGTATTTGATTGGCGGTTGACCCGTTCCAGTCGGTAGTCAAATAAACTCACTGTCACTCCAGCAGAGATTCCATGCCCAAATCCTCGCAGCGAGACTGGATACCTTACGTGCTACCAGCGCTGCTGAGCGTTGTCGCGGTCGCTCTCGCGCTCGGTGAGGATAGCGTAAGAGCTGCGTTGCGCTACGATCGGACAGAGCTCGTCAACGGCGAATATTGGCGCTGGCTGACAGGGCATATTGTGCACGCGAGTTGGTCACATGCGTGGCTCAATCTCGCGGGTCTTTGGGTGGTCTGGTTCCTGTTTAAAGAACGGCTGGGTATTCGTTTCGGATGGTGGATTACGTTAGTTGCCATCCTCACTATGGATATTGGTTTTTGGTTTAGGGATACACAGCTGGGTTGGTATGTCGGGCTGTCCGGCCTGTTGCACGGATACTTCACGGCGGGCGCACTCGATGAAGCGTGGCGAGGAGTGAAAGGGGGAGTCTGGTTACTGCTTGGGGTGATCGCCAAGCTTGTGTACGAGCAAATGTTTGGTGCACTGCCGATGACCGCAGAAGCGAGCGGTGGGCCTGTCTGGGTGAATTCGCATTTGTACGGAGCCATGGGCGGTGCAGTGGCGGCCATCATTTGGAACAGTCGTCAACCCTTTACACCGGGTTTAAGCCGGCGCTAGAAAGTTAGGCAAAGGTGCAATGTCACCGGGTGCTCGAAGCAGATACTGCGACAACTTAGTGCGGGAAATAGGCGTCTATTGCCTGTAACATAACGCCTCAGTTGAATCGGCGAACGAAAGAAGCTGTTTGCAGGTTACGCGATATTCCCTAAAACCTATGTTCGTAACTATATACCTAGAGAAGAGTTTTATATGACTTATGCATTTGTATTTCCTGGCCAGGGCTCTCAGTCGGTCGGCATGCTCAGCGACATGTCTGAGCATTCGCCAACGGTAGCCGCAACGTTTGCCGAAGCGTCGGAGGTGCTGGGATACGACCTTTGGAATCTGGTGAGTAACGGTCCGGTTGAAGAGCTGGGTCAAACAGCCATTACGCAGCCGGCCATTCTGACTGCCAGTGTGGCCCTTTGGCGCATCTGGTGTGAAAAAACCGATAGCGCGCGGCCACCTATGATGGCCGGTCACAGTCTGGGTGAATACAGCGCCCTGGTTTGTGCAGGTGCACTTAACTTTCGTGACGCCGTTGAACTTGTTGCGGCACGCGGTCGACTCATGCAGGAAGCGGTGCCTGAAGGTGAGGGTGCGATGAGCATCATTATGGGACTCGATGACGCTGCGGTCGTAACGGTCTGCGCCGAGGCGGCTGGATCGGGTGTTGTCGAAGCCGTAAATTTCAACTCGCCCGGACAGGTTGTTATTGCTGGAGACTCCGAGGCCGTCGCTCGTGCGGGTGTGGCGGCGAAAGAAGCCGGGGCGAAACGAGCGCTGCCGCTGCCTGTCAGTGTGCCGGCGCACAGTTCACTGATGCGAAAAGCGGCCGAGCAGTTTGCTGACAAACTGTTGGCAACCGAGGTGAATCCGCCCGCCTCAACCGTTTTGCAGAACGTTGGCATAGACAAAGTCAGTGACATTCGGGATTCACTGGTCAAACAGCTATACAGCCCAGTGCCGTGGACTCAAATTGTTCAAACGCTCGCAGCACAGGGCGTAACGCAGCTGGTGGAATGTGGTCCGGGCAAAGTGTTGTGCGGGCTTGGCAAACGCATCGACCGCTCCCTTGCGTCGTTTCCCCTCGAATCGCCGGACGCCATGCTTGCCGCCATCGAGGCTGTAACGGCTGATCACGGGTAAGATTCCGGTTGTTAATCGCAATGACGATTGGTCCGTCGACTGTAAACAACTCGGGCCACACTTAACTTTCACAATTTGAACTGAACGGTATTCACTATGCATATTTCGTTGGATAAAAAAGTGGCACTTGTGACGGGTGCGAGCAGAGGAATAGGGGCCGCCATAGCCGATCGACTGGCGGAATGTGGCGCAAAAGTAATTGGCACGGCCACAACCGAAGCCGGGGCGGATGCCATTTCGGCGCGACTGGCCGAGGCCGGCTACGGTGAGACTTGTCGCGGTGCAGCACTTAATGTGACGGTGCCTGAGCAGGTTGATGAGCTAATCAAAACGCTCAACTCAGAGGGCTTGGCTCCTGACATTTTAGTCAATAATGCCGGAATTACGCGCGATACGCTCTTAATGAGGATGCAGGAAGAGGCCTGGCAGGATGTTTTGGACACTAATCTGACGGCCATTTTTCGTCTGTCGAAAGCCTGTATGCGGGGCATGATGAAGGCCCGTTCCGGTCGGATTATCAGTATAGGTTCGGTGGTGGGGACCATGGGTAACCCGGGCCAAGCCAATTATGCCGCCGCCAAGGCCGGTCTGATTGGCTTTGGCAAAGCACTCGCTCAGGAGGTTGGAAGTCGCGGAATCACTGTAAATACCATTGCTCCGGGCTTCATACAAACTGACATGACAGCAAGTTTGAGTGAATCTCAGCGGTCGGCGCTCGAAGGGCAAATTCCTCTGGGCCGACTGGGCGAATGTGACGACATCGCGGCGGCCGTTGCTTTTCTAGCCTCACCTTTGGGGGGGTACATTACGGGCGAAACGCTGCACATAAACGGCGGCATGCACATGGTTTGACGACCGGTTTACCATAGTGGCGTAATCGGCTCGATTCTCTTACACTAGCGTCGCGGCCAAGTGGCCGAGTTTAAGGTTAACTCCGAGAGGAAATGGGTAATGAGTATAGAAACACGGGTCATCAAAATTGTGGCCGATCAGCTGGGTGTTAAAGAAGACACTGTGAAACCGGATTCGTCGTTTGTGGACGACCTGGGCGCTGATTCACTCGACACGGTAGAGTTGGTAATGGCACTTGAAGAGGAATTCGAATGCGAAATTCCTGACGAAGAAGCCGAAAAAATCACTAACGTGCAGCTGGCGATCGATTACATCAACAACCACCAGGATTGATGTAGTTCCAGCCCATTAATCTCCATCTAAATGGCGCCGAGCCCGACGGACGACGTCGATCTCGGCGCCATTTTTTTTACAGGGTGCAGCCAGGCTGCTGTGAGCAGTCAGGCTACTAACAACAGCAGGGTAGTTACGTGTCTAAACGTCGTGTGGTCATTACTGGAATGGGAACCGTTTCACCGGTGGGTAACACCATCGCTGAGGCCTGGGATAACGTGGTTCAAGGGCGCAGCGGCATCGGTCCGATTACCCGTTTTGACGTCAGTGCCTTTCCAACCCGAATTGGTGGTGAGGTACGTGATTTCGAGCCGTCTGACTTTATTGATTCCAAACAGGTCAAAAAAACCGACCCGTTTATTCACTACGGCGTGGCGGCGTCCAAGCAGGCTTGGGAAGACTCCGGGCTATCTATAGAAACAACCGATCCAACCCGCATCGGCGTGGCCGTTGGAGCGGGTATCGGTGGTATCAGTACTATTGAGGCAAACCACGACAAGTACACCGCCGCCCACTCACCGAAGCGAATTTCGCCGTTTTTTATTCCGGGCAGCATCATCAACATGGTGTCTGGACAGGTCAGCATTGATCTTGGGCTCCGAGGCCCGAACTTCGCCATTGTGACCGCCTGCACGACCGCAACCCACAATATTGGTTACGCTGCACGAACCGTTGCCTATGGCGACGCTGACGTGATGGTGGCCGGTGGATCGGAAATGGCTACGAGTCCACTGGGTCTGGGTGGCTTTTGCTCTGCCAGAGCCATGACGACTCGCAACGACGAGCCGCAAAAAGCCAGTCGCCCGTGGGACGAAGAACGAGACGGCTTTGTACTCAGCGACGGCGCTGGCGTACTCGTAGTAGAAGAGTACGAGCACGCCAAAGCACGTGGTGCGAACATATACGCCGAGCTCATCGGATTCGGTGCAAGTGGTGATGCTTTCCATATCACCGCCCCAATTGAAGACGGCTCAGGTGCTGCGTTGTGCATGGATAACGCATTGCGTGATGCCCAAATTGACCCTTCAAAAGTCGATTATATTAATGCGCATGGCACGTCTACACCGCTAGGCGATCGTGCCGAGACGTTGGCCATTCGCCGCTCTTTTGGCGCCCATGCCGACGACCTGTTAGTGAGTTCGACCAAGTCAGTTACAGGCCATTTGCTGGGAGCCGCTGGCGGAGTTGAAGCTATTTATTCGATTCTGGCCTTGCGTGACCAGGTTGCGCCGCCGACAGTCAATCTGGACAAAGCCGGAGAGGGCTGCGACCTCGACTACGTACCGCATACGGCGCGCGAGGCAAAGTTCAACGTTGCACTCAGTAATTCATTCGGCTTTGGTGGAACCAACGGAACACTGGTGTTTGCCCGAGTAAGCTAATGGCGTGGCTTGAACCCTTTATCCGCAACCGACAACTCAGATCTGAACGTCTTGCCGGATAAGTCGAAAGCGAGGGCTCTGCACGTTCGCGAGCTGGATTCCCACCCCGACTTTGTTGCGTTACACCGGCTCAATCCAAAGCGCTATCCGTTCATGTTGGAAAGTGCTGCACATGGCACGCCTCAGGGTCGCTATGACATTCTGTTCGCTTTCCCTCAACAGGACATTGTTCTAAACGCCGAGGGCGGCAGCCTGCAAGACCAGCCCGACTTTCTTGAACAGCTTGATCAGCACTTAGAGTCAGCCGCAGGTGGGCACACTTCGAAAACCGACTGTGAAGCATCTTCGTTACCCTTTCGAGGTGGCTGGTTCGTGTATCTTGGTTATGAGCTAGCCGCTCAGGTTGAGCCCACGCTGAATCTGCCGTTACCGGATGACCAGCCTATTGCGTATGCCGTACGTGTTCCCGTTGCCGTCGTTCATTGCCACACGACCCAGCGCACCTGGATGCTGGCCGAGGACGAGTTTGAAAATGAATTGCCCAAACTTGAGCAGGACCTTGAATTTATCCACACGCGCGAGGTAACGGGGCGAGCGCTGTTGGCGAAACCGTTACAAGACGACCCGCCGGAGCATTTTATTAACGCGGTTCGTCGTGCCCGGCAGTACATTATTGACGGCGACGTGTTCCAGGCTAACTTGTCGAGGGCATGGCGCGGAGAGGTAATTGAAAGCTGGCACGATGCTGAAATGTACCGCCGTCTCAGACAAGCCAATCCGGGTCCCTTTGCAGGTCTTGCGGTGTGGGAAGATATGGCTATTATCAGTTCGTCACCTGAACGACTTGTGGCACTTCACGACGGCCGAATCGATACACGACCGATTGCAGGAACGCGGCCGCGTGGACAAGAGTCCTCGGCAGATGAAGCTTTGTCGCGAGAGTTAATAGGGCATCCTAAAGAGCGTGCAGAACATGTCATGCTGATTGACCTAGAGCGCAATGACATTGGACGCGTATGCAAGCCGGGCACGGTCGAAGTTAACGAGTTAATGGTTATTGAGTCGTATGCTCACGTCCACCACATAGTGTCCAACGTTCGTGGCCAGCTTCGCGAGGGTGTGACGGTAGGCGAGGCCGTTCGTGCCACGTTTCCTGGTGGCACTATTACCGGTTGCCCCAAAGTGCGCTGCATGGAAATTATCGCTGAGCTGGAACAGACTCCGCGTGGACCTTACACCGGTTCAATGGGATACTTTAATCACGACGGAAGCGGTGACCTGAATATTCTGATTCGAACGATTGTTCGAAATCATACGGCGCTGAGTCTGAGAGCAGGGGCCGGCATAGTGTTTGATTCGAACCCTCAAAAAGAGCTTGAAGAAACCGGCTTTAAAGCAAAAGGCCTCATTCGCGCTATCATGGCTGAATCTGAGCGAGAGCCATTTTGACTGCCCTTTTTCCATGGGTAAATCGAGCATAAATGACCAGCGCTTTCCAACACGCTGTTCGTGTGCATGTGTCTCAACGGAAAGGTGATATGAATCTATGAAGTCAGATACGCTTTTGCAGCTGATTAACGGGGAGCCTGGCTCAACCGTTGCGACCACCGACCGCGGCTTAAATTACGGTGACGGTGTTTTCGAAACCATGCTCGGCGTCAACCAGAAGGTGCAACT
>JBGCFV010000091.1:0-23600 GCA_045107075.1 Gammaproteobacteria bacterium
AGTGCCCTTGGGGTACGCACTCTACTTGGCCCAAAGGGACAAGCCTGGAAGTGCCCTTGGGGTACGCACTCTACTTGGCCCAGAGGGACAGGCGAAGTGCCCTTGGGGCGCTCCTATTCAATAGCTCAAGTGCGATCAGTTTCTTTATCAGAAACTACTGTAAATTCACCCTCTAACTCATTGTTATCTAATTGAGAGTTACTATCAGATCTTGCTGATTCACCTCCGGTCTGAGCACTATCATGTACACCGCCTTGAGTCGTTGACCAAGTCGTACGGCGAGTCGGGGCGCCGAAAATCGCATTAGCCAACACGAAAAGACCCCCCATAACCACCAGAGCGATGACAACAAAAAACCCGAAAAACAGCATAAATCCGACCGCACCAAGGGTCAGAACCGAGCCCACAACGGTACCGACGGGGTTTTGTTGAAATTTTTGTGCCCAGACATGGCGAACCAACGCCCAGGGGCCTGCTTGTTTGTTCATATTCAATAGATGCTCCAATGCATCGAAGGGTTGCTAAATTACTAGCCTTTACCAACGGTTATGCGGTCTAACGTTCGCACATTCAAGGTCGAATGGGTACACTATTCGAGCTTTAAGTATGACAATAATAATATCCTATCGGTTCAAATCACTCTCCGGAGACTAATATGTTGAGTCAGTTAACCAGGCCAGCCGCGATTGCGCTGCTTGCCATCACCTCATCGCTACACGTATTACCCACGGCCTCGGCCGACACGGCAATCCGAAGCGGCAGCGAAGTTATTGCCGACTACAAAGATGCTGTTAAAACGGATAAAGGCAAAGAAGTTCGCCGTATTCAGGTTGTGTACAACTGGGACGAAGGCGCGACCTACACCTACACCTTCGATAAGTCGGGCGCCAACAAAGCACAGACGCAGGTAGTGTACGGCCCGCCTACCCCTACGGACGCCGAGATTGTCGAAGCTTTGGCAATCGTTGAAGCCTATCCTGACGTCATTTCCATCAAACAGCGCCAAGCTGGCATCGCTATCGACGGAGGCTTCCCTTTTGAAGCGCCTACCGGTGTCTGTGCCCGCCCGGCTCGCTGCCTGCAAATGTTCTTGTTCGACGCTGAGAACGTCGTCCGCCAAATGCTGGTAGATATGCGCACTCGTAGCGTTGTGGACAGCGACTATATTCCGCCTCAAAACCGGGAGGATCGATAATGAGCACCTTTAAATTGAAACAAGGCTCTTTTTTCTCATTGCTTGCCCTACTGGCACTGGCCTCCTGGACTCCCTCCGCAGCGGCGGCCGCGCCGAACTGCGACAACTGGTCCAATTCAACGCTTGTAAGCTTTCCAGCTGTTAACCCCGTGTGGGAAATGTGTGTGCGTCGACCAAACCTGAGTCGACCCACACCTAACGGCTCCGGCGTCGAAATTTTTGAAGTCATGTACAACGGCCATCTTGTCATGGAGCGTGGCAACGTTCCTGTGCTGAACGTGCAATACGGCACTGGCGGCTGCGGCTGCTTCCGCGACTGGATGGATTCCGAAGTTCGCTTTGACGCTGACACAACCAGCTGTCAGGGCGACGGGGTATGCGATGTCCTGGAAGAGCCGATCACCATTTGTGACTGTGCGCCAGGTAACACCTGCGACGATAATCCAAACAACGCCTGCAACGTTGACGTAGGTAGCTATCAGGGTGTTGCGGTCAAACGAGGCGTCACCTCCATGTCGATCACGTCTCACGCGCGTGCCGGCTGGTATCGCTACACCATGATTTGGGTTTTCCACCTGGATGGCACCATAGAACCACAGTTCAAGTTTGGCGCTACGCCAAATGGCTGCACAGACGCGAGCCACAACCACCTCGGCTATTACCGCTTTGACTTTGACATTGCTGGCGCAGACGGCGATCTGGTCGAATCTGTGGGCACCGCCCTGTCCGGAATCGACACAGATGGCGACTCGGTTGATGACACCATCGACAACTGCATTGATACGGCTAACGACAGCCAGGTTGATACCGACGGTGACGGATTTGGTAACGCCTGTGACGCCGACTTTAACAATGACGGCACTACAAACTTCATTGACCTGAACCTGCTCAGCGACGCATTTCTTGGAACCGATCTCTTGTTCGACCTGAACGGCGATGGCAGCGTCAACTTCCTCGACATTGCGCTGTTCGGTGACATGTTCCTGACGCCTCCTGGACCTGCCGGTAGCGGACAAAGCTCCACGCCGATTCTGTCCGAGATGTCAGATTTTGCTGACGACGGTGAGACGTGGACAGTTACCGACACGGCCACAGGTCGTGGATACCGCGTGATTCCGGGCTCAGCCGATCTCGGCCTCAGCAGCGAAGGCGGCATTCCGAATCCGGAAGGCTTCGCGGTTGCCGACTACTGGGTTCTGAACCAAAACGCGTCAGAAATTGATGACGAGGGCGGCGGTTGCGCTACCTCTTTGAACAACTACGTCAACGGTGAGTCCACGGACGACACCGACATCGTATTCTGGTTGCGATTCGGCACTTACCACAAAGGTCTTGACGAGTGCTTCTGCGGTACTAACGGACCTCGACTTGAACCGTTTGGTGACTGGTCACCAGCATCGGACTAAGTCAGCACCTGAAAACAGAAAAGGCCGGCAATTGCCGGCCTTTTTTGTGCCTGAATTAAACACTCTTGGGGCACGGTATGATCTTCGATTTAGCCCTGCTTTCTGGCGTTTTGTTAGATTAGATTCCTGATCCAACATTGGATTAATACGGGACAAGTAGACAGCCGAAACGTAGCGTCTCCGTACCATGACGGCAACGGTGCTAGAACCAGATATATTCCGCTATAAAAGCCTCTTCCCCTAATCCGTTGCGTTGAAACAGACCCTTAACCCGGTGATTAACACTCTTCTCTATCGCCCCGCGGATCCTGTCTAATTCAACATCGCTCAACGCTTTCTTATCCACCAGTTTAAATTCTTTTATAACAACCGATCCGTCATTAGTGCTTTGATCAAGCTGTTCCAGAGTATCGATTTTACAGGCATGCAGGCCAACATAACTATTGATTCCAACCAAACCAAAAGCATTGCCCGCTGTACTCATATAAACGCAGGCACCACAAAGACTGCCTTCTTCGGGCTCACGAACATAACTACGATCTAAAAATACGACCGCGTCCAATCCAATATTACGGGCTATTTGTTGCAACAACTCGCCTTTTCCATCTCTAAACGAGGCTTCGCCAACGCCTGAAAACTCTAAATAGGTTTCTATCCTGGAATCAATAGCAGCGTCTTCGATAATAACGGCAGTATGGCCATTGTCAGTCGCATGCCTTATTAACGATGCCTGCGCCATTGGTGCCATATCCAGATTCAACTCATATTCATTTTCGAATCGCTGAAAAACGGTAAACCCGGTATGCAAATGCCTAAGGTTGGCCTGATCGGGCTGGACCAATACACCAACAGTCATTCCTTTGGGAAAACTAAAGCTGGGTTTTGGAGGCGTCGCCACACAAGCTGAAAGGAATAGGGTAACCAACAACACTGGAATCGCTTTCATTATGTTTCCTGTTGAACAAGATAGACACGAAGAATCGCAGACATTCCTGAACGAACCTCCACTCAATCTTCGGCCAACCACACAACCGCAAACGGGAAACTCAACGCAAAAAAAAACAGCGGCCAATGGCCGCTGTTTTCTTATCTAGCGCTGTGTAAGCGCTTATTCGAGACCGCTAGGTCCTGGTGGACGTAACCACATGGTCTTAAACACTTCGATATCACCAGCATCCACGATGCCGTCAGTGTTCAAGTCAGCCGTTTCATCCGAGCTACCAAAGGCGCTCATCAGAACTTCAACGTCCAGGAAGTTAACAATCAAGTCCTGGTTGAAGTCGGCGTCACATGCGTTACCGAAGCCGTCACCGTCGCCGTCTACCTGTTCAGGGTTGGGTCGGCTAGAGCAGTTATCAACGTTATCGAGAACACCGTCACTATCGGAGTCGGCTGCGGCCACTTCGATTGAGGCCGTTTCACGAACTTCGACAGATCCTGGCATGTCCACAATGTTGAACGCTTCCGCTTCAATCGAACCGCCACTCGCTTCCGCCAGCACTTCAACCGTGTAGGTCAGGTTAGCGGATGTACGAGGCTGCTCAGCGTAGTCCCAACAAATGATCAAACCGTTGCTTAATGCACCGTCATAGCTGCTACCAGCACTTCCGTCTGCATTTTCAACACCAACAGTCAGGTCGCCCCAATTGCCTTCAATGTTGTCGTAGGCGTAGATCAGCTCGAACTGGTTTGGAATGTCATTCAGACGACCCGATACCAGGGCAACAAAGTCAGCGCGTGCGTTGCTTGACCCTGCGGGTGCAGGCTGCATGTTGTCGAACTCAACAACTGACAGGTTCACACCACCGGTTGCCATGGTGACACCACTGCCTTCGGCTTCGTCATAGACAATTTCCATGTCGTTCCAAAGTATCGCAGCCACCGCGTTTGGCAGTGCTGGATCAGGAAGCAACGTGTTGCTGCCAGGATTGAGGCCCGGCAAGCTACCGAAGTACAAGAAGCCATCATCCGTCAGACCCATACCGTTTGCCATCTCGTTTCCGTAGAAGTAGACAGACTGCTCAGTGTGAGCTGTGTACGACACGTTGTTACCTGAAATTTCAGGATCCAGATCGAAACCAAAGCTCTCAAGATCAACGTAACCACCAAAACCGGTCTTACAAGACGCGTTGTACAGCGGATCGTTTTGATCAACGTTTGGCCCGTTAATGGTTGGCTGATAAGTACGGCCAATTCGTGTTAACGATGGCTGCTCAACCGTCCAGATAACCTGGTTGTTGATGACAAACGACTGCATGCCACCACCGACAGAACCTGGTACTAGCTGAGTACCTTCTGGAATCGGAGCACTCACCACGTAGAAACGATCTTCAGGTGACTCGTTAGGTGCAATTTCCACGGTCATGCCAATCTGATCGCCCACGTTTGCCGCAGCAGAATCAGAAACCAGTTTCACATCGTTTTCGACGCGGTTGATTTCGACCGGGATGAAACCGAGGCTACCGTCCGGTGCCATTAATTCGACAGCACCTAGATAAGTCGTGCCGACCTCCATTTCATAGTCCCACTGTACCCGAACGCCGAACTCTTCGCCGCCAGCTACTGATGAAGGCACTTGAGCGGAAATACTGCCATCTGTTGACGGTGAGACAACTGAGACTTGAAGCTCTGTATCGTCAACGATGTCGTCGCCTGATCCCTCGAAGTTGAAGACAGCAACCCAGTAAACGCCACCTTCGGCCAGCTGATCAGCAGTCAATTCGCAACGTTCAATTGAGTCTGAATTACCGCTTTGACACAGTTCCTCGTCTTCAGAGATTTCACGATCTTCGTTCAGGTCAATACCGACAAACATGTCAACATCGGGTGCGGTTGACGCAAGGGTCTCGGCAATAAAGCTGACAGAACCGGCGGGAACAGCATAAAACAGAATCTCGGTTGACTCACCTGTGTAAGGCGTGAAGTCACCAACAGAACCCGAAATCGATACGGTAGTTTGCTCTGGAATGGCAATACCAAATGCCTCAACCGTCAGGCCGCTGATTTCAGCAGTACGAATGCCACCAGCAACCATTGAACCCGCATCGCGGTCAGCCATTAACTCAAGCTTGTCCGGGAAAATAGCTGCAGCTGTGCGAACAACAAGCGGAAGACCTGCTTCAGGAGAATTACCCGTAGAGTCGACCAGCACGGCTTCAGAGAACTGCCACTCGTTGGCAACAAGTCCGTTTACGTCGGCTGTGAAAGTAACTTGCTGGAAGTCTCCCGCTGCCAAGGTAAAGGAAGCCGGCTCCATTGTAATGCCTACGTTGTTAACGTTGTTAGACGCTAACGACCAAGAGCCGTCCTTCGTCGCACGGAACGTACGGGTGAAGGAACAGTTACCGAGACACTCGGTGCTGTACAAAGCGGTCAAGTTCAATGTGCGAGGGTCACCGCCAATAGCCGGGTTCGCCGCGTCAAAGTTCTCGTCTGTTTCGTCGAGCACGAGACCTGCATTAACAGCAACGTCTACACGCATGCTACCTGCGCCGTGAGAAAACGCGTCTGAATCGATGAGCGGACCGTCAAAGATAGTAATGTCTTCTTCAGTTCGTACATTGTCGTCGGCCGTCATCATCAGAGCCGACAGCACTTCGGCGTCTGTCCAGTCAGAGTGTACGGCTTTCAGCAGGGTCATGCCGCCAGCAACGTGCGGGCTGGACATTGAAGTACCGCTTAGGAAAGCGTAGTCGATTGGTGCTGCGTAAGCGGCGAAAATGTTTACACCCGGAGCGGTAATGCTAGGCACCAACCACTCTTGATCCGGGTAAGGACCGAGAGACGAAAAGTTCGCCATGATATCGCCGGCTTCAGGGTCACGAATAATGTCCCCGGTTGGCGCAATAGTTGCTTCGTGTCCTGTGCCGTCTGCCAACCACTCTTTTACGACAGCACAGTCCCCTGCACTGATGTGAATAGCGGGAATAACATGGGGATCGTCAGACAGGAAGGCTGCGCCGCCCTCGAGGTTACACAGAATGAAGCCGCCTGCGCCACCGTCACGTACGTTGATGGCTTTTGCTACACGAGCAATTGCACCACGATCGCACAGAACGATTTCGCCGTTGAAAGTACCTGCGGGGAATGGCTCCAGACACTGCTCAGGTTCAGCTGGGCTGTTCGGATTTTCAAAGTCACCCGCGTAAACGATAGGGGCTGTCAGACCGACTGTGACACTGCGGCCTCCGATAGCGCCTGGTGGATTGTTACCACCAGCAAAGCTGACTTCTTTAGTTGGAAAAACGCGGTCATGCGTAGAGGCCGCAATCGAAGATGACCAAGGAGCGCCACCGGTAGAGCCCGCATCGCCTGGCCCCTGATCCCGACCGTTACCGGCTGAGTTGGCCATGGAAATGCCGGCTGCGCGAGCCGCTTTAAACGACTCTGACTTTGGCTCACCCCAAGGTGAACCGCCAGCGGAACCAATTGAGTGGTTTAGCACGTCTACACCATCAACAATAGACTGTTCAACAGCCGCGATCACTGCGTCGGTTGGACACGTATTGGATGGACAGACTTTGTAAACAATCAGGTTTGCACGTGGTGCAACGCCTGTAAATTCACCGAGAGACACTTCCATCGGATTACCTTCGGCATCCAACAGAGGGACACCATCGAGCATATTGCCGACGGAGGTGCCTGCGGTGTGACTACCGTGACCATTAATGTCTTCAGAGTCCGGAGCACTGGTCATGTTCCAGCGACCAATCATTTTTGAGTTACACACAATATGCGGCTGTGAAAAACACTCACCGATGTAGTTGCCTTCACCCAGCGGGTTGGTGTGGGTGTAACCTTCCGCGTCGGATGCTTTGTAAGACGGGTGGTCACCGTTAACACCACTGTCGAGAATACCCACGATCATACCTTCACCCATGGTGCCGATACCGTTGGTAGCTGAGCCATCCCAAATATTGGGGGCCCCAATCCAGTCGGGACCAGCGTCGGTCAACAGCGGATCGTCAAGTGAACGGGTAATGCGTTTCACGCCAGCCAGACCGGCCATGCGAACAGCGTCTTCCTGCGTCATGTCAACGGTGAAACCGTTAAGCGCGTACTTGTAGCTGCGACCCATGGTCAACGAACGACCCAATGCGCTACGCGATTGATTCAGGAAGTTATCCTGAACGCTTTGCAGATAGCGGACGTAAGACTGGGTGGCTGGCGCTTTGGTATCCATCTTGCGGCTCGCACCCGGCGAACGTTTGGTTAGATACTGCGGGCTTGTTGCAGTCAGGTTTTCGATGCCGCCACGGTAAGTCGCCGCTGATGGATCGTTTAACTGAACAATGTAGGTATACACCTTGTCGTCCAGATTTTTCTCACGTACAAACACCGGCGCACCGCGAACGCTACGCTTGGTTTGCCTGACCGCTGGTTGAGCAACATCCAAAGCGCCTCTGAAGGACGCGATAGAGTTGACGTTGGTTTTTGATTCGCTTGTCGAAATACGACTGTCCGAACCCTGTACGTTCGAACCAACGGCAACCATAGATAGCGCTGACGTTAGAAATACAAGTAACTTGCTTTTCACCGTTGAATCCTCAATTAGATTAAATCCCCAAACACATGTGACCAACTTTATTACGCGCCAACCTGTTTAAAAAAACACGTTGAAGCTGAGGCGAATGTAGCGTTTATCCTGCGCCTGATTCACCACAGCAACACCTATGAGTCATAACGTAGGTGTTCGCTGTTGTTATTGTGTCCACCAACTGAGAGGTGTGATTCGGCTTTTTTGCAGACGTGTGATGAAGCAAACTCGATGTCCACAGTGGCAGCGTTGCCACAACCCCCCAAAGGTTTAGTGTTCCCAAACAATGGCTTCCTACCTGGCGAGCCATGTCTTTTTTCTCTTGCTAGCCACCAAGACTACTACTTTTAGACCTTGATTACATCAAGTGCGATTAAACAAAATATAGGGATAAACCCTCGTTAAACATAACATTTCTGTCACTTTACATAAGCCATTTCCAGAGAAAGGCTTCATAAGACATTGAAAGTAATGGTATGAATTTGCGAAGCGCAGGAAGATCCGTGTAAATCCCATTGAGATGAAAACTGCCATATAAGTGGTTTACTGGAGCTAAATCTGGATAAGGTATGCGGCCGTTGCGTCAGTTCGACCTGAACCTGACGCCGAAAGACAGGCCGATACCACTTAGAAACAACCAAACAGCGGCTGGCAACGGCACCTGATTCACCTGAAAACTTGACAACCCCTGCCCCAAAAGTTGCCCACTCACCTCCTGACCGGCGAGGCTTACAAACGGATTAACCGCCGACACGCTAATGCACAAGGTTGCCCCACACGGAGTGTTACCGGATCCGGCGTTTAAAATAGTGAAGCTCAGTGTGCCAATTTGCGAAGCGCTGTTCGCCCCTTGAAAAAAATCATTAGTTTCAACACCAACCGGACCAATCACTCCCGGCTCAATTAAAACACCGCCGGGAGGCCCGACGAAGTCAACATCGCCGGGCAAAACGGCACCAACGTAACCGGTAAATTCAATCTCGGCCGGATCATAAATAATGTTTACACGTCCACCGAACATCGCGAACTCGGTGTAGTCGTATCCAAACGAGACGCTAAAGTATTCGACGAAGCTGACACAGATGCTTGCTCAAAACCGAAGCTGTTCGCTTCAGCTGCCGTCACCAAACTGAATACGGCCGTAGCCACAAAAAATCGAACTGGATATTTCCATTGCATAACTCTCTCCATTAGTTTTCCAGTTTTCCTGACAACTTTGACCTTACACGCAAATAGACGATGAGAACAATTTAGCCGAACGTGGAAATTCTTTGGCCTTGTCGCTCTACGCAAACTTAATCTAGGCGGAACCGCACACAAGATACGATCGTGCCCTTCGCGACTACACCTAAAGTCTGACGCGACACAATTTACAGTCAGACCAGTCTGAGTGCGAGAACCGCATAGTCCGCCAGATAGTCCAGCGCGACACGGGTTCTGCCCGGGTTGACCACCACTGATTTTAAGGTATTCAAAACGCTACATCCCATAACAGAAAAACCCCGCGTTACTCTCGTAACACAGGGCTTTCTGACTATCCTGTCCCCTGAGGGACTAGACGGTAAGTCTTACGCTTTTTTACGACCGAAGCCGAAAAGTGCGCCCAGACCACTGAGCATGAACCATACTGCAGCAGGTACTGGAATTGGTGCAACTGATGCGCCGGCGTTGCCAGCAGCAAGAAGGTCAGCACCTACAGATTGTCCTGCCAGGCTAACAAATGGGTTAATACCATTTTCTTCCAGGCAAAGAGTCATTCCGCAAGGAGTTGTAGCTGAAGTGCCGTCTCCGCCCAGGAATGTGAACGTCAAAGTACCGATTCCGCCAGCACTTGTCATGCCGTTGAAGAACTCAAATGTTCCAACACCAGCACCGATTACAGCACCGTCTTCCAGAACACCGTTTGGTGATGCAGGAGCCTGTGCGTCAGGAGCGAGTTCAGCGTCTACCCACTGAACGTCACCGATTTGTGTTGCGTCAAAAATGACGTTTACAGCGCCGCCAAACATAGCGTCGACTGTGAAATCATAAAGAACGTCTACAGAAACGGTGTCGCCTACGGCAGCCTCGTAGTTCATTGCATCAAAACCGACGCTGTTAGCACTGGCGTTAAACATCATTCCGCCCACTGCCATCACTGCGATCGACTTGATCATTGGCTTGATAGTCATATTGTGTATCTCCCTTCAGTTAAAGAGGTCTTGTTAAAATTATTGGCCCTTCAGCAGTATGCCGCCGAACCCAAAAGCTTAAGCTTGTATTGTTGACTTTCTCTCATTCCCTCAAACTCAACGCCAAAAGCGCTGATAATGAAATTATACAAGATCCATGCCAAGCGGCTTAATACTTTGTTTCTACTAACTTTTGGGTAATTCTCTTCGTCCGGAAACACTAAAAGTGTTAACAAATTCGACGATTGAGAATCCTCCCCCCATCACGATCTAATCGTGACTGACGTCACAATTTTCACATTCACCGACTTTAGGCGAACATAACCTAAAGTGCAAGCGTGTCCGTTGCGCCGCAATACTATGTAAAGTAAATGCGTAGCAACGACTTACAACAATTTAAGTGTCGCTTTAGCCTCAGCATAACCCTGATAATCGGTATCGGCGTTTTGCGTAGCCGCCTCCAGCTCACGTCGTGCATTCTCAAGCTGATCAAGACGATAGTAGGCCATCCCAAGGTGATACCTTAACTGGGGAAGCTGTCCGGCCTTTGAAACAGACTGCTCTAAAAGAGGCAGAGCCTGCTCAATATCGCCCATTTTGAACATCAACCAGCCGAGAGTATCCTGGAAAATCGGGTTATCACTGTTTAAAAAACGCTGCCCAATTGCCAGTGCTTTGTCCAAAGTTGCGGGATCAGCGCGATGATCGGCCACCAGCGCGATGTAATTGTTCGCCGCGATGTCCAGGCCCGAGTTACGTGTCAGCAATAAATCGTACAAATCGATCGCTTTATCCCACATGCCTTGCTGTTCAAAAATGGTGGCACGCATCATCAGCAAATCAGCGCTGTCCGGAGCGTTGCTCAAACCCCTCTCGACAACACCGTCGGCCTTGTCGAGGTCACCGGCACGCAAGTGAATACCAATCAGATTGCGGTAAGCCGGCAGCCAGGCTTTGTTCTTGGCTAATGCGGCCTCGTTTTTACGCGTAGCGCCCGCCCAGTCTTGCTTGCGCGCCAGCATTTCACCCCAAAGCGTCAGGGCCTGAATATTGTCAGGATGCTCGGCCGAGAAGTTCTCAAGAAACGCCAGCGCCTCGTCAGTGTCGTCCAGACGAACGTAGCTTCTTACCAGACCGGTGATGTTCTCAATCGCGTCAGGCGCGAACTCAAGCGCTTTCTTGAACGCCGGAATACTGTCTCCAAACTCGCCCCTCGCCTGAAGAATACGTGCGATCACATAGTGTCCCATGGCTGAATCGGGATCTTCCGTCAGAATATTCCGCGCCAGTCCCTCGGCCAGGTCCCACTCTTGCTGTCGCATGTAAGTATCTATCAACAGACGTGAAATCTTGAGGTCGTTTGGAGCTTGTTTAAGTCCTACTTCAAGCAAAGAACGCACTTCGTCCCAACGTTGACTCTGGACTAACAGCACAGCGAGGTCGCGACGACCTTCCAGATTGTTCGGGTTGGCATCCAGAAGACGGCGATACTCTTCCATAGCCAGATTACTTTCTCCGGCCTGTGCGTGAGCTTTACCCAGTAACAAGCGCGCGTTTTGATGCGTAGGGTTGTCACGCAAAATAGTACGCAAGTCGTTAATCGCAGAGGTCGAGTTACCGTCTCTTAAATCAATACTGGCGCGCATCAGCAAGGCTTCAGCGTTGGTTGGCTCGTCGGCCAAAACGCCCGCAATGGTTTCTTTGGCCGGCTCTTCTTCGCCCTCTAGCATTTGCAGACTGGCAAGCTTGGTGCGAGCCTGAATGCCGCTTGGACCGTTGGCGTCGGTGTCGATTACGCCTTGAAACACATTTCGGGCTTCGCCACGCTGCCCGGTCAGTACATAGGCCTGAGCCAAAGCAAACTTGAATTGCTGCACTTCTGGCTCTTCCTGAACGTACTGCTTCAGAATATCAATGGCCGATTCAGCGTTCTTGTTGTTGCCCAGGTACTGAGCGTAGTACAGCTTGGCCGTTGTATCGTCCGGGTTCGCGGTAATGATGTTCTCCAACACTTCAAGCGCCGGTTCGAGCTGCCCCTGCTCACCCAGGAAATTCGCCAGTGAGTAGCGGTACTCGTTACTGTTCGGGTATTTGGCAATGGCCTTGCGTAACTCGTCTTGCACCGCATCTTTACGGCCCAATCGATTCAGCAAAGCAATTTTGACTTTGTGCAGACCTTCATTGTCAGACTCAGCTGCAATAGCCCGGTCCAGCAGGTCCAGAGCGCGATCGGGCTCTGAAGCCTGGTAGGTTGACGCCAAAAATGCCAGCGCCGAAGACTGGCGAGGTTCTGCACTTAGCACGTCATTGGCAATCTCGCGCGCACCTTCGATATCGCCTTCTTTGAAGACAATGGTGGCGTTCAGGATACGGGCGTCACCGCTGTTAGGGTCAACGGCCAGCGCCGAGTCGGCGTGACTGCGGGCTTCTTCCATACGTCCGGCCGCCGCATAAACACGACCAACCTTTACATGAGCGTCAATATCGCTTGGATCGAGCTGAACAATTTTTTGCAGCATCTGAAAATGCTCACGGCTCTTTTCCTGTTTTTCAGCCAGCTTGGCCATCAGTCTCACCGCAGCAACACTGTTAGGGTCAATCTGCAGCGTGTTCTTAACGTCCAGCTCGGCTTTGACATAATCACCCAAATCGAACGATTTTTGCGCTCGCTCGAGATACTCACCCGCGCGGCCTTCCTTGCCACCACAGGACGCTGATGACAATGCCAGCGTCAGCACAAGTCCGACAGTAATCAATCTTTTCATGTCAAATCCTCAATCTTTCGGTATCAATGCCCGACAAGCGGGGTGATTTCGGCCAGCCATTAGAACAGATAGCCGACGAATAATGAATGCTTGATGCCCTAAAGCACGGCATTTTTATTTGGTTTAACCAGCCATCAGGCCTCGAGCAGCCAAAATGGTCAATGCACCCATGGCCGCCATGGGAAGCAACTTTAACGCCCCCTGCCCCCGGCTGGAAAGGTATTCACTAACGTAAAAAAACACGGCCAGACGTATTGCGGTGTCGGCCAGTTGCGTCGAAAAATCGGAGCGTTCGGTCAATGTCGACGCCACTACAATCGCTAACACGAAGGTTACAATGAGAATATCAAGCGGCGTCGTTTGAAACACCTCTCGCCGCGTCAAGCGAATACTAAACACCAGACACAGTCCCAATCCAATCATGTAAGCGTTGATGTGCCAGTTTTGCAATAGCTCGAAGCGTGGCTGGCCCAGCAGCGAATAAACGGCTGCGATGCCTGTTATATATATCACCACGCGAAACAAATTATTGCGCCAGGGCTGCGGGGTTACGCCAGCCGCCATAGCAAGAGCCGCCATAACCGCAGCGCCAATTCCTAGCTGCTCCGGCACATACTTTGAATAGATTGCGGCGAAAATCAAGAACCCGGCGGCCAGCAGCTCGGTTATTCGAACCATAAAGCCCGGAAGACCCGGAAAACGCCGGAGCCAGTTGTTACGCCGTTCCACGAACCCCTGACCTTCAACACTTGCCCGAATTTGAAAGTTGCGGATTCTGCCCCACCTAAAAAACCCGACAACTAACAACGCAAACAAGACGTAAAGCCCCACCACCAGGAAGTCGCCCTGGTAACGAATACCGACGGCCAGTGAAACCAGGAAAATTTGCGCCACATAAATCGCCGACACGGCCTCGTAGTGCAGCAAACCAAAATCGAGCAAACGATGATGGAAGTGGTTTCGGTCCGGTGAGAAAGGTGAGCGACCTGTGCGAATGCGCCAGAGCATCACCGATAGCGTGTCAAGAATGGGTAAGCCGACTAACAGCAAAAGCAGCGCAGGATTCAACGCTACGTCGGTGCGCTGACACAAATAGACCGCCAAACACCCGGTAATAAAGCCAAGAAACTGGCTGCCTGTATCCCCCATAAACACAACGGCCGGGTGATTGTTAAAACGTAGAAAGCCGCAGACGGATCCAATCGCGGCCATGGAGAACGTCACCATCACAGTATTGCCCGCTAGCCAAAACAGCCACGCCAGTGCCGCCAGGGTAATGAGCGACGCACCGGCCGCGAGACCGTCCAGACCATCCGACAGATTCATGGCGTTGGTAACGCCAATGAGAAAGATAACGGTAACCGGGGCCGACAGGTAAATTGAGACCGCGTCAATGCCCACAAAAGGCCAGACATCAATGCGCAGTCCGGCCGCGACGACAAGAACAGAGGCGATAATTTGACCAAAAAACTTCCAGCGATAATCCAGGTCGCTGCGATCGTCCAGAAAACCAAATAAGGCAATGATCAGGGCGCCCACAACAATCATAATTTTAAGCTGGCTGTCTGGCCAGAAAAGCGTCATGGATGCGACGAATCCAGCCACAATGGCAATGCCGCCACAGCGAGGAACAACGCCGTCGTGGACTTTACGGTCATTGGTTTCGTCCGTCAGCCCGAGCGCATCGGCATACCGCATGAGAAGCGGCACCAACAGCATGCACACGAGTAACGCCACAAAGAAACTGGAGAAAAAACTCATTGTTACCCGTCGCCGTTGTTACGCCAGCAACATCGCGGGTGAACTGATTCAGTTGCACCCAACCCAGCCCCATTCACGATCTAGTCCGGAACGTATTCGACAAGAGGCTGATACGATTCACGCATGAAGTCCTGCAGGATCTGCTCTTTCGCGACAATATCGGTTCCGTCGGGAACACTGACAATAAGTCGCATCAAGGCTCCATCTGTACGCTTACGCGTCAGCGAATCCCAGAACAGGTACCACTTCATGGCGTACTCGTTAGTGATGTTTCGCTCTCGCTGTTTAAACCAGTAGTAAACCAGCAGACGAGATCGATCCTGAGTCATGATGGTGCGGTTCACCGCCACCTGGTTGTTGACCGCGCCTTGAACATTGTCGACCACTTTCTGCTCGAACTTTTCAATTTTCCAGCCGCCGCCTGGCAAACAGGTTTTGGGCGAGTGAATCGCAACGCCCTTGCGCTGAGTTGAGTAATAGGCCACCCACACGTCTACGAGTGAATCATTGGCCTCGCTGATAAATTGCGCACTCAGGTAGTCTTCCATCTTCAAGACGTCAAGGTAAACGGATTCAACCGGTATGTTGCGCCCTTCCCAGTCGCCAATGGTCAGGTCAAACGACGTAAAGCGTTCTCGCTCAGGAATAACTTCGTCCCGCTCATCAAAGTAGCTGGAACCCAGCGCCGCAATAACGATAAGGCCGACGGCTGCAAAAAACGGTTTCCCAAAGGAAGCGCTGGACGTAACTTGTTCGGATGAAACAGGCTCTCCCGGCTCCAGATTTAAAATATCCCGCAGGCTGCGATCGTCTCGCGAGAACACCATAAACAGCTTCATCATTAACAACAAAATTCCGACGCAGGCCATGAATATAATCCAGCCTTCAAAGTCGTGCAGGAAGCCTTCAGCCTGCTCAATTCCGTATTTGTCTACCAGCACACCAATTACGCCGATACGGAAGCTGTTCATGAGTACTGTAATGGGAATGGTAGACAGGAAAATAATCGCCCGCTGCCACCACGGCGCTTTAAACATGTATGCCAAGAGGAAGCCAAAACTCATTAGCGGAAAGAGATAACGCAGTCCGCTGCAGGCTTCAACCACCTGAAGCTTGTACACGCCGAGATCGATGACATTACCTTCGAGGAACACGCTAATTCCAAACGCACGGATTACCGCTACGCCCAGTTCTGATGAAATGAGCTGCAGCTTGGCGGACAAATTGTTGTAGAGAAAGTCAGGCAGAGGAATCATGAAGCACAAATACAGCAGAGGTGCCCACGCATATTTCATCCCGCGCCAGCCAATCAGTGTAAGCAACAGGCCGACGAGCGAACCCAGAAAAGCGTACTGAATAATGACGTACAGGGCGCTAAGCTCACCCATTAGCCCCAGAAAGGTGCTGAATATAACCAGAAGCAATCCTAGCCACGCTCCCTTCCAGCGGTGAGCGAACAAGTTCTTGCGCTGCTGCCACAATAAACCCAGGGCAATTGCCGGAATCAAATAGCCGTGGCTGTACTCTTCCTGAGACCACTCCCCAACCATGAATTTGAGGCCTTCAAAATAGGTCAGCAATAAGCCAAGCAAAGCCACGACAAACGCGATCACGCCAATCATGACGTTGCGATCTTCGCGGGTTTTAGGGGTGTCTGTACTCAACGGTTATCTCCATCTTGGTGAGGTTGGCTGCTTGAGGCAATCTTGTTAGTTCTCGGGCAGATAGGCCATTTTTTTGACCAGCAATGCTACCACGAGTTTCATCTAATAACGTGGTTTATAGCGTGTAAAAACCGTTATCAGCCTCTGGAGGTCAATTTTGCCCGAATTACACTGAACATAAATCGCGGCAAAGCTGTTTGCCTGATCAACCGGCGCGGATTACTCAGTAGACGGTAAAGCCATTCCAGATTAAGAGATTGAATCAGCTTGGGTGCTCGCCTCACCTCGCCGGAGAGCACGTCGAACGTGCCACCCACACCCTGAAAAACGCGAGCATCCAACTGCGGCATGTAGCTCTGCATCCAGCGCTCCTGTCGAGGACTTCCGAGCGCGACGAAAACAAGCTTTGCTCCGCTGTCGTTAATGCTTTTTATTAAGCCCGGCATTTGCTCCTCAGTTACAAAGCCGTGGCTGGTTCCGGCAATGTCTAATTTGTCATAACGCCGACAGAGCTCCTCACTGGCCTTCCGATTAACCTCTTCGCTCGCGCCATACAGAAACACCGGGTAGCCCTCGTTAGCCGCCATCTCGCACAGCTTTGGCATCAGGTCAGCACCGGAAACACGCTCGAAACGCCCAAGTCCAAGCCACCGTGACGCCGTGACAACTCCAATTCCATCCGGGATGAGCAGACGCGCGGAACTTAAAAAACCGTGGACCTCGGAATCGTCGCGAGCGGTCATGATTTTTTCCGGATTTACCGCCAAAATATTGCCCTGCTTACCCTCTCTTAGCCATTGTCGTGCGCGTTCGACCGCTTGATCCATCGTGACAGGATCAACGGGGACGTCCAGCACCCGGATGCGTTCCAGTCTCATTTGAAAAACTCTTGTGCTCGTTTTTGCATTGCCTCTTGCTCCCCTTTTTCGACGGCCACTTCCAGGCTGGAACTACGTTTAATTTGCATGGCCAGCCAGCAGTCCGAAGCTGACACTGTCTGACACAGCGTCGTCATCGATTCCAGCTCCCCGTACGCCGTTGACCGCTGTGCTACTTTAGTGGCTAACGCCTCATTTTTAAAGTTACCTGTCACCAGCGCAAATTTGAGCTGTCTACCAGCCTGAAACACAGTTTGTCGCGGCTCACTCTGCACGGCCTCAAATGGAACGTGCCACCTCTGGCTTACTTCCTGAACCTCGCTTGCCTGCACTTTGTCGACAACAGAAAAATCGTCTTCCGTAACGCGTATGTAGCGCTGAACACGAAAAGAGCTGCTTTCGTTCACCGAAAGGGACAACCACAGCTCAACCTGCTGCTCGCTGTGCGCGTGATGCAACATGGCGCAATCGTACGGATGACTCCACATAAACGGGCTCAGCGCCCTTGCAAAATCTCCGCTCCCAACCTGCACCGTATTGTGCGCCACGCAGCTTCGAAAGCCATCACGCAGAGGTGCGCTCTCGCCAGAATAAGCCGCGGTACCTGAATCGCAAAGCAATTGGACTCCGTCTAGCGTCAGAACCATATTCAAGGCGTCAGCGTGACCGTGGCCATAGGACGGTGCCATACCAAGCGGGCCATACTGCACAATCAAACTCCAGCCAAAGTGTTGGATACACGATATGCCTGACTGTTTGAAATGCTGGATAGAGGCAGGCTCTGGCAGCGCACGCCATCGACCACTGTAGTAGCGGCTGACCGCATAGCCGTCGTCCGAGTCGCCAAGTTTTACAAATTCGTCAACGCACGCGCTCAGAGCCTTGAGAAAACGTCCGCCACGGTCAAGCGCATTCGATAGCCTGGACGGCACGGCACGGCCATTTGCCTCAAGCGTGGCGCTGACGCATTCTGCCAGCTCCACATTGAAGCGGTGATACCACGTCGCCTGCTCCAAGCCTCCGCCGTCAGCGTTTACCTGCCGATCAAATTCGGATACAAACAACTCAGTAGCAAACTTCTCGTCCTCGGACGAGGCGTCTCTTTCCGGCAGCATCAAGCTTGCGTAAATCAAACCGGCGCATTCGGCTAGCGTATGGTTGCCCGCGGATGAATGACTGGAAATCCGTTTGCGGATGAAATCGGCGTGTTGCTCAATCGTCGCCAACACAATGGCTCTTACGGTGACACTGAGCCTTCCCCGCGCCTCAAGAAGAGACGCAACGTGTGCAAGTGATACACAGCGCAGTCCGCATTCCATTGCCGACACATAGTGGATGCCGTGGAGCAACGGGTTATGCGTCCACCACGAAGTGAGTTGTCGCTCAATGAGGTCAAGAGCCAACTCTCTATCGGCTGATCGCGGCTCAGCGCCCAAGTCACGAGCACGAGCTGCAAGGACAATAAGGTTCTGAAGGCGCGCTGGCTCCCAGGAGCGACGGGCATCGCCCACCGGATTGCCGGGCCGGTAGTCAATGGCATTAAAAAACAGCTGCGGCCAATCGCGCAGCGTCGTGTGTTCGCGGTGCCAGGCTTCCGCGCCTTCGTCAAACTGCCAGTCTCCGCCACCGTAGCTCACGACTCCTTCTAAAACGGGTGCGTAGTCGACGGCAAGTTTTGCGGTATCGAACGATAAAGAACCGACTCTAAACTCAGGCTGTCGGCTCGATGCGGTGGGCTCCTCCGGTAATGTGGCGGGTGGAAGCTTGTGTCGCCATCGCAGCTTTAACAAGTACGTCTGGTCGCTCAACCGCGATACAATTTCGCCGGGCCCCATAACGCTCAGTCTGCGCCACAGCCAGACCGCTTTGCGTACAACGCTCACCGGCCGCCATCTCGCTCGACACGTTCAAGCAAGACGCTAATCAAAGCTTCGTAACGAGTAGACTCAACCCGTGTCATAGCGTTTCATGTTTGCAAGTTGAGTATCCCGCCGCCCTTCAAAAAAAGCTCGATCGGCCATCGCCAACATTACCGCCCAAGAGGCGAACATATACTGCTGATAGTCAGCCAGTCCAAATCGCAGAAACTCAATCTTGAGCTCGTCCACCAGAAACATCATCATGATAACTACGCCTACACGCGGCAGTGCGGTTAAGTAGGCCGACTCACTTCGATATCGAAACGCACGTATGTAGCGCATGGTTAAGGCGAAGAACCATGACAAGTACGCCACCAGACCGAGAACACCCGTGGTGTAGGCGATATAGAAGTAAACGTTGTGGGGCCAAGCCATAGGCTCGTAACCAGGAATGCGCCTGATTTCCTGATTAGGCAGCACCATTCTCGGCCCGTGACCTAACACTATTTTATTCGGAATTTTTTCGAGTACATAACTAAAGTTTCGGGTGTCAGGTGTCAGACCGTCAAACTCGGTTTCCATTAGTCGTTCAAACAGCACGTTGTAAGTCGTAAACTTAATAATGACAAACGCCGCTGTTAAGAACATCATCGGAAGCCCAACGGCCAGCGCGACAACACGGCCCATGCCAACCTGCCGAATAAACAAAACAAGTAACAGAAAAATACCGAACACCATCGAAATGAAACTGCCGCGACTGCCCGTCGCGACCAGGAACGCCGCGTTACCCAGAAACAGTGCGCCAATTATAATTCTCGCCATCGGTTTTTTGTTGTACATCACGACGAATGCAAGCAGCACTAACTGCATCGCGTGGAAAGCGCCGTTAATACCGGCCGCGGCAAACGAACCGATAAAACGCTGTTGGCCCTCCAGGTTATCCATGGTGGCAAATTCACTAATACCGAACGCGATGCCCGGATTAAAACCGGTGGTGATTTTAATCGCACTAAACACCAGAACCAACGTTCCCGTGCCAATCAGCAAATTGACACCGTAACGTTCGTGGGTCGTCGACTTGGCCACAAAATTGTATACGAGGTAAAACAATACAAAGTTTGCAGCAATGGTGACAATGTAGAAAAAGTGATCGAGGAAAGTGCTTTTGTGGGCTTGCGACGTGGACAACAAGAGCGCAAACAAAATGAAAAGAGCCGACCACAGTAGCGGGAAAGATTTTAGTCGCCCTCGCAGCATGAAAATGAAACCGACCATATACACGAGTACGGTATTCAAGGTTCCATAGCCCGTGTTAATCATCTGGAACGGCACCATCAACACAAGCAGTGTAATAATGCTTTTTTCCGAAGCCGCGTATGCAACCACAAACATAACCAAACCGACACCAAGGCCTATGATTAGCTGAGCTAGTTGACTATCGGTAAATTCCACGCTGCGCCTCCACGGCTGTTTTTAGTTTGCTACCTACGGACAACGGGTTAGACGTCTGGCGAAATCCGTAATGAGTCTATGTTTAAAAAATCAGACCAGCGCTTCATGCGCTCGCTGACGGTATGATCGATCTGTGTATTTCAAGTGCCGAATTGCCGCGGTATCCGCAACGGTCATCACCCCTATCGCCTCACATTTCATTGCGGATGACTCTTCAAATCCTGACGACCCAGTAATCCGAAAACCAACATCATCAGCAGCAGGTTAATCACCAGCTGGACAGTAACAAATGCAGACAGCGCCCAAACAGCTGTTTGGCCAGTAGTGTAAGTATATAGAAAGACAATGAGCTGCAGCACCGCTATGGTTGCTTGAACTATTAGCCAGTAGTTTTGCCGTCGTAACGTAATAAGCAACATGGCAGCCGGAGAGGTAATCCAGAACGACAGTAACAGCGGCGCCAGAATCTCGGCAAACTCTCCCGCTTGCATCCATTTATCACCCAGCACGAAGGTTAATATTTCCGTACCAAACGTAAACAGTAGTAACGCTGGCCCTACCCCCAATAAGAACATGATCGCGACCGTTTTAACGTAGGTAGCTCTGAGCGGTTCGTGCGCGTTGTACATGGCAGACATTTTTTGTAAGTAGACGCCACGAAACGCATGCAAACCCAGTTCTACAGGCGCTTTGATCAATCTGTCGGCCATATAGTAGAGACCGGAAACAACGGGCGAAAATATAAATCCAAGCATGAAAATTGGCAGATTCTGTGCAAACGTACGCACGAAATCGGCCGGCATGGTGTAGATCGGGAATTCAGGATAGTTTTTGAGCGCACTCAATGCCGACGTCCCCTCGCTACATTTGAAGCCCTCACGCGATTGAGGCCAAGCCACTAACAGACCCGCAGCAAACCCCAGCAGCAGTCCCGCTACAAGCCCCCACACGGTGCTACCAATAAAGAATCCAAGCGATATCCTAAGCCCGAGATTAACGAGTGTGTTACTCATACCAGCAAGTGCCATACGACCAAATTGCTTTTTACGAATTAGCCAACCGTTCACAAGCAACTTGGATGTGGCCGTTAGAAAAATGATCACGGGTAAAAGCCAAATATAGCGTCCCAGACTCTCAACAATCTGAAATCGGGAACAACACAATTTCATGACGGCAATTGCGACGAGCGTCAGCAGTGAAATGAGTACCGTTACCAAAAACGTCGCACGCAACAGATCCCCAGCCGTTTCGTCTTTTTCGGGTAGTACCAACGCCATTTCATACTTGAGCGTAGCAATGATAGCAACGACAGAAGATATGGATATAAACAGGCCGATGACTCCATAGTGCTCTGGAGTGTACAAACGCGAAACCACAGGAATTGCGAAAAGAGATATTGCGAAGACTATGCCGTTGCCGGCAAAGACTTTGGACACGTTTACAATGAACTCGCTTTGACGCAGTCGAGCTAACACGGGGGCTCTCCGTGCGCGAGGGCGCGCGAGGAGATCATGCTCAGGAAGAACCGTCAGACTGTATTGCAAGATCGACGTCTTCATCCTCTTCGTCATCGCGTCCTGCAAAAATACCGCCCATTTTCCGGTCGCGTACTACGTCTTTGATAATAGACGTTTCAATCACTTCGCTTTGTTCTGCAAATCCGTATACCAGTGACGTATCACAGATAGTATTTATTACCCGTGGAATGCCGCGGCTGTAGTACCAGACAAGCGAACAGGAGCGCTCCGGAAAAATTGATTCGTCGCCGCCTGCTGTCTTGATGCGATGATGGATGTAACTCACGGTTTCTTGGGCGCTGAGCGCGTCCAGGTGATAGTTCACAGATATACGCTGAGCAAACTGACGAAGACTGGGCAACATAAGAGTGGAACGCAGCTCAGGCTGACCCACCAGAATTAATTGCAACACCTGATTCTTATCGGCATTAATATTCGACAGCATACGCATTTCTTCAAGCGCGTCGATAGACAGGTTTTGAGCTTCGTCAATGATCAAGACCGTGCGCTTCTTGTGCGCGTACTCGTTCACAACGTAATTCACAAAGTCCTCGTAGCACTCTACTTTTTCTTTGCCTTTGTACTCGAGACCAAACGCCATTAGCACCCATTGGAGCAGGTCGCCGAATGACTGGTGGGTATTGCTGATTAGCCCGACCGAAACGTCGTCATCCATCTCATTAAGCAAAGCCCGAATCAGCGTAGTTTTGCCTGAACCGATTTCACCGGTAATGACACTGAAACCGGAATTGTTTGCCAGTCCGTACTGGAGCATGGTCAACGCCATTTGGTGCTTCTTGCCCAGATACAGGAAAGACGGGTCAGGAAGCAGCGTGAAGGGCTTCTCTTCAAAATTGTAAAATTGCTCGTACATAGTGTCTGCCGATTATCTCGAACGCATTAAGACAGCGTTCAACTTGTTTAGTAGTTATACGATTGGGTAGGCTCTTCAGACTGATTAATCAGCGAGCCAATTATTTTTGTACCACGTAACAAATCGTAGGTAGTAGCGAGGTCTTCACGTTTTGTGGCGCCGTTCTGAACAACAACCAACGCTCCGTCTACGTTTGGAGCGAACGCAATGGCATCGTCGGTAGCGAGAACTGGTGGCATATCGAAAATCACAATACGCTCGGGGTAGCGAGCTTTGAGCTCAGCAATCAAGTCCAGCATTCTCGGCGACGACAACATTTCAGATGAATTTGTTTCACGCTGCTTACCTGGAAGCACAACCAACCGCTCAACAGAAGGATTGAACAGAATATCGGGCAGCGGCACGTCGTTACGAAGATAGTCGATAATGCCGTGCGGAGGCTCGTAGCCGAAAAACTCATGAACACTCGGGCGACGTAGGTCGAGGTCAACCAGAAGCACCGTGTGGGTCACCTCCCGAGCC
>JBGCFV010000092.1:0-7383 GCA_045107075.1 Gammaproteobacteria bacterium
GTGTCATACCTTAGGAATACAGCTCCTCAAATGGAAATCAACTTCTGCGGCGTGGCTCTGTGCATGACCGCTATTTGAACATGTCTTGCCTGCACAGGACGTCCGCAACTGGGTCGTTTGGCGACGGTCCGCTTTGCTCAGGAACCCCACATAAAGCCGAAGTCCCGCAATCGGCCCAGCAACCGTCGTTCAGCTTCGAATGCAATTCGCTCCCCAGCAACGGAATCTAAGAGAAGAGCTTACGCTAACCTTTGCGCTAACCAAAGTGTCGCTCGCCGTCCCAATTTGCTACGCTCTTGCTTTATGAAGGACCTACTGCCCAATCCGGCACTTTGCGCGTTTACACTTTGGTAATATCTTGTTAGGCGGACGTCGCGAGTGGGAATGCTCTCGCCGCAACACAAATGCGTATGGAAGGCTTGAATAGGCCCGTTTCGACGTACCTGTCGTTGGCAGTGTCGATCTGGTGTTTGAAGCCTTTCGCGTGTTTGCCAACTTCGCTGGTCGCGCGAAGTCGCGCTTGTCGCTGTTTGAAAAAGGCAGGTCAGGTGCATTAAATAGTCAAAGTCATTTTTGGCATCCAATGTGCAAACGCCTCAATTCTAGGGGTGTCTTATGGGGAAAATTCATGAAGAAACTTATTTTCGGCACTGCTGTGTCTATGTTCATCGCCACTCCGGCTATGGCGCAGGTGTTCTCGGTGGAGCCTGTCACGGAGATCGAAATCGAGCTGAACGGCGAAGTCGCTGAGTTCTGCGGCCTAACCAACACCACCGGAACGGATCTGGTGGATTTCGGGGAATTGGCTGTGACGCCTACGACTACGAATGTCGCACGCGTGTCTGACTTTGGTATGGTTTGCAATAGCGCAAACGGTCTGATTCTCACAGTGGCGGCGGAAAACGGTGCCCTTCTTCGCGACGGCACTGAAACCGGCCCAGGGAACGAGATTCCGTACCAGATCAATCCAGGCACTGGTGTCGATACGCTTCCTGTGTCTCCGGGCACACCGCTTCAGAACGCTACTGTGTTCAATCCTAGCAAAAGCTACACCTATGCAGGGAGCGAAGCTTTGCGCAACGGTGCTAATGTGAACATCCAGTTCCGTACTCAAGGTGTGCAAGGCCCTGGTTTCCAGGGAGCGCCTACAACGACCGTGTTCGCTGGTGATTACAGCGATACCGTCACGATCACGCTCGTTGCTCAGTAAAGAGCGATAGGGTTACTTGAAATGAGGTGTCGGCTTTTGGGCTGGCACCTCGTTTTTCTTCTGCAACCATCTGTAAGATCGGGCGAATTGACTCGATCATGGAGGGGGAATGGGACGTTTCGCACGTGGCATGATCGGCGTAGGTCTGGCTTGTGCCTTTTGCATAGCAAGTGCTCAGGCATTTGAGGTTCAGCCTATGCGGCACTCGCTCTTCCCCTCAGAGGGAAAGATCGCTGGTCTCGTTAACGTCAAGAATACGAGGAGCAAGGCTCTTCCTCTTGAGGTCATTGTTCAGGAACGTGTTTATGATGATGAAGGCAACTTCACCATAGTCGACGCTGAGGAAGACTTTATCGTTTTTCCCGCTCAAGCTCTTGTTCAGCCCAACGAGGATCAAGCCTTTCGGTTTCAGTATGTCGGAGATCCTGCGATTGAGCAAGATTCCGCGTACACGCTTTTAGTCCGTGAAGTTGCGGTCCAGTCTGACGAGGGCTTTACCGGCCTTCAATACGTGTACGCCTTTGGCGTGGCGGTATATGTCGAAGATCAAGATCGTCTCTCGCGAATAACGATCGGTGCAATAGAACGCGATGGGGATAGTCTGAAGGTCCAAATTGAGAATAATTCTGATTCGTTTGCGCGGCTCAGCAACGATCGCTTTATCCTTTCGCAAGGGGATAAACGGATTTCTCTTGCGGGCGATAATCTTACTGGGTTGATCGACAAATCGGTTCTGTCGCCTCGGGCAACAGTTTTGGTCACCATGAATGTGAGCGAGCTTGGCCTTACCGAAGAGGATATCTCGGTAAGGGTCCAAGAACGGGCTGACTAGAAGCCGACCGATGACTGCGTTCCCAAAACCGATTAGAAAGTGCCTGCTTCTCTCATCTGCAATTGTCTTTTCGAGCGGCGCCGCCCACGCAAATGTGTTGGGTAATCCTGCTTTTGGCACGTATCAATCTGGCGCAAAGCGCATGTTCTGCTGGCCAGGAATGATAGCCAGCCAAGGCCGGCCGATCGAAGGATCGGGCAGCGATGTCGCAAAGTCTGATGCCGCACAGGAGGCATCCGCCTCAGAACGCACTCTGCAAACGAGCCCTTCACGGGGTCCACGACCAGGAGAAGGTGAGCCTGTCCCCGAACCATCTGACGCAGCTCAGACTTATGTCTTTATTGATGGTCAGTTTGTTCCTGCCGTTCCGCCGCCACCAACTTTTGACCCTGAAAGCGAACGATCGCAACGTGCGAAAACAGTCGCTACGGATCTGGAGCGCCAAGTCACGATTGAACTGGAAGCGAGTTTTGATGGCCGGGTGATTGGTCGTGTCATAACAAGGACCACACTAGTTCAGCCAATTGCTTTTCAAGCTTCTCAACTTCGCGCGATTTTAGAGCCAGTCATTGATGGAGAGCTTTTCGAGAGACTCTCAAGATTGGAAGGCGACTTCCTAACTGTTGAGGCTCTTGCAGGTGAGGGCGTCAGGGTTGCCCTCGATCAGGCTGACCTTTCGTTGATCTTTGATGCTCCATCAAGAGATCGAGAGGCGCGAAGCGTCGACTTGATTGCGCTCGGCTTCCCTGCCGATGCAGTGAGTTTGCAGCCATCGAATTTCTCCGCCGGCGTAACGAGCATTCTGTCGATGAGCGACAACTTGAATACATCAGACTCGTTTGTCGCGGATCTCGGGTTTTCGGGCTACTTCAACATAGGTGGAGTGCGGGGGATCAATCTCGATTATGGGGGCATCGTTCGGTTAGACGGCCAGCTAGGAGATCGTTTCGAAGCAGATCGGACCATCCTTTTTATGGATCGGCCAGAGCAAGCACTGCGTTACGAAGCAGGCACGCTTTTCAACGATTTCTCCCCTCTCGCTGGCAACAGCGACTTTCTTGGAATCGGCGTCCGGCGATCATATCGAGAGTTACAGCCTAACCGCGTCATCCGCAGACTGGGGCAACGCTCTTTTGCGCTTGAAAGACCCGGTGAGGTAACGGTGCTCGTCAATGGACAGGAAGTTGCCCGCTTTGAATCGGGACCGGGTCCAGTAGACCTCGATAATATTCCTCTTGTTAACACCTCGAATGACGTATCTATCATTGTGGAGGATGAGTTCGGACGGAGGGTCGGCGACAACTTCTCAATCGCCACCGACGCCTTCCTGCTCGAGAAAGGTTTGACAGAATTCGCATTTGGTGCCGGTCAAATCCGAGATCAAAGCAGGGCTGGTTTCCAGTATACAAATGAATTCAGCATTGGCGGCAACATCCAGCACGGTTTCTCCGACACATTTACCCAGGGCGCGTATGCATTCTTATCGGATGAACAGCAGGCCGCGGGCTCAGAGTCCGTTTTCGCATTGTTTAACGGGATCGCCGAAGTTGAACTGTCTGCCTCGCGTACGCGAGCTTTAGGTGCCGGGGTGGCCGCTAATGCGGCTTTTCGGATCGATGACACATTATACAATGAACTGGGTCAGAGCTTTGCGGTGGTAGTAACGTACAGAAGCGATGATTATACACCTATCGGAAGCTTCTTTCGATCAGATCTAAAATTCGACAATACTGTTTTTTATGAGCGCGGTATTACCGAGCGGTTCCGGGTAAACGCCTCCGCAAGTTACAGCGAGTTCCACTCCAGGGATCGAAGTGATCTATCCGCCTCCGTGGGCCTAAATTATCAAGTCGGATCAACCATCATCAGCGGCGGTGTGAGATATACATCAACAGGCAGAACCTCGGACGATGTGGGTGTTTTTGTGAACCTTACTCGGCGCATTGGAGCGCGTCAGACTGCGAACGCTACATACGATACCGCGTCACAGCGTGGTTCTTTGCGCTTCAGGCGTGCTCGGCGCGACGAGGTGGGCAACCTTGGTTACACCGGCGAAGTTCAAAGTTTCCAAGACGAGTTGGCGTTCAACGGCGTCGCCGACTATACAGCAAACCGCTTCAACACTCGTGTCGGACTAACCCAAACAAGTGGAGGTGGTCAGTTCAGGGGAGATACCACCGCTCGTGTTCGGGTTCAAAGCGGTCTTGCTTTTGCAAACGGTAAGCTCGGTGTTGCGCGCGATCCTGGCCGGGGTTTTGCGCTAGTTAGCAAGCATGAAAGCCTGCCGGACGCAACTGTAGAGATTGGTGCAAGGGCACGTCGTTCGCTCCGATCACGATCTGATCTTCTCGGACCTGCCGCTTTTCGTGTCACTTCGCCGTTCCAACCTCAAGTGTTTGAGGTTGACGTGAAGGATGCACCGTTTGGATACAATGTAGGCGCAGCTCGCTTTGTCGTTCTTCCAGGCGCGCGATCTGGCTATCATATCCAGATGGGTTCTGATAATTATCGGAGCAGAGTAGTTACGTTCGAGCGCGATGGAAATAGCTTGGGGCTTAGGGTTGGTCAGCTCGTCAATCTTGATACTCAAGAAAAGAAATCGATCTTCACCAACCGCAGCGGACGTGCGATCCTTATCGATCTAGCAGCTGGTCGCTATCGTGCAACTTTCGACCAATCGCGACTGTCTTACGAGTTTACGATTGCTGAAGACGACCCAGTGTACGAAGATCTAGGAACAATTGAGCTATTGCCGGGAGCTGTCGAATGAAACCCACGCTTAAATCAATCGCTTTCGCATTAGCTATGGTGTTGCCGGGATATGCGGCTCATGCATGCCCAGGGTTTGCTTTGGATGTGCAGCCAGCTGGAGAGACATCCTATAATCCAAGCGATGCCGGATATCTCGCAATGCAATTCGAGTTGACACTCCTCGATGGTCCAGCTGATGCTAATTGCGCCAATAGCATTATAGAAATCTCCTCCCGAGGGCCGACGCCGTTATTGGGCTTGCAATATGGCGCAGCTATCATTCGAGCCGATGCCGACATCGCAACGCGCTCCTTTGCCGTGTTTAATGAAACGAGGTTGCGACTGTCGCCCTTCGTAGTTCAGCAACTGGTCCGTACTGGGCGCGTCTTGCTAACATACGGACAACTGAGGCCAGGCGTTTTCGCCCCTGCTGGTCGCTATTCCAATATCCTTGACATAGCCGTGAACGGCCAGGTCGTGGCAACAATTGAGCCAGAATTGGTCATTGAACCGAGCATGAGATTGTTAGGCGACATGACAGATGGCCAGGGTCGAGCCGACTTCGGAATTCTCGAAAGTTTCGACCGGGCATCGACCGACTTTGTGTACCAGGCCAATACGCGGATTTATGTTTCCGCGACATCTGAAAACCAAGGCAATATGATCCACGAAGAGGGGAGTGCCGTCGGACGCATCCAGTATTTTGTGCGTGTGAATAACCTACCTGTTTCGACAGACGGAAATCAAACGATACCGCTGATCTCCCAGATCGGAGTTAGGAGCATAGGGTCAGTGCAGATGGAGACAGGCGAGATTGGGAACCCGGTTGCCGGACACTACTCTGACACTCTTACTCTTCACTTCGTGGCAGAATGAGCTTGTTGTTTAAGACGTTGCAATCGATATATTCAGCCCGTCAAGCTCTTGGATGCTGTTGGCCAAACTGATCTGGTATTCAAAAGCGCCGGGTCGCACAGGCGTCGTAATGATCTGTTTGTCTAAGGCAATCACTTGCCCAGCACCAAGACCGGCCGAAGCTGTCACGATTTCCAGATCGTTCTTGCTGTCCAGAAGTATCGCGAACCGCGACGCGTTGCAGCTGGCAGACACATTAAGCGTTGTGATGTTTGCCGACGCTACCGCCGTCACCGAACCGATATTGCAGACCTCTGGTACAGTTGCACGTAAGTCAATATCTAGCTGACTTCCCAAAGCGGCTTGCGCAGGGGAAAGGATCAAAAACAAAAATGCAAAGCAGGCGATAGTTTTTTTCATTTGATCCGAATACGCGAAACGAATTTATTATATTTGACTGACTTTGGTTAGCTAAATTGCCTAACAGTCGTTAACCAATAATGCCCAGTTGGGTACTGTCAGAGCAAATGCACCTGACTGACGGAAGGGATGGCGCGGGTGGGGCAGGGGCCATGCCCACACCTAAGAAACCAACCAGCCCGTTCCGCTATTTCAACGCATCACCCGAGATCATCCGCTTAGTCGTCATGATGTATGTCCGGTTCCCACTTTCGTTGCGGAACGTGGAAGGACCTGCTGGCCGAGCGAGGGACTGATATCTGCCATGAAACTGTACAGCACTGGTGGAAGAGGTTTGGCCCGCTGTTCGCAGCCGATGTGCAGCGGCAGCGAGTAAGCCGGATGCGGGGTTTCCGCCAATGGAAGTGGCACCTCGACGAAGTCTATGTGAAAATCAATGGCGAGCTGCATTACCTGTGGCGAGCAGTCGACCAGGAGGACGAAATCCTCGAGAGCTACGTCACGAAGACCAGAGACAAGAAAGCAGCCTTGCGGTTCATGAAGAAGGCGCTGAAACGGCACGGCTCGCCTGCGGAGATTACCACCGAAGGGCTGCGTTCTTACAAGGCCGCAATGGACGAGCTAGGCAACACAGACAAACAGGAGATGGGGCGCTGGGCCAACAACAGGGTGGAGAACAGTCATCTGTCGTTCCGACGAAGAGAGCGAGCGATGCTGCGTTTTCGAAGAATGAAATCGTTACACAAGTTCGCCTCGGTCTATGCTAACGTGCACATTCACTTCAACTCCCAACGTCACCTAGTCGATAGAGAAACTTACGAGAAATCCCGCTCAGCCGCACTGGCTAAGTGGCAAAACCTTATAACTTGAGGACCTAGCGGCGAAGGGTGCCTTGCGCCAATCGGAGACTAGTTGCGATTAGACTGACAGCACCGTCTCAATCAGTCCTTTCTCGCTCAATTCGAACAACGCATCAAAATATCGATCGCAATCCTTCGCTATCGATTTGAACTTGGGTTCAAAGCCCTCGATTATTCCGTCGCGAAACATAAACTTTTCTGCACGATCTGATCTGCTGGTGCGAAACTTTTCGTCAAGGCGTTGAATGTAAAGTGTAGGGGCTCGCAAGGAAGCAGTAGAGTTCAACTGCCAATATGTCCGCAATTGGGTCGTGAGCAGAATGTCAGCTTTTGGGAGGGCGCGGCGCGAAATCGCTCAAGGAAGAAAGTTAGCAAGTCGATCTTAGCACGGCTGATCAACCATATTGCCAAAAAGCGAAAAATCGAGGGGCAAAGTTTAAGCAGTTAACTACCTC